>NZ_JAHVHR010000009.1:0-330144 GCF_019802175.1 Halomonas sp. DP5N14-9
GCCAGCAACCGTTCTGCCGTAGGCACGTTGGTTGAGCGCACGACACGCTTCGTCATCCTGGTGAAAATGGACGGTACGACCGCGACGGATGCGATGGTCGGCTTTAGTGACAAATTGAACCATGTTCCACGCTCACTACGGCTGTCGATGACCTACGACCAAGGGAGCGAGATGGTCAAGCATGCCGAAATAACCCAACGTACCGGGACAGCCATCTACTTCGCCGATCCACACAGCCCGTGGCAACGTGGGTCTAACGAGAATACCAATGGTCTGCTTCGACAGTATCTGCCCAAAGGAACGGACCTATCGACCTACACCCAGGAGGAGCTCGATGAGATCGCAGACTCACTCAATACCAGGCCTAGAGAGACGTTGAACGCCAAGACGCCTCTGGAGGTATACGCGGAGGTTCTCCAGAAGTCAGTGCCCGGATCTCCGGCACTCCAATAGTGTTGCGCTTGTAGGTTGAGACCGCCATGCCTTTGAAAAAATAACATGATAATGCCGACACAGCTTCCTGCTTAGGAAGCTGTGTCGGCTGGTGGAGCGGTATTTTTTTAGTCGGCGGGAATGTTGCGGCTAGGTGGAATGACGAGCGTGTTTTTTTACCCTATTTATGCAAGGTCTCTTTCGGCTATTTTTTCTAGGATCCAGTCCTGAATTTCTTCCTCTACCCAGGCGACATTTCTTTCTCCCAAGGATACTGGTTTTGGGAATCTTTCTTCGGAAATGTATTTGTAAATGGTGGAGCGTGCAAGACCTGTAAGGCTGGTGACATCTTTAAGCTTGATTAGTCTCATGGCGCTTTCTCCAGAATTGGCTCATGAGATGTTGTTGGTGTGTAGAAATTTACGTTGTGAGTTAGGGAAGATTTATTGCAGGGCCAAGAAGATTTGCGACCTTGATAATCGCTTCTTTTCGCTCGTCGAAGTAGTCGTAACGGTCGTAGATGCCTTCGACGCCCTTGAGCTTGTGATTCAAGCAACGCTCCGCGACATGCCCCGGTACACCAACGGCAGCGAGCAAGCTGCGGCAGGTGCGGCGTAGATCATGCACAGTAAACTCGGTGATATCGCCCATCCGGTTCTCTGGTTGCGGCTTCTTGCCAGGCTCCTTGCCAAATAGCTTGGCAATGGCACGATTCAGCGTGTCTTTGCCCATGTGGGCCCGCTTACTGCTGCGGCGATTAGGAAAGACATAGTCCGAGCCGCAGGCACGGATCTTGAGCTCTTCCAGCCAGCCGATGGTTTGCGGTGGGAGGGGAATGACGATCCCGGCGCCTGTCTTACTGCGCTCACCGCTCAGGTTCCACCGGCCGTTCTTAAGGTCGAATTCTGACCACTGGGCTTCGGTAAGTTCGGTCTTACGTACCCCCAGGACGAGCAGTAGCGCGCAGGCGAGGTAGTTGTCGCGGCTGAAGCTGTCGCTATTGTCTCTGAAGGCTTGGAAAACGTTGCGAATCTCATCGAGGCTCAAAACCCTATCGCGGCTTTTCTCAATACCGCCTGCGTCGTTGACGTTGAAAGCGGATGCTGGGTTGTAAGTTAAAATTCCCAGTTTTATGGCGTGGTTGAACATCTGTTTAAGATACATCAGTGTGTCATTAGCTATTGTCGGCCTACCGCTATTTGTTACTCTTCTAATTATTTCACGGATATCAATTGGGGTGACAGCATCCAGCGATCTACCCCCGATGAGGGGCGCCACTTCTTTTTTGTATATCCGCTTTGGGATAGCTGGGTGCTTGAGTCTTCTCTCTAGCTCTGGGTACCAGTCAGCAAACAGGTCCTCCACTGTCCTGATCAAGGCTTGGCTATCGCGTTTGCGTTCCTCGATGGGGTCAAGGCCTTCGCGTATAGACTTCTGGTTTTCAACCGCTTTCGTCCGAGCCTCGGCGAGAGAGAGGTGGGCATGTTTGCCCAGCGTCATCTCACGCCGCTTGCCAAACAGCGTGTATCGCAACATCCAGTAAGGAGTTCCTTTCCTCGGTATCATCAGGTATAGGCCGTTGCCGTCGCTGTAGCGCCCTGCTTTACCCTCCTTGACAAGCGACTGGCTCTTCTTGGCGGTAAGGCTTCCCATTATTTCCTCTCGTCCCCCGCGGAAAATAAAACAAACGACCGTTTGATAACTACTCGGGCTAGGCTTGGGCTAGATAGTCGGCTTAATGTCATATGAGCTCGTCACTGGCGCCTAGTGGGCCTTTTTCCAACGGCATTTAGAGTGCCAGCGGGCACCCCCCCACTTGCTCCCGGTCATGCACTCGGATCGACATAGCTGGGGAGTATCTGTAAGGGTATGTGTCGGAGGGAGGAGAGGCAATACTTTTTCTCCCCGTTTTACTCCCCTATATGATCTGGATTTCCGGGGAGGTTGGTGGAACTTGGTGGACTTCTTGCACCTTTTTTCCATTTAAAAACATTGGTTTAATGGTTTTTGATGGCCTTTGGTGGATTCTACTCGATGTTCTGAATCTGCTCGCGCATCTGCTCGATCAGCACCTTCAATTCCACCGCGCAGCGGGTGGTGTCGGCGACCACGGACTTGGATGACAGGGTGTTGGCCTCGCGGTTCAGCTCTTGCATCAGGAAGTCCAGGCGGCGGCCGATGGGGCCCTTTTGCTTGAGCTGGCGGCCGACTTCGGTGACGTGGGTATCGAGGCGGTCGAGCTCCTCGGCGACGTCGGCCTTCTGGGCCATCAGCACCACCTCGGCCTCGAGCCGGTGGGGGTCGAGCTCGACGTTGAGGTTGGCGAGCTTCTCCTCGAGCTGGGTGCGCTGGCGTTCGAGGATCTGCGGCATCCTTTCGCGTACCTCGGCCACCAGCTCATGGATGGCCGCCAGGCGCTCCTCGATCAGCGCCTTGAGCTGCTCGCCTTCCCGCGCACGGCCTTCCACCAGGTCATTCAGGGCCTGCTTGAACATCTGGTTGGCGGCTTGCTTGACCGCGTCCAGATCGAGCCCACCGCCTTCGAGCACCCCAGGATGGCCGAGCATGGCCAGGGCGTCGGGCATGTGCACCTCGGGCAGGGTGGCGCGTACCTCGGCCAGTGCCGATGACAGGGCGGTGAGGCGCTCGTGGTTGACGCTCAGGCTGTCGCTCTTGTCGCTGGCATCGAAGCGCAGGGTGCACTCGATCTTGCCCCGGGCCAGGCGCTTGCGCAGGGCGTCGCGGAAGCCGGGTTCGAGGTCACGCAGGGCCTCGGGCAGACGGAAGTGCGGCTCCAGGTAGCGCTGGTTCACGCTGCGCAGCTCGAGCTGCAGGCTGCCCCACTCGGCCTCGAGGTTCTGGCGCGAAAAGGCGGTCATGCTGTGAACCATGGCGGGTCTCCTGGCGATTTCCTGGTGTCGGGCACGGTGGTGTCGCAGGGCCGTCGAGGGTGGGCTCGACACCGGTGAGCGCAGTGTACCCGATTCATCGGCCAAGGCGTGTAGAATGGGCGGCCTTCGTTTTCCATTCCATGATCGACGTCGTCCCCTTCGCTGCGCCAGGCGATGCCGCGGCAAGAGGCGTGTCGACCAAGAGAGGTGCCATGTCCACGGACATCCGTCGTCCCAGCGGACGCGCTTTTGACCAGACTCGCGAGATTCGTCTCACCCGTGACTACACCCGCCACGCCGAAGGCTCGGTGCTGGTCGAGTTCGGTGATACCAAGGTGCTGTGCAACGCCAGCGTCGAGGCCGGCGTGCCGCGCTGGTTGCGGGGCAAGAAGCAGGGCTGGGTCACCGCCGAGTACGGCATGCTGCCGAGAGCGACCCACTCGCGCAGCGGGCGCGAGGCGTCACGCGGCAAGCAGGGCGGTCGCACCCTGGAGATCCAGCGTCTGATCGGGCGTTCGCTGCGCGCGGCGGTGAACCTGAAGAAGCTTGGCGAGTTCACCATCACCGTGGACTGCGACGTGATCCAGGCCGATGGTGGCACGCGTACCGCTTCGATTACCGGGGGCTGCGTGGCACTGATCGACGCCATCCGCTACCTGCAGCGCGAGAAGCTGATCAAGACCGACCCCTTTTCGCAGCTGGTAAGCTCGGTGTCGGTGGGGCTCTATCGCGGTCAGCCGGTGGTGGATCTCGACTACCCGGAAGACTCCAGCGCCGATACCGACATGAACGTGGTGCTGAGCGAATCCGGCGAGCTGATCGAAGTCCAGGGCACCGCGGAGTCCGGCACCTTCACCCGTGGTCAGCTCAACGCCATGCTGGATCTGGCCGAAAAGGCCGGTAACGAGCTGTTCGAGCACCAGCGTGAGGCGCTCGGCAATCGTGCCTGAGCGGTCGCCGTGACGAGATGAGTCGCATGAACGAAGGCGCCGGCCCCCTGAGGGGCCGGCGCTTTCGTGTCCGGCCCCGGACCCGGGCCAGACGGCGACGAAGGGAGGCTTACAGTTGCAGGTCGTACTCGACGATCAGCGGCGCGAACTCCGAGAAGGTGGCGTCGTAGTCGATCCAGGCGTCGGTGATATGGCGACGGAAGTTCGGCCCGACGATCTGGTAGTCCAGGCGCCAGCCGTCCTGACGGGAGCGCGGCTGATCCTGGTCCAGCGCCGGCCACCAGGTGTACTCGTCACCGTCGCGGTTGATCTCGCGGAAGGTGTCGATGAAGCCGGTGGGGCCGAACACCTGGTCCATCCAGGCGCGCTCTTCGGCCTTGAAGCCGGGCGTCGTCTGGTTGTCGGCCCAGTTGGCCAGATCGATGGTCTTGTGGGCGATGTGCCAGGTGCCGCAGATGATGTACTCGCGGCGCTTGCGAGCCATCTTCGACAGGTACTCCTGGTACTGGGCCATGAACGCCTGCTTGGCGTCAGGATCGCTGCCGTCGGGCATCAGGAAGCTGGCGATCGAGAAGCGATCGTAGTCGGCCTGCAGAAAGCGTCCTTCATGGTCGCACTGGGGGAAGCCCAGGCCGTACATGATGGCCTTGGGGATCTTGCGGCAGTAGAGGCCGACCCCTGAGAAACCGTCCTGTTCGGCGTCGAGGAAGTAACCCTCGTAGCCCTCAGGATAAAGAATGCTGTCGTCCAGCTCGAAGCTTTTGGCCTTGATGTTCTGGACGCAGACAACGTCGGCGTCCTGGTTGGCGAGCCAGTCGAGAAAGCCTCGACCGACGGCCTCGCGGATGCCGTTTACATTGATGGTGGCGATTTTCATACGTGGTCCCTTTTGCGTCGCGCGTGTATGATACCCGACGTTTCGACGTTTGGGTAAATGGCCGGTCGAGAAAAACGTGATAAGGCCAGGCAATTGGACAGGAGGCCTCGTGGCTGACATGGCACCTCAACCGCCAGGCGCGGCGCGCCTTCATCCCTACCAGCGGGAGTTCATCGAGTTCGCCATCGGCGAGGGCGTGCTCAGTTTCGGTGAGTTCACCCTGAAGTCGGGGCGGGTGAGCCCGTACTTCTTCAACGCCGGCCTGTTCAAGACCGGCCGCGCCCTGGCGCGCCTCGGGCGCTTCTACGCCAAGGCCATCGAGCAAAGCGGGATCGGGGCCGACGTGCTGTTCGGTCCGGCCTACAAGGGCATTTCGCTGGCGGCGACCACCGCCGTGGCGCTGGCTGACCATCATGACCGTGATCTGCCCTTTGCGTTCAATCGCAAGGAGGCCAAGGACCACGGCGAAGGCGGCAACATCGTCGGGGCCGCGCTCGACGGTCGTATCATGATCATCGATGACGTGATCACCGCCGGTACGGCGATCCGTGAGGTGATGGGGCTGATCGACGGCGCCGGCGCCCAGGCCGCCGGGGTGGTGGTGGCGCTGGACCGGCAGGAGCGCGCCAGTGACGACACCGACAAGAGCGCCATCCAGCAGGTGCAGGCCGAGTTCGGCATCCCGGTGGTCAGCATCGTTGGCCTCGACCAGGTGCTGGCCTACCTCGAACAGAGCGGGGGCGATACCCTCAAACCCCACGCCGACGCCATCCGCGCCTACCGCGAACGCTACGGCGTCAGCGCCTGAGTCGCTATGGCTTCCTTGCGCCGAGGTCTTCCTCCCTGGAGGGCCTCGGTGATCTCCCTGCCTCACATCGTCCTCCGCCGCGATCCTGGTGATGTCCAATGCTCGACGTGGTGCTCTATCAACCCGAGATTCCGCCGAACACCGGCAATCTGATACGCCTGTGCGCCAATACCGGATTTCGCCTGCACCTTATTGAGCCGTTAGGCTTTACCCTAGACGATAAGCGCCTCAGGCGCGCGGGGCTGGACTACCATGAGTGGGCGCGGGTCCGGGTCCACGCCGACTGGCAGACGTTCCTCGACGAGGTTTCGCCCTCTCGGGTCTTCGCCGTCTCGACCCGTGGGCGGCGTGGTTACCATGAGCCCGACTATCGTTCCGGCGACGCCCTGGTGTTCGGCCCCGAGACCCGTGGCCTGCCCCAGGCGATGCTCGATGCACTGCCGCCGGAGCAGCGCCTGCTCATCCCGATGCTGCCGGACAGCCGCAGCCTGAACCTGTCCAACGCCTGTGCGGTGCTGGTGTTCGAGGCCTGGCGACAACTCGATTTCGACGGCGCGGCGCGACTCGATGTCCAGCCCGGCGCCCAGGACGACGCATGAACGCACCCGTGAAGACGATCCGCGAACGTATCCGCGGCCTCAACCCGCGTCAGCGCGAGGCCGTGCACTTCATCGACGGTCCCTGCCTGGTGCTGGCCGGGGCAGGCTCCGGCAAGACCAGCGTGATCACTACCAAGATCGCCTACCTGATCCAGGAGTGCGGCATGAGCGCCCGGCGCATCGCCGCGGTGACCTTTACCAACAAGGCTGCCCGCGAGATGAAGGAGCGGGTCAGCTCGATGCTGCAGGGGCGTGAAGGCCACGGCCTGACGGTGTCGACCTTCCACACGCTCGGCCTCAACATCATTCGCGGCGAACTCAAGGCACTGGGCTACAAGCCGGGCTTTTCGCTGTTCGACCCGGAAGACGCCAAGGCGCTGCTGCGCGACCTGATGAACAAGGACGCCCAGGTCGACGCCGACCAGATCAATCAGGTCCAGGGAGTGATCTCCAACTGGAAGAACGACCTGATCCTGCCCGGCCAGGCGCTGTCCCACGCCGCCACCGAAGACGAGCAGTACGCCGCCCGGGTCTACGAGGCCTACGTTCGCCACCTCAAGGCCTACAACGCGGTGGACTTCGATGACCTGATCCTGCTGCCGGTGGTGTTGCTGCGCGACGACCCCGAGGCGCTGGCCCGCTGGCGGCGCAAGATCCACTACATGCTGGTGGACGAGTATCAGGACACCAACGTCAGCCAGTACATGCTGGTACGCATGCTGATGGCCGAGCGCCAGACCTTCACCGTGGTCGGCGACGATGACCAGTCGATCTACGCCTGGCGCGGTGCCCGGCCGGAGAACCTGGTGACCCTGGGCGAGGACTTTCCGCGGCTCAAGGTGATCAAGCTGGAGCAGAACTACCGCTCCACCGGCACCATCCTGCGCGCCGCCAACACCCTGATCGCCAACAACCCCCACGTCTACGACAAGACCCTGTGGTCGGACATGGGCCAGGGCGATCCGATCCGGGTGGTGGTCACGCGCCACGAGGAGGCCGAGACCGAGCGGGTCGCCAGCGAGATCCTGACTCGCCGGATCAAGGAGCGCGCCGAATGGCGTGACTTCGCGGTGCTCTACCGCGGCAACTTCCAGGCGCGCCTGCTGGAATTGAAGCTGCAGCACTACCAGATTCCCTACAAGCTGTCCGGCGGTACCTCGTTCTTTTCCCGGGGCGAGATCAAGGACGCCATGGCCTACCTGCGGCTGTTGATCAATCCGGCCGACGACAACGCCTTCCTGCGTATCGTCAACGTGCCGCGTCGCGAGATCGGCCCGACCACCCTGGAGAAGCTCGCCAACTACGCCACCGAGCGCGGCGTCTCGTTGTTTGCCGCCTGTCACGAGCTGGGGCTGGCCGAGCAGCTGCCGGCCCGCGCGGTGGAGCGCCTGACGCGGTTCACCCACTTTATCGATGGCGTGCGCCGTCGCATGGATCAGGGCGATGCCATCGCCGCGATCCGTGAGATGATGCGCGAGATGGACTACGAGGCCTGGCTCTACCAGAACGCCAGCGCCCCCACCATCGCCGAGCGGCGCATGGCCAACGTGTGGATCCTGATCGACCAGCTCGAGAAGTCGATGCAGGCTGATCCGGAAGAGAACACCGCCAGCACCGATACCGAAACCGACGATGTGCAATCGGCGATCTCGCGCCTGGTATTGCGCGATATCCTCGAGCAACAGGCGGAAGAAGATGACTCGGATCGTGTTCAATTGCTGACCATGCACGCCTCCAAGGGCCTCGAGTTCCCCCACGTCTACCTGATGGGTCTCGAGGAAGAGCTGTTGCCTCACCGCAACTCCATCGAGGCCGGCACCGTGGAGGAGGAGCGCCGCCTGGCCTACGTTGGCATCACCCGTGCCCGGCGTACCCTGACCATGACGCTGGCGCGCCAGCGCAAGGCCTACGGAGAGCTGATGGACTGCGCCCCCAGCCGCTTCCTCGACGAGTTGCCGCCGGATGATCTGGAGTGGGAAGGGCGCGCCGATCGGGAAGACCCCGAGCGCAAGCAGGAGCGGGGCAAGAGCGCCATCGCCGGGCTGCGCTCGCTGCTGGACTGAATCCATCCACAGTCGCTGGATCGCCACAGGCTGTGGATAAGCCCGATGGCATCAAGGCTTGGCACGACCCGAGTGCAGGACCAGGCCTCGCCAGCAGACCAACGCAAACGGGGCGCCCATGGGCGCCCCGCTGCTATATCGCGTGAGTCGATTTACTGGGTCATGTAAATGACGGCCGCCTTGATCTCGTCATCGGACAGACTCGGGTTGCCACCCTTGGGCGGCATCGCGTTGAAACCGTTGATGGCGTGGTCATAGAGGGTGTCCATGCCCTTGGCCAGGCGCGGCTCCCAGGCGGCGGCGTCACCGCGAACCGGGGCGCCGGCGACACCGGCTTCATGGCACGCCATGCAGATGCCGCCGTATACCGCTTCACCATCGATGGCCGCCACCGCCGGGTCGACCTCGGCAGAGCCTGCATCGGCCGCAGCGGCGTCGTCGCCAGCCGCATCGGTAGCGGCAGCGTCCTCACCTGCTGCTTCGTCGCTGGCAGCGGCGCTGTCGTCCGATGTTGTCTCTTCGGCGGGGGCCGCCTCGCTGGCGCCTGCGTCGCTTGACGGCACTTCCATCACCGGCTCGACCAGGTAGGCCACCGCCGCATGGACTTCTTCATCGGACAGGTTCGGGTTGCCGCCACGGGCCGGCATCGCATTGAAACCGTTAAGAGCGTGATCCAGCAGGGTGTCGAAGCCCTTGGTGGTGCGTTCGGCCCAGGCCGCTTCGTCGCCGCGCTTGGGTGCACCGGCGACGCCGGTATCGTGGCAGGCCATGCAGATGCCGCCGTAGACGGCTTCGCCATCGACGCCACCGCCCGACGCTGCGGCGTCACCGCCGCCTGACGCGGCGGCCATGGCGCTGCCACATTCCTGGCCTTCGAGGCACACAGAACCTACCGGGGCCAGGCGCTCGGCCATGGCGTCACGCTCGGCATCGTCCTGTGCCATCGCCTGGCCGGAGCCCAGGCCCAGGGTGATCAGACACCCCATGATCAGCTTGCTGGATTTCACTCTCACCACCTCTGTAACGGTCGCTTGATGGAAGTTATTGTTGGTGGCGCCGAGCACGGCCATCGTCCCTATCGCCGGGCGTCACGCTGTGCCGGCAGTATAGCGAGATCGCTCGAGACGGGAAAATGTCGCCCGTCGCCGGGAAGGTGGCGCTGCGGGGCTTGGGCATGCCCTTGGGTGGACACCGGCGGGTGCGCAAGGTAGGATATGGCTCGCCGCGTGACAGGTTCAGGCGGCACCGCGCGCCCTTAGCTCAGCTGGATAGAGCGTTGCCCTCCGGAGGCAAAGGTCAAAGGTTCGAATCCTTTAGGGCGCGCCATAGAATTCAAGGGCTTACGACGCTGTCGTAGGCCCTTTTTCATGTCTGGATGGTAGGTCGGCAGGGGGGCATCGAGCGCTCGAATCGGGCCATTCACTGCCGTTGAATTTGCCCATTGCTGCACGAGCACATGCTTGAAAGTGCACGGTTTTCTGCCGAAGTTCGCCCTTGAGGCGAAAGCGCCTTTGCTGATCTGGATCAAGTCGGCCTTTGTTGCCGAGCGCCGTAGGCCAGGAGCGAGCGGCAGCTTCTCCCCTGGCGGGAACGTTACGCTTCTCTGGCGTGGACGTTTCTCTTCTCTGGCGTGGACGTTACCGGGCGCTCGCTGGACTCTTACTCGACCGGGCCGCTATCCAGCTCGCTGAACACGACCTGGGCGTAGTTGCCGTGTTGCTGGTCCGTCTCCCACACCCCGGTACCCAGGCAGGCGCCAGATTCCGGCTTGGTGTTGCACTGGTTATAGGACCCCGCCTTGAAGTACATCCAGTCACCGGCGTAGCCGTGCGGATGGTCGGCCTCGTCGACCTCGCCGTCGGGACCGACGTTGTCGGCCAGGTTCTGCTCGAAGGTGCGGGTGGGGTGGCCGTCTGACGCGAAGGTCAGGTGCATGACGTCGTCCTTGACCTCGACCCGATAGCGGAAGCTCTCGCCCAGGGCGATGCCCTCTTCGCCCGGATCCTCGCTGCCGCTCCAGTCGTTGCCCCACACCGCGTGGCTGATATCGATGCGCTCGGGGTCATCCTTCTCGAGGTTGCGTTCGTAGTTCCAGAACACCGAGCCGGTCTCGTGGTCGGGAAACTTCTTGTAGTAGATCTTCAGCGGTTCGTTGCCGTGGCCGAAGCCATTGTCCTGGGCCAGCACCGCTTCGTCCTTGCCGGCGTGGATCTGGCCGATGACCACCGAGTAGGCCGCCGCCCGGTCGGGCTTGTCGGTGCGCTCGGCGACGTGATCGACCCGCAGCGTGGCATCGAGGTAGCCGCCGATCTGGGCGTAGCGGTCAGCCTCGGGGTGAGAGGCGAGGGCAAAGTTCTGCTCAGGTGCCTTGGGGCCGAAGGCGTCGTCGGCGCCGGCCAGCATCTGGCGCAGTTCCGTGCGTGCATTGCTGGAATTGGGGGTGGTGAAGGCGCTATTGGGGGTCACGAAGACCAGATGATTGTTGTCGTTCAGATAGTAGTAGTCCGGATGTTGATAGGACTGAAGCTCGCCGACCGATATCTCGTCGACGTCGTCGTCGCCGTCAGCGTCCATGGGCAGGGTCAACTTCCAGGTCGTCAGGTCGAAGACTTGCGCCGGTGGCGTACCCTCGTCGGCGGCCATGGAGGATACACCGAAGGAGGAGACGGCCAGGGCCGACAGCGCGACGATCAGGGGCTTGCGAAGGGGGTGTCGAAGAGACTGGTAAAGGGGCTGGCAAAGGGAATGGCGGTGGGAGTGAAAACGGCTGAGATGGTCGTGTTCGAGCACGGCGTTGTTCCTTGTTGTGCAGGGGTGGCATCAGCAAGGCTAGAATTGCGTTTCAATATTGTCAAAGATGATTCATTAAAAATAAAACGAGGTTTTGTTTGAATGGGTTCCATGCCTGATAAAAAAAGCCGCCCGGAAGGGCGGCAAGGCGGGGAACCTGTAGGGCCTATGCGTGGCAGTCGACAAGGGTGTCCTGGGGTGAGCCGATAAGCAGCCCGTCTTCCGACGTGGCGTGAAGGGCCGTTGGCACATCAACCTTGAAGCGGCCCACCAGCGAGGCCATGTCGCGAGCCCGCTTGTCGAGGGACTCGCTGGCGGTGGCAACGCGTTCGACCAGGCCGGTGTTGCGCTGGGTGACGTCCTCGAGTTGCGCCAGTGCCTGAGTGATCTGTTCGATACCCAGCGACTGCTCGGTCGCCGCGGTGGAAATCTCCGACACCAGGGTCGCCGTCTGCTGGGCATGCTCGGAGATGGTGACCAGTGCCTCGCTGGTGGAAGCCACCAGTCGCTCCCCCTTGTCGACCCGCTGCGTACTGGTGGTGATCAACCGGCGGATCAGGGTGGCTTCCTCTGCGCAGCGGCTGGCGAGTTTCTGCACCTCCGAGGCCACCACCGAAAACCCTCGACCCTGGTCGCCGGCGCGTGCCGCCTCCACCGAAGCGTTCAGGGCCAGAATATTGGTCTGGAAGGCGATGTCGTCGATGGCCTCGACGATCCTGGTGACTTCCTGGTTGGCGTCGCGAATCTGTTCCATGGCCGTGTGGGTCTGGGCGGCGGTCTGGCTCAGATCGTTGGCGCGGCAGGCGACTTCACGGGTCATTTCCTGCGCCTGGCGAGCGGAGTCCGAGGTCTGCTTCACGGTGGCGGTGATCTGCTCCATGCTGGAAGCGGTCTGGATCAGTGAGGCCGCCTGCTGCTCCGTTCTGCTCGCCAGGTCCTGGTTGCCCCTGGTGATTTCTCCACTGACCGCCTCGACGGCGCTGGCGCTCTTCTTCAGGTTGACCACCAGGCTGGCAATATTGCTCAGCGAGTCGTTGAAGGCGCGGTAAAGCTGCGATAGTTCGTCCTTGCCAGGGACCGCCAGTCGCTTGGTCAGATCATCCTTCTGCTCGCTGATGTCCATCAGGGCAATCTTTAGAGGACGCACCACGCTGCGGGCGGTGATGATCGAAAAGGCAAGGGTGACGAGCAGGACGGCAAGCATGACCAGGGCGTGCTTGAGCAGGTAGCTGAAGGACGCTTTCTGCAAGTCGTCAATACGTGCCAGGAGGTACTGCTCTGCCGACCGGGAGATCTGCTGAATGCCATCGATATACTCGGTCTGGGCCTCGAACCACTCCTGGTGATCGATACCGAAGCCGCCGCTTGAGGCCTTTTCGAGGACCACGCTGCGCATGGCATTCAAACGCTCGCCAAGTGCGCTGTCGGTCAGCGTCTTGAGCTCCTCCTGAACCCTCGGTGATGAAAGCTCGAAGAAGTTCTTCTTGTGCACATCGGACTTCACGATCAACGAAAGCAGCTTCCTGAACATTACTGGCGATATCGCGTCGGCGCTGAAAGATGCCGCCAGTACCGCCCGTTCTATGCCGGCCAGCTCCTTGATGTTCAAAAGGTCGTAATAGGCCGTCAGCTGACGGGCGACTTCTCCTTGATCGACGCCAAAGGTCAGCTTGGCGACGATATCGATCAGCGCCTCGTTGATGTTGGTATAAGCGTCCGTCGATGCTTCGGCAGAGATGTCGAGACCATCGACCTTACGCCGTAGGTCATCCTTCTCCTCAAGCAGACGCTTTGCTAGATCGACCTGTGCTTCGATTCGAGGGTCGTGGTGGGAAAAATCGATGTCAGCGATGTAGCGGTCAAATGATTCGGCCTGGGTATTGGTCGCCTCACGTTGCACCGGTAGCTCTGTATGATAGTTGCGGCCCTGACTGCTGAGAAAGGCGGCCGTCATCCCCCGTTCGCGCTGAAGTTCGTGCACCAGATTGGCCGAATGACGCCCGAGGATCGCCACCTCTTGAAGATTGTCCATCCGGGTAACGACCGCCTGACGTTCCAGCACCGTGGAGAGCGTCATCCACAGGATGGAAAGCAGCGGCAAGAAAAGCACCAGGAAGAACTTTCTTCCCATGGTCAGGCGATCAAGGAGTGATGTCATTGGCAGAGGGCTCATGCTGGGAGGGGCCAACCGGCAGTCATGGCATGAGCGAAGTCATATCCTGGCTTGCTCATCGCTCGGACTGCCTCCGATTAGCAGCGATGCCAGGGTTATCGACCCATGAAAGCGTCAAGTTTAGAGGAATATGCTAAAGCGCTTCGCGCCAATGATCTGGGTCATGAGAGCAGCCGGTTCTCGGCCCTGATGCTCAGGTTCGACCGCGATTATTCGCTGGGTGACGGAGGTTTCAAGAGAATGGCCGCCTCGGAAGGCGGCCTGTCTTTTTGCCCGAACCTCAGAGCTCTAGCCCTGAAGGCGAGTCGGGGGGGCTTCGGTCAAGCAGGGTGGTCAGGGAGGGATGCGTTCGGATGGCGGGCATGGGCGCGATGGCTACGGCCGACGAGGGTCACGCCGATATACAGAGCCGACGACACCACGCAGCCGGTCAGCGGACCGATCAACCAGCCCACATCGGCGAACAGCATCATGTAGCCGCTGGTGAAGAAGCCGCCGAGCATGGCCGCCAGCGCCCCCCAGGCCGAGCCCTGCCAGAAGGTCGAGATGAACACCGGTCCGATCAGGCTGGCGAGCAGGGTGCCGGTGCCAAGGATGCCGAGCCAGGACAGCATGAAGGGCGGTGCGTAGAGCATCATCAGCAGCGCCAGCACCCCGAGCACCAGCACTGCGGCCCGGTTCAGGCCCAGGACACGCCGTGCCGAAGGCTGGCGTTCGGCAAAGATCGCCAGGCGCAGGTCGTGGGAGACGCTGGAGGCCACGGTGTGCAAAAGGGAGTTGGCGGTGGACTTCATGGCGAAGATGATGAACAAGGTGATGACGCCCTGGATCGCCGGATGCATGAACTGCTCGAGATAGACCGGCATGGCGCTGTCGGGGTCCGCCAGTCCCGGCAGCTTGACCCTGACGTAGAGCCCGACCAGCGGAATCAGACTGAGCAGGCCGCCGAGCACCGCGACGTAGATACCGACCTTGTGCAGCTTGACCTCGGGCTTGAAGGCCAGGAAGCGGATCGCCATGAACGGCAGCACCGCCGCGAACAGAAAGGCGTAGGGCAGGACCAGGAAGACGTTGCCTCTGGAGGCGCCGTAGTGGGCCCCGTTGGTCGGGTTCAACAGCTCCGGGTCGATGGCGTTCAAGCCGCTTTCCCACTCGTTCACGTCAATGGTGGTCAGCATCTGGATGACGATGATGACCGCCGCCAGGGCCATGCCCCAGACCATGATGGTGTCGGTCCAGGCCACCGCGGCCAGCCCCCCGAGCATGGTGTAGAGGATGATCACCCCGACCATTAGCATGGCGCTCTGGTCGAGCTCGATGCCCAGCCAGCTGGCCCCCAGAAGCCCCACCGCCTTGATCTGACTGGTCAGGAAGACCAGCAGCAGCACCACGGTGATGATCGCCGATACCGCCTGCAGTACTCGCCCCATGGCGCCGCCGCCGTGGGACTGGCCGATGTACTCGGGGATGGTGTTGCTGCCCATCTCGATCGCCTTGCGCTGCATGAAGCGGGCGAAGTAGAGCACCGCGATGACCATCGCCGGTGCAAAGAAGAAGTTGCCCAGCACCTCGATGGCACCAAACTGGTAGGTGACCCCAGGCGAGCCCATGAAGCCCCAGCCGCTGAATCCGGTGGCAACGATGGTACCGGCACCGACGAAGGCCCCCAGCGAGCGCCCGGCGACCAGGAAGCCCGCAGCGTCATCCTTGTGCATGCGCCGCGAGGACAGGTAGCCCAGATAGAGCATCAGGCCGAAGGTCATCAGCAGAAGCGCCCAATTGAACAGGGTAAAGGAGTCCATGTGCGTCACCTCGGTTGGCGGGCCTTGAGTTCTCGACGCAGGTAGGCTGCACCGGTGTGAATCAGCATGTAGAGCGTTAGAATGGCAAAGGTGGTCAATACCCAGGAGTTCATGAGGAAGCCTCTATTGTTTGTTGTTGGACGTCGACAATCGGCAGTCGTCGAGAGGTAGCGTCGATTTCCATCGACAGATTCAAGGTATTTTCTTGCCGCTGATGCGACCAATAAGAACGACAAATCGATGCATGATCTATGCCAATGAGGCCCCAGGTTGAAGACGATACCGAGTGAGTTATTGCGTACCTTCGTGACCATCAATGAGCTGGGAGGCTTTACCGCGGCAGGAGAGCGCCTGGGGCGTTCCCAGCCCGCCATCAGCCTGCAGATGAAGAAGCTCGAGGAGATGCTGGGTACTCGCCTGTTTCTGCGCGGAAGTCAGCTGGAAATGACCCAGGATGGTGACTATCTCTACCAGGAAGCCAGGGCCATGCTGGCGATCAATGACCGGCTGGTGGAGAAGCTTTGCGGAGGGGGCGTCAGTGGCAAGGTAAGGCTAGGTATTCCCAACGATTTCGAGCTGGCATTTGTGCCGCGAGTGCTGAGGAATCTGGCGCGGGTCTACCCCAATATCGAGGTCGAGGTCGACTGTGAGATCAGCAGGGTCATACTCCAGCGTTTTCACAGGCACCACTACGATATCGCCCTGGTGATGGAGCCGGAAAGGGTCGACGATGATCGCGATGCTCGGGATATCCGGGTAGATGACCTGGTCTGGGTGGTCGGCGACACGGCATTGCTGGAGGGTGAAGCGCCGCTGCCTCTGGTCACCTATCCCCTGGGGTGCCTGTACCGCTCGGCGGCGGAAGCGGCGTTGAGGGCCAGGGCGATGCCCTATCGGGTGAGCTACGCCAGTACCAGCCTGCTCGGTATCTTCACCGCGGTGGAGGAGGGCCTGGGCGTGACCGCCCTGGCGCGCAGCGTCAGCCCCGACCACTTGCACTGCGTGGATGGGGCGGACCGGCTGCCCGAGCTTGGGCGCGTCACCTTCGGCCTGCACTACCAGACCGGCGAGCTGTCCGTGGCGGCGCACCACGTGCTGGACTACCTCAGGGCCGGGCTCGCCGACATGGGGGGCGAGCGGCCCCCCATGTCACGTCCCGGCCGGTGATCGCCGGATCGGTTCAACCCACGATGTTATGCGCCGGCCCGTAGGGGAAGCCGGTGATATTGTCGGCGCCGTCTTCCTTGACCACCAGGATGTCGTGCTCGCGGTAGCCACCGGCGCCGGGCTGGCCTTCGGGAATCATCAGCATGGGCTCCATCGACACCACCATGTTGGGCTCCAGTACGGTATCGATGTCCTCGCGCAGTTCAAGACCCGCCTCGCGGCCGTAGTAGTGGCTCAGGGTGCCGAAGGAGTGCCCGTAGCCAAAGGTGCGGTACTTGAGGACGTCGTGTCTGGCGAAGATCTCGTTGAGCTCGTGGGCGATGTCGCTGCAGCGGGCTCCGGGGCGAATCAGCTGCTGTCCGCGCTCATGGACCTCGCAGTTGATCTCCCACAGCCGCAGATGGGCATCGCTTGCGTGCTCGCAGAACAGGGTGCGCTCCAGCGCCGTGTAGTAGCCCGAGATCATCGGAAAGGTGTTCAGGCTCAGGATATCGCCGGGACGCACGCGACGGCTGGTGACCGGATTGTGGGCGCCGTCGGTGTTGATGCCGGACTGGAACCATACCCAGGTGTCCATCAGCTCGCTCTGCGGGTAGGTCTTGGCGATCTCGCGCACCATGGCGCTCTGGCCGGCCAGCGCCACTTCGTACTCGGGCACCCCGGCGGCGATGGCGTCGCGTACCGCGACACCGCCCACGTCGGCGATACGCGCCCCCTGACGGATCAGCGCGATCTCTTCGGCGGACTTGATCATGCGCATCTGCATGGTGGGTACGCCGATGTCGACCAGCTCCACCTCGCCAAGGGCGCTTTCCAGCTTGTCGCGGTTGGCCAGGGTCAGATGGTCGAACTCGACCCCGATGCGTCGTTTGCCTTCGCATAGCCGCATGATGGCCTTGAAGAAGTTGTCCTTCTGCCAGTCGGTGTAGACGATGTTGTCGCCCAGACGGTTGCGCCGATACGGTTGGCCGCCGTCGATGTTGGCGCTGACGCTGGTAAAGCCTTCCTGGGTCACCACCAGTCCGTAGTCGCGGCCGAAGCGACAATAGACGAAGTCACTGAAGTAATTGATGTTGTGATAGGAGGTCAGGACCACGGCATCGACCTGCTGCTCGGCCATGTGCTGGCGCAGACGGGCCAGGCGGCCCTGCATCTCGGCGTCGCTGAAGGTGGGGGTGACCTTTTCACCGTTGGGGATCTCGATCAGAGAGGGCAGTTGCATAGGGGCTCCTTGTAATTCTTGGCCGACAGGGCGGTGGTTCTCATCCTGCGCTGGCGCCAGCCTCGACGCTGACCACCACGCTGGATCGACTATCGCCGTGGAGCCGTCAACGGCGCCAATCACAACCGCAAATGCCCCCATTTGCGCCAGAAAAATGGTTCTTGAACAGTGCGTTAAAGGAGTGTCTGGAAGCGCTTGTGGTTGCCGCCCGAGGCCTGTCGAAGGGCCACCCTGACCACTGTCCAATGGCTTTGCATAAATCAGGCTTATGCAAAGCATAAAATCTTGAAAATTGTCTAATACGCCTACCTGGCCGAGTCTCAAGTGACGCCTGTCTTGCCGTTAATAAAGCGGTGGCGGGCCCAGATCACAATCACAATGACTCAACGGGTACCCCCATGACCTCCAGGATGCTCCCCCTGCTGGCGCTTGGCGCCTTCGCCGGTCTTTCCACCTCGGCCCAAGCCCTCGACATCAAGCTCGGCCACGTGCTGGCCCCTACCCATAGCTGGCATATCGCCGCTGAAGGCTTCGCCGACGAAGTGCGCGAGGCCACCGAGGGTCGCGTCAACTTCCAGGTCTTCCCCAGCGGCCAGCTCGGCAACGAAAAGACCATGGTCGAAGGCATGCAGATCGGCAGCGTGCCCGCCGGGGTGATCGGCTGCGGCTCCTTCCAGCCGCTGGACGCCCGCTTCGGCATCGTCGAGCTGCCCTACTCCTGGGCGGACCGCCAGGACGCCTACGCCGCCTACGACGGTGAGCTGGGCGAGGCGCTGGAAGCCATCGCCTCCGACTACAACATGAAGATCCTGTCCTGGTGGGAGAACGGCTTCCGCCACGTCACCAACAACCAGGGCCCGGTCGAGACCCCCGAGGACCTGGCCGGTCTGAAGATCCGGGTAACCCCGGACAAGATGCGACTGGATACCTTCACCGCGCTTGGCGCAAGCCCGGCTCCGCTGTCCTTCGGCGAGCTCTACTCGGCGCTGCAGCAGGGGGTGTTTGACGCCCAGGAAAACCCGCTGTCGATCATCCACTCCTCGTCCTTCTTCGAGGTCCAGGACTACGTTTCGCTGACTGGGCACGTCTGGGCACCGGCCTGCCTGACCGTCGCCAACAACGTCTGGCAGCGCCTGTCCGAGGACGACCAGGCGGCGGTCCAGCAGCTGGCCGACGCCTGGCGTGACGAACAGCGCCGGATGACCCAGGAGGACGACTCGCGCCTGGTGGCCGAGCTCGAGGCCGAAGGCATGAGCGTCAACGAGGTCGATACCACGCCGTTCAATGCCGCCGTCCAGGGCGTCTGGGCCGACTACGAAGACGTCTTCGGCAGCGACCTGATGGCGCTGGTGAAGCGCTACCGCGAAGGGCAGTGAGCGCGATGACCGTGCACGGCCTGCTGCATCCCGTGGCGCGTCTCGTCTCGCGCCTGTGCCTGGCGCTGGCCGGCATCGGCGCCGCCCTGCTGGCGGCGCTGGTCGCCTACTCGGTGTTCATGCGCTGGGTGGTGGGGGCGCCGCCCCACTGGGCCGAAGAGCTGCCCCAGCTGGTGCTGGTGTGGACCGCGCTGCTGGCCGGCGTGGCCTGCACCTACAAGCGCAGCCACCTGAGCGCCGGACTGATGTCGCTGCTGGTCGGCTCCCCTGCCATTCGCCGGCTGATCACCCGGGCCACCGACCTGCTACTGCTGGTGATGCTACTGCTGCTGGCCAAGGCCGGCTGGGACCTGGCCTGGTTGACCATGAGCCAGACCACCACGGCGCTGCAGCTGCCTGCGGGGCTGGTGTATCTGTCGGTGCCGGTGTGCTGCGCCGGCATGGCGCTGGCGCAGTGTGACCATCTGCTGGCGCGCCAGCCGCTGCCACAGGAGGGCGACGCATGACCCTTGGTGCCTTGACCCTGGTGGGCGTCTTCGCCCTGGCGATCCTGATCGACATTCCCATCGCCTTCGGCCTGATCCTGGCGGTGCTGTCCTATCTGCTGATGTTCGGCGCGGCGCCGATGATGGTCTCTGCCCAGCAGTTCGTGGCGGGCATGGAGAGCTTCACCCTGCTGGCCATTCCGCTGTTCGTGATGGCCGCCCAGTTGATGAATCACGCCGGACTGACCCAGCGTCTGGTGCGTCTGTGCATGGCGCTGGTGGGCGACATCCGTGGCGGCCTGGCGGTGGTCGCGGTGCTGGCCTGCATGATGTTCGGGGCACTGTCAGGCTCCGGCGTGGCCGACGTCATCGCCATCGGCAGCATGCTGCTGCCGGCGATGCAGCGCAGCGGCTATCACCGCGGCTTCAGCAGCGCCCTGGTGGGCACCGCCAGCTCCATCGGCACGGTGATCCCGCCGAGCATCGTGATGATCGTCTACGGCACCACCTCCAACACCTCGGTGGGCAAGCTGTTCATGGGCGGCGTGATCCCCGGCCTGCTTTTTACCCTGGCGCTGGTGGGGGTGGCCATCTATGTGTCACGCCGCAACGGCTGGTCCGGTGGTACCCGGCCCGAGCCCGGCGAGCGCAAGCGTGCCTTTATCGCCGCCCTGCCGGCGCTGCTGGTGCCGGTGCTGATCATCGGTGGTATCCGCTTCGGCGTCTTCACCCCCACCGAAGCCGCCGCCTCGGCCATCGTCTATGCGCTGATCGTCGGCACCCTGGTCTATCGCAGCCTGAGCCTTCGGGACATCGTCGACAGCGTCATCGCCACCGCGGAGACCTCCGGCGCCATCCTGGTCATCATCGGTGCCGCCGGCATGTTCGCTTGGGGCCTGACCTACGAACAGGTGCCCCAGGCCATCGCCACACTGATCGGCGAGATCACCGACAGTCGCTACGGCGTACTGCTGCTGCTGACCATAGTGCTGCTGGTGCTCGGCTCCTTCATGGAAAGCATCGCCATCATCATCATCGTCACCCCCATCGTCATGCCGCTGCTGGTGCAGTACGGCATCGACCCGGTGCACTTCGGGGTGCTGCTGACGGTGAACCTGGCGATCGGCGCCAATACCCCGCCGCTGGGGGTCGACCTGATGGCCGCCTGCCGCATCGCCGGAATCAGCGTGATGGAGTCGTTGCGCTACCTGGGACTGATGCTCGGGGCGATGATCGCGGTACTGCTGCTGATCACCTTCGTGCCCGACATCGTGCTGTTCCTGCCGAACCTGATGGAGTGACCCATGGCGTCCTTGATTCCGACTCCTTTGTCCCTGACCCAGTGTCGCAGCTGGCTGTTCGTGCCGGGGCATGACCCGGCACGCCTGGATCAGGCGCTGGATAGCGGCGCCGAGGCCATCATCGTCGACCTGGAGGAGTTCACCCCGGCCGCCGATCGCCGCCAGGCCTGCGACGACTTTGTCGCCTTCGCCGAGCGCTGCCGGCAGCACCAGCGGCTGCCCATGGCGCGCATCAACCCGCTGACCCAGGGCGGCAAGGGCGAGCTGGCGGCGCTGATGCGGGCACGACCAGCGGCCATCTTCCTGCCCCAGGTCGAGTCCTCCATGGACATCGTGCTGCTGGCCCTGGCTCTGGCCCGCGAAGAGCGTCGCGTCGGCCTCGAACAGGGCTGTACCGCGCTGATACCGACGCTGGAGAGCGTCGCCGGTGTGGGCGCCGCAGCGGAGATCCTCAAGGCAAGCCCGAGGGTGAGCGCGGCGCTTCTCGGCAGTGGCGACCTGTCGCGTGATCTGGGCATCGCCGCCGACGCCGCGCCAGACGAACGGACTAGCGCCCTGGCGCCCTGGCGCCAGCGCTTCGTCGACGCCTGCGCCAAGGCCGAGTGTCTGGCCATCGACGGCCCCTGGCCTTACCGAGAGGGCTTCGAGCAAGACCTCGAGTGGGCCATGGCGCAGGGCTTTCGTGCCCGCTGCGTGGTGCTGCCCGAACAGATCGCCCCGCTGCACCGCGCCCTGACAGACGCCTGAACCGCCTTTACCACCAACAACGATATCGAGAACCCTGACATGAGCCTGCCAGCCTCCACGCTTTCGCCAACCACGTCCCTTGCGCGCCGCAATGGCGGCCAGATCCTGATGGACCAGTTGCGCGCCCACGGCGCCCGCCGGGTCTTCCTGGTGCCGGGGGAAAGCTACCTGCCCTGCATCGACGCCCTCAACGAGCATCGGGGCGCCATCGAGCCCATCGTCTGCCGTCAGGAAAGCGGCGCCGCCTACATGGCCGAGGCCTACGGCAAGCTGACCAACGAGCCGGGCATCTGCTTCGTGACCCGTGGCCCGGGGGCTACCAACGCCTCCATCGGGGTACATACCGCCTTTCAGGACTCGACCCCGATGATCCTGTTCATCGGCCAGGTAGGGAACGACTTCGTCGAGCGCGAGGCCTTCCAGGAGATCGACTACCGCCGCATGTTCGGCCCCATGGCCAAGTGGGTCGCCCAGATCGACGCCACCGATCGTATCCCCGAGTACATCGCCCGGGCCTATCGCGTCGCCACCAGCGGGCGTCCCGGTCCGGTGGTGCTGGCGTTGCCGGAAGACACCCTGTGGGGCGAGGCCGAGGTGGCCGACGCCCAGCCCATGGCCAAGCTGCATTCCCACCCCGGCGCGGCTCAGCTCGAGGCGCTCAAGGCGCGGCTGGCCGAGGCCGAGCGGCCCTTCCTGCTGATTGGTGGTAGCGGCTGGACGGCACAGGCTCAGGCCCAGATGGCGGCCTTCGCCGAGCGTTTCGAACTGCCGGTGGGGGTGGCCTGGCGGCGGCTCGAGTGCTTCGACCAGCGCGACCCGCGCTTTGTCGGCCACGTCGGCTTCGCCATGGACGACGCCCTGCGCGAGCGGCTTGAGCATAGCGACCTGCTGATCGCCGTCGGCACCCGCATGGGCGAGGCCACCAGCGAAGGCTACTCGTGGATCCAGTCGCCGACCCCGCGCCAGGCGCTGGTACACGTCTACCCCGATCCCGAAGAGCTGGGTCGGGTCTACCATGCCGAGCTTGCCATCAACGCCGACGTGGTGGGCTTCGCCGCCGCCCTGGAGGGACTGGCGCCGGACACCTCACCGCGCTGGGCCGACCAGACCCGCGCCGCGCGCGCCGACTACCTGGCGACGCTTGAGCCCCAGCCGGCCCCGGGGCCGCTGAGTCTCGACAAGGTCGCCGCCAGCGTTGATCGTCGCCTGGACGGCCAGGGCTGCATCAGCGTGGGGGCCGGCAACTATGCGCTGTACGCCCACCGTTACGTGCGCTTCGCCGGGCTCGGCAGCTCGCTGGCGCCGACGGTGGGCTCCATGGGCTACGGCCTGCCGGCGGCGATCTCGTTCAAGCTCGAGCACCCCGACCGCCCGGCGGTGTGCTTCGCCGGTGACGGCTGCTTCCAGATGAACCTGCAGGAGTTGGGGGTGGCGCTGCAGTACGACGTCGGCTTGGTGATCCTTCTGTTCAACAACGGCATGTGGGGCACCATCCGCGCCCACCAGGAAAACGACTTCCCCGGCCGCGAGATCGCCCTGACCTTCACCAACCCGGCCTTCACCACCCTGGTCGAGTCCTACGGCGGCCTGGGCGAGATCGTCGAGCGGGACGAGGACTTCGACGCCGCCTTCGAGCGCGCCCTGGCCTTCGCCGAGCGCGAACGCCGTCCGGCGCTGATTGAACTGCGCTACGAGGCCGACGGCATCGCCCCGGGCAAGCGCCTGAGTGCCATCCGCGAGGCTGCCCTGGCGCGTTGAACAGGCTGCCCTATGGCGTATCGTCAAAAGCGAGGGGTGCCTGGGCGGCGTCGGCCACGTCGATACCGGTGGTCAGGCGGTGCTCCATGGGCACCTTGGCCATGCTGGTGAGGAAGAACTCGATAAAGGTTGTCTCCGCCACGCTGGCGCGGCCTTCGCGGTGCCACATCAGGTGCAGGTCGATGTCGGCCACGCCGTCGTAGGGCGGCAGCGGCCACAGCTCGCCGTCCGCCACCTGCCGGGCTACCAGGTGCTCCGGCAGGCAGCCGATGCCCCAGCCCGCCATGACCATGCGCTGGATCTCCTGCAGACGACTGGACTGCCCCACCACCGGGCCCTTGAGGCCGTGCTGGGCGCGGAACACCGCCAGCGGCGACAGCACCCCGTCGAGCTGCTCGCTGCCGAAGGACACGTAGGCCTCCTGCTTGAGTTCTTCCATGGGCAGGCTGTCGCGGCCGAACAGGCGATGGCTGCGCCCGCAGTACAGCCGATAGCGCTGGCGCGCCAGCACCTGACTGTCGAGGTTGTCCGGGCAGCTCTGGGCCAGACAGATACCCAGCGCGCTCTGGCGTTGTGACAGGGCGTGCTGCACCTCCTGACTCGACATGTCCTCGATCTCGAAGGTGATCTGCGGATAGCGACGATGGAAGGCCGCCAGCACGCTGTCGAGAAAGCGACACTGGATACCGGTGATAAAGGCCAGCGAGACGTGGCCGGCCACCTCCGGGTCCGACTCCCCCACCGAGGCCGCCAGGCGTGCCACATTGGCGTAGATATCCACCGCCTCGCGGTACACCAGCTGACCCGCCTGGGTCACCCGAAAGCGATGGCTGTCGCGCTCGATCAGCTTCTGGCCCAGCCGTTCTTCCAGCCGTTTCAGCGACAGGCTCACCGCCGGCTGAGACAGGTACAGGCGCACCGCCGCCTTGCTCACGCTCTCTTCCTGCACGATGACGATAAAGGTCCGCAGCAGGTTCCAGTCCAGGGTGTCGTGAATCGGCCGCATCACCGGCTCCTTTCATTTCTGTCAGCAAGAGGCGCTCGTGCGGGCGATCTGTCCTCGCCGAAGGCGCCCTGATGTTGGCCTGTGTATGGTTGGCCAAGCTGTTGTCAGAGAATACACCGTCGGCCGTTGCCGGGCATGGGTTACCTCCTGCCAGCTCCGGCCTGGTCGAGGGTAACCGGCCAGGCGAGTCGATCCCTTCTTGCTGGAAAGAGCTGTTCTTCTGCTGAAAGGTGGCCGATAGGGTGTCGAAATTGTCGCCTGTGGCAATAACGACGATGGAGCTTGGCGGGCGTCTATACGAAAGAGGGTGTTTTATATAGGTCGTTGTATTATATGGTTTATCAGGCGTTATTGGGGTTTTGTCTCATCATGTTTGGCGTAAAATACTTCGAGGTAATAGCCCTTTAATACGAGATTTTTCATAAGATAGTGCTCTTTATTTTTCTGGTTTTTATATTTTCATTTTGTTGTATAAATTCCGTAAATTCTACATATTAAAAATCGAAAAACTCGATCGGTGCCTTTCCATTGACCCCGGTGTGTCGGCCTGACTAGATTGAAGTGGTATCGAAGATCCTTCTGCCGGACGCATCCCGCCTCGGCCACGGATGATAACAACCATAAACGCGAGGAAGACCATGAATCGCTCCCTGTCCCGACTCTCCCGCTCCATCCTGACCGTGTCCGCGCTGTCGCTGTCTGCCCTGTCACTGTCGGCGCTGTCACCCGATGCCCAGGCCACCGATCTGCGCATGCTGTCGAGCTACGACCTGACCTCGGCCTACACCCGCGAAGTCGCCCAGCGCTACATCGACAAGGTCCAGGGCGCCAGCGACGGCGAGGTCTCCATCAGCCTCAATGGCCCCGACGTGGTGCCGCCGTTCGAACAGCTGCAGCCGGTCTCGGTAGGGGTGTTCGACCTGCTCTACACCCACGGCGCCTACCACACCAACACCACCGGTGTCGGCGCGGCCATGGACGGGGTCTTCGTCGATCCCGCCAAGACCCGTGAGTCTGGCCTGTGGGACTTCATCGACAGCCACTACAACGAGCTCGGCCTGAAGCTGCTGGCGATTCCGCCGCTCGGCTCCAGCGGTTTCCAGTACGTGCTCAAGGAGCCCATCGAAGGCTCGCCGGGCCTCGAGGGACGTCGTCTGCGCGGCAGCCCCACCTACACCAACGTGACCCAGGGCCTGGGTGGCACGCCGGTGCTGATGTCCAGCGGCGACGTCTACTCCTCGCTGGATCGTAACGTCATCGACGGCGCTGCCTGGGGCCTCAACGGCGTCGAGGATCTTGGCTGGCACGAGGTGGCGGGCTACTTCTCCAAGCCCACCTTCGGCCAGACCTACACCTACCTGCTAATGAACCTCGACACCTTCAATGGCCTCGACGAGCAGGAGCAGTCGGTGCTGCTGGCCCAGGGCGAGGCGCTGGAAAGCGAGATCGCCGGGGTGCTCGACGAACTGGCGGTCGAGGAATGGGCGCGCCTGCGGGAGCTCGGCATGCACGAAACCGAGTTCGCCCCGGAAGACGCCGAGCGTCTCGACGAACTGGTGACCGAAGGCATCTGGCAGCTCGGCCTCGACAAGTCGCCGGAGGCGGTGGCCAAGATGCGCGAGATCGCCGAAAGCAACGACATGACCCCCTGATCGGATCGCTCCCATGCTGGCTACCCTTGCCCGTTGGCACGATGGCCTCACGCGATTCGGCTTCTACCTCGGCGGTGCCACCCTGTGTGGCATCGTCGTGTGTTTCTGGATCGAAGTGGTGGCCCGCTACTTCTTCAACGCCCCGACCCTGTGGTCGAGCTCCATCGTCGCCTACTGTCTGTGCCTGTCGGCCAGCCTGGCCATGCCGGAACTCGCCCGTACCCGTGGGCACATCGCCATCAGCGTGCTGCAGGACAGCCTGCCCGCCGCCCGGCGGCAGGGCTTCGAGCGCTTCACCTCGCTGCTGACCGCGGCGGTGTGCGCGCTGGCGGCCTGGATGCTGATCAGCGAGAGCCTTCGCCAGTTGGCCAGCGGCACCACCACCGCCATGGGGCTCGATATCCCCAAGGTGTGGGTGTCGAGCTTTATCGGCTACGGCTTTTCCAATACCGCGCTGCACTTTCTGCGGCGCGCGCTGCTGCCCGCCACCGTCGAGTGGCCCAGCGACAGTCCACGGCAGGAGGCGTAGACGATGGAGTGGTATGTCACCCTGGGCCTGGCCGTCGCCCTGCTGATGGGGCTGTTCGCCCTCGGCGTGCCGGTGTTCGTGGCCTTTCTGGCGATCAACGTGGCCGGCACCTTCTGGCTGATGGGCAGCGCCGGCTTCGGCCTGTTTGCCAACAGCGTCTATGACACCGTCACCTCGGAGACGCTGACCACCATCGCGCTGTTCGTGCTGATGGGCGAGCTGCTGTTCCGATCGGGCTCCATCGACGTCATCTTCGACTCCCTCGACACCCTGATGGGACGCATCAAGGGCCGCTTGTACTTCTTCGTGGTGGCCCTGTCGACGCTGTTCGGCGCGCTGTCCGGCTCGGCCCTGGCGGTGACCGCCATGCTCAGCCGCTCGGCGCTGCCGACCATGCAGCAGCGTGGCTACGACGACCGTCTGTCGATCGGCCTGATCCTCGGCGGCGCCGGCCTTGCACCGATCATCCCGCCGAGCCTTCTGGTGATCATCATCGGCTCCATGGTCGACGTTTCCATCGCTCGCCTTTTGATCGCCGGCATCATTCCGGGCATGCTGCTGGCCGGGTTGTTCGTGACCTACGTGGTGGTGCGCATGATGCTGGACCCGTCGCGGGCACCGGCGGTGGACGACTCGGGCGGCGGCAACTGGCGCCAGCGCGGTCGGGCGCTGGCCAACATGGCGCCGTTCTCGATCATCATCTTCTCGGTGCTGGGGTTGATGATGCTGGGGGTGGCGACGCCGTCTGAGTCCGCTGCCACCGGCGTGCTCGGGGCCATTCTGGTGGCCTTCTACTACCGCAAGTTCAGCCTCAAGATGGCCGGCCAGGCGCTGCTGTCGTCGCTGTCGATCAGCGCCATGATCATCACCATCCTGGCCTGCTCCAAGCTGTTCAGTCAGCTTCTGTCCTTTACCGGGGCCACCTCCGGGCTGGTGGCCGCCGCCACCGCCATGGATCTGGACACCGGCCTGATGCTGCTGCTGTTGATGCTGATCCCGCTTATCGCCTGCATGTTCATCGACCAGATCGCCTTCATGATGGTGGTCATCCCGATCTACGCCCCGCTGGTCAAGGCCTACGGGTTCGACCCGGTGTGGTTCTGGACGCTGTTTCTGATCAACCTGGCGGTGGGCAGTCTGACCCCGCCGTTCGGCTACAACCTGTTCGCGGTCAAGGGCGGGGCACCCTCGGTGTCGATGCCGACCATCTACGCCGCCGCCTGGCCGATCGTGCTGTGCTTCCTGTTCGGCATGCTGATGCTGTACTGGGTGCCGGGACTGATCACCTGGCTGCCGAGCCTGATATAAGGAAAAACGCTGTGTACACCATCGCTGACCTGCCCGCCCCGCTGGACCCCGCCCGCCATCAGCGCCTGCTCGAGTGCGAGACCGCCACCATCGGCCACTTCCGCGAAGAGGGCTTTATCGACCCCGAGATCCGCTGCCAGCTCGACGCGGTGCGGGTAGCCGGGGTCGCCGTGACCCTGTCGCTGCCGCCGGGAGACGGCACCCTGCTCAACCACGCCATGCGCCTTCTGCGTCCCGGCGATGTGCTGGTGATCGATCGCCAGGGCGATCGTCGTCACGCCTGCTGGGGCGGGGTGCTGACCGAGGTCGGCTCGCACCTGGGACTGGCCGGGGTGATCATCGACGGCACCGCCACCGACCTTTCAACCCTGCGCGCAAAGCGCTTCCCGGTGTGGAGCCGCGGCGTCTCGTCGCTGACCACCAAGCTCGCCGACCAGGGCGGGGCCATGAACCTGCCGGTCAGCGTCGGTGGGGTGGTGGTATCCGCCGGCGACGTGGTGCTGGCCGACGAGAACGGCGTGGTGGTGCTGCCGCCCTCGGAGGTCGACGCGGTGATCGACCACACCCTGGAACTGCAGCGCCAGGAAGAACGCATCCTCGAGCGACTCGCCCAGGGCGAGTGCCTTCCGGACATCAGCGGAGCAAGTTCAATGGTCGAAAACCGGCTGACGCCGTCGAACTAACGACGCTGACGCCGTCGGCAAGCTGTCTTCCGCTGACATTCGGGTCGCGCAAGTGCCATGGTCGAACATCGACTGACACCATCGAACTGACATTGGTCTCTCCTGCACGACCAACAGACCAAAAAAAACCGCCCCGAAGGGCGGCAGGCTAGTCACGACCTTCCTGGTCGTGGACACCGCGGCCAGGAAAGCCAGACGGTGTCTTCAGGGAACACGGCTTTGTCGTGGTCGAGGGCTCGACCTTACTGACGAATCAGGTAGTCGAAGGCGCCGAGGGCGGCGGTGGCACCTGCCCCCACGGCGATGACGATCTGCTTGTAGGGCACGGTGGTGACGTCGCCGGCGGCGAAGATGCCGGGGACCGAGGTCATGCCGTGGGCGTCGGTGATGATCTCGCCGCGCTCGGAGAGCTCGATCGGCGAGTCCTTGAGCCATTCGGTGTTGGGCACCAGGCCGATCTGCACGAACACACCTTCCAGCTCGACCTGCTTGAGCTCGCCGCTGGCGCGCTCTTCATAGCTCAGGCCGGTGACGCGGTTGCCGTCGCCGTTGATCTCGGTGGTGCGGGCGCCGGAGATGATCTCGACGTTGGGCAGACTGCGCAGCTTCTTCTGCAGCACGGCGTCGGCACGCAGCTCGTCCATGAACTCGAACAGGGTCACGTGGGCGACGATACCGGCCAGGTCGATGGCCGCCTCGACGCCGGAATTGCCGCCGCCGATGACCGCGACGCGCTTGCCCTTGAACAGCGGGCCGTCGCAGTGCGGGCAGTAGGCCACTCCGCGGTTGCGGTACTCGGCCTCGCCGGGCACGTTCATCTCGCGCCAGCGGGCGCCGGTGGCCAGGATCAGCGTCTTGGCGCGCAGGCTGGCGCCGGAGGCGAAGCGCACCTCGTGCTCGCCGCCCGGCTCGCTTGACGGCACCAGAGCTTCTGCACGCTGCAGGTTCATGATGTCGACGTCGTACTGCTTGACGTGCTCTTCAAGCGCGGTGGCAAGCTTGGGCCCTTCGGTCTCCTGCACCGAGATGAAGTTCTCGATGGCCATGGTGTCGAGCACCTGGCCACCGAAGCGCTCGGCGGCGACGCCGGTGCGGATACCCTTGCGCGCGGCATAGATGGAGGCGGCTGCTCCGGCGGGACCGCCGCCGATGGTCAGCACCTCGAAGGACTCCTTGGCGCTGATCTTCTCGGCTTCACGCTTTTCGGCGCCGGTGTCGACCTTGGCCAGGATCTGCTCGAGGGTCATGCGGCCCTGGTCGAAGGGTTCGCCGTTGAGGTAGACACTCGGCACCGACATGATCTCGCGGGCCTCGACCTCGTCCTGGAACAGGGCGCCGTCGATGGCGTCGTGGGAGATCCGCGGATTGAGGATGGCCATCAGGTTCAGCGCCTGGACCACGTCCGGGCAGTTCTGGCAGGACAGCGAGAAGTAGGTCTCGAAGTGCATGTCCGCGTCCAGCGCCTGGATCTGTTCGATCACCTCGGCGCTGGCCTTGGGCGGATGCCCGCCGACCTGCAGAAGCGCCAGTACCAGTGAGGTGAACTCGTGGCCCATGGGGATGCCGGCGAACACCACCCCGGTGGGGGCGCCATCACGATAAAGGGCGAACGACGGCGTGCGTGGGTCCGTGCCTTCGGTGGACAGGCTGATGTGGTCGCTGAGCGCGGCGATGTCGCTGAGCAGGCCGTGGAGTTCCCTGGACTTGTCGCCGTCATCGAGGGTGGCGACAAGCTCGAAGGGGCGGGTGACACGTTCGAGATAGGCTTTCAGCTGTTGCTTGAGAGAGTCGTCCAACATGACAGCGGCAATCCTGATAAAAATCGGAAAATGGTAGTCTGCGGCGGGGGCGTAGTGCCGGTATCGGCGAACTGGCCGATCATTGGGCCGCAGAATCCCCACCGGGCCGAAGGGCCCGATCTCGCATAAGCGACTGGTAGGACGACCGAGACGAACGACCCGGTGGGGAAAAGGGTGTCACCTCAGGGGTGACGGGCGCCTCTGGCGAGGCGCCGTGACTGCGACAAGGGACACTAAGGCTGAGTCAGCCAGCCTTGGCGCAGTCACATCTTGCTCAAGACACTTTCGGTCAAGTGTCAGATCTGGCGGACAAGTGTCAGATCTGGCGGACAAGGCTTAGATTTTGCCCACAAGGTCCAGGGACGGCGCCAGGGTCTCTTCGCCTTCCTTCCACTTGGCCGGGCACACCTCGTTGGGGTGGGCGGCGACGTACTGGGCAGCCTTGACCTTGCGCAGCAGCTCTTCGGCGTTGCGGCCGATGTTGCCGGCGTTGATCTCGACGATCTGGATCTTGCCCTCGGGATCGATGACGAAGGTGCCACGCTCGGCCAGGCCGTCTTCCTCGATCAGCACCTCGAAGTTGCGCGAGATGGTCAGGGTCGGGTCGGCGATCATCGGGAACTGCAGCTTGCCGATGGTCTCGGAGCTGTCGTGCCAGGCCTTGTGGGTGAAGTGGGTGTCGGTGGAGACGCTGTAGATCTCGACGCCCAGCTTCTTGAATTCTTCGTAGTTGTCCGCCAGGTCACCAAGCTCGGTCGGGCAGACGAAGGTGAAGTCGGCCGGGTAGAAGAAGACGATGCTCCACTGGCCTTTCATGTCGTCGCTTGAGACGTCGACGAACTCGCCGTTGTGGTAAGCGGTGGCCTTGAACGGCTTGACTTCGGTGTTGATCAGGGACATTCCCGTCTCCTTTGAGCGATGGGTGTATTGTCTGAAGACAGGGCTCACCTTACGCAGAAACGAGCAATTGGATAAATTGAATGGTCCGATAATCCTGATAAGAGATGGCTATGGGGTGGCTGTTCCCTCTAGTCGGCCGCTCTTTCTAACCTGCCGTTTTGTCAGTGGTTATCTTCTTTCGTTTTCTTCTTTCGCTTTCTTCGCTGAGTTGTCGGAGCGGCTCAGTGCTCGCTTAATCGCGCGCGCAGTCGGCTCACCGCCTGGCTATGGATCTGGCACACCCGGGACTCGCTGACCCCCAGCACGGCGCCGATCTCCTTGAGGTTGAGCTCCTCCTGGTAGTAGAGCGCCATCAGCAGTTTTTCGCGCTCGGGCAGCTCGGCGATGGCGGCGACCAGCGCCTCGCGGCGTTCGCCGTCGAGCAGTTCGGCCAGCGGTGCCATGCCGATCTGGTCACTGAAGCGATGCTCGTTGCCTTCGGCGAGCAATTCCTCGAAGGGCATCAGCTGGCCGTTGTTGACGTCGCTCAACAGGCGTCGGTAGCTGACCAGGTCCATGTCCAGCGCCTCGGCGATCTCGTGTTCCTCCGGGGGGCGGCCGAGGCGCTGCTGCAGCTCGCGGGTGGCCTCGTCCAGTGCCCGGGCCTGGCGGCGTACGCTGCGCGGCAGCCAGTCGCGGCTGCGCAGTTCGTCGAGCATGGCGCCGCGCACCCGCTGGCTGGCGAAGGTCGTGAACTGGGCGCCCTGGCTTGCATCGAAGCGCCCCAGCGCCTCCAGCAGGCCGACGATGCCGGCCTGGATCAGGTCATCCAGGTCGACCCCGGCGGGCAGCTTGACCTGCAGCGCCAGGGCCTGGCGACGCACCATGGGGAGGTAGGCTTCGAGCTGGGACTGATGCTCCATTCTGCCTTGTGCGGTGTACATGGCACTTTCCTCTGGGACAGCCTCAACGGTGGTTGACGATCACGCTCATGCCGTCGACAACGAGCGGCGACTCACCATCCAGGAGACGAAAACGAAAGACGAAGGGGCCGGCGGCGTCGAGGCCGGCGAAGTGTTCGGTGCTGCCGTGGGCGGCCTTCAGGCGCAGGCAGCGCTGTCCATGGCACAGGCGACCCACCAGGCGGGCGCCAGGCGCTGTGCGATAGCGCCACACCACCCGTTCGATCACGCCCTCGACGTTGGCGGAGGGCGGCGTCAGCGGTCGCGACGACTGATCGAGCTGGCTCGAGGCGACGGTCATGCGCGGGGCGTTGGCGGTCCAGGCACCGGGGAAGGCCTGGGCGCCGGCGGCGATCAGCCACAGCGCCAGCAGGGCGAGTGTCGCCAGGCGTCTCGGCGCACACTGGGTTCTCCGGGCAAGGATCAAGGCTGGGAGCATGGTCACATTCCCCCGACCTGATGGGTGACGCGCAGCATGCGGTCGTCGGGGATCTCGGCCTGGGACATCACCACCAGGTGGCGCAGACGGCGGCGCAGGAAGCGTGCCAGTACCGGGCGCAGGCTCGGGGTGACCACCAGCACCGGCGGCTCGCCGGTGGCCTCGTGGCGGCCCAGCGCCGCCTCGGTCTGGTCCATCAGGGTCTGGGCCAGGCCCGGCTCCAGGGCGCCGTTGCCGTTCATGGCCTGGTGCAGCACCTGTTCGAGCTGGGGCTCGAGGCCGATGACGTTGAGCGATTCCTGTCCGGCGAACCACTGCTGGGTGATGGCGCGGCCGAGCGCGATGCGCACCAGGGCAGTCAGCTCGCTGGGGTCCTGCTGATGGGGCGCGTGCTCGGCCAGGGTATCGAGGATGGTGCGCAGATCGCGGATCGACACGTCCTCGTCCAGCAACTGCTGCAGTACCCGGGTGAAGGCGGTCAGCGACAGCGCCTTGGGCACCACCTCCTCGACCAGCGACTTCTGCTCTGCGCTGAGCTTGTCGAGCAGCTTTTGCACCTCCTGGCGCCCCAGCATCTCGGAGGCGTGGCGGTGCAGCAGGTGGTTCAGGTGGGTGGCGACCACGGTGCTGGCGTCGACCACGGTGTAGCCGTAGACCTGGGCGCGTTCGCGCTGGCTGGCGTCGATCCACACCGCCGGCAGGCCGAAGGCCGGGTCCTGGGTCGGGGTGCCGTCCAGCTCGCCGGACACCTGGCCGGGGTCGATGGCCAGCCAGCGCCCGGGCCAGGCCTCGGCGCGGCCGATCTCGGCGCCCTTCAGGGTGACCCGGTAGGTGGAGGCCTCCAGCTCCAGGTTGTCGCGGATATGCACCACCGGTGGCAGGAAGCCGACCTCCTGGGCGAACTTCTTGCGCACGCTCTTGATCCGGCCAAGCAGTTCGCCCTGCTGGCGCGCGTCGACCAGCGGAATCAGCCGGTGGCCGACCTCCAGGCCCAGGGTATCGACCAGCTGGACGTCGTCCCAGCTCGCCTCCGGGGCTTCCGGGGGTGGCGCCGGTGCGGCGCTTTCCTGCTCTTCGACCAGGCGCTTCTCGGACTGGCGGGTCAGCCACCAGGCCAGGGTCGCAAGCAACCCGGTAAACAGCAGGAACACCAGGTTGGGCATGCCCGGCACCAGGCCCAGCAGGCCCATCACCCCGGCCGCCAGGATCAGCACCTTGGGATTGACGAACAGCTGGCTGATCATCTGCTGGCCGACGTCCTGGTCGGTGTTGACCCGGGACACCGTGACGCCGGCGGCGGTGGAGATCACCAGCGCCGGGATCTGGGCCACCAGTCCGTCGCCGATGGTCAGCAGGATGTAGGTGCGGGCGGCGTCGGAGAAGGCCATGTCGTACTGCATCAGGCCGATCATCAGCCCGCCCAGTACGTTGACCACCATGATGATCAGGCCGGCCATGGCGTCGCCACGCACGAACTTGCTGGCGCCGTCCATGGAACCGTAGAAGTCGGCCTCCTGGGCCACTTCGGCGCGCCGTCGCTTGGCGTCTTCTTCGCCGATAAGACCGGCGTTGAGGTCGGCGTCGATGGCCATCTGCTTGCCCGGCATGGCGTCGAGCATGAAGCGTGCGCCCACTTCGGCGATGCGCCCGGCGCCCTTGGTGATGACCATGAAGTTGATGATCACCAGGATCAAGAACACCACCAGACCCACCGCGAAGTTGCCGCCGACCAGAAACTGGCCGAAGGCCTCGATGACCTTGCCGGCGGCGTCGCCGCCTTCGTGGCCATTCATCAGCACCACCCGGGTGGAGGCCACGTTGAGCGATAGCCGCAGAAGGGTGGTGAACAGCAGCACCGCAGGGAAGGCGGCGAAGTCCAGCGGCTTTTCGGTGAACATGCTGACCAGCAGCACCATCACCGCCAGGGCGATGTTGAAGGTGAACAGCACATCCAGGGCGAAGGGCGGCAGCGGCAGGATCATCATCGCCAGGATCATGATGATCAACAGCGGGCCGGCCAGCACCTTCATCGGGATCTCGGCCATCCAGTCGCGGCGGGTCAGGTACTGGGACAACGGCTTCATCCGTGGTCTCCCCCTGGGCCAGGATAGCGGCAAGCGCCGAGGCCTGAGTTGGCGATGGCGCTGTGGTCAGGCGCTGGGGTCATGGTTGTCTCTCGTCTGCTGTCACATTGCGCTCTGGCGTGGAGGCGGCCACGGCCAGTTCGGCGGGCACCTGGATGGATTCTGGGGCGGGCGGCGGTGTCTCGCCTTCGCTGGCGGCGCGTTTGATGCCGAAGGCCCAGGCCAGCACCTCGGCCACCGCGGTGTAGAGCTCCATGGGAATCTCGCGATCCAGGTCCACGTGGCGGTACAGGGTGCGCGCCAGGGGCGGCGCCTCGAGCAGTGGCACGCCGGCCTCACCGGCCAGCTCGCGGATGCGCGCGGCCACCGCGTCGGCGCCCTTGGCGACGACCCGTGGTGCGCCCATGCTGCCTTCGCGGTAGCTCAGCGCCACCGCGTAGTGGGTGGGGTTGGTGACCACCACGTCGGCGTCGGGCACCTGGCTCATCATGCGGCCTCGGGCCATGGCCTGCTGCTGCTGGCGGATACGGCCCTTGACCTGGGGGTCGCCCTCGGACTCCTTGTGCTCCTGCTTGATCTCTTCCTTGCTCATGCGCAGCTTCTTGGCGTGGCTCCATAGCTGGTAGGGCACGTCGATCAGGATCACCACCACCAGGGTCAGCACCATCAGCGCGCTGGCCTCGGCGGCCAGCTTCATCGATGCCGCCAGCGCCGCCGCGATGGGCAATTCCATCAGGCTCAGCGCCTCGCCCCGATGCAGGTAGACGAAGCCCAGGCCGACCCCGCCCACCAGCACCGACTTGGCGATGGCCTTGCCCAGCTCCGCCAGGGCCTGGGTGGAGAACATGCGCTTGAGGCCCTTGACCGGGTTCAGCTTCGACGCCTGGGGCTTGAGTGCCTTGGCCGATACCAGCCAGCCGCCGAGCAGCGCCGGCGCCACCAGCGCGATCAGGGTCAGCAGCAGAAACAGCGGAATCAGGCTAAGCAGGGTGCGACTGCCCAGGTCCAGCGCCTGGGACAGCATCGGCATGGTCTCCATGGCCTCGCGGCGCTCGAACAGGAAGGCCTGCTCCATCACGCTGCCCAGCTGGCCGTAGAGCATGGCACCCATGGACCACAGCCCGACCACGCCGCCGAGCAGCAGCATGAAGGTGGCGAGTTCCCGCGAACGCGCTACCTGGCCTTCCTCGCGCGCCTTCTCAAGGCGTCGCGGGGTGGCCTCTTCGGTCTTTTCCTGATCGCTGGAGCTGTCGGCCATGGGGGATCAACGGGCACAAGTTCTGGTATGGCCCATTGTCCCTTGGGCAGGCCAGTTCAAAGGCCCGAAAAGGTGACGAGAAAGAGGGCTTACCCCCTGATGGGGGAAGCCCTGTCTGATCCCGGGAAGGGATGGTAGGCGCGCGGCCCTCTGCGAGGCGGCTAGAAACCCAGTTCGTCGAGCAGGTCGTCGACCTGGTCCTGGCTCGCCACCACGTCGTTGCTCTCAGGCTTGACCTGGGGGCCGTTGAGCAATGAATCCTCGTTGCGCCGGCGCAGGCTGTCACGGGCTTCGCTCTCGGGCACGCTGTCGATCAGCACCTGCACCAGCTGGTCCTCGATCTCGCGGATGACGTCCATCATGCGCTTGATCACCTGGCCGGTCAGGTCCTGGAAGTCCTGGGCCATCAGGATCTCCAAAAGCTCCTTCTGGGTGGCCTGGGTGTTTTCCGGCACCATCGTCAGGTAGGCACGGGTGTCGCTGACCAGGTCGCGGGCCTCGTCGAGCTCCTTGGGGGCGTCGAACCACTGCTGCCAGCGATCGTCCAGCGCCTTGGCGTGTTCGCTCAGACTATCCTGCAGCGGCTGGGCGCGGTCGATGGCGTTGAGCGAGCGTTCTGCCGCCTGTTCGGTCATGGTGGCAACGTAGCTGAGGCGGTCACGGGCGTCGGGGATGGCCTCTGCGGCCTTTTCGATCTCCTTGTCCAGGCCCAGCTCGCGCATGCTTTCACGCAGCATGCGGGTCAGCTGGCCGATGCGCTGGACCAGGTCGTCGCCCTGGGCGTTGGGCCCGGGGGCGGCGCTGGCGATCTGCTGTTGTGTCATCGTTGTCTCCTCGTGGCGCCAGGGCGTCACATACCGAGCTTTTCGAAGATCTTGTTGAGTTTTTCTTCGAGGGTGGCGGCGGTGAACGGCTTGACCACGTAGCCGTTGGCGCCGGCTTGCGCCGCGGCGATGATGTTTTCCTTCTTGGCCTCGGCGGTCACCATCAGGACCGGCAGTGACTTCAGGGCATCGTCACCACGGATGGCCTTGAGCATTTCCAGGCCGTCCAGGTTGGGCATGTTCCAGTCGGAGACCACGAAGTCGAAACCGCCTTCACGCAGTTTTGCCAGGCCGTCCTGGCCGTCCTCGGCCTCTTCCACATTGGTGAAGCCCAGCTCCTTGAGCAGGCTGCGCACGATGCGGCGCATGGTGGGAAAGTCGTCCACCACCAGGATGCGCATGTTCTTGTCGGCCATTGATACGGGTCCTCGTCGTCGTTGTCGCTTGGGGTGGAGGCCTAGAAGGCCTCCCATTCGGTTTCGTCGTGTCGCTGGCTTACGCGGGCCTCAGGCTCGCGGCGACCATCGCCGTAGGGGGAGCCGTGGGGAGAGCCGGGGCGTGTGTCGTTGCCAGGGTCGTTGCCAGAGCCGGTTTCAGGGCCGGTTTCCGGGCCGGCGTTGGTGCTGGCGCTCGGCGTCAGCGGCTGTCCCGGCGCGCTTGCCAGCGCAACGGGGCTATCTGTCTCGAGCCCTGCTGGCAGGCGGAACACTTCCACCGCGGCGGCCAGCTGGCGCGCCTGCAGCGCCAGGTCTTCGGCGGCGCGTGACACCTGCTGCACCAGCGAGGCGTTCTGCTGGGTGGTCTGGTCCATCTGTACTACCGCCTGGCCGATCTGTCCGATGCCGTCGCTCTGCTCGCGGGAGGCCACGGCGATCTCGTCGACGATGTCGAGCACCCGGCGCACCGAGCTGACCACCTCTGCCATGGTCTCGCCGGCCTGGCGGGCGAGTCGGGTACCACCGTCGACGCGGCTGGTGGAGGTCTCGATCAACGACTTGATGCGACCGGCGGCCTCGGCGCTGCGACTGGCCAGGCTGCGGACCTCGCCGGCGACCACCGCGAAGCCGCGGCCCTGTTCGCCGGCCCGTGCCGCCTCCACCGAGGCGTTGAGCGCCAGGATGTTGGTCTGAAAGGCGATGGCATCGATCATCCCGGTGATCTCGCTGATCTGGCGCGAGTCCTGGCTGATGGTTTCCATGGTCTCCACCACCTGGCTGACCACCTGGCCACCCTGTTCGGCAGTGGTCGAGGCCTGGCTTGCCAGATGGCGTGCCTGGCCGGCGTTGTCGGCGTTCTGGGACACCGTGGTGGTGAGCTGCTCCATGCTGGCGGCGGTCTGTTCGATGGAGGCCGCCTGCTGTTCGGTGCGGGTCGCCAGATCGACATTGCCCGAGGCGATCTCGTGGCTGCCGCTGGCCATGCGGGTGCCGCCCCGGCGAACCTCGCTGACGGTCTGGCCAAGCTTGTGCTGCATTTCCTGCATGGCACGAAATAGCTGGCTGATCTCGTTGTCGCCCCGCACCTGGATCGGTCGCGACAGGTCGGCGTGGGCGATGGCGTCCAGGCTCTCCACCGCCCGTGCCAGCGGCTTGATCACCAGGCTTTTCAACAGCAGGTAGGCGCCGGCGATGGCCAGCAGGATCATCGCCAGGGCCGCCAGCTCCAGCCCGCGGTCCAGGCGTGACTGACGCTCGAAGTCGCTGACGATGGTGTTGCCGCGGGCGTCGGCGTAGCTGCTGAACGCATCGAGTGCCTGGTTGAGCTCGGCAAGTTCGGGGGCAAGCGCCAGGCTACCGGCCTCGAAGCCTTCGCTGTTGCCCTCGCGCAGTGCCTCGATCAGCTTGACGGCGCCGTCCATGACCACCGGGTAGCGGTCCTCGATGCGCCCGCCGACGGCCTCGCCCTGGGGGGTGCGCGGCACCGCTGCGAAACGGTCGAAGTGGGACTCGGCACTGACGATCAGCTCCTGGGCCTTGTCCAGCCGATCCAGTTGCTGGCTGGTGGCGGCGACCTCGATCTCCAGCAGTGCCTCATTGAGCAGGGCGTCACCGCGATTGACCGCGTTGAGCTGCTCGACGTTGATGCGGTTGAGCAGCGACAGGGTGTCGGCAGCCTTGTGACTGCTCAGCATGCCGATCCCCAGGCCGATGACCGAGGCGACCAGCAGGCTGGCCAGCATCACGACCATCAGGGTGTGCAGGCGAATATTGCGTAGTAGTGACACGGTGAACTCCTTGAGCGAATACGCCCGTCCCTGGGCGACCATCAGACGCGCTGGGCACGGCCAGCGGCGGCGACCAGCGCGAGAATCCTCGGCGCCACTTCAGGCAAGGCGACGGTTTCGTCCGCCCCTCCCAGGGCGATGGCTTCCCGCGGCATGCCGAACACCACGCAGCTGGCTTCGTCCTGGGCCAGGGTGGCAGCGCCGGCCTGGCGCATCTTCACAAGGCCGGCGGCTCCGTCCTTGCCCATGCCGGTGAGCAGTACGCCCACCGCGTTGGCGCCCGCCAGGCGTGCCACCGAGTCGAACATCACGTCCACCGAGGGGCGGTGGCGATTGACCGGCGGTCCGTCGTGCAGCCGGGCGATGTAGTTGGCGCCACTGCGGGCCAGCTCCAGGTGCATGTCACCCGGGGCGATGTAGGCGTGGCCGGGCAGCAGGCGCTCGCCGTCGCTGGCCTCCTTGACCGAGATCTGGCACAGCCGGTCCAGGCGCTCGGCGAAGGAGCGGGTAAAGCCGCCGGGCATATGCTGGGTGATGATGATGGCGGGGCTCGCCGCCGGCAGCGGCTCGAGCACCTGGCGGATGGCCTCGGTACCGCCGGTGGAGGCGCCGATGGCGACCAGCTTCTCGCTGCCGATGATGGGTGCCGACAGGCGCCTGGGCGGCTCCTGGTTCGGGCGCGTCTGGCGGGGGCGCGAGCGTGCCGCGGCGCGGATCTTGGCGGCGATGTCATTGGCGTAGTCGAGCATGCCGTCGCGGATGCCCAGGGTCGGCTTGGCGACAAAGTCCACCGCACCCAGCTCCAGCGCGCGCAGGGTGATGTCGGAGCCGGCCTGGGTCAGCGACGACACCATCAGTACCGGCATCGGGCGCAGCCGCATCAACCGCTCGAGAAAGTCGAGGCCATCCATGCGCGGCATTTCCACGTCCAGGGTCAGCACGTCCGGGTTATGGCGCTTGATCAGATCCCGCGCCACCAGCGGATCGGGCGCCACCGCCACGACCTCCATGTCCGCCTGGGACTGGATGATTTCCTTCAACAGGTTGCGAATCAGGGCCGAGTCATCGACGCACAACACCTTGATCTTGGGGGCGCTCAAGCAGCTCTCCTAGGGGGATGGGCCAGTATCTGTGTTATCGGCTGCCGGGGAGGGATCTTTAGGCGTCGTTCAGCGCCCGGCCAGTCGATAGACGGTCTGGCCACGCAGACGGAAGGCGTCGCTGATCTGGGAGAAGTTTTCCGAATGGCCGGCGAACAGCAGGCCGTCGGGCTTGAGCAGCGGTGCAAAGCGTTCGAGGATCCGCGTCTGGGTCGGCTTGTCGAAGTAGATCATCACGTTACGGCAGAAGATCGCGTCAAACTTGCCTTCCAGGCCCCAGCTCGGGGCGAGCAGGTTGAGCGACTGGAACGCAACACGTTGGCTGACGTCGGGATGAATCCGCGCCATGCCCTCGTGGCGGCCCTTGCCGCGCAGGAAGTGGCGCCGCTTGAGGCCCTCGTCCAGCCGCGCGAGCTGCTCGATGCTGTAGACCCCGGCGCGGGCCCGGGCCAGGGCGTCGGTGTCGATATCGGTGGCGATGACCTCGAACTTGCCGGTATTGCCGCTGAAGACGTCGCTCAACGTCATGGCGATGGAGTAGGGCTCCTCGCCGGTGGAGGCGGCGGCACACCACACTCGGTAACCGCCGGTACGGCCACTGGCGTGCTCGGCCAGCAGCGGAAAATGGTGGGCCTCCCGGAAGAAGGCCGTCAGATTGGTGGTCAAGGCATTGGTGAACGCCTCCCATTCCCTGGCATCCGGACGTCGTTCGAGTCTTTCCAGATAGTCGCTGAAGCGGGTCAGACCATGATGGCGCAGGCGCTTGGCCAGACGGCTGTAGACCATCTCGCGCTTGTGCTCGGCCAGCACGATGCCGGCCCGCTCATGGATCAGCTGACGAATGCGGCTGAAGTCGCGCTCGGTCAGCAGCAGGTCACGCTCGAGCGAGGGGATCCCCTCGCTCGTGCTCCAGCTGCCTGGTGGTGCCAGGGGCTCGTTCAAAAGGCTTCCCACTCCTCATGGTGTGTCTGGGCGGCTGGCGCCGGCTCGCGTCGCGGCGCACTGTCGTCGGTGCGTGGGTCCTGACGCTCGCGCTTCTCGCTCACCGTTTCCTGGGCCGAGCCCTTCAGGCGGAAGGCGCGAATGGCGAAGGCCAGTGCCTCGCTGTGGGCGCGCAGCTGGTAGGCGGCGGCGGCGGAGGTCTGGACACGGGCGGCGTTCTGCTGGGTCACCTGGTCCATCTCGGTCACCGCCTGGTTGATCTGGACGATGCCGTTGCTCTGCTCGTTGGAGGCGGCGGTGATCTCCGCCATGATGTCATTGACCCGGGTGGTGGCTTCCATGACCTCGGTCATGGAGGCTTCGGCCTGGCGCACCAGCTCGGCGCCGCCGTCGACCCGCTGGTTGGCGTCGTCGATCAGCCCACGGATCTCGCTGGCGGCGTCGGCGCTGCGGCCGGCCAGCTTGCGCACCTCGCCGGCCACCACCGCAAAGCCACGACCCTGCTCGCCGGCCCGGGCGGCTTCCACCGAGGCATTCAGCGCCAGGATATTGGTCTGGAAGGCGATGGCATCGATGGTGGAGATGATCTCCGCCATCTTGCGCGAGCCCTCGGTAATCTCGCCCATGTTGCCCACCAGGCGCTGCATCAGCTCGCTGGTGGCCTGGGTGCGCTCGGCGTTGTCCGAGGCAAGACCACTGGCCTGACGCGCGTTGTCGCTGTTGTGGGCGACGGTGGTGGTCATCTCTTCCATGCTGGCGGCGGTCTGCTGCAGCGACGACGCCTGCTGCTCGGTACGCGCCGACAGGTCCTCGTTGCCCCTGGCGATATCGGCTACCGCCGGGGTGACCTGGTCGATGGCCTTGTTGACGTCGCCGATGATGCTGCCGAGGCTCTTGCGCATCACGTCGAGGCCGGCGATCACGCGGCCCATCTCGTCGCGCCGGGCGCTGGGCACTTCGGCGCCCAGGTTGCCCGAGGCGATCTGCAGGCTGAAACGCTCCACTTCGCGCAGCGGCTTGAGCATGGCACGCATGGTCAGGCCACCGATCAGCACCAGCAGCAAAAGGCCCGCACCGAGCACCCCGGCCAGCACCATCAGCATGGTCTGCTGCATCTGACTGGCTTTTGCCGCCAGGGCGTTGGCGGCGGCCTGCTTGTCCTGGATCAGGGTGGTGACCCGATCGGACAGCGCCTTGCCCTCGGCCTCTACCACGCCGATGTGGTTGGGCAGGGCGACGAACACCTCATAGCTGTCTTCACCCGTGAGGATCTCGATCGACTTGCCCAGGGAGTTCTCCAGGTACTCATTGAGCTGGCGCTCGAAGATGTCGGCCAGGGCGGTCTGGTTGACTTCGCGCTCGCGATAGCGCTCCCACAGTCCGCCGAGGCTCTGCTGGATCACCGAAAGCTCGGCGGCGTGCTCATCACGCTTGTCCATCAGCGCCATGCGCTCCTTGCCCACCAGCGACGAATACCCCTGGGTGATCAGCTGGTCCATGCGCTGCAGGCTGGCCACGTCCTGCAGGCCGTCCTGGTGGATGGACGCCAGATAGCCCACCGACTGACGCTCGGCGTAGAGCCCGATCGCACCGCTGGCCGCCAGCAGCACCGCCGCCACCCCGATCAGCCCGATCAGACGCGCCTTCATGCTCTTGAGGTTCAGCCGTCCCAGGGCGCCGAAAAGCCCGCGCCGGCGCAGCTGGCCCTGGCGCAGGGCGTAGCGGGGGCGGCGCTTGCCGGCGCGGTACTCGGCGTAGGCGCGCTCGGCCAGGGCGATCTCGTCACTCGATGCCTTGACCCGCACAGAGGCATAGCCGACCACCTCGCCGCCCTCTTCCAGCGGCGAGACGCTGGCCCTGACCCAGTAGTAGTCGCCGTTCTTGCGGCGGTTCTTGACCAGTCCCTGCCAGGTTCTGCCGGCCTGAAGGCACTTCCACAGGTCGGCGAAGGCGGCCGGCGGCATCTCGGGGTGGCGCACCACGTTATGGTGTTCGCCGATCAGTTCGTCGCGGGAAAAACCGCTGACCTCGACGAAGGCCGGGTTGGCGTAGGTGATCCGGCCCTGGAGGTCGGTGCGGGAGATCAGGAAATGATCGTCGTCGAGCACGAATTCCCGCTGGGTGGTCGGTTGATTGTTTCGCATCTTGCCCCCTGCATGGTCGTTTTCTTGTGTGGTTGTCGCGGGTGCTGCCCGAGGTCATTAGGGGTGTCCCCGGGCAGCCCTGAGTGAGGTCGTCAGAACGACTCCCACTCGTCGTCGCTGCTGCTGTCGTGCTGGCTGGTGCTGGTACTGGTGTTGCTGTTGGTCTGGCCGGCTCCGGGTCTTTGCCCGGCGTGGCGGCTGGCCTCGGCGTCGCGCTGGCTCGATCGCAGTGCCGGCATCCAGCGGGCCAGTTCGTCCTGGCTGTGGTCGGCATCGGCCCCGCTGTCGGCCAGCTGGAAGCGGCTCATGGTGGCGGTCAGACGGCTGGCCTCGGCCTCGAGCTGGTTGGAGGCCGAGGCGGCCTGCTGCACCATCTGGGCGTTCTGCTGGGTCACCTGTTCCATCTGGTTGATGGCGTCGTTGACCTGGCCGATGCCGTGGCTCTGCTCGCTGGTGGCCGAGGCGATCTCGTCCATGATGTCGCTGACGCGAGTGACCGAGGTGACCAGTTCCTGCATCACCTGGCCGGCCTCATCCACCAGCTCCGTGCCCGAGCCGACCTGATTCAGCGAGGCGTCGATCAGCTCGCGAATCTCGCGGGCCGCCTCCGACGAGCGGCTGGCCAGCTTGCGCACCTCCTCGGCGACCACCGCAAAGCCGCGGCCGTGCTCGCCGGCACGCGCCGCCTCCACCGAGGCGTTCAGCGCCAGGATGTTGGTCTGGAAGGCGATGGCGTCGATGGTGCCGACGATGTCGGCGACGCGATGAGAGCCCGAGCGGATGTCGTGCATGGTGGTGACCACGCTTTGCATCACCTCGCCGCCGCGGCCTGCGGCGCTGCTCGCTTCGTTGGCCAGTTGGCTGGCCTGGCGGGCGTTGTCGGCGTTCTGGCTGACGGTGGAGGACAGCTCCTCCATGCTCGAGGCGGTCTCCTCCAGCGAGGCGGCCTGCTGTTCGGTGCGGGCGGACAGGTCGTTGTTGCCGCCGGCGATATGCTGGGCACCCTGGTAGATCAGGTTGCCGCTGTCGCGTACCGCGCCCACGGTGCCAGCCAGCCCCGCCTGCATCTTGGCCAGCGAGGCGTAGAGACGGCCGATCTCGTTATTGCCGCGCTCGGGAATCTGCAGGTCCAGGCGGCCGGATTCCACCGCCTCGAAGTAGCCGACCAGCCGCCCCAGCGGACGAATCACGTTGACCGTGACACCCCACAGCACGCCGCCGATGGTCAGGGCGGCGACGATCAGCACGGCGACGATGGCCCACTGCAGCAGACCCATGTTCTCGAGGAAGGTGTCGTAGAGCGCGGCGCCGTTGCTCTCGGCGGCGACGAAGAAGTCCACGGCTGCCTGGTAGAAGGCGTCGCTGAGCGCGATCAGGCCTTCACGATTCTGGGTGAAGGCGTCGGTGTCGCCCTCTGCCAGCGCCGCCCGCTGCGGGATCATCCCCTGGTCGATCAGGGCGCGGAAGGCCGCTTCCACCCCGGCGATGCGCTCGGCCTGTTCGGGGCGGCTCGGCAGCGCCATGAACTCGGCGAAGGTGGCCTCCAGGGTGGCCAGGTCGTCGTCGAGGGCAGCCGCCGCCTCGATCAGCGGTTCGCGCTCCTCCGGCCACACCGCGTCGAGCAGTCCGGCCTGGATGTCGCGTAGCTCGAGCTGCAGGAACAGCTGCTGGGAGTTGGCCCGGTTGAGGGCGGATTGCTGGTCGACGTTGACCTCGTTCAGGCGCTGGATCGAGTCTTCGCTGAGCGAGGTGATATAGAGGCCGAGGGCGCTGAGCAGCGCCACCAGCAGGGCGAAGGTGCCCAGTACCAGCGTCCAGCTCAGCCTTACCGTCATGTCATTGAGTCGCTTCACGTGCCTTTCCTGTACGGGCGTCGTTTCAAGGGTCCAGGGACCGGATAGATCGGGAGCAGAGGGCGTCAGGCACCGTCACCGGCGTGTTCGACCAGGGCCATTTCGTCGCTGGTCAACAGCTTGTCGATGTCCACCAGCACCAGCATGCGGTCCTCGAGGCTGCCCAGGCCGCTCAGGTAGTCCGACGACAGGGTCACGCCGAACTCCGGGGCCGGCTTGATCTGTTCCGGGGCCAGGGTCATCACGTCGGATACCGCATCGACCACGATGCCCACCACGCGGGTACCCACGTTGACCACGATCACCACGGTCTGGCCGCCGTACTCGACCCGCTCCAGGCGGAACTTGATGCGCAGATCGACGATGGGAACGATGACCCCGCGCAGATTGGTCACGCCCTTGATGAAGGCCGGGGCGTTGGCGATGCGGGTGACGTTCTCGTAGCCGCGGATCTCCTGGACCTTGAGGATGTCGATGGCGTATTCCTCGTCGCCCAGGGAGAACACGAGGAATTCACGATGGCTCAGGTCGGTGGCCGCCTGTGCGGCCAGATCGGTGTGCTGGTTCATGCTGAAAGGTCCTCCGTCAGGGGCTGGGATTCAGGCAAAAGGTGGGCGCCGCGAGTATCGTGGTGGCGTCGCTGCTTCTTCTCGCGGTCGAGGCGGTGCAGGTCGGCGATGTCCAGGATCAGCGCCACGCTGCCGTCACCCAGGATGGTGGCGGCGGACACGCCCGGCACTCGCCGGTAGTTGGTTTCCAGGTTCTTGACCACCACCTGCTGCTGGCCGATCAGGTCGTCCACCAGCAGGGCGTAGCGGCGCCCTTCGCCCTGGACGATGACGGCGATGGTCTCGGTGATCTCGGTGCGGGCGTTGGCCACGTCCAGCGCCGAATGGACCGCCACCACCGGCAGGTACTCGTCGCGCACCTGCAGCACCTGGTCGTCGCCGGCCATGGCGTAGAGGTTGTCGCGGGAGGGCTGCAGCGACTCCAGCACCGCCGACAGCGGCAGGATGAAGGTCTCCTCGCCGACCCGAATCGACATGCCGTCGAGGATCGCCAGGGTCAGCGGCAGCACGATGCGGGTGGTGGTGCCCTGGCCCTGGCGCGACAGGATCTCGACGTGACCGCCCATGGCCTGGATGTTGCGCTTGACCACGTCCATGCCGACCCCGCGGCCGGACACGTCGCTGACCTGGGCGGCGGTGGAGAAGCCGGGGGCAAAGATCAGTTGCCACACCTCGTCATCGCTCATCGCGTCGGAGACGTTCAGGCCGCTTTCGCGGGCCTTGGCCAGGATGCGCTCGCGGTCCAGGCCGGCGCCGTCGTCGATCACCTCGATCAGGATGTTGCCGCCCTGGTGCTGGGCCGACAGGGTCAGCCGCCCGGTCGCCGGCTTGCCGGCGGCAAGACGCGCCTCGGGCGACTCGATGCCGTGGTCCAGGCTGTTGCGTACCAGGTGGGTCAGGGGGTCGATGATGCGCTCGGTCAGGCTCTTGTCGAGCTCGGTGGACTCGCCCTCGGTGGTCAGTTCCACGTCCTTGTCGAGCTTGGAGGCCAGATCACGGACCAGCCTCGGATAGCGGCTGAAGACGTAGTCCATCGGCACCATGCGTACCGACATCACCGCCTCCTGCAGATCCCGCGCATTGCGCTGCAACAGGCTCATGCCGTTGAGCAGGCGCGGATCGGCGGCGGCGTCGAGCTCGCTGACGGTCTGGTCGAGCATCGACTGGGTGATGATCAGCTCACCGACCAGATTGATGATCTGGTCGACCTTGTCCACCGAGACGCGGATGGAGCTGGCCTCCTTGACCGGCTTGGCGCTGGTCTTGCGCTGCTGGCGCGGCGGGGACGAGCCGGCATCCGCGGTAGTGGCGGCGGCGGGGGCAGTGGCAGCAGCGGCGGCGGGGCCGGCATCAGCGCCGGGCGTCGCAGCGACTGGCTCGGCCGCAGGCGCTGGGGCGGCGGGGGCTTTTTCTGCGGTATCGCCGGCGCCAGCGCTTTCCGGGGCGCTGTCAGTGCCGGTAACGGGGGCTGTGTCAGCGACACTCTGGCAGGGACCTATCTCGACCTGGTCGGCCTCGGCGATAAAGCACATCACCGCCTCGATATCCTCGGCGCTGACGCTGGTGGACAGCACCACCTCATGGCGCTGGGCGTCGCCGCGTCGCTCCAGCACCTCGCCGAGCTGGGCCAGCTCTTCCACCAGCAGCTCGCGGTCCTTGTCGGCGACGCCGATCAGCGCCACCACCAGGGCCGTGCCGTCGTCCTGTGCCGGCGCTTCACTGGTGGCGGCTTGATCCGCGGGCGAGTCGGCGGGCGGAGCCGTCGCCGCCGGGGCGGGGGCCGGATCAGCCGCTTCCGCCGCCGCAGGTGCCGCAGGCTCGGCGCCGCCGTCCAAGGCCTGGCCAATCTCCTCCAGTGCCAGGGTCTTCAGGGTCTGACAGATGCGCTCGTAGGCCTCCTGGTCCGGCGCCTGTTCGTTGCGGTAGGCGTCGAGCTGGTCGTTGAGCATGTCCTTGGTTTCCAGAAAGGTGTCGACGATGTCGGGGCGAAGGCGCAGCTCGCCGCGCCGGGTATGGTCGAGCAGGTTCTCGAACAGGTGGGTGGTGCGCTGCAGGATCTCGAAGCCGAACGTACCGGCGCCGCCCTTGATCGAGTGGGCGGCGCGGAAGATGGCGTTGAGCTGCTCGGTGTCCGGCGCTGCTGGATCCAGCTCCAGCAGATGGCGTTCCATGTCCGCCAGCAGTTCTTCGGCTTCCTCGAAGAAGGTGTCGTAGAAGTCGGTGATATCCATGCCTGTGTCACCCTTGTTCTGGTTCAGTGCGGCTCGTCTGGCGGCGACGCTGGGGAATTGGCCAGGGCGGTGTGAAAGCGTGCCTCGATGTCCTCGAGGGGACCGGCGAGCTGGGCCTCACCGCCGCCCCTGGCGGGCCTGGGGGCTCGCGGATCGAGGGTGCCGGGGTGGCGAATCAGCTCGGCGACGCTGGGAAACAGCACCACCAGTTCGATACGTCGATTGATCGGGTCATCGGCGTCGGTGCCAGGCATCACCACCTGGTCGGCGAGGCCTGCCACCCGCAGCAGCTTGTCGCCCTCGAGGCCGCCATCGAGCAGCTCCCGGCGCGAGGCGTTGGCGCGGTCCGAGGAAAGCTCCCAGTTGCTGTAGCCTCCCCGGCCGTTCAGGTAGGCCAGGCTGTCGGTATGGCCACTGATGCTCAGGTCGTTGGGCAGGTCGTTGAGCAGTGGCGCCATGGTGCGCAGAAGATTGCGCAGGTAGGGCGCCACGCGGTCGCTGCCGAGGGCAAACATTGGCCGCTGCTCGTCGTCCAGCAACTGGATGCGCAGCCCCTCCTGGGTCATGTCGAAGCGCAGCTGGTCACGCAGTCCGCGCAGGCTGGGGTCCTGCTGGATGGCCAGCTCGATGCGCTGCTGCAGGTCACGGAAGGCGCGTCGTTGCTGCTCGCTGGGGCGGGTCTGGCGCTTGAGGTCGATGCGCATGCGCTCGCCCTGCTGGCTGGTCACGTCGGGCCCGCCACCGGGGATGACCTGGGGGCTCATGGCCACGCTGTCGCCATTGGTCATGGCGGCCAGCAGCGGCATGCTGAAGTAGTCGGCCACGCCCTCGCGGGTCTCGCGGCTGGCGGAAGACAGGATCCACATCACCAGAAACAGCGCCATCAGCGCCGTCATGAAGTCAGCCAGGGCTATCTTCCAGCTACCGCCATGGTGGCGATGCACCACCTTCTTGCGGCGGATGATGATCGGTCGGCGCTGGTTGGGGCTGCTCATGCGGCCCCCGCGCTGGCCTTGGCGTCACGCACATGGTCCTCGAGCTCCTTGAAGCTCGGGCGTTCGCTGGTGTGCAGCGCCTTGCGGCCGAACTCCACCGCCAGCTGCGGCGGATAGCCGTGCAGACTGGCCAGCAGGGTAACCCTCAGGCACTGCAGCATCTTGATCGACTCGCCGGTCTGGCGTTCGATGCGGTAGGCCAGCGGGCTGATGAAGCCATAGCCGAGCAGGATGCCGAGGAAGGTGCCGACCAGGGCGTGGGCGATCATCACCCCCATCTCGGCGGGATCGGCGGCGGTGACGCTCAGCGCCTTCACCACCCCCATCACCGCGGCGACGATCCCGAAGGCGGGCATGGAATCGCCGACCTTGGCGATGGCGTCGGCAGGAATATGCGCCTCCTGCTCGAACATCTCGATCTCGTGGAGCATCAGCTCGTCGATTTCCATCGGGTCCATGCTGCCGGCCACCATCAGGCGAAGGTAGTCGGTCAGGAAGTTCATGATCATCGGGTCGGCGACGACCTTGGGGTACTCGCTGAACAGCGCACTTTCGGCGGGATTGTCGATGTCGCGCTCGATGCCCAGCATGCCGTCGCGGCGCACCTTGGCCAGCAGCCGGTAAAGCAACGCCATCAGCTCCATGTACATAGCCTTGTCGTAGCGCTTGGAACGCCTCAGGCGAGGAAAGATGCGGAAGGTCGCCTTGAGCGCCTTGCCGTGGTTGGAGGCGATGAAGGCGCCAACGCCGGCGCCACCGATCATCAGCAGTTCGGTCGGCTGGAACAGCGGGCCGAGGCTGCCGCCGGAGAGCACGAAGCCCCCGAATACCGACAGCAGCACGACCGCGAATCCAATAGGTATCAGCACGACGACTATCCTTTGCAGAGACGTGGAAGACGTTCTGCTTCAGTTATCGGCGTGCCGGCGACAGACTTGAGCCGTGAAATCACCGTTCAACGAAAAAATATGCAGGATCGGTGGGCCCAAGGAAGAAGGGGGAGAGAGTAAAGACAGAGTGAAGGTAGAGAGGTAGAGAGGGAGAGAGCGGAGAAAGAGAGGGTAAGAGAGTGAGAGGGCGAGGGGGTGGGGCCTAGCGAGAAGGGAGTAGGGCGAGTGAAACAGGGCGGATAAACGCAGACTGGACTGCCGCAGGGCGCCCCGACAAGGAGTCGCCCTGCGGCCTGCGGTGGTAAAGAGGGGTCAAGCCAGATGCTTGACCGGCCCTGCAATCGCTGGCGTCTCTGCCGCCTTGGCGGCCTCGTCCTTCTGCGCCTGGCGACGGCGGGTCTTGCCGGCGCGGGACGGTGGCTGGCAGATGCCGCAGACGTAGTCGTGGCTCGGCGAGTGAGCGTGGGCCACGAAGTTGCCATGACAACGGGTGCAGGGCGTCAACTGCAGCAGGTCGCTTTCAAAAAAGCGGATCAGCGTCCAGGCCCGGGTCAGCCCCAGCACCGGCTCGGCGGCGTCGATGTCGATCTGCTCGGTGTACAGCCGGTAGGCCTTGACGAAGGCCTCCATGCGCTCGCATCCCTGGTCCTGCAGGCGCTGATAGAAGGCGTAGAACAGCGACGAGTGGATGTTCGGCAGCCAGGTGATGAACCAGTCGGTGGAAAACGGCAGCATGCCTTTGGGCGGTGACATGCCGCGGACCTCCTTGAACAGCCGGATCAGGCGGGCCCGACTGAGGTCGGTCTCGGTTTCCAGGACCTGCAGACGCGCACCGAGTTCGATCAGGTCGATGGCGAGCTGCACCTGATGCATCTCCTGGACCAGGCTCTTGGTGCTCATGTCAGCGCGCCTCCGGTAGAGGCCGCGCTGCAGGCCATCAACAGCGAGGAGTGGAGGTGAGCCAGGCCCTGTTCCCGCGGGTTGTCCACCACCTGACGCAGTTGCTCGGTGGAGCCGAGCCCCAGTTGGCAGAGCAGTTGGTTGGTGCGTGACAGCCGGGTCAGCTGGCGTGCATTGAAGCTTTCCAGCAGCTCGGCCTGTTCTTCGCTGATGTTCAGACGCAGACGGGCGGTGGTGCGGTCTTCGGCCAACAGACGTTGGGCCAGCAGAAGATAGGCAAGATTCAACTCCTGAATCTCGTCGATCAGTGACTGATTGCTCATGGGTTCCCTGCCTTGATCGTTTTTTTGCTGATCATCGCCAGCTTTAGGTATTGCCGATATACCTGAATAGGTGCGGACGGACACTATCGGAACTTTTTGACGTTTAAGTGTCAGGTCCGTGTCCACCATTCGAAGTATTGTCGATTGCTATCAGTGTGGCGCAAGCCAGGAGGGAGGAAAAAGCTTCAACGGTGTCCGTATGATGTGTATCAAGAAAAGTGAATATTCAAAGAAAACCGATATTTACGACGCCAAAAAAACCCAAGTTTAATTAGTCTTGTACATTTTATTACATTCTGTTTCGCGAGTCGCTCGCATTTAGCTCGCCTACCCACACCAGCAGTTCGGCGATCACCTGGTAGAGACGAGGCGGAATCTGCTCGTCCAGATCGAGCTGCATCAACAGGCCCACCAGCGCCGGTTCATCATGGACGTGGATTCCCTGGCGGCGGGCTTCGTCGATGATGCGCTCGGCGATATCACCGTAGCCCTTGGCGATCACCCTCGGTGCCTGATCATTTTCACCATAGCTCAGCGCTACTGCATGGCGGCGTGAGGGTGCGGGTTGGTCATCGCTCACTTGGGAAGCTCCTCGGCAGACCTGCTGTCACCTTCGGTGATGGTCAGCTCCACCCGGGCGAAGCCATGACCCTCAAGGCGCTGTATCAGTGTTTCGCGCCCCTGCTCGAGTCGATCCCTCAGGCCCTCGGCGGACGTCGCCAGGCGCAGGCTCAGGTGCTCTTCACCGAGCAGCGCGGACACTCTGAGCGAGCCATGTTCGGCCAGCTCGAGTTCCAGCTCGGTACGCCAGGCGTGTTCCTCGTCCTTGCTGTCGTCGCGGCCCTTGCCGCCGCCCTGATGATCCGGCTCCCGTTGCGGCGGATGAATGGCGAGCGCCATGAACAGTCCGCTCCAGACATCGCCTTCCCAGCGCAGCACCGGGGTGGCCAGCATCTCGAGCTGGTGGCGCACCAGCGGAGCGAGGCTCTCGTGGACGCCGCTTGGGGATGCGCCCTCGCGACGGGCGGCGGCGGCATCGTCCGACGTGCTCGAGACGCCCTGGGCGCCCTGGGCATTGGCGGCGATTGTCGTCGCCAGGCTGGGCAGATAGCCGGCCGGCTGGGAGCTGCGCCAGGGCGCCAGCGGGAAGGCGGGCGCAATGTTCGATTGAGAGCCCGGTTGAGCGCTCGGTTGCCCGGCCATTGCGCCCGCTTGAGTAGAGAGCCGACCAGAGCCTGAAGCGGGGGAGTGCCCAGAGGTCTGAGCATTCGCCTCGCTGGCCATTGGCCGAAACACCAGGGCGCGCCACATCTGGGGCTCCCGTGCCAGCTGGGCGCGGTCCAGGTTGCCGTGAAACCAGCGATTGAGGTGAGACTCGTAGAACAGGCCGCTGTCGCGCACGCGCTCGCCCAGGCGCTCGGCGAGCATCGTGACGGCGGGCCCCGACGGGCCAGTGGCCAGCCCGGCCGTTGCGCTGGTCGCCGTGGTTGTCGTGGTTGCCGGGGCGCCGTGTGTGGCGCCTTGAGTCGACGGCGCCCCGCTCTGGGGCGCTTGTTGGGCGGGGCTCGCCGTCAGCAGGGGACCCGTCGATGTCAACGCCGAGGGCGGCGCCGGAAAACGCGCCAGCAGCTCGGCGATGCGAGCGCCCGGTGCGCTCAATCGGGTGATGGTGGAGGCGGGACGATCGCTGTCGGTGGGGACCTCGGCGTTCGGTGTTGCCGGGCGCTGGCCGGTGGTGGCGGCGGCTTGCTGGGGCCGCCGTGCGTCCAGGCGCGAGTCGCTATGGACCGCGCCTGGCCCCCGTCCCGGGTCCACCGGCTGGACCGGGGCGTTGGGGTCCTTGGTCGGGGGCACGTCGACACGCTTGCCCAGCACCTGGTGGAGCAGGGTATCGATCAGCGGTGTGATGCCGCTCACGGCGTCTCGCGTCGAAAGCGGGTGCCGGCGTTGACCACCCGGCCACCGGCGTAGGCGCGGTGCAGGTCCTGCTGGTTGCGCGACACCTTGAGCAGTTCGCCGAGTTCGTCGCGGCGGTGAACCAGCTTTTCTCGCAGCGCCAGATCATTGACCAGAATGGCCTCCAGCAGGCTGCCCAGGCGCTGGCGCTCGTCGGCGTCGAGGCTTGCCATCGGTGCCGCGCCATCGAGTGTCGCTCCATCACGTGCAGCGCTGTCGAGAGCGGCAACCTGGCTGACATAGTCGCCCTCAATAGCAATCAGCTCGTCCCAGGCGTGGTCGGCGGCCAGCGACAGCATCCGTTCGGTCATCGCCAGCAGTGCCTCGTAGCGAGACAGCAGGGGGCCTTGGGTATCTGGGCCTTGGGTATCTGGACCGTGGTACTCGGCAAGCGGTGGCATCTAGGACCTCAAGCGCTCAGGGGTGGGTGGTGGTGCCGATCTCGCGCCAGGCCGAGGCGATATCCTCGATCAGGCGTTCGGCTTCGTCGAGGCCACTGGCGTCGTTGCGCAGGTTGGCGTCGAGCAGGCGGCGCGCTATGTAGTCATAGAGGCTGTCGAGCTGCAGTGCCACCTCGCCGCCCTGCTCGCCGTCCAGCACCGCGCGCAGGCCGCTGTTGACGATATCCAGTGCCTTGGAGATGGCGGCGCCCTTGGCCGGAATATTACCGTCTTCCAGGTGCAGGCGGGCGGCGCGAATCGACGCCTGGGCGCCGTCGAACAGCATCACGATCAACTGGTGGGGGCTGGCCGACATCACGCCGCTCTCCACCCCCATGCGGGCGTAGGCGCCGGCGCCGCGGCCATAGGTGGCCTGTGCTTGTGTCATTGGTTGTCTCCTCGGCTGGGTCTGGCGGGCTCAGGGCTATTGGTTCAGCTGGGCGTTCAGCGCATCGAACTGCTGGGTCAGGTAGCTGCTGGTCTGGTTCATGCTGGCGATCATGCTGTCCAGCTGTCCGAATTGGCTGCGGTAGCGCTCCACGGTGGCCTCGATGCTCTGCTCGGTGCGCTCGTACTGGCGGTCGAGGCTCTCCATGCGGGTCTCGAGCCCGCTGGTAGCATTGTCGAGCAGGCCGCCGTCATCGAGGATGGCGCCCAGGGTGTCGTCGAGGCTGTCGGCAAGACCTACCCCGTCCTCGCCACCGGTAAAGAAGTCGGCCAGGTCGCCGCGCTGGCTGGAGATGACCTCGTCGAGGCGCTCGTCATCGAGTTCAAGGGTGCCGTCGAGCTGCAGGGTGATGCCGATATCGCTGAGGGTGCGGAAGTCACCCTGGGCCACGCCGCCGGACAGGGTGCCGCGCAGCCGCGATTCGATGCTGCGCAGGGTGGCGTCGCCAAGTAGTTCGCCCGAGGCACCGCTTTCGGCGTCGAAGCTGGTCAGCGTGCCCATGGTGTCCTTGAGCTCGTTGTAGCTGTCGACAAAGCCGCTGACCGCTTCACGCAGGGCCAGGTTGTTGTACTCGACCTTGACCGTGGTCTCGCCGACGTCCGTCAGGGTCAGGTCGACGCCCTCGATGGCCCCCTCGACGCTGTTGGAGGCACTGGTGATAGCGATGCCGTTGACCGTCAGTGCCGCGTCTTCACCGGCCACCGACTGGTGCATGCCGGCGCCGGTGTCGTCGGGGTCGGGGCTTGAGATGTCGAACGCCAGCTTGGTCTGCAGCTCGGTATCGGCAGCGTCATCCGGCACGAAGCTCACGGCGCTGATCGACGCCTCGGCGCCGGTCTTGTCGCTCGAAAGCACCAGACGGTAGGGGTTGTCGGCGTCGCCGGTATTGATGATCGAAGCGCTGACGCCGGCCTCGGCGTCATTGATGGCGTCGCGCAGTCCCTCCAGGGTGCTGTCTTCCTGGCTCAGGCTGATGCTGACGTCTTCGCCACCCACGGTAAGGCTCAGGGTACCGGCGCCCAGCTCGCTGTCCCTGGCGTCGAAGCCGTCGCTGGCCAGGCTCTGGGCTCGGGCCAGCCGGGTCACCTCGACGTCGTAGCGGCCGGGGCTCGCCAGCTCGCTGGCGCTGGCGCTGATACCCTCGCCCTCGACGCTGCTCGACAGGCTCTGGTAAAGCGCCGGGTCGCCGAGCTTGTCGACCGCTTCCTGGAAGCTGTTCAGCGCGCCTTCCAGGGTGCCGTAGGCGGAGATCTTGGCCTGATAGCTCGCCTGCTGGGCCACGATGGGCTCCAGCTGCTTTTGCTCCGCCGCCTCGAGCTGATCGAGCAGCCCGTTGAGGTCGAGACCGGAGCCGATGCCGAGCGATGAGATCGAGGCCATGTCGTCCTTCCTGTGTGATGGGGGCAGTGTGACAGAACGCCGGCAGGCCAGTGGCTCGAACAGGCGTCCTTGTGCTTGGTATATCGGGTTATCGGCGGGTGCTCATCGGACTTGAGCGTCAGGCGCCGATGATCACCTCGGCCTGGATCTCGCCCAGCGCGGCCAGCGTCTCGCCTTCTACCAGCGGGCCGATCAGCGGCTCCCGCGGGACCTGGCTGGGCGGCTTGCCGGCCATGCGCTGTACCCGCGAGGGCCGGCCCTGGTCGTCCAGCGCCAGTACCCAGCCGAGCGATGCGTCGTCAAAGCGCACCAGCGAGCCGATCGGGTACAGACCGAAGCGCCGGATAAAGCGCTTGACCCAGCTGGTGTCGAACTTGTCGGGGTGGTCGAGCAGGTAGCGGTAGATCGCCGCGAGACGCCAGGGCGGACGGTCGGGGCGCTGGGCACGCATGGCATCGATGGCGTCGACCACGGCACTGGCCCGGGCCAGCTCACGTAGCTCGTCGTCGCGGATGCCGGCGGGATAGCCGCTGCCGTCGAGGCGCTCGTTGATCTGGCAGGCGGTGGCCTCGAACACCGAGGCGTTGATCCAGGCGCAGTGGCTGAGGCGCTCGCGCAGCCAGCCCACGTGCTGGACCAGACGATTGCGTTCGGCGTCGCCGAAGGTCGGCGTCAGGCGCAGGGGCTCGGGCAGCAGCACCTTGCCCAGGTCATGAATCATGGCGCTGGCGACGATGGACTTGCGCAACTCGCCGGGCAGGCTGTCTTCCAGCAGGTCGATCAACAGGATCGCCACCGACAGGCCGTGGCGTACCGGCCAGGACTCGCGGGTCAGGAACCTCAGCGCGAACAGCACGCCGTCGCGGTCTTCGTCGTACAGGGCCAGCAGATGGTCGGCCTGGCGCGACAGGCGCGGGCCGTGGATGCAGCCGCCCTGAATCAGCTCCATCGCCTGGGCGTGCAGGTAGCCGGCTACGCGCGACAGCCGCTGGGTCATGACGGTGGGGTAGGCTTCCGCCTCGCGACGGCCAAGGCGCGGGCCGCGGCGCCCTGCCGGTAGCTGAAACAGCGGCGAAGGCGGTCGCCTGGAATCCACCCCTTCGGCGATGCGCGCGGCCTCGCGCTCGACCTCGCGTACCAGCTTCCACAGGGTGCGATCCTGGTGGGCACCGACGCCGACGAAGCGAAAGCCGGCCTCGACCAGCCGCCGTTCGGGGTCGAAGCGATGATGTTGCACGACGGCCTGGAGCGCCAGACGGGTGCCATCGGGAAAGCCCAGCTCCAGCGGCACCGGCAGCTCTCTGTTGGTCAGCACAGGAGCGGCGGTGCGCGGGAGGTCGAGGCGACAGCCGTCCACCGACAGATCGATCAGGTCGCCGTGCAAGTCCTGGCTATCGCCGTCTCTGAGCACCGCCTCGGCGGCCATGCCCAGGCGCAGGCGCGCGCGAAAGCTTTGACGGCGCTGTAGCCGCTCCAGCTGGTCCGGGTAGGGGCAGCGCCACAGCCGGCGCAGCGGAACGCCTTGGCCGGGCGAGCGGCTGGCTTCCCGCGACAGCGCCGCCTCGCTCGGCGCCGTGGTCATCTCGCCGTCGGCGGCCGTGATCGCCGGAGTGCGGGTGATCATGCCCTCGCAGTAGCCGACCAGACGAAAGGATTTGCCCTGCTTAAGCTGGCGGTGAAGCCCCTCCACCGCGGTGATGTCCAGGGTGATGGACTCCCCCGGGGCAATCTCCATCAGCAGCACCGGTGTCGGCGTTCCATTGCCTTCCTCCCACGCCAGTGCGGCCCCCTGGGGGCCGCTCAAGCAGTCCAGCAGCCTGGCGATTTCCTGGGGGGCGCGTACTTCCTCGAATTCTTGTTGGTCCGGCACCAGCGGGACTCCTCGACGACATCTGGCATACGTTGTCTCGGAGTATCGGCAGAATGTGCCGGATCTTTAGGCTGACAACCTTGTTCAGGCTAGACACTCGGCGGGGGCGTGACACCGATCAAGCGTTGTCAGGCCTGGGAGTGACGCTTGCGCCGCGAGCGGTCGATGGCGTCGCGCTGGCTGGCCAGGCGATGCTCGCCGAGAAAGCGGGTCAAGCGCTCGAAGGGCATGGGGTGGGCCAGGTGGAAGCCCTGGAAGGCGTCGCAGTGATGCTGCAGCAGGAACTCGTGCTGGGCCTCGTGCTCGATGCCTTCGGCCACTACCATCAGTTCCAGGTGGTGGGCCATGGCGATGATCCCCTGGAGGATGGCGCCATCCTCCTGGTTGTCCGGCAGTCCTTGGACGAAGGTGCGATCGATCTTCACCGTGCTGACCGGCAGGTGCTTGAGGTAGCCAAGGCTCGAGAAGCCGGTGCCGAAGTCGTCGATGGCCACCTCGACACCCATGTCGCGCAGCGACTGCAGCGTCTCGATGGCATTCGGGGTGTCGTGCATCAGGATGCCCTCGGTCAGCTCGAGGGTGAGCTGGTGGGCCTCGATCCCGGTCTGGTTCAGGGTGTCGCGTACGGTCTCGAGGAAGTTGGCCCGGCGGAACTGCAGCGGCGACAGGTTGACCGCCACCGCCAGGCCCTCGAGGCCGGCCTCGTTGAGGAGCTGCAGGTCGCTGCAGGCGCGGGTCAGCACCCAGTGGTTGATGGCGATGACCTGGCCGGTTTCCTCGGCCAGGGCGATAAAGTCCTGGGGCGGCACCTGGCCGCGTACCGGATGTTCCCAGCGCAACAGCGCCTCGACTCCGATGATCGCCCGGTGGTTGTCGAACACCGGCTGGTAGTGCAGGCGTAGCTGCTCACCGTCGATGGCGGCCTGCAGGTCATGGCGCATCGCCACCCGCTCGTTTACCCCCCAGGTGATGTCCTGGCTGAAGTGCTGCAGCGCATTGCGTCCCTGGTGCTTGGCCTGGTACATGGCCATGTCGGACTGCTGCAGCAACTGCATCGGTTCGATGGTGACGTCGCTGGACACCGCCACCCCGATGCTGGCGGTAACGTGCAGCTCATGCTCGCCGACCCGGTAGGCCTGGGCCACCTTCGGCAGCAGACGTTCGGCCAGGGTCACCGCCTGCTCGGGCTCGTCGAGGTCCGGCAGCAGCACCACGAACTCGTCGCCGCCGAAGCGGGCCACGGTATCCCCGGGCCTGAGCGCCTCGGTGAGCCGCTGGGCGACCTGGATCAACACCTTGTCGCCGACGTCGTGGCCGAGGCTGTCATTGATCGGCTTGAACTCGTCCAGGTCGATGAACAGCACGCCAAGATGGTGGGACTGGCGCTTGGCCAGGGCGAAATCGTGGCGCAGGCGATCCTCGAACAGGGCGCGATTGGCCAGGCCCGTCAGGGCGTCGTGGCTGGCATGGTAGGCCAGGCTCTCCTCGTAGGCCTTGTGCTCGGAGATGTCGTGCTGGACGCCGACGAAGTGAGAGACCTCACCTTCGCTGTCCATCACCGGCGAGATGTAGAGGTCGTTCCAGAAGGCCTCGCCGTTCTTGCGATAGTTGAGCAGGGTGGCGCGGACTTCGCTGTGGTTTGCCAGCTGGCGACGAATGCGTGCCACCACCTGTGGATCGCTCTCCTCACCTTGCAGGAAACGGCAATTGCGCCCCAGCACTTCTTCCTCGGGATAGCCGGTCATGCGCATGAAGGCCGGGTTGGCGTAGATGATCGGCAGCTCCGGCGAGCGCGCATCGGCGATCACGATGCCATTGATGCTGGCCTCGACGCTGCGCTGCAGGATGCGCAGCTGGGTCTCCTGGGCGTGGCGCTCTGTCACGTCCTTGGCGATGCCGAAGGTGCCGCTGATGTCGCCGTCGATGATGATCGGCAGGTTGGTGATGTCCATCACCCGCCTGCCCAGGGGGGTGGTGATGGGCAGGGTGTAGCGGGTCACCTCGCCCTTGAGCGTCTTGCGCACCGCGTCGCGCACCCAGGAGCGATCCGTTTCCTTGACGAAGACCTCGTAGTGCCGCCCCAGGATGTCACCCAGCGGCACCCCGGTAAGGGTCGAGCAGGTGGTGTTGGCGGCGACGAAGATGCCTTCGTGGTCGAGGGAGTAGATGGCGTCGGGGTTGTAGGTGAACAGCGAGCGGTAGCGCTGTTCGCTCTGGAACAGCGCCTGGCGGTCCTGGTCGCGTTCCACCGCCAGGGCGACCAGCTCCAGGCAGCGCTCGATACGCCTGCTGGGCTCGGCCTGTTGTGCCGGCGGGTGTCGAAAGAACAGGCTGACCACCCCCAGCAGGCGTTCATCGCTGGCGATGACCGGGTAGGCCCAGCAGGCCATCAACTCGCCGTCGCGCAGGCGCGGGTGCACGCCGGCGCAGGCCGGGTCCTCGGTGATGTCGTCGCTGGCCCGGGGGGCCCTCGCCGCGGCGGCGCTGGCCCAGGTGCCGAAGGTGCCGCCCACCGGGGTTCTGGCGAGCAGTGGTGCCATCTCAGATGGCAGGCTGTGGCCCGCGGTCAGGCTCAGGGTCTCGCCGCCGGGGTCCAGGGTCAACACGGTCGCGATGGCATTGGGGAGGTGGCCCTCGAACAGCCTGCAGCAGGCCTCCAGGGTCTCGGTCAGTGGCGCCTCCCGGGCGATCATCGACTGGATGCCCTGGTAGCTTTCGAGCTGGTCCTGGGCGGCCACCAGGCTCTGGGTCTGCCACAGCAGGGTGCGCATCAACGACAGGCTGATGGCCAGGCTGTAGGACATGATCAATCCGATCAAGGTGATCACTGCCGGCAGGCTGCCGGCCAGCCACCAGTCACTGTCGGGGCCTGGCAGCGCGCGCAGGGTCAGGGTGCGCCCGTCCAGCTCCAGGGTCTGCTCGGCCAGTCTGGGTAGGGTCGGGTCCTTGACCTGCCAGGTGTCTTCGCCAAAACCGCACCACCAGACGCCCTGGCTGTCGGTGACGGCCAGCAGGGTGCGGTCGGCAACGCTGCGGTGACTGGGGGCCAGGGTGCCGGGCAGATCGATGCAGGCGACCAGGCGCAGATCCTCATCGGCCAGGGTCCTGACCATGCGTGCCGACGTCGCCAGCGGGTTGTCGGGCAACTCCAGCCGTAGTTCGCCGCGGGCCGGCCTGGGCAGTGCCTCGCTCAAGCGGCAGACGCTGTCCTGGGCACGCCGTGAGCGCAGCCATAGCCGCTGGTCGCCGCGATACAGCGCCAGGCTCTCCAGGCTTTGTACGTCTCGCAGATAGAAGGTGATGACGTCGGCCAGGGTATTGGCGTCGGTCGTCTGCTCGCCGGCACGGTTGGCCAGGCGGTCGAGCCAGCGCTGGTGTAGCGCCATCTGGCCGCGTGCGCGCTCTTCGATGTTGGTCAGGGTATTGGCGGCGTCCTGCTGGACGTGGCTCTGGCGCACATGGTTGAGCGACAGCCAGGCCAGGCTGCTGAGCAGTACCCCGGCACAGGCCACCGCGATGCTGGCGCGTTGTAGGCGCAGCGGGCGGTTGGGCGGGCGTGAGGCAGCCACCAGCGAGGCCGGGCCGGCGATCAGGTAGAGCAGACACACCGCCATGGGCGAGGTGCTGCGGGTCACCTCCCAGACTTTGGGTGCCTGGCCAGGAATCACCAGCCAGACGGTAAAGATCGCGCCGATCAGCAGCAGCAGCCCCCCCGACAACCGCCACCAGAAGGAGCCCTGGCGATGCTCCACCCCGATCATCAGGGCCACGCAGCCCGGCAGCATCGCCAGGCCCGCCCAGCTGGTCATGCGCGGACCGCCGGTCAGCAGCGACTGCACGTCGGCAGGGCCGCTGGCGACCAGGTCATGGACGATGGCGTACAGCGCCAGCAGCAGCATCATCAGGCCGCAGACGCTGCGGCCACGCGGTCTGCGCAGTACCTGCAGCAGAACGCCGCCGCCGCCAGCGAGGCTTGCCAGCGCCACATCGGGGACCAGCAGCGGCTGTTCCACCGGGTGGATCAACCAGGCGGCGAGACCCGCAGCGCCGACCATCAGCAGTCCGCTGGAGGCCATCAGCAGCCAGGCATCTTCCGCCACATCGCGCAGTCTAAACGGCATCCTACCCACGACCCCCTTGGCGACCCTGCTTCCGGGCGCTCATTTCCTTGTCCTTCCGACGCTATGACGAAGACTCGCCATCCTCACAGCATGGCAGGCGACAGCGTTGATAGCGGCCACCGTGGTGCGTCTACCGCCCGAGGCAAAGGCGCCTTTGGACGGGCGGTCCGGTATCCCTGGACGCGTTTGCTCGAAATGGCACCAAAACAGTCTTCAACATACCTCAATCACCCGCGAGTGCTAGCCCCTGATGTCAGCATCCACTACCAGAGTCAGCGTCCAGCAAGGGCGCGAGGGGGACAACCGTAGAGGGCATGCTTCAGCGAATGGGCACAAAGAGGGCACAGGAAAGCATGCAGAACAGTCACAGACCCGATTAAGCGCGGGTGAAGACCCGATGGAGAGCCGATAAAGAGCCGATAAAGAGCCGGTGAGGGGGGCGAGCGAGTGAAGAGCGAGTGCAGGCCTGATGCGGACCTGATGAAAAGCGGCGCAGCCCCGGTAAAGAGCCGGCGCAGACCCGGTGAAAAGCAGCCGCAGGCGGCCCAGCAGGCGGTCAAGCAAGCCCCCAGGCAAGAGCCTTCCAAAGAAATTTGCCCGCCAGGGCTAAAGCTTTTCGACGAGCCACCGATAAAGAGGGTAACGGCCAACGGCGCCGTTGCGGCAGGCCAAGACGGTCCGCCAATGGAGCCCAACCCTTTAAGGAAGGATGACACCATGTCCGTGATCAATACCAATATCACTTCCATGATTGGTCAGCAGAACCTCAACGCGTCCAAGAGCGCCCTGACCACCTCCATGGAGCGCCTGTCCTCCGGCCTGCGCATCAACAGCGCCAAGGACGACGCCGCCGGCCAGGCCATCGCCAACCGCATGTCCTCCCAGATCACTGGTCTGTCCCAGGCCCAGCGCAATGCCAACGACGGTATCTCCGTTGCCCAGACTGCTGAAGGCGCGCTCAACCAGGTTAACGATAACCTGCAGCGTGTGCGTGAACTGACCGTTCAGGCCCAGAATGGAACAAACTCTACTGAAGATAAACAATCCATTCAGGACGAAATTAACCAGCGTCTCGATGAGATTGATCGTATTTCTGAAGAAACTGACTTCAATGGCGTAAAGGTTCTTGCTAGTACGCAAAATCTCAGTATCCAAGTTGGTGCTAACGATGGTGAGAACATCAGTGTCAACTTGGAAAAAACTGATCGTGCAAGCCTTGGGCTTGATGGGTTCAACGTCAGTGCTTTGTCTGGTCCCATCACCGAAATCACTTCTACAAGTGCGGGAGGTGTGGAGACTACCACGCCTGTCGACTTCTCTGGGCTAGGTGCTCTCACCGCGTCAGGTGGGGCTTTGGATGGACAAAGTTTAACGCTGCGTGGCTACGGTGATTTCGATGCGGACGCCGGGACCTATGCAAATTATGCCATCGAAGATGATAATGGTAACTTGTATAAACTCGATGCAACAGGCACAGCCGCCGATGATATTGCCTTTGATGCTTCGGCTGGTACATTCGCTATCGGTGCTAACATTGACGCGACCGACTCCGCGGATCTTGATAGTTTGGCAACTGCCTATGACGATGACGTTGCAGCAGGTCTTTCTTCAACAGCGAATCCGCTTGGCACTATAGATAGTGCGCTCAAGATGGTCGATGAGCAGCGTTCAGAACTGGGTGCGATCCAGAATCGTTTCGAGTCTGCAATCACCAATCTGAGCACCACCGAGACCAACCTGTCTGCCGCCCGTTCGCGTATCGAAGACGCCGACTACGCGGTGGAAGTGGCCAATATGACCCGCGCGCAGATCCTGCAGCAGGCCGGTACCTCTGTGCTGGCTCAGGCCAACCAGGTGCCGCAGTCCGTGCTGTCCCTGCTGGGCTAAGCTAAGGCTTGGCCGCAAGGCTGAAGTGGTAAGTAACGACGGGGCCGAAAGGCCCCGTTTATGCTATTAGCTATTCAGGTGACAACATGACGGAATATGCTTTGGTCAGTAGCAAGGAAGAGCTGAAGCAGGCCTTAAAATCTGAGACAAGAAACATAATCATTACCAACCAGTCCTTGGCCGCTAATGTTGTCCGTATAAAAACAGCATCAAAGGTGGCTTTGGTCGCAGTGGTGGGCGGTGCCGGTTTTGCGGCAGTGAGTTTCTGGAACCCTGTAGGGTGGACCGCCGGAGCAGTGGGAATTGCAGCAGGTGGAGCGACGCTAACCCCAGCGGTTTTGGCCCTAAGCCTGAGTGCCAGTCTGATTTTCCTGATTTATAACGGTTACTCTATCAAAGGAAAGGGGAAGTATACGGCACCCGATGGCTCGGTGTTTGAAGGGGAAGTTATTTTGGAGAAAAAATGACCAGCACTGACTATTAGCAAGTCATCGATAAACTACAAACCGCCATCGAAGATACTCAGCATGCTCGACGCATCGAGGGAGCGAGTATAGGTACTGAGATGCTTGAGGTTTAAGAAAAGCTGTGACTCAGTAGCGGAAGTATACGCTGACGATGGTGGACGCTTGATTCACATGAAACGACTGATAGCCGACCTTTCCGGAAAGTCGTTTTTTTCAAGTTGAATAGAGAAGTAGCTAGCATATGCAAAACGATAAAATTCACGAAAGCGAGTCTCATTCACAGGAAGATGAGCCCGGCACTTTCGCGACATCCAGCCCCTTTACCTTGGCCAATGCTTTTCGTTCGGCCGCAGTGCTGAGTGTGGTGGCAGGGGTCTATCTCTTCTTTCAGGCCCTACAAGCGGCTTCGATTGTTGGTAGTGCGGCCTATGAAGTTGCTGGCTTGCGTCTTGGCATCACCGTGGTCATCACGCTATTTCTCCTGCTTGGCGAGAAGCTATGTCGCTTTCTGGACGGCTATGAGTAGTGCCAACTCGACATAATATTCTGACAGAACTTGATGGGTAGCTTGAGGCAAATATGACAACAGACGAATGCCAGCAAGTAATCGATGAACTTCAAGCGGTCATCGACGATACCCACCAGACCCTCGAACGCTTTGAGGCGACCGGGATGGCGTCCGAGATGCCTGAGGACGTTGAACAGCTTCACGCCATCCTCGATCGCGCCGTCCGCGACCAGAAGGTACATACGCTGGCGATGCTGGACGAAAAATAGATCAAGATCGGCTCAGGCGGCTCTCTACGCCTTCTTCCTTCTATATTGCTACCTGCCTCTGCCTGTTCTTCCCTTCGGCTGAGGCGCCGACTCAAGGCGATATGGCTGTATATCCCCCATATTGAAAGGTCGGCTTACCATCTGCATGCTTTGGCTTGGTATTGAATAGTATTGACTATCATTAACACAAACTTTTTTCGCCACTTAATACCTGGATTCATAAATTAACCGCAGCACTTTGGCCCGCGAGGTAGAGGCAGGAGGGGCAGCGCCGGTACTCATCTCGGCACACCGTCCAAAGTGAAGCAGTGCATGGGATACCGACAACTGACCCAGACCCAACGATACCAGATCTATGTCCGTTATGACCTGGGCGTGAGCCGACGCCAGATAGCCAGAGAGCTTGGCATCGACAACAGCACGGTCAGCCGGGAGTTGCGTCGGAACGCCATCGACAGCGGTTACGATCCTGAGATAGCGCCATCCTGCAGTGATCATCGGTGACGCACTGCCTGGAAGAGGACAAAGCGCTTGCCCAGCATGATTGCCGCTGTCGTCGACCGGCTGCGAGAGGAATGGAGTCCAGAGCAAATCAGCGGTTTCATGTCGCCCTTGTCTGGTGTCGGCGTCAGTCCCCAGTGGTTCTACTCCTTGATCTGGGATGACAAGGCCTCCGGTGGCGATCTCTGGAAGCACCTCCGCCAGCCCAAACGGCGCAGCAAGCACCGGGCTCAAGCCAAGAGCGCAGGTCTTGGTAAGATTCCCTACCGCGTGGGCATCGAGCATCGCGCGGCTGAGATCGATGAACGGCGCTTCATTGGCTACTGGGAGGGCGACACCGTGGTCCAGGGGGCACAAGCAGTCGGGCCTGGACACGCTGGTCGAGCGCCGTAGCGGCTATCTGCTGGCGGCACGGTTGCCCAAGCTTTCGGCTGAGCTGACGCAAAAGGCCATGATTCAGCTGCTAAAACCTCGCCGCGGTGCTGTCCTAACCATCACCCTGGACAAAGGCTCGGAATTCGCGGATCACGAGATCGTGGCCAATGCGGTAACGGCAGCGACTTACTTCTGCGATCCCTACTGCTCCGGGCAGCGTGGGACCAATGAGAACACCAATGGCCTGATACAACAGTACTTTCCCAAGGGAACAGACTTTCGACAGGTCACCGATGCCAAGCTGCGCAAGGGGGTCGAGAAGCTGAATGACCGCCCCCGAAAGCGTCTCGGCTATCGCACACCGGCACAGGTTTTCCTGGGGGAATATTCAGGAGCCCTGAATACCGCAGCTGCTGCGCTTGTTGCTTGAATTCAGGTTTCTCTCCTCTTTCCCCCCCATAGCGATAGCCAGCCGGGCTGACCTATTCATCGTATCTATCTTTCGCAAAGGGCGGTGGGCAGCGCCTAAGCCATTCGCCTGACGCCCCTGGTGCTGCCTCTGTCTTGAGCTTTTTCTGCTCCACGTCGCAGCGACAAAAAATTCATTTAAAACAGAGCATTGTAATAACCTCTGCCGTATCCCCTAAGACGTTTGTCTTATCTCTCATTTCTTGTATTCACGTGGCACCTCGACTAGCTTCTCCCTCACTAGCTAAATTCATCTGATCAATTGTCTCGATAACCACATACAAATACATACAAGGAGTCACTTGTGGATGCATCCTCTACCGCGGCGGCTGAGCAACAGTCGGCGCCGGAAAAGTCCTCTTTTCTGCACAGGGGCATGACCTTGCCCTTTGTGCTTATCGTCACCTGCTTTGCCGCCTGGGGGCTCGCCGGCAACCTCACTGATCCTCTGGTGTCGGTGTTCGGCTCGGTGTTCTCGATGAGCGCGCTGCAGGCGTCGCTGGTGCAGTTCGCCTACTACGGTGCCTATTTTGCCCTGGCGATCCCGGCGGCCTGGATCAATTCGCGCCTGGGCTACAAGGGTGGCGTGCTGATCGGCCTCTTGCTGGCGGCCACCGGGGGGCTTCTGTTCATGCCGGCCTCCCAGATGATGACCTACTCGATGTTCCTGGTGGCGCTGTTCACCCTGGCGGCGGGGCTGTCGATCCTCGAAACCTCGGCCAATCCTTACGTGATGGCGATGGGCCCGCGCGAGAACGCCACTCGGCGGTTGAATTTCGCCCAGTCGTTCAACCCGGTGGGGTCGAACCTGGGGGTGCTGCTGGCCGCGGTGTTTATCCTGCCCCACGTCAATCCGGCCACCGCCGAGCAGCGCGCCTCGCTCACCCAGGAGGCGCTGACCGAGATGCAGTCGGCGGAATTGCAGGCGGTGATGGGGCCCTACATCACCCTGGCACTGGTCTATGTGGTGATCGCGATAGCCATCGCCATGGTGCGGGTGCCGCGCCACGAGGCGCTGATGGCGGACCGCAAGAGCGAGACGGTGGCGCTGTCGGGAAGTCGCCTCGGCCGGCTGGTGCGCAACCGTCGCTATGCCTTCGGGGTGGTGGCGCAGTTCTTCAACGTGGCCGCCCAGACCTGCACCTGGACCTTCACCATCCACTACGTGACCGAGGCGCTGGGCGTCGGCAGCGAAGAGGCCGGCTACTGGCTGCAGGCTTCCCTGCTGGTCTTCCTGGTGTCGCGCTTCGTCATGGTCGGTGTCATGGGTCGGGTGGACCCGCGCAAGCTGATGACCGGGATGTGCGTGCTCGGCGTCGCGCTGTCGCTGGTGGCGGTGTTCAGCGGCAACCTGCTCGGCGCGGTGGCCCTGGTGCTGCTGAGCGCCTGTATCTCGCTGCTGTTCCCCACCATCTACGGCATCTCGCTGGAAGGGCTGGGGCAGGACACCAAGTACGGCGCCGCCGGCCTGGTGATGGCGATCGTCGGTGGCGCCCTGGTGCCGCTGGCCCAGGGCTGGCTGATCGATATCACCTCGGCCCAGACCAGCTACCTGGTGGTGGCGGTGTGCTTCGCGGTGATCGTGGCCTTCGGCGTCTATGTGCAGCGTCATCCGCGGCCCGAGACCAGCAACGAGGGTGATCTGGCCTGAGCTGGCGTCTCTTGAACTGGCAGCGCCTTAACGCGAATCGGGGGTGTCCCGCAGCACCACGGCGACCTGAGCGAGGTGAGTCTGCATGGCGGCATGGGCGCCCCTGGGGTCGCCGGCGACGACGGCATTGAGGATGGCCAGGTGTTCCTGGTGGGTGATGGCGATACGACCGCCGAGGTGGATCGATTGCCACAGCCGCATCCGCAGGGTCGGCCGCGACAGTGCCTCGAGCAGGGCGACCAGCACGGGGTTGCGGGAAATCCTCGCCAGGCTGAGGTGGAACTCCAGGTCGGCGGCCATGGCGCCTTCGTGGTCCAGCGCCTGGATGGCGGGCTCGGCCTCGGCCAGTACGGCCTTCAGGCGCTCGATGTCCTCGTCGGTTCGGCGCAGCGCCGCCACCGCCGCGGCCTCCACCTCCAGTGCCTGGCGCACATTGTGCAGGTCGCGGGACGAGGTCCCGGCCTGGATGCCGGCCCAGAACTCTAGGGGCTTCAGCAGCAGCCCCGGGTCCAGCGAGGTGACGGTGGTGCCGGAGCCCTGGCGGGTCTCGAGGATGCCCATGGCGACCAGCGCCCTGACCCCTTCACGCAGCGAGCTGCGCGAGACAGCGAAGCGGGTGGCGAGGATCGACTCGACGGGCAGGCGGTCGCCGGAAGCGATTTCACCGGAGACGATCATCTCCTGGATGCCTTGCACCACCACCTCGTACTGGGAGGGGCGGCGTTGGTCGCTTTCGGACGGGGGCGGCGGCGTCATGGCAGGGGCTCCGGCTCGGAAGGGGTGATCGAATCCCGCCATTCTATCGAAAACTTCGGCAGCACTTTAATACATCTGATGAATCTGGAGGACGATACGTGTCCGTCATTACCTCAATCGAACTGGTGGATCTGCGTTTTCCCACCTCGGACAGCAGCGACGGCTCCGACGCGGTCAACAAGGACGCCGACTACTCGGCGGCCTATCTCAGGCTGGTCACCGATGACAGCGCGCTCTATGGGTGCGGCTTCACCTTCACCATCGGTCGCGGCAACGAGATCTGCCTGCAGGCCATGGAGGCCCTCGCCCAGCCGCTGGTCGGCCGGGACGCGGCCGAGGTCTGCCGGTCTCCGGGGGCGGTCTATCGTGAACTCGCCGCGGATTCACAGCTTCGCTGGCTGGGCCCGGACAAGGGGGTGGTGCACCTGGCGCGGGCGGCGGTGATGAACGCCGTCTGGGACCTGGCGGCCCGGCATGCGGGAGTGCCGCTGTGGCGTCTTGTCTGCGAGATGGAGCCGGAGGTGCTCGTCGAGCAGTTGGATCTCAGCTACCTGGGTGACGTGCTGAGCGCCGAGGAGGCGGTGGCGATGCTCAAGGAACAGCGGCCCTTCCAGCAGGAGCGCATCGCCGAGCTGAGCGAGCAGGGCTTCCCCTGCTACACCACTTCGGCGGGGTGGCTCGGCTATTCGGACGAGAAGCTGGCCCGCCTGTGCCGGGAAGCCATGGACGAGGGCTACCGCCATATCAAGCTCAAGGTCGGCGCCAATCCCGAGGACGACGAGCGTCGCCTGGGGATCGCTCGCTCGGTGATCGGCCCCGACGTGGCGCTGATGATCGACGCCAACCAGATATGGGAGGTGCCCGAGGCCATCGAGCGGGTCGAGGCGCTTTCCCATCACGACCTCTTGTGGATCGAGGAGCCCACCAGCCCGGATGACGTGCTGGGGCATCGCAGCATCGGCGATGGCGTGCGCCCGCTCGGTATCGGCGTCGCCACCGGCGAGCACGGCATGAACCGGGTGCTGTTCAAGCAGTTGCTGCAGGCCAACGCGGTCGACTACGTGCAGATCGACTCCTGCCGTCTTGCCAGCGTCAACGAGATCATCCCGGTGCTGCTAATGGCCAGGAAGTTCGGCAAGCCCGTCTGCCCCCACGCTGGCGGGGTGGGGCTGTGCGAGCTGGTCAATCACCTGGTGATGATCGACCACATCGCGGTGTCGGGGCCCGTGGACGGGCGGGTGGCCGAATTCGTCGATCACCTGCACGAACACTTCGTCGACCCCTGCGTCGTGCGAGATGGCGCCTATACATTGCCGCGTGAGCCGGGGTATTCCGCCGAGATCAAGGCCGAGACGCTGGCGGCCTGGGCCTGGCCGAACGGCACCGAGTGGACCCGTCGGCGCCAGGCGGTGCCGGCATGATCCGCGGCCCGCTGCTCAATCCGCCATTGCTCGAGGGCCTGGCCGCCGCCGGACACGGCGCAAGGGTGCTGGTGGCCGACGCGCTCTATCCGCATTCGACCGGTGCGCCGCCAGCGGCGAGCCGGGTCTACCTCAACCTGTGCGAGGGCATGGTGCCGGTGCTGTCGGTGATGGAGACGCTGGCCCAGGCGGTGTTCGTGGAAGAGGTCACCTACATGGCCGACGCCGAGGGCGGCGCCTCGGAATCGGTGGTCGAGTGCCGCCAGCGGCTGGCCGGCCACCGACATGGGGGAGGCCAGCAGATCGCCTGGTCGAGCCTGGATCGCTGGGCCTTCTATGACGCCTGCCGCGGACCTGAGGTGTGCCTGGTGGTGGCCACCGGCGAGTGCCGCCCCTACTCCAACTTTCTGCTGACGATAGGCGTTCCGTGATGATCGATACCCACCTTCACGTCTGGGACACCGGTGCGGTGCGGATTCCCTGGCTCGCCGATGCGGGCCTGCCCGCCAGGGCGCCGATTCCCGATGGCCAGGACCGCCGCTACGTGCTGGTCGAGGCCGACGCCCCGGACCCCGCCGAGGAAGCCGCCTGGCTGATCTCGCTGGCCCAGCAGGACCCACGGGTCCACGGTGTGGTGGCGAGCGTCGCGCTGGAGCTTCCCCTGGCCGAGCGGGCGCTGGCGAGTCTGGCCGAGGTGCCCCAGGTGGTCGGCGTCAGACGCCTGCTGCAGGACCGCGAGCTGTTTGATTCGACCGCCTTGGTCGAGGGCCTGAAGCGTCTGGCCGACCGGGGCCTGCCCTTCGATGCCTGCGTCAAGGACCGGGAGCTGCCGCGCCTGCTGGCGTTGCTCGAGCGGGTACCGGAGCTGACGGTGGTACTCGACCATATGGGCAAGCCGAACCCGCGTGATGGCGTCGCGCGAGAGGCCTGGCAGCGCAATCTGGCGCGCCTGGCCGAGCTCGACAGGGTCCACTGCAAGTTGTCCGGTCTGCCGGCGGAGTGCCGCGACGCCGATGAGCTCGAGCGCCACGCCCCAGACATCGTCGACGTGGCGCTTGAGACCTTCGGTGCCGAGCGCTGCCTGCTCGGCAGCGACAGCCCGATCAGTCAGGACCCGAAGGACTGGTGCGAGCGGGTGCTGGCGCGGGTGCCCGCAGAAAAGCGCCAGGCCGTTGCCGAGGACAACGCCTTGAACATCTATCACAGGAGAGATGCCCGATGACCACATCGCCGATCGCCAGCCGTCTGCCACCCAAGCTGCGCCGTGCCTTCGAAGGCCTCGGCGTCGGTGCGGCGCAGTTCGGCAACATGGGCAAGGTCACCCCCGAACAGGACTGCCTGGCCGCCGTGGACACCGCCTGGGAGCTGGGGCTGCGGTTTTACGACACGGCCCCGCACTACGGGCTCGGGTTGTCCGAGCAGCGCCTGGGCAAGGCGCTCAAGGGGCGTTCGCCGGACGACTACGTCATCTCCACCAAGGTGGGGCGCCTGCTGGAGCCCAATCCTGCCCCGCAGGGCAGCGACGAGGCCAACGGCTTCCACGTGGCCGATGACCTGACCCGGCGGCGTGACTACACCGCCGAGGGCGTCAGGCAGAGCCTGGAGGCCTCGCTTGCGCGCCTCGACATGACGTCGGTGGACATCCTCTGGATCCATGACCCGGAAGAGCCCTCGGATCGCTTCGAGGAAGCCCTGGCGGGGGCGGTCCCCGAGCTCGAACGCCTGCGCGAGCAGGGCCGGATCGCGGCCTGGGGCGTGGGCTCCAAGGACGCCGACATGCTCAAGCGCTTCGTCGATCAGGCAAGGCCTGACCTGATCATGCTGGCCGGTCGCTACACCCTGCTGGAGCAGGAACAGACAGGACTGATGAGCGCCTGCCTGGAACGCAAGGTCGGTGTGGTCGCCGTCGGCGCCTTCAATTCGGGCCTGCTGGCGCGTGACGAGCCTCCCGCCGATGCCTGGTACGAGTACGGCCAGGCACCGCAGGCGGTGCTCGAACGTGCCCGCGAACTCGCCGCGGTGGCGCGAGCCCACGGCGTCAGCCTGCCGGCGGCGGCGCTGGCCTTCCCGTGGCGCCACCCCGCCGTGGTCAACGTCATGGCCGGAATGCGCTCGCCTGAGCAGGTGAAGCGAAATCATGCACTGGCCTCGTGCCATATTCCCGAGGCCTTCTGGAACGAACTGCAGGCGCGAGGCCTGCTGAAGGAGAACACATGAAGCTGTTGCGCCGTGGAACGATGGGTAACGAGATGCCGCTGGTCGAGGTCGAAGGCGTACTCTACGACGCCTCGCCGGTGGGCGACTTCGGGCCAGGCTTCTGGAAGGACAACGGCGTGGCGCGTCTTCGCCGGCTGCTGGACGCCGGACGGCTGACCGCCGTCGAGCTTGCCGACGAGGTGCGCCACGGCTCGCCGGTGGCGGCGGTGGGCTCGGTGATCTGTATCGGTCAGAACTACGCCGCCCACGCCGCCGAGTCCGGCGCCGAGCCGCCGAAGCAACCCATCGTCTTCTTCAAGACGCCCAACACCGTCGCCGGCCCCGACGACACCGTCACCATCGCGCGCGGTTCGGAAAAGACCGACTGGGAGGTCGAGCTTGCCATCGTGATCGGCAGCACCGCCAGCTACTGCGACTCGCTGGAGGAAGCGGCCAGTCACATCGGTGGCTATGTGCTCGCCAACGATCTGTCGGAGCGCAAGTTCCAGCTCGAGGTCTCCGGCGGCCAGTGGAGCAAGGGCAAGTGCAGCCCGGGCTATATGCCACTGGGCCCCTGGATCGTGACCGCCGACGCCTTCGATCCCGCCAATGTGGGCCTGCGCTCCTGGGTCAACGGCGAGCCGCGCCAGGACTCCCGCACCTCGGACATGATCTTCGGCTGCGCCGAGATCGTGCGCGATCTGTCGCAGTACATGCAGCTCGAGCCCGGCGACGTCATCTCCACCGGTACTCCCGAAGGGGTGGCGGTCTCGGGGCGCTTCGACTACCTCAAGCCGGGCGACGTGGTCGAGGTGGAGATCGACGGCCTGGGCCGCCAGCGTCAGACATTTCGTGCCTGGGAGGGCTAATCCATGACAGCTCGATTCGAAGGACGGGTGGCTATCGTCACCGGCGGCGCCTCGGGCATCGGCGCGGCGATCGCCGACTGCCTGGCCGCTGAAGGCGCCCGCGTCGCCGTGCTGGATCGCGAAGATCCCGCCAATCAACACCACTGGGAAGCGTGCGATGTCGCCAGCAGCGAGCAGGTAGAGCGTGCGGTGGCGGCGGTCGCCAGTGCGTTGGGGCGTATCGATATCGTGGTCAACAACGCAGGCATCGGCGCCCAGGGCGATGTCGCGGGCAACCCGGATGAGGAGTGGGCGCGTGCCTGGGAGGTCAACGTCGCCGGCATGGCGCGGGTGTCTCGGGCGGCGCTGCCTCATCTGCGCGAGTCGGACGCCGCCGCCATCGTCAATATGGCGTCCATCGCCGCCACCGCGGGGATTCAGCAAAGGGCCCTGTACTCGGCGACCAAGGGCGCCGTGCTGGCCTTGACCAGAGCCATGGCGGCCGATCACCTGCAACAGGGCATTCGGGTCAACTGTGTCTCGCCCGGCACCGCGGATACCCCCTGGATCGGCCGCTTGCTTGCGCAGGCGCCTGACCCCGAGGCCGAGCGTGCGGCGCTGGAGGCCCGCCAGCCCCACGGACGGCTGGTCGCCGCCGCCGAGGTGGCCCAGGCGGTGGCCTATCTGGCCGATCCTGCCAATCGCTCGACGGTGGGGGTCTGTCTGCCGGTGGACGGTGGCATGGACGCCCTGCGCCTGCGTCCGCGCTAGCCCTGTTCATGTAAAAACCGTTCATCTCGGTCCTCAAGAGTACGCCGGCCTAGCCGATAGTGGTTATATTAGGTAATGCGCACCGCTTACCTCTATCTGGGCAGGGCTCATGGCTAAGGATCGATCAGCGGGCTTGGGCCCGACGACGCTGTTGCAGGCGGCCTCCGCCGGCAAGGTCGCCCATCACCCCTCGGTGGTGGCGGGGCTGGTGCTGGACCGCGCCCCGGTGGGGCTGGCGCTGATCGATGCCAACGACCGCCTGGTATGGGCCAACACCGCGCTGACGGAGCTGGCCTGTCCCACCGGTGGCGAGCTGCAGGGCCGCAATCTCAACGAGCTGTTTCGCCCCTTCGTCAATCTGCTGGGCGAGCGGGGCAGCTACCATACCCTGTCACCCGGCGAGGACTGGCAGCAGGCCTGGCTTGCGGTGGATGACAGCGCCAGCGCCCGGCTGGGGCTGATGTCCTGCGTGGCCTTCGACCGAGGCGCCGATGCGGCTCTGGACAGTGGCACCGATCCGCTGATGTGGCTGGTCACCTTCGTCGATCTCGACGCCGACGCCGACGCGGTACTGGATCGCCGCCATGCCGATATCGGCAACGTGGCCAGTACCTGGATCTTCGAGGACCGCCTGTCCCACGCCTTCGATCGTGCCGACCGTCTGGGTCAGCGCCTGGGCGTGATGCTGGTCGAGCTACACGGCCTGTCGCGCATCCTGGTGGACCATGGTGGCGAGATGGCGTCGCGGGTGTCGCGCCGGGCCGGACGCCGACTGGTCAACGTGCTGCGCCGGGAAGACAGCGTGGTGCAAGTCGATCGCGAACGCTGGGGGGTGCTGCTCGAGCACCCCGTCACGCCGGAGACCCTGCAACTGGTGGCCGACCGCTGCCTCGAGGCGCTGGAACCGCCCTTTACCCTGTCCGGCTATCAGCCCGCCCTGATCGAGCCGCGTATCGGCATCGTCCTGTGCCCGGAAGATGGCGAGGAAACCGGAGAGCTGCTGGCCCACGCCGAAAAGGCGCTGGAAGAGGCCGTGCCTGGTGGTTTGGCCTTTTACGACGGCAGCCTGCAGCGTCTGATGGAGCGCCAGCAGCGCTTCCGTCACGAGCTGCAGGAAGCGCTGATGTTCCCCGATCAGCAGCTCTATCTGGTGTATCAGCCCCAGTTCGATCTGCTCACCCGGCGCTGCTGCGGGCTCGAGGCGCTGGTGCGCTGGCGCCATCCCCAGCGTGGCGAGGTCGCGCCGGGGGAATTTGTCGCACTCGCCGCCGAAATGCAGCTGGTCGACCGGCTAGATCGCTGGGTGCTCAAGGAAGTCATGGCCCAGCGCAGGCGCTGGCGCGAGGCCGGCTCCGAGCTGGGTGACTGGGATATCTCGGTGAACATTCACCATTGCCTGCTGGATCAGGACGGCTTCGATGGCCGCGCCCTGGATCTCTACCTGCGCCAGCTATGCGAGTCTGGCGCAAAGGGGGAGGCGGGTGCCCAGAAGGAGGCGGGCGGCCACTATCGCCACGAGTGCCTCGACTGGTTGTGCCTGGAGGTGGATGGCGCGGGGTTGTTCGAGGTGGGCCACCGCCAGTCCCACCTGTTAAGGCGTATCGTCGCTTTGGGCGTGCGGCTCGGCGTCGATGGGCTGGGCCGCTCCCCGGTGGACCTGTTCGGCATGGCCTCGCTGCCGGTGACCCTGGGCAAGCTGGGGCCGGAGACCCTCAAGACCCTGGCCGATCCCTCCACCAGCATGCGCCAGAGCGTGGCGGCGCTGATGCGCTGCCTCGAGGCGCTGGAGTTCGTCGCGGTGGCGGTGGGGGTCGAGACCGCCGAACAGCTCGATACCATCAAGGCGCTGGGGCTTGTCCGGATTCAGGGGCGTCTTGTCGGTGCGCCGCTGGAAAGCGAGGCCCTGGTGGGCTGGGCGGCCTCCGGCGCGCATCCCGCGATAGCGATCTGAGCCAGCCATTGATGCCGCCAAGGTGGCGGTGCCGGCAAGGTGGCAGAGCCGGGCAGGTGTTTCCGAGAGGAGGCGTCAGGCCCGATGTCGAGAGTCCAAGCTGCGAGCCTAAGCTGCGAGCCAGGACCTTGAACCAGGAAATCAGGCCGAGACGTTGAGCCGAGAGGGCTGCAGCCGGGTGCGGCCGTCGGGCTGGTAGACGCTGGCGTTGGCGATGCGGTGGATCTGGTCGAGCATGCGCTGGTTGTGCTCCATGCGTAGGGCCAGCAGTTCGCCACAGCGCAGATTGGCGCGGGAGACTTCCCTGGCGAGTGCCATGGTGGCCTGCCAGGCGGCTTCGCAGCCGGCGTCACGGGCGGCTTGCAGGGTGCCCTCGCGGTCATCGGGGTAGCCCAGTCGGCACTGCACCTGATGGCGGCGCGCTTCCGTCTCGGCAAGCCTTTGCTGGATCTCGGACTTCTGGCCGGCGAGCGCCACCAGCGCCTCGCTGTCGACCTGGCCCTGAACCAGGCACTCCTGTTCCTCGCCCAGCAGGGCCAGCAGCTCGGCGAGTCGCTCACGCTGCTGGTCGAGCAGTCGGGCCAGACTCACGACTGCGAGCCCTCTGAACCATCGCCGAGCATGTCGCGGACGCTGTCGATCAGGCCGTCGGCGATGCGTTCAGGATGGATTTCCAGGCGTCCCTCGCGGATGGCGTCACGAATCTGTTCGACCCGGGCGCTGTCGATGTCCTGGCTGGAGTCCGCCGCCGGGCGGCTCAGGTGGGCCTGGGCACCGGCTTCGACGCCGGCGCCAGCGGTTTTTTGCGTCTCGCTTTGCTGGAGCTTGTCGCTCTGCTGCGGCCCCTCGCTTTGGGCGGGGCGGGTCAGAGGATGTTGCGAATCGATCTTCACGGGCAAGGCCTCACGAGAATGGCGATGGGACCAGGCGCTGGCTGTCGCCGTTGATCCGAATGTCTGCGTCTATGTACATCATCGGCCGCAAGAACAAGAACTTTAGGTCTGGCGCACCAGCCAAATTTTTAACACCGTATTGCCGAGCGCAGCCGCTTCGTGGACATGTCCTGAGCGTTTTACGAAAAGTCGCCGAGCGAAGGTTAGACAAGGCAAAAGTCGGAGAGACAGCGCAGTTTACTAGCAGTAAATGAGTATGTTGACCGGGCTGGCGCACCAGCCGGTTTTTAACGCCGTATTACCGAGCGCAGGCACTTTTCATCAATGTCCTAGTAGGTTACCGCCAGCCGGCCGTGTTCCACCACCCGGGCGTCGAGGATCTGGCGCCGATCCACCCTTACCCGCACGATATCGCCGAGGCCGCCGGCCTCCAGCGCCTCGCCCTGGCGGCTGATGCGAAAGCCCCGGCCACTGGCTTCCACCGCGACCTGCTCGCCGCGTCTCACCAGCTTGGGTGATGTCAGCTGATGGGCCGACAGCGCCTGACCCTGGCGAATCCCGCGTCGTGCGATCTGACCGATGGCCGCTTGTGGATCGGTCAGCGCCTGGGACGGCAGACGGCTTACGTCGAAGCGCTCGCTGGTCAGCATGTCGGCGCTCAGGCGCTCGCCGGGGGCGATGTCCCGCGCCGCCACCAGTCGCTCGCCCAGCCGGGTGATCTCGGCCTGCAGATAGCGGCTGCGATGACGCTCTCCCTCGCAGCGAAGCCCCACCGAGACGCGTCCGGCCAGCCGACTCCCCGCCCGGGGCAGGAAGGGCTCGGGCTGGCGGCAGTCGGCCAGGCTCGCCGCCGGCGGGAATACCTGGATCTCCAGATCGCCCGGACGGGCGCCGTCGGCCAGGGCCTGCTCGAACAGAAAGCTCTCCACCCGTGTCAGCGCTTCCCCGGTGCCCGCATCGACACCGCCGTCATCGACCGCCTGGCCGCTGGCCTGGGCGGTGCTGGCGGCAAAGCCCGTGCTGACACACAGCACCAGCGCCGCCCGGGCGATGACCCAGGACAGGGAAGCAGTGGCTTGTACAAGAGATGAGGATCGAGACATCGGGATACCGGTGGTCGGTGCGATCTTTAGCGCCCGGGGCCGATTGAAGGGCGCTTTCCTGGCCATTCAAGGGCCATGGCACACCAGTGTAGAGAAGCTGGCATCGACGCATGGTCTGAAATGGGCGTGGTAATGGGGGCTGTTCACGGCTTTGTGCAGACAGAGGCCTGGGTATTCTTCATCGTCGAACCCCTTGTCTCTTTGTTCCCTTGCTTACGGAGCGCACCGGGATGATTGATCAGCTCGAGGCCTCGCTCGCTTTTCACCAGCAGGCCCTGTCGCTTAGACAGGAACGCCAGAAGGTCCTGGCCAGCAATATCGCCAATGCCGATACCCCCGGCTACAAGGCACGCGACATGGACTTTTCCCAGGCCCTGGAAGCCGCGACCAAGGGGGCGAATCAGCCCGGTCTGGCCCTGGCGCGGACGTCCAGTCACCACCTGTCGGGTCATGGCCAGGCCATGTCGCTTGGCGGCAGCGAGCTCAAGTACCGCGTGCCGGAGCAGGCCAGCCTCGACGGCAACACCGTGGACATGGACCGCGAGCGGGCCGCCTTCACCGACAACTCGGTGCGTTACCAGGCCGCGCTGACGATCCTCAATAGTCGCATCCAGGGCCTCAAGCAGGCCATGCAGCCCGAGCAGTAAGCCCGGTCCATCTCAGTTTCCAAGCAGGGAGAGCGCCCCATGTCGATGTTTTCGATCTTCGATATCTCCGCCTCGGCGATGTCCGCCCAGGCCCAGCGCATGAACGTCACCGCCAGCAATATGGCCAACGCCGACAGCGTGGCCGGCCCCGACGGCGAGGCCTACCGCGCCCGCCAGGCGGTGTTCGAGTCCCGCGCCGCCAGCGACGGCATCGGCGGCGTCGGTGTGCGCGAGGTGGTCGAGGACCCCTCGCCGCTGCGCCAGGAGTATCGCCCCGAGCATCCGCTGGCCGATGACGCCGGCTACGTGGCGATGCCCAACGTCGACCCGGTGGGCGAGATGGTCAACATGATCTCCGCCTCCCGCTCCTATCAAGCCAACGTCGAGGTCATGAACACCAGCAAGCAGCTGATGCTCAAGACCCTGACCCTGGGCGAGGGCTGATCCCATGGCCAACACCATCGATGCAAGCGTTTACCAATCGGTCAACGCCGCCACCGCTCAGGCCAGCTCCAAGCAGGCGTCCGACGAGCTCGGCGACAACTTCATGACCATGCTGGTGACCCAGCTGCAGAACCAGGATCCGCTCAATCCCATGGACAACAGCGAGATGACCTCGCAGTTGGCCCAGATCAACACGGTTTCCGGTATCGAGTCGCTCAACGAGACCATGTCGTCGATCACCGGTCAGATCAACGCCGGCCAGGCGCTGCAGGCCACCGGGCTGATCGGCAAGGGCGTGCTGGTGCCGGGGGATCGCATCGTCATGGCCCACAACGATGAAGGCGCGCCGGTCTCCACGCCCTTTGGCGTCGAGCTGGAAAGCCCCGCCGCCGAGGTCAAGGTGACCATCACCAACGAGTCCGGCGAGGTCATCAACAGCTACAACCTGGGCCCGGCCTCCGCCGGGACCGAGTCGTTCCAGTGGGACGGCATGACAGGTGAAGGCGTGGCGGCCCCCGAAGGTGCCTATCACGTCAGCATCGAGGCCACCGGCGTCGAGGGCGAGGAGCTTGCGGTGACCGCGCTCAACTACGCCCAGGTCGGCGGGGTGTCCCCGGCGGATGACAGCGGCCAGGTGCAACTCGACCTGGGTGCCGTCTACGGGCAGGTGGCGCTGAGCGATATCCGCCAGATTCTGTAGCGAATGCAGGACGACCGTCGAGTCATCGACGCAGGGAAACGTATAAGGAGAGTGACATGGGTTTTTCACAAGCGCTGAGTGGTCTGAACGCCGCCGCCGATAGCCTGGACGTGCTGGGCAACAATATCGCCAACTCCCAGACCGTGGGCTACAAGAGCGGTAGTGCGCAGTTCGCCGACGTCTTCGCCAACTCCCAGATCGGCCTGGGTACCAAGGTCTCCACCGTGCTGCAGGACTTCAGCGGCGGCAACCTGGAGTCCACCAACCGACCGCTGGACCTGGGCATCAGCGGCGACGGCTTCTTCCGCATGGAGCAGAACGGCCAGGTGGTGTACAGCCGCAACGGCCAGTTGACCATGACCCCGGACGGCTACCTGCAGAACGCTCAGGGCGCGCGCATCATGGGTTACGGCGTCAACGCCGCCGGTGCGGTCCAGGTGGGCGGCCAGCCCGAGGTGCTGCAGATCGAGGCCGACGAGATGCCGGCCAGCGCCACCACCGAGGTGTCCACCACCTTCAACCTCGACTCACGCAAGGTTGTCGGCGAAGACCTCAACAGCGTCACCCTGGCGGGCTCCGACGGCTCCGCCAGTGTCCCGGTCGATTACCACTACTCCAACAACTTCACCGCCTACGACTCGCTGGGTAACCCGCGCAATGTCACCGTCTACTACGAGAAGACCGGCGACAACGAGTGGACCGCCACCACCGCGATGGATGGCATGGTGCTGATGGATGGTGCCACCCCGGCCGAGCCGCAGACCATGGACATGGAGTTCAACGAGAACGGCCAGCTGACGACACCGGGTAACGGCCAGTTCGCACTGACCTTTCCCAACGACCCCTTCCTGGGCGGCGCCAACGACATGGCGCTGACCTTCGATATTTCCGGCTCCACCCAGTTCGGCAACAATGCCAGCACCACCTCGCTCAACCAGAACGGTTATACCTCCGGCGCCCTGGTCGGTATCAGCATCGACAGTGACGGCACCGTGGTGCGCAGCTACTCCAACGAGCAGACCCGCCCGGCCGGCCAGATCGCCCTGGCCAGCTTCCGCAACCCCGAGGGCCTGTCACCCGCCGGTGACAACACCTGGGCCGCCACCGACGCCTCCGGCCAGGAGCTGGTCGGTGCCCCGGGTACCGGCCTGCTGGGCGGCATCCAGTCCGGCGCCATCGAGACCTCCAACGTCGACATGGCCAAGGAGCTGGTGAGCATGATCGTCACCCAGCGCGCCTACCAGGCCAATTCGCAGACCATCAAGACCCAGGACGAAGTGCTGCAGACCGCCATCAACCTGCGCTGATGACCACGCCGGCCGCTGCCTCGGGCGGCGGCCTCTCATACCTTCCAGGGGAGTCGTAGATGGATCGCATGCTCTACACCGCCATGAGCGGCGCACGCCAGACCATGGAGCAGCAGTCGGTGGTCAGCCACAACCTGGCCAACGCCTCGACCACCGGCTTTCGCGCCCAGCTTCACGCCATGCGCGCGGTGCCGGTCGAGGGCGAGGCGCGTCTCGACACCCGGGTGTCCACCGCCGCCTCGACCCCGGGAGCGGACTTTTCCCCGGGGGCCATCACCCGCACCGGTCGCACCCTGGACGTGGCCATCGACGGTGATGGCTTCTTCGCGGTGGAAAGCGATGACGGCAGCGAGGCCTACACCCGCCGCGGCGACCTGCAGGTGGACGGCAACGGCCTGTTGACCTCGGTGGGGCGCCCGGTGATCGGCGAGGGCGGACCTATCCAGGTGCCGCTGGAGGCCGAGCTGTTCCTCGGTGCCGACGGCACCATCAGTGCGATCGGCATGGGCCAGGACCCCGACGCCCTGGCCGAGATCGGCCGGCTCAAGCTGGTCGAGCCGCAGCCCGGCGAGCTGACCCGTGGCGGCGACGGTCTGTTTCGCTCCATCGGTGAGAATGGCGAGCCTGCCGCCCTGGCGGCCTCCGACCAGGTACGGGTGGTCAGCGGGGCGCTGGAGGGCAGCAACGTCAATCCGGTGGAGTCCATGGTGGCGATGATCGATGTGGCGCGGCGCTACGAGCTGCAGACCAAGATGATCAGCACCGCCGACGAGAACGCCCAGAAGGCCAACAGCCTGCTGTCGTTGAACGGCTGACCCCTTCAACCGACAGCCAGGGCCGAATTATTGAGCGGTCAGGAGAGTCTCCTGACCGAGGGAGAGAAGAACCATGATCAAGTCGCTGTGGACGGCCAAGACCGGACTCGAATCCCAGCAGGTCCAGCTGGACGTGATTTCCAACAATCTGGCCAACGTCTCGACCAACGGCTTCAAACAGTCCCGGGCGGTGTTCGAGGACCTTCTGTACCAGAACATGCGCCAGCCCGGCGCCCAGAACAACGTCCAGGACCGCCTGCCCTCGGGCATGCAGATCGGTTCCGGCGTGCGTCCGGTGGCCACCGAGCGCCTGCACACCCAGGGTGGGCTCGAGGCCACCGAGAACTCGCGTGATCTGGCGATCAACGGCAAGGGCTTCTTCCAGGTGCTGATGCCCGACGGTACCACCGCCTTCACCCGTGACGGCAGCTTCCAGCTCGACGAGAACGGCCAGATGGTCACCGCCAACGGCTATCCGCTGGAGCCGGCCATCATCATCCCCGACAACGCCCTGTCGGTGGACATCGGCGAGGATGGCGTGGTCTCGGTGACCCAGCCCGGTACCAGCGAGTCCGACGAGGTGGGCCAGATCACCATCTCCACCTTCGTCAACGCCACCGGCCTTCAGTCCATCGGCGGCAACCTGTACCTCGAGACCAGCTCGTCCGGGCCGCGCAACGAACTGATGCCGGGCATGAATGGTGCCGGCCGACTGCTGCAGGGCTATGTGGAGACCTCCAACGTCAACGTGGTGGAGGAGATGGTCAGCATGATCCAGACCCAGCGCGCCTACGAGATCAACTCCAAGGCGGTGCAGACCAGTGATGAGATGCTGGCACGCCTGGCGCAACTCTAGGGCTTGTCTGAAAAGTGCCTGCGCTCATCGACCCTTTTCGGGTAGCGCCTAGTCACGACTCTGATAATAAATTCCGCGGTGGCACTGGAGACGGCCATGCACCCTGACACGACCTCATCATCTGGCGCGCCATACGGTGGTATTCACGCCGTGCTGCGCCTGGCGACGCTGGCGCTGGCCCTGGTGCTGCTGACGCTTGCCGGCTGCGCCCAGATTCCCCACGCCTCGGTGGTGGGCGAGCAGGAGCAGATCGAGATTCCCGATCGGCCGCTGCCGGTGGCCAATGGATCGATCTTCCAGAAGGCCCGGGGCTACCAGCCGCTGTTCGAGGATCGTCGTCCGCGCAGCGTCGGCGACATCCTGACCATCGTGCTGGACGAAGAGGTCAGCGCCAGCAAGAACTCCCGCTCCAACGCCGACCGAGACGGCGGCTCCAGCCTGACCTTCTCCCAGGTGCCGGAAGGCCTGGAGGAACTGATGGACTACGGCTTCGAGATCGACGGCGATACAGATTTCGAGGGCGGCGGTGGCTCCGAGGCCAACAACTCCTTTACCGGCACCATCACCGTCTCGGTGATCGAGGTGATGAACAACGGCAACCTCAGGGTACGCGGCGAGAAGCAGATCGCGATCAACCAGGGCACCGAGTTCATCCGCTTCGGCGGGGTGGTCAATCCGCGTTTCATCACCACCCAGAACACCGTGCCGTCCACGGCGGTGGCCGATGCGCGCATCGAGTACGTGGGCAACGGCTACATCAACGAGGCGCAGCACATGGGCTGGATGCAGCGGTTCTTCCTGAACGTTTCCCCCTTCTAGGCCGAGCATGATGAGAAACCCTGTCTCCCGTCGCCCCACCCTGACCCTCGGCAGCCTGATGCTGGTGTTGCTGATCGCGCTGTCGGCCTTCTCCCACCTGGCCCGTGCCGAGAAGGTCCGCGACCTGGCCAGCTTCGCCGGGGTGCGCGACAACCAGCTGGTGGGCTACGGCCTGGTGGTGGGCCTGGACGGCTCCGGTGACCAGACCATGCAGGCGCCGTTTACCGGCCAGAGTCTCAACAACATGCTGTCCCAGCTCGGCATCACCGTGCCGCCGGGCACCAACATGCAGTTGCGCAACGTGGCGGCGGTGATGGTCACCGCCGATCTGCCGCCGTTCGCCCAGCCCGGCCAGCGCCTCGACGTGGTGGTGTCTTCCATCGGTAATGCCCGCAGCCTGCGCGGTGGCACCCTGTTGATGACGCCATTGAAGGGCGCCGACGGCGACGTCTACGCCCTGGCCCAGGGCAACCTGTTGATCAACGGTGCCGGCGCCGAGTCCGCCGGCTCCAGCGTGCAGATCAGCCACCAGGCCGCCGGGCGTATCGCCGGCGGCGCCATGGTCGAGCAGACGGTACCGCTGGCGCTGGGCAGCCGTGATGGCGTGCTGGAGCTGCAGCTCAACCAGGCCGACTTCGGTACCGCCGAGCGCGTGGTCCGTGCGATCAACGACACCTTCGACTACCCGGTGGCCTCGGCCAGAAACGGCGGGGTCATCGCCCTGAACGGGCCGACCAACGCCAACTCCCGGGTCAACTTCATGGCCCGTGTCGAGAACGTCGACGTCACCCCGATGCCGGCCCGGGCCAAGGTGGTGCTGAATTCGCGCACCGGCTCCATCGTGCTCAACGGCAGCGTGACGCTCAAGCGCGCCGCCGTGGCTCACGGCAACCTGTCCATCGTCATCGACACCGCCTTCGGCGTCAGCCAGCCGGCGCCCTTCAGCCGTGGCGGCGAGACCACGGTGGTACCGGACTCCGATATCACCATCGACGAGGGCCAGGGCACCCTGCAGGTGGTCGAAGGCGCCAATCTGCTCGACGTGGTGGACGCCCTCAACGCCCTCGGCGCGACCCCCAACGACCTGATGTCGATCCTCGAGGCGCTCAAGGCTGCGGGATCGCTCAGAGCCGAGCTGGAGATCATCTGATGGCTATCTCTGATCTTTCATCTGGGCCCATGACAGGGCTGGCTTCGGGGCCCATGACAGGGCTGGCGTCGGGGCCCACAACAGGACTCTCGGGTTCTGCCCTGTCCGGCGCCAGCCGGGCCACCGGCAGCGTCGGCCAGGCCGGCTTCGCCTTGGACATGCAGGGGCTGGCGCGACTCAAGACCAGCGCCCGCCAGCAGGACCCGGCGGCGGCGGCGGAGGCGGCGCGCCAGTTCGAGGCGATGTTCATCAACATGATGATGAAGAGCATGCGCGACGCCGTGCCGTCTTCTGGCCTGACCGACTCGAAGCAGACCCAGTTCTACCAGACGCTGCTCGACCAGCAGTGGTCCCAGACCATGGCCAGCCGCGGCATCGGCCTGGCCGACCAGCTCATGGCCCAGCTACGTGGCCCCGAGGCCAGCCAGGCCAAGGATGTCGAGGCACTGATTGCGGGCATTCCCCGTGGCACGCCGCGTCCGCTGTCCAACGCCCTGAGAGCGGACGCGCCGGCAGACAGCGAGGTCGAGGCGCCGACCAACTTCCTCGACGAGCTGGGCGCCGTCAGCCAGGGCATGACCACCGCCCAGGCCGAAGAGCGCATCAGCGGACGCGAGGCCCGCGACACCCCGGCCCACGTCCAGGCCTTCCTCGACAAGCTGGCCGCCCCGGCCCAGGCCGCCAGCCGCGCCTCCGGCGTGCCGGCGGAATTGATCCTGGCCCAGGCGGCGCTGGAGACCGGCTGGGGCCGCCACGAGATCGCCACCGCCGACGGCAACAACAGTCACAACCTGTTCGGCATCAAGGCCGGCAGCAGTTGGGACGGCCCCACCACCCGTATTACCACCCATGAGGTGGAAGACGGCCAACGCCAGCGTATTCGCGATGACTTCCGGGTCTACGGCTCCTTCGAGGAAGCCTTCACCGACTACGCCAGGCTGATCAGCAACAACGCCCGCTACGCCGAGGTCACCACCGCGCCGGACGCCGAGGCCGCGGCCCACGCGCTGCAGCGGGGCGGCTACGCCACCGACCCGGCCTACGCCGCCAAGCTGATCGCGGTGATGCACACCTTCGGCCCGATCGATGACGGCGCAGGCGCCACCCGCGTGGCGGCCGGCGAGGCTCGACCCGCGAATGTCGGCGCATCGCCTACCGGTGCCGCCGAGAAGGTGGATGCGGGTGCCACCGCGGGTGAGCGTGGCAGCGACTGGCTGGCCAGGGCGGATATAAGCGCCAACCCCACCCAGGTCTTCTAGGGCTTGTCTGAAAAGTGCCTGCGCTCGGTAATACGGCGTTAAAAATCGGATCAAAATGCTCATTTACACCCCGTAAACTGCGCTTTCTCACCGATTTTTGCCTTGTCTAACCTTCGCTCGTCGACTTTTCGGACAGCGCCTAGTCGCCCGGAAAATTAATGGTTTTTGCGGTACCGAGGCTCTCAAGCCAGCGGCCATTCGGCCGATAAACAGGCTATCGGCGAAAGGAATTCCACCATGAGCATGTTCTCCATCGGCTTGAGCGGCCTGAATGCCGCCCAGAACGCCCTGACCACCACCAGCAACAACATCAGCAACGTCTATACACCGGGCTACAACCGCGAGATCACGGTGCTGGGCGAGGGCAGCGGCGGGACCCAGGGCGTCCAGGTCAACGACATCGAGCGTCAGTTCAACCAGTACGTGGCCGACCAGCTCAATGGTGCGGTGAGCTCAAGCTCGGCGCTGGACGCCTACCAGACCCAGATCAACCAGATCGACAGCCTGCTGGCCGATCAGGACGCCGGTCTGGCACCGCTGATGCAGAACTTCTTCTCGTCGTTGGAAGACCTGGCCTCGGCCCCCTCGGACCCTGCCGCCCGTCAGGGCGTGCTGGGCGCGGCGGACACCCTGAGCGCCCAGTTCCGCGCCTTCGACAGCTACCTGCAGGACATGCAGGACGGTATCAACAGCCAGATCCGCGACGAGATCACCCAGATCAACAACCAGAGCGAGCAGCTGGCCTCGCTCAACCGCGAGATTTCCCTGGCCAAGGCCAAGACCGGCGAGGCCCCCAACGCGCTGCTCAACCAGCGTGACCAGCTGGTCACCGAGATGAGCGAGCGTATCGGGGTGGAATTGACGGTGCAGGACGGTTCCTCCTATCGGGTCAGCCTGCCCGGCGGACAGCCGCTGGTGGCCGGCACCGAGTCCTACCAGTTGAAGGCGGTGGCCTCGGCCAGCGATCCCCAGCGGGTGGTGGTGGGCTACCAGGACCCCGGCGGCGGCCTGCAGCGACTCGATGAGGACAGCCTCGAGGGCGGCTCGCTCGGCGGGCTGATCCAGTTCCGCTCCGAGACCCTGGATCGCACCCAGAACCAGATCGGCCAGCTGGCGGTGTCCATGGCGGTGGCCTTCAATAAACAGCACGCCGATGGCTACGATCTGGATGGCAATAGCGGTGGCGACATGTTCGACATCGGCGAACCGCGGGTCTTTGCCAACGACGCCAACAGCGGCGGCGCCACGGTCACCGCGAGCTTCAACATCGACAAGATCGAAGACCTCGAGGCGGCCGACTACGAGGTCAAGGTCAGCGACGCTTCGGCCTCGCCGCCGACCTTCGAGGTCACCCGCAAGGACACCGGCGAGGCGGTGGACGCGAGCTTCGACGCCACCGAGAACACCCTGACCTTTGGCGGCGTGACGCTCGGCATCGATAACCCCAGCGCCCTGGCCGACGGCGATCGCTTCGAGGTGCAGCCGGTGCGCCGCGCCGCGGGTGGCTTCGATACCGCCATCAGCGATCCCGACAAGATCGCCGCCGCCGGGGAAACCGGCGCTAGCGGCGACAACGAGAACGCCCTGGCCCTGCAGGGGCTGCAGGATGAGATGAGCGTGGGCGGCAGTGCCACCCTGAGCCAGGCCTACGCCTCGCTGGTCGGAGACGTGGGTAACCGTACCAACGTGGTGCAGGTCAATCTGGCGGCCCAGCAGGGGCTGACCGAGCAGTTGAGCGCGGTGAAGCTGTCCGAGTCCGGGGTCAACCTGGATGAGGAAGCGGCCAACCTGATCCGCTATCAGCAGTACTACCAGGCCAACGCCAAGGTCATCGACACCGCCACCTCGGTGGTCGACACCATCCTCGGACTGCGCGGCTAAGGAGAGCAGAGCATGCGTATCAGCACCGTCACCATGTACGACCAGAGCGTCAGCTCGCTCAACCGTCAGCAGTCCGAGTTTCTTCACCTGAGCCAGCAGCTCGCCAGCGGCAAGCGGGTGGTCAATCCCTCCGACGACCCCCAGGCGGCGTCCCGGGCGGTGGCGGTCAGCCAGGCCCAGGCGGTGACCCAGCAGTACACCGATGCCCGGGTCAGCGCGCGCAACGCCCTGTCCCAGGAAGAAAGCGTGCTCAACAGCGCAAGCGACGCCCTGGCCAGCGCCAAGGCGCTGGTGATCCAGGCCTCCAACGACACCCTGAGCGACGCCGACCGGCAGTCCATCGCCAGTGAACTGCGCGGCGTCTACGAGACGCTGATCGGTCAGGCCAACGCCACCGACGGCAACGGTCGCTACCTGTTCGGTGGCTACGCCGATGGCGCCGAGCCCTTCACCGACAGCGGTAACGGCATCGAGTACGTGGGCGGTGACAAGGTGCGCGAGCAGCAGGTGGACGCCTCGCGACTGATGTCGGTGGGGGATACCGGCGCCGACATCTTCACCAGCGTGCCCAGCGGTGCGGGCTACGTGGCCGAGCAGGGTGACAACAGCGGCAGTGTGACCTTCGCCGGCCCCGATGTGGTCGACAACAGCGACGCCGGCTACGGCAAGCGTTACCAGGTGGAGTTCGGTGGTACCGACGACGCTCCCACCTACAGCGTCAAGGTCGAACAAGACGATGGCTCCTGGGTCAGCGCCGGTGCGGCCCTGGAAGATCAGCCCTACGACCCCGAAGGCACCAGCGTCGAGGTGGGTGGCCTGCGCCTGGAGCTTGAAGGCGCGCCTGCGACCGGCGACAGCGTGACCTTCGGCCCCGCCGACACCATGAACACCAACGTCTTCACCACCTTCGAGAAGGTGCTGTCGGTGCTGGAAGCCCCCGCCGACACCCCCGAAAAGCAGGCGACGCTGCATAACACCATGAACGGCGCCATGCGCGAACTGGACGCCAGCCTCGACAACGTGTTGACCAAGCGGGCCTCGGTCGGCGCGCGGCTCAACGAGCTGGACGTGATCGACTCGGTCAGCGGCAACCGCGAGCTCAACTACGCCCAGACCATGTCGGACCTGGTCGACCTGGACTACAACCAGGCGATCTCCGAGTACAGCATGCGTCAGGTGGGCATGCAGGCCGCCCAGCAGGCCTTTATCGGCATTCGCGACCTGTCGCTGTTCAACTATATGTAGGGTCGATGTAGCGCTGGTATGGCGTGCAGGTAGCACGACTCGATCGTCGTCGTGTGACAGCCCCCTCAACCAAAAAGCGGCGCGTCCTTGCTGGACGTCGCCGCTTTGTCGTTCTTGGCCAGGGTGACGGCAAGTGAGATGCCCTGGATCAAGAAGTACTTGACCCGCACATCAATATGTCCATAATTCCGGACATATGGACAAAGACGATCTGCAACCGACCCTCGACACCTTCGCTGCACTGTCTCAGCCTACCCGGCTCGCTGCCTTTCGCCTGCTGGTGCGCCACGAGCCCGAAGGCCTGCCTGCCGGCGAGCTGGCCCGCCGCCTGGAGGTGCCCCACAACACCCTGTCGGCCCACCTTGGCGTGCTCAGCCGGGCGGGGCTGGTCAGCCAGCGCCGGGAAAGCCGCTCCATCGTCTATCGGGCGGACCTGGCGCACATGGTGGCCACCCTCGACTTTCTGGTGCGCGACTGCTGCGCCAGCCGGCCGGAGGTGTGCAACCCCCTGGCCGACCTGCTGGGCCCCGGTACCTGCGACGACACCAGGACCCGCTGAGCCACGGTAACCTCGATAGTGACGACAGCCACGACAGCCAAGAGCGCCTCCCGGAGCCCCCATGACGCTGATCTACCACAACCCGGCCTGCGGCACCTCGCGCAACGTGCTGGCCATGCTCGAGGCCTCCGGCGAATCGCCCGAGGTCATCGAATACCTGAAGACACCGCCCAGCCGCGAGCGGCTGGTCGAGCTGATCGAGGCCATGGGCATCACGCCGAGGGCACTGCTGCGCCAGAAGGGCACGCCCTACGATGAGCTGGGCCTCGACGATGACCGCCTCGACGACGAGGCATTGATCGACGCCATGATGGCTCACCCCATCCTGATCAACCGACCCATCGTGGTGACCGCCAGGGGAGTGGCGCTGTGTCGTCCCTCCGAGCGGGTACTGGCGCTGGTCGAGGCGCCGCTGTCGGCCATCGAGGGCGACAGCTTCACCAAGGAAGACGGCGAAACCGTCACGCTGGAGGCAAACCGCACATGACCCCCGATACCCTGCTCAAGGATCTGCCCAACATCGACCCGGAGCTGTGGCGGCCCATCGCCGTGGACGAGCTGGCCCCACCCAGCGCGCCACGCCATGCGCCTCGCATCCTGGTGCTGTACGGCTCGCTGCGCGAACGTTCCTACTCGCGGCACTTGGCCGAGGAGGCCGGGCGCTTGCTCGCGGCCTTCGGCGCCGAGGTGCGTACTTTCTCGCCTCAGGGGCTGCCGCTGCCCGATGGCGCCGAGGTCGACCACCCCAAGATCGCCGAGCTGCGCGATCTGGCGAGCTGGGCCGAGGGCATGCTGTGGGTCAGTCCCGAGCGCCACGGTGCGATGACGGCGGTGATGAAGGCCCAGATCGACTGGATTCCGCTGTCGCTCGGCGGGGTTCGCCCGACCCAGGGCAAGACCCTGGCGCTGATGCAGGTGTGTGGTGGCAGCCAGAGCTTCAATACGGTGAACCAGATGCGCCAGCTGGGACGCTGGATGCGCATGCTGACCATCCCCAATCAATCGTCGGTGCCCAAGGCCTTCAACGAGTTCAACGAGGCGGGGCGGATGCGCTTGTCCCCGCTGTATCTGCGCGTGGTCGACGTGTGCGAGGAGCTGATGAAGTTCACCTGGCTCAACCGTGGCCGTGACGGTTACCTGACCCAGCGTTACTCCGAGCGGGTCGAAAGCGCCGAGCAGGTGTCTTCGCGGGTCAATCAGGACAGTCTCTGACAGGGAGTTTTCCATGCTGGCATTCGCCATCTTCGTCGTGACCCTGGTGCTGGTGATCTGGCAGCCAAAGGGCCTCGGTATCGGTACCAGCGCCCTGGGGGGCGCCGCGGTGGCCCTGGCCGTCGGGGTGGTGCAATTGCCCGATGTGCTGGTGGTGTGGGACATCGTGTGGGACGCGACCTTCACCTTCGTCGCCCTGATCCTGATCTCCTTGATCCTCGACGAGGCCGGGTTCTTCTCCTGGGCGGCGCTGCACGTGGCGCGCTGGGGCGGTGGCAACGGACGCCGCCTGTTTCCGCTGATCGTGCTGCTGGGGGCGGTGATCGCGGCCTTCTTCGCCAATGACGGGGCCGCGCTGCTGCTGACCCCCATCGTCATGGCGATTCTGCTGCGCCTGAAGTTCTCGCCTCAGTCGTCGCTGGCCTTCATCATCGCCACCGGCTTCGTCGCCGACTCCACCAGTCTGCCGCTGATCATCTCCAACCTGGTCAATATCGTCAGCGCGAACTTCTTCGATATCTCGTTCAACCACTACGCCATGGTGATGGTGCCGGTGGACCTGGTCTCGCTGGCGGCGACCCTCTTGGTGCTGACCTGGATGTTTCGCAGCGATATACCGGAGCAGTACGACGTCGAACGCCTCGAGGCGCCGAGCCACGCCATCCGCGACCCGCTGGTGTTCCGCGCCGCCTTCCCGGTGCTGGCGACGTTGCTGGTGGCGTTCTTCGTCACCGCGCCGCTGGGCGTGCCGGTGGCGCTGGTGACCGGCAGCGCGGCGCTGGTGCTGGTCGCTCTGGCCGGTCGCTGGCACCAGGCCGGGGGCAGCACGGTGATCTCGCTGTCGCGGGTGTTCAAGGGCGCGCCCTGGCAGATCGTGCTGTTCTCGGTAGGCATGTATCTGGTGGTCTACGGGCTCGGCAACGCCTGGCTGACCGAAGACGCCAGTGCCCTGCTGACCTGGCTGGGCCAGCAGGGCACCCTGGTGGCGACGCTGGGTACCGGTGTGGCCTCGGCGCTGCTGGCCTCTATCATGAACAACATGCCCTCCACCCTGGTGGGGGCACTCGCCATCGACCAGGCCCAGGTCGGCGACCTGACCCGGGAGCTGATGATCTACGCCAACGTCATCGGCAACGACCTGGGGCCCAAGTTCACCCCCATCGGTAGCCTGGCCACCCTGCTGTGGTTGCACGTGCTGGCGGAAAAGGGCACCCACATCAGCTGGGGCCAGTACATGAAGGTCGGGCTCAAGCTGACCCCGCCGGTGCTGCTGGCCGCGCTGCTGGCGCTATGGCTGTGGCTACCGCTGGTATCGTCCTGAGGGTGCGGCGTCGGACCCGTGCCGATCCGCTTGCAGCCCTGCGCTCAATACGCCACTCACGCTAAGCTTTGCACCATCGATTCCCGGGGAGGCCTGGCCTTCCCGGTACTTTGTATCGGCCCGTCGTGTCGACCCCGACCGGGCCTTGTATCAAGGAGTCTTGCGTGCCCGTTTCTCTGAGCAGTGAACACAAGGATGCCCTGGTCGCCGGCGTGGAAGAGGCCGGTCGACTGGTGCTCGAGATCTATCAGCGCGACTTCGAGGTCGAGCACAAGGACGACAATAGCCCATTGACCGAGGCCGATCTGGCCGCCCACCACGCCCTGGTGGCGCTGCTGGGACGACTGACGCCGGAGGTGCCGGTGCTGTCCGAGGAATCCGGGGAGATTGCCACCGAGACACGTCTCGGCTGGTCGTGCTATTGGCTGGTGGACCCGCTGGATGGCACCAAGGAGTTCGTCAATCGCAACGGTGAATTCACCCTCAATGTGGCGCTGATCGAGCATGGCGTCCCGGTGCTGGGGGTGGTCCACGCGCCGGTGCTGGGGGTGACCTGGTTCGGTGATCAGGACAATGGCGCCTGGCGATCCGAGGGCGAGTCGCGCCAGCCGATCCATGCGCGTGAACTGCCGGACCCCGCAGAGGCCCCCTGGGTGGTGGTGGGTAGCCGCCGCCACGGTGCCGAGGCCTTCGAGGCTTTCTGTGCACGCTTGCCGGCCACCGAGTGCACTTCGATGGGTAGCTCGCTGAAGCTGTGCCTGGTGGCGGAGGGAAAGGCCGATCTCTACCCGCGCCTGGCGCCGACCTGTGAATGGGACACCGCCGCTGCCCAGGCGGTGGTCACCGCCGCCGGTGGACAGGTGCTGGACGCAGAGACCCTTGAGCCGCTGCGCTGCAATCGTGGTGAGTCGTTGCTCAATCCGTTCTTTGTCGTGTGTGGCCAGCGCGACGCGCGCTGGGAGCAGGCATTGGTTGCTGCCCTGGCACAGTAGCGCTTGAATTCTAGAATTTTATGCCGATCCGGGCCGTGGCTCGGATCGGCCTTTTTTGCCACATAGGGCGTTTTCTTTCTGTGGCTTCAGGTGTCCCGAGGGCTGTGGCCCTTGGCGGCGCCCTATCCCTGGCTGTCCTGGCCCCATAGGTTTCTCAATCATTTTCCTGAGTTTTTGTTTGCTTGCTGCGCGGCCGCTGGTCCGTCTGCAGGCAGGCTGTGGCGTGGCTATGCTTGAGAAGTGACGAGGAATCAGGCAATTGTCGCAAGGCGCGTTGAGAGATCGCTTGCTGCGGTAGCGGCACAAAAGTGGTAGTAATATGCCTCTTTGGTCGACATGTGCTTCGTTGGTTGAAGTATCTTTCCCGCATTCTCTCTTGCCGGTGCCGTGACGGACCAGGCATGGGAGATGCGTGCCTTGGCCCGTTGGAGACGGAAGATGAGTGCATCGGACGATATCCAGGATTTCCTGCGCAAGACCGGTTCCGATACCGCAGGCTACCAGGCGTTTGGTCGCACCAATGAGGAGGCGGGGCAGCCACGCTGGGGGCTGCTTGGCCAGCTCTCGGGCCACGACGTCGATCCTGGTGACAGGCCGTCACGCGCCGAGCCAGGTGCTCGCCCAGAGCCCTTGCAAACGGCAGCCGAGGTGGCCCCTGCGCGCAAGGGGAAGGCCTGGGCGACGCTGGAAAAGCTTCCCGCAGCCCCGGCACCTGAGCCTGCCTCTGGTCCTGCCGCCCGGCCCGCCCCCTCGGCCGTCGCTGAGCGCAGCGAACCACCCGCTGGGCGGCGGGTCGAGCACCAGGCGCCTGCCACCAACGCCTTGAGCGTGGGTGAGGCCTCGCCTCCGGGGGAGGCACGTGTGCCGCCTGCCGGGCGCTTTGGCCATCTGTTTCGCAGTGCCCCGGACAAGGCGTCGTCCGAGGCCGCTATCGGCAAGGAAACGCCGCTGAAACCTCTGCTCAAACGAATCTCTCAATGAATCTGGTTTCCCTGTCGTCGCCCAAGGGCGGCGTCGGCAAGACAACGCTGACCGCCAATCTGGCTCACGCCCTCAAGCGCCTCGGGCACCGGGTGGTGGTCATCGACTTCGACGTGCAGAACGCTCTGCGATTGCACTTCGGGCTGGGATTCGGCGAGGGGCGAGGTTTTGTCGCCCAGGCCGTGGAGATCGATGACTGGCGACGCCTGCTGGTGCCCAGTGCCAGCGGTATCGAGCTGTTGCCCTATGGCGAGGTCAGCGACGCCCAGCGCCTGGCGTTCGAGTCCTGGCTCGGCGCGCACCCCGAAGCGGTGGCCCAGCGTCTGGGGCCTCTGCTGAACGAGCCACGCTGTGTGGTGCTGGCGGATCTACCGCCTGGGCCGTCGCCGAGCCTAACCGCCATGGGCGCTGCCGATGCCATCCAGGTGGCGGTGCTGCTGGCCGACAGTGCCTCGCTGTCGGTGTTGCCGCGTATCGAAGGCGGCGACTTCATGGGGCCTGGTGTCAGACCCTACTACATCATCAATCAGGTGGATCGACGCCGCAGGCTTTCCAGCGACGTGGCCGACTTCCTGCAGGATCGTCTGGGCAGTCCGTTGCTCGGCAACGTGCATCGTGACGAGGCGATTCCCGAGGCGCTGGCCTGTGAGCAGTCGATCTTCGACTACGCGCCAGCCTCGGCGGCGGCCCACGATATCGACACCCTGGCCCGCAGCGTCAGTCGTCTGCTCCCCTCACTCCAGTCCCATGGGGTGGTCGCCCCGGCGCTATAGGATGCCCATGAACGTCTCTTCCTCTGCGTCACTGGGCGCGCGTCTGCTGGCGCTGATCCTGGGGGCGCCCCTGGCTGCTCTGCTTGTCACCACGCCGTTGACCCTGGAGCGCCAGCTGGTGTTCGCCGGTGTCGGCATGCTGGCGTTGCTGGTGCTGGCTCGCCTTCGTGGTGGCTGGGTACGCCAGGCGATGATGCTGCTGTCGGTGCTGGTTTCTACCCGCTACCTGTATTGGCGTCTGAGCGAGACGCTGGTGTTCGATACCCAGCTCGAGGCGGTGTTCGGATACGGTCTGCTGGCCGCCGAGTGCTACGCCTGGGTGATCCTGGTGCTGGGGTACTTCCAGATCGCCTGGCCGCTGGAGCGCACGATCCGGCCGATGCCGCCGGATGCGACGCGCTGGCCGACGGTGGACATCTATATCCCCACCTATAACGAGAGTCTCGAGGTGGTGCGGGACACGGTGCTGGCCGCCCAGAACATCGATTACCCGGCGGATCGCATGCGTATCTATGTGCTGGACGATGGCAAGCGACCCGAGTTCGGCGCCTTCGCCGCGGCGGTGGGCGTCGGCTACATCACCCGGGAAGACAACAGCCACGCCAAGGCGGGCAACCTCAATCACGCCATGGGGCTGACAGACGGCGAGCTGATCTGCGTATTCGACTGCGACCATGTGGCGACCCGGGCCTTTCTGCAGGCCACGGTGGGGGAGTTTGTCGCCGATGAGCGGTTGGCACTGCTGCAGACGCCTCACCACTTCTATTCCCCGGATCCGTTCGAGCGCAACCTCGTCCCCGGGGCGGACATCCCCAACGAAGGGGAGCTGTTCTATGGGCCGGTGCAGAAGGGCAACGACTACTGGAATGCGGCCTTCTTCTGCGGTTCCTGTGCACTGATGCGGCGTAGCGCGCTGGAAGAGATCGGCGGCTTCGCGGTGGAAACCGTGACCGAGGATGCCCATACCGCCCTCAAGCTGCAGCGGCGTGGCTGGAACACGGCCTTCCTGGGGGTGCGCCTGGCCGCTGGCCTGGCCACCGAGCGACTGTCTCTGCACATCGGCCAGCGGGCCCGCTGGGCCAGGGGCATGACCCAGATCTTCCGGCTGGACAATCCGTTGTGGGGGCGTGGCCTGCGCCTGCCGCAGCGGCTTTGCTACCTCAACGCCATGCTGCATTTCCAGTTCGCCATGCCTCGCCTGGTGTTCCTGACCGCACCCCTGGCTTACCTGTTGTTTGATCTGCACGTCATTGCCTCGTCGCCGCAGATGATCGCCGTCTACGCTTTGCCGCATCTGTTTCACGCGATCTACACCAACTCGCGGCTGGTGGGGCGCTTCCGCTACTCCTTCTGGGGCGAGATCTACGAAAGCGTGCTGGCCTTTCACTTGCTCAAGCCGACCCTGGTGACTCTGCTCAGCCCGCGTCGGGGCAAGTTCAATGTCACCGAGAAGGGCGGACTGCTGGAGGAGGGCTACTTCGACGGTGAGGCGGTGCGTCCCCATCTGTTCGTGCTTGGCCTGTTGGTGGCGGCGGTGGTGTGGGGGCTGGTGCGGGTCTTCTGGAATGATCTGTTCGATGTCCAGACCAGCGTCATGCTGTTCAACGTGATGTGGGCCTCCGTCAGCATTCTGGTGCTGCTGGCGGCCATCGCGGTGGCACGGGAAACGCGCCAGCTGCGGCGCTCAGTGCGGGTCGAGGCGCGTCTTCCGGTGGTGTTGCATCTGGCCAGTGGCCATGCGGTGCAGAGCTGGACCGCCAACCTGTCCATGGGGGGCGCCCTGGTGGAGGGCAAGCGCTCGGCCCTGGGCAGCGAGGTAGAGTGCCTGGAGATCACCTTCAATCGACGGGGGCTGATGTTCCCCGTGTGTTCGGTCAATGCTTCCGGTGCAGATGACTCACTGCGCTTTCGTTTTGATGAGTTGCCACTGCGCCAGCGCAGAGAACTGGTGCGGGTGGTCATGGGGCGTGCCGACGCCTGGATTCCCGAGGCACCGCATCCCCAGGACCGGCCATTGGCGTCACTGTGGCATGTGGTGCGCTCGGTGGTGGGACTGTTCTTCCACCAGTGGCAGCAGAAGGGGCTGCACTTCCGTAGCCCGGTGCGGGGGCTGACCCAGGGGCGCTTTAGCCGAGGTTGGCTGGCGCCGGTGATGCTGGTGGCCACCATCGTGCTCGGGGTATTGATGGTCTCGCACCGGGTCTGGGCCCAGGCTCCGGCGCCGACGAACGGTGTGACGCACGAGGCCGGCGGTTTTGGTGACGTGCCGGGTGACACCTCGGTATCGGGCGAGACGTTGCCTCCGCTGCGTTTCGGCGAAGACGGCCGGCTGGATCTGGACAGCGTCAGCCAGCCGCTGCAACCGACCCGGCGCGAGCTGTCGATCCCGCTGCTGGCCTCCGATGAGACCTTGCGACTGACCCCGAACACCCGGCTTTCGGGCACTGCATTCTCGCTGCGCGATGATGAGGTGGCGGTGGCTGCGTCGCTGTCGCTGTCGTTGTCACACAGTGACCTGCCGGCCGACAGCCAACTCGGGGTGCTGCTCAACGGCGAGACGCTTCAGACCATCGACCTTGACCAGTTCAACGCCGGCGGCATGACCCAGCGCCTGGATATCCCTTCGGCCCTGATCCTGCCCTTCAATCGCCTGGAGTTTCGCCTGCTGGGGCAGGCGACCCAGCAGTGCCACGGTGATGACCAGGCCGTCGGCAGGGTGGAGATCGCCCCCGAATCCAGGCTGGCCTTGACCCTGCAGCGGCTGCCGACCCCCGACGAGCTGGCCCGCCTGCCGAGGCCCTTTATCGATGCCGCGACGGCGGATGTCAGTCGGGTGGCGATGGTGATGGCCCGCGATGCGTCTGAGGCCCAGTTGCGCGGGGCGGCCATCATTGCCTCGCACTTCGGACGCTACGCCGAGGCCGGGCAGCTACAGGTCGATGCACTTTACGATCGCCTGCCGCTGGACAACGCGGTGGTGATCGGGCGCTCGGGGCAACGTCTGGCGGGATTGACCCTGCCGCAGGTCGAGGGGCCGACCCTGTTGATGCGTCCCAATCCGCGCAACCCGCTGTTCAAGCTGCTGCTGGTGGTGGGCAACAGTGACGTCGAGGTGGCCCGGGCCGCACGCGGCCTGGCGCTGTCGGGACTCGGGGAGAGTCTCGATAGCGCAGCGCCGGTGACGTTGAGCGGCGAACGGCTGCGCCTGGATGACGAACGACTGAGCCCGCCAGCCCCTCGCGAGCCCTATGACGCGCCGCGCTGGGTCGATGTCGAAACCCCGGCCAGCCTGGCCTCATTGGGCGAACCCGAGGGCTTCGTGGCACGCGGGCTGTCCGCCCGGGAGCACGCCCTGAGCCTGAGGGTGCCGCCGGATCTGTTTCTGTGGCCCGGTCAGAACTATCGACTGAGGGTCGACTATCGTTTTCCCGACGAGCCCTGGCTCGATCCCATCGCCTCGAGCCTCGATGTCAGCCTCAACGGCGAATATCTCGCGGCCTTGCCGGTGGAGTCGGGCAAGGCGCTGGAGCGGCTGTGGCAACGCCTGGTCGGCGCCGGCCGGGAGCAGAGCGCCGAGGTCCTGCTGCCCAGGGATCTGCTCTACGGCAACAATCGCCTGCAGTTCTACTTTCACCTGGTGGTGGCAGACGGGGTCGACTGCGCGCCCGGGCTGGGTGAGGACGCCATCAGCCGAATCCTGCCCACCACCACGCTGGACCTGCGGCGGGCAGAGCACTTCAGCGTCATGCCGTCGCTGTCGTCCTTCGTCAGCGCGGGGTTTCCGTTCTCGCGTCAGGCGGATCTTGGCGCCAGCGTGGCGCTGGTGCCCGAGGCCCCCGACGAGAGCGAGTTATCGGCGCTGTTGACCAGCGTGGGCCGTATCGCCGGCGCTACTGGCTATCCCGCCCTTGGCATCGAGGTGCGTCGAGGGCTTTCCCTCACCGGCGATCTGGTCGACAAGGATCTGCTGGTGGTCGCCGACCTCGACAGTCTGGCGCAGACGTCGCTGTTCGACGCCGGCGTTTACCGGGCCGACGAAGGGCGTCTGGCGGTGGCCGAGGTGCCCTGGATGGAGCGCTGGCGCTACTGGCTGTTGGGTGACTGGCGGCCGCTGTGGCGTGAGGTCGCCCAGGCGCTGCAGGACAGCGAGGTGTCCCAGGGGCTGGTCAGCCTGCCGTCACCCTTGAACCGTTCGCGCTTCGTGGTCGCGGCGGTCGCCGACGACGCCGAGGCGCTGCCGTCGCTGGTGGCGCGACTGGGCGACGATGAGGTAAGCCGCTCGGTGTATGGCGATCTGGCGCTGATCCCCGCCGAGGGCAGTGCCGAGAGCTTTCGCGCAGGGCCGCGTCAGGGCGTCGGCGAGATGCCCTGGCACATGAGGTTGCGCTGGATGCTGGGCCAGAACCTGGTGGCCATGGCGGTTCTGCTGCTGGTGGTGGTGACACTGCTGGGGCTGGTCTGCCACCGGGGACTGGCTCGCCGTGCTGCACGGCGCCTGCAGGGGGGCCAGGCCGAAGGCTCAAGCGGCCAGGCCGACGATCCTGAAGCCCAGGCCGACGCTCCTGGAGGCCGCGTCGACATCCCGGTGGCCGACGGCAAGGGACAGAGTGACAACACCAGGGGAGCGCCACGCCGATGAAACACTTGCGTTTGTTCAAGGTTCGCAGCGCCGGTGCGGCAGGACTGCTGTCGTGCTCCCTGCTGTCATTGACGCTGTCTTCCCTTCCGGTGCTGGCGCAGGACCAGAGTCCGGCCCCGGCCCAGGGGACCGATCAGGCCCTGGCGCCGCTGTTCGAGCAGGCTCGCTTCTGGCGGGATCGGCAGCGCGCCGATCTGGCCGAACAGTCCCTCGAGCGGGTGCTCGATGCCGACCCGGGCAACCGGCGTGCCCTGTACCTGCTGGCGGAATATGCGCTGACCGATGGCGATATGGAGAAGGCCAGCCGCTGGCAGGCACGGTTGGCCGAGGTGGCCCCGGAGGATGACCGGGTCGAGGCGCTGGCGCAGGAACAGAAGCTGCGGCGTGCCGACGGCCAGCGGCTGGCCGAGGCCCGCTCCCAGGCGGCGGCGGGCGACTACGCCGAGGCCATGGCCAGCTATCGGGCGGTGCTCGAGGGCGACGCGGTTCCGCCGAGGCTGGCGCCTGAGGTCTACCTGACCCTGGCCGGCACCGACAATGGCTGGAGCGAGGCTCGCGACCGCCTGGCGGCGATGGCGCGTGAACATCCCGACGAGCCGGCGTTGGCCACCGCGCTGGGCCAGGTGCTGAGCTATCGTGAAGCCACGCGTCGCCAGGGTATCGAGCGCCTGGCCGAGCGCGCTGCGACCGGCGATGCGGCCGCCGATCGCGCCTGGCGTCAGGCGCTGGAGTGGCTCGAGGCGACCCCCGCAGACGAGCACCTGTATGCCGCCTATCAGCAGGCGCATCCTGAGGATAGCCAGATCGCCGAGCTGTTCGCCGACAAGATGACCCTGCCGCCGGAACGTGAGGCGGCCCAGGCCAGGGCTCAGGGGTACGACAGCCTGGAGCAGCAGCGGCTGGACCAGGCCGAGGCGCAGTTCCAGCAGGTGCTCGAGCAGACCCCGGACGACGCCGATGCCCAGGGCGGGCTGGGGCTGACCCTGCTGCGTCAGCAACGTTTCGCCGAGGCGCGAGACGCGCTGGAGCAGGCGATCCGGCTGGCACCCGAGCGACGCGACCAATGGCAGGCCGCCTACGAAAGCGCGGCCTTCTATGCTCGACTGGGGGAGGCGCGGGCCCAGGCCAGGGCGGGACGACTGGATCGTGCGCTCGAACTGGTGACGCCGCTGACCCGTGGTGGCGGCGACGGGGCGCGGGCGGCGACCTTGCTGCAGGCCGATCTGCTCAAGCGCCAGGGACGTCTCGATCAGGCCGAACAACGTTATCTCAGCCTGGGCAATGACACCTCGGCACGGCTCGGTCTGGTCGACGTCTATCGACGCCAGCAGCGCTGGTCCGAGGCCGAGGCGCTGGCCGCCAGTCTGCCGGCCAGCGCTCGTGCCCAGCTTGGCGACCTGGGCGCCGCCCGGGCCCAGGCGCTGCGGCAGCAGGCCGCCGGTCAGAGCGCCAGCGAGGCGGAAGCGACCCTTCGCGAAGCGTTGGCGCTGGCACCCGCGGATCCCTGGGTACGTCTGGATCTGGCCCGGCTGCTGGACCGCCAGGGGCGCGTCGAAGAGGCTGGCCACCTGGTTCGCCCGCTCAACCTGAGCGAGGCCAGCGCGCCCCAGCTTCAGGCCGCGGCGCTGTATGCCAGTGAACAGGGCGACTGGGACCAGACCCGACGGTATCTGGCGGCGATCCCGCTGGCACTGCGCGACGAGGACATCCAGCGACTGGCCGATCAGGCCGAGGCTCAGTCGGCGTTGGCGGCCGCCGAAGCGGCCTGGAACCGGGGGGATCGCGCCTCGGCGCTGGAGCGTCTCGATGAGGTACTGACCAGCACCAGCGATCCGGGAGTCCGCGCCCAGGTGGCCCAGCGCTATCAGCATATGGGCCTGACCAGCCGGGCCCTCGAGCTGGTCGAGGCTGATACCGCCGGCGAGCTGGACGCGCCGGTGGAAGCCTACATAGGCTACGTGGCGGTGCTGGCGAGCGCCGGCCGCGACCGCCAGGCCAAGGCGCTGGTGCAGCGACTCGAGGCGCGCGACGACTTTGGCCTGGCGGCGCGTGCGGCGCTGGACGAAGCGATGATCGGCGCCCGGGTCGCCCAGGCGGACCGGCTGCGCCAGCAGGGCCAGCTGGCCAGCGCCTATGATGTGCTGGCCAGCGCCCTGCGCGAGCGCCCCGAGGATCAGGCGCTACTGCTGGCGATGGCGCGGCTGTATCAGGACGGGGGGCGCCAGCGTCAGGCGGGGCAGCTCTACGACTACACGCTGAGCCGTTTTCCCGAGAGCGATGACGCCCGCCTGGGGGCCGCGGATGCGGCCCTGGCCCAGGGCGATAGCGTGCGAGCGTCGCGGCTTTTGGTGGCGCCGCCGGCCAACGCTCAGGATCGACCTCGCTGGCTGCTGTCGCGGGCGGGGCTGGCCCGGGCCCAGGGACAGGACCGCCAGGCCCTGGCGCTATTGCGTGAGGCGCGCAGCGAGCTGCGCGCCGATCCGCAGCAGTCGCTGGCGCTGGCCTCGACCATCGGCGACAACCCCTTCGAGAACGCCAGTGGTGGCGCTGGTGGCGGACGACCCGCCTGGCTGCCTGGTGGCTCGTTGTCCGCGGGCGCTGGCTCAGGGACGGGATCAGGAGCTGGGGCCTCGGCCGATGGGGTAGCTCCCCAGGCCTCGCCGCTGATCGATGAGGTCGAGCGGATGATGGCCGAGGTGCGCCGCGCGGTATCGCCCAAGGCACAGGGCGGGCTTGCCCTGGTGGTGCGCAGTGGCGAGGAAGGCCTGAGTCAGTTCGATCGGGTGGAAACGCCCACCACCTTCACCTCCGGCGATTTTTCATCGGTCTTTGGTCGCTCCCGCGCTGAGCTGACGCTGACCCCGGCCTACGGTTCCGCCGGTACTCCCTCCGGCGACGCCGAGCGCCGCTTCGGCCGCATGGCGATCGTCGAGGCCATCGGTGAGCTGGCAAGCGATGACGATGTCAGCGCCGCGGTCACCGGCGACTACCTGTCCCGGCTGGGGCAGGTGGGGGGCGACGGCCTGGACGTGTCGGCGGATTCCCAGAGCGACGCCGGGGTGGGGCTGTCGCTGGGCTTTCGCAGCGATCTGCTGGACGTGGACGTCGGCACCACTCCGCTGGGCTTCGACCAGTCCCAACTGGTCGGGGGCCTGCGCCTGCACCCGAAGGTAGGCGATTCCGGGGAGTTCACCCTGACCGCGGAACGCCGCGCGGTGAAGGATAGCCTGTTGTCCTACGCCGGCACCCGTGATCCGGTCAGCGGCGAGCACTGGGGCGGCGTGGTCAAGACCGGGGGGGCGCTGGGTTACAGCTTCGACAATGTCGACAGCGGTGCCTACGTCAGCCTGGGCGGCTATCGCTACACCGGTGACAACGTGGCCGACAACGACTCGCTGGAGGCGGGCATGGGGGCTTACCTGAGGCCGATCAACGAGCGTGACCGCGAGCTCAAGGCCGGGGTGCACGTCAACTACCTCGACTTCGATCGCAACCTGAGTCGCTACTCGTTCGGGCACGGGGGCTACTTCAGCCCGCAGGACCATATCAGCGTGGCCTTCCCGGTCAGCTTCAGCGAGCAGCGTGGGCGTTGGTCCTATTCCGCCAGGGTGTCGCCGGGCTTCCAGAGCTACTCCGAGGCGGCGGAGGACTTCTTCCCCACCGATGGCGAATCCCAGGCGTTGCTCGATGACCTGGCCGATGCCGACGCGGCGGTGGAGTCGCGCTACAGCGCCTCCAGCGAAAGCGGCTTTGGCCTGACCCTGGGAGGCGACGCCTCCTACCAGCTGACCAATGACATGAAGGTGGGCGGCCGCCTGGGCTACGACACCTTCGGCGACTACGACGAGACCTCGGCATGGCTGTACCTGGACTACACCCTTGGGGGAGCAGATGAGTGACCTTGACGCGGCCCGGCGCCGTTCGCTTGCGTACTTCGACAGCACCCACTGTGCGTCACAGTGGAACGATGTGCTGCGCTTCCTGCTGGAAGAGCTGTATGTCTCCGGCGGCGAGCAGGATGCAGGCGCTTTTCTGCGCCATATCGGGGCCAGAATGGCCAGTGAACTGACGCTGCCCGACCAGCAGACCCTGGAGGGGCTCGAGCGCACTCTCAACGAGCTTTGGCGTGCGCGCGATTGGGGCTGGGTGTCATTGACCGCCGGGGAAACTCGGCTGACCATCGAGCATGGTGCCTACCCCGTTGCCGGTCACAGCGAGGCAGAGCGAGCCCGCGGCGCCCGTGCCGCCAGTGCGCTGCTGGCCGGGGCCTATGGTGTATGGCTGGAACGCCAGGGGGGCGATAGCTCGGTGCCCCTTCGGGTGGTGACGGCAGAGGCGGGAAAACCTCTGGAGTTCGTCTATGCAAGGGAAGAAGTTGCCGGCCACTGATGCCGGCCTGTGCTGGCGCCGATTGATGGCGATGTTGCTGGTCGCCGTGACCTCCTTGACCTTTGCCCTCGCGGCGCCGGCCGACGAGAGCTGGGAGCGTTACAAGAGCCGCTTCATGAGCGCCGACGGTCGCATTCTCGACAGCGGCAACGGCGACGTTAGCCACTCGGAGGGGCAGGGCTTCGGCATGCTGCTGGCGGAGGCCCAGGGGGATCGCGAGGCCTTCGATCGGCTGTGGCAGTGGACCCGACTGCATCTGGCGCGGACCGATGTGGCGCTGTTTTCCTGGCGCTACGACCCCACCAACGTGCCACCGGTGGCGGACCCCAACAATGCCAGTGATGGCGACATCCTGATCGCCTGGGCGCTGCAGCGCGCCGCCAGCCGTTGGCAGGAATCCCGCTACGCCCAGGCGGCCGCCATGATCCGCGAGGCCATCGCCGAGTATCTGGTGGTGCAGCGCGGCGGCTACCGGGTGCTGCTGCCGGGGGTGCAGGGGTTTCGTGGCGAGGATTACGTCGACCTCAACCTGTCCTACTGGGTGATGCCGGCGTTGCTCGAGTTTGCGCAGGCGGAGCCGGATGCGGGCTGGGAAACGCTGGTGGAAGACGGCTTGAGCTTGCTCGAGCAAGGCCGCTTCGGTCGCTATCGGTTGCCCACCGACTGGCTGCGGCTTGACGCCGACGGCAGCCTGGCTCCGGCGCCGGGCTGGCCGCCCCGCTTCGGCTTTGATGCGGTGCGTATCCCGCTCTACCTGGCCTGGGCAGACCAGCTCGATCGTCCCGGTGTCTCGCCGATCCTGGCCTTGTGGAACGATCCCGCTCGCCAGCCACCGCCGGCCTGGATCGACGTCTACAGCGAGGCCCGGGCGGAGTACGCCGCCTCCCGCGGGGTGCTGGCGATTCGCGCGCTGGCCGGTCGCGACCGCCGGGCGATGCCTGCGGGCCTGGCACCCGGCGACGACTACTATTCGGCCTCGCTGCTGCTGCTGGCGCGACTGGCCCAGCGCGAGTCTGCCCCTGCACCGGACTAGTCTGAATAGTCGGGCCTACGCCTTGTGCGCCAGGCGGTCCCGGAAGGCCTAGAAGTCGTAGGACAGCGAGGCGCTGATCACGTCGTATTCGGTAGCGCTGCTGCCCAGTGTCGTCTGGCCCGCGAGGGTAACGTCCACGCCGCGGCCTAGTCGCTGGGTGGCACCGAGCTCCAGCACGGTACGATCGTCATCGCTCCCTTCGAGAAAGTCGGCGTCGTCGTCCACGTCGCTGGACACGTCGTAGTGGTAGAGCAGGCCACCGAACAGGCGGCCGGTGAAGACGTCGGCACCCAGTCGAACGCCGGCAAAGACTTCGCCGGTTTCTTCGCCGTAGTCGGTTTCCCCCTGCAGGTAGTCGCCATCCACATCGTCATCCAGATAGGTCCCGCCCAGGGTCAGGCTTGAGTCGATCCGGTGCTGGCTCGTCAGCTGATAGCTCGGAAGGTGGTAGGTGGCGGCGCCGCGCGCTCCCCAGCGATCGCCGTCGAGATCGATGCCCTCGACCAGATAGTCGCGTCGTGCGCTGCCGTCCAGGTCCTGAAACAGCAAGGTAGCGTCCAGCACCAGGCGGTCGTTCAGCAGGGCGATGGCGGCGTAGGGCGCGACCATCTCGCCGCCCAGGTCGGTGTGGCCACCACTTTTTCCATCCAGGTACATCTCGCTCTTGCCGGCGGCCACGCCGACCAGCAGGTTGCGGTAGCGGTAGTCGATGCCCAGCAGGGCGACCTTGCCATCGCCGGAGTAGTCCGAACTTCGGGTGTCGCCGTCGAGATCACCGATCTCGGCGGTGCTCCAGACACTTATCCCCGGCGGACGCTGATAGGGACCGTCGCCGAGTGGCGCCATGGTGGCGTCGATGCGCTGGGTGACCGGCCGAAAGTTCTGGGCCATAGCCTGTTTCTGGGCGCCGTACAGGGTCTGGTCGAGTTCCAGCAGGCCCAGTGCATCGGCCAGGGCGAGGGTGCGGTCACGGCCGAGCGCATCGAGGCGCCCGGCGAGCAGCACCTTGCCTTCGCCGTCGGTGAGCACCACCGGGGTCTGACCATCGACCTCTGCCAGGGTGATGCCCGCAGGTAGCCTCAGGGTGACGGGTCTGTCATTGATGCGCACGAACACGCGGCTTCCTCCTGTCACCGCCTGCTGGCCGAGCAACTCCAGGGTCAGGGGGCGATCTTCCAGGGTGCCGACGAAGGTGGTGGCGCTCTGGTCGAGTGGCGCGAGGTCGACGTCAAGTGCAAGGGCACTCGACGAGGCGCTGCCAAGGATCAGGGCGAGGGGAAGGTATCGCCAGGCACGCAGCATCGAGGCGGCATGGCGGGGAGTCCTGCGGGGCGGGGAGAACTGTGGCTCGTGCATGGGATCATCCTTGATGGGCGAAGCCGGCTTCTTGCCAGGATGTCTGGCGTAGCGTCTGACGCTGGCGGGGCGATCGTGAAGATCAGGGGGCGATGACGTCGACTTCAGGGGTTGGCATGAGTGACGGCCATTGTTAAGCATCAAGGGGCGTGGGGTGCGAAATCCTGTGCAGATAATGCCTGTGCGAGGGAAAGTTGGCGTTTTATCGGCAAGTTTTGGTGTCAAAACCGACGTGATTGATGAAATTCGGGCGTCATCAGCAGGGGCTTATGTGGCCACTGCTTCCCTGGTGTCTTGCGCCGACGACATCAGGGCACGCCGTAGCCGAACCATCGCATCAAGGCCTGTGCCAGCCTCGGCGGCAACAGGGTCAGTCCCTGGGTGGCGAGGCACAGTGGCAGTGGGAAGCTGACCCTGGGACGATTGGCATCGATGGCCCTGGCAATGCGCCGGGCCGCCCTTTCGGGGGAACACATGAATGGCTTGGGGCCGGGCATCGCCCGGGCCATGGCCGAATCCACGTAGCCTGGCATCACCAGGGTGACGCCGACGCCATCGCTGGCGAGTCCTCCGCGCAGAGCCTCGGCGTAGGCCTTGATGCCAGCCTTGCTGGCGCTGTAGCTGGGGGTGACCGGCAGCCCATGCCAGGCGGCCAGTGAGCTGATGAAGACAAGCTGGCCACGGCCTCGACGCTGCATGGCAGGGGCAAGCTGGCGCGCCATTTCCATCGGCACGCGTAGATTGATTTCCATCAGCTGACGTCCTGCCTGAAGCGATTCGCCGTCGCGGCGATCGACCACGCCGGTGTTGATGCCGGCGCACATGATCACGATATCCGGCGTCCGTGACAGCCCCGCAAGCCAGGCCTGTCGGGCGTCGTTGTCTTCCAGGGGGCCGCTCGCCAGGCTGACCTCGGCGCCTTGGTCGCGACAGCGCTGCCCTATCTCTGCCAGCGTGTCCTGGCGACGCCCATGAAGCACCAGATGATGCCCTGGCCTGGCGTAGTGGCGCGCCAAGGCGCCGCCGATGGCGCCGGTGGCACCGGTAATCAGGATCAGGCGCTGGGGGGCCGTCATCTGTCGAGTCCTCCTGTGGTGGAAAAGGGGCAAGGGGCAAGGACTGGCGCTCCGTCTCAATAGCGCCCGTACAGATAGCGCCGGACGTGTCGGTAGAGGCGTTGCCACAGCCTCAGCCTTGGCCCTTGCTGGCGTTGGCGTTCGAGCAAGGTGATCGCGGTCTCGACGTTGATCGGCTGGCGGGTAGCGGGGTCCACGTACCCGGGGTAGTGGATCAGCGCCGCTGCGACCAGTACTTCCAGGGTGGCGCGCCGACATCGCCGAGGGGGCGTCGCTGCCTTATCCCGGGTCAGTCCCCAGCCGGCGTAGAAAGGCAGGCCATAGGTAATCACCGGGCGATTGCGGAGTAGCGCCTCGAAGCCCGCCAGGGAGGTCAGGGTGTGAACCTCGTCGACCTGATCGATCAGGGCAGTGATGTTGCCCTCTGCTGCCAGCACACCGTAGGCCTCGGCGGGAACCTGCTCGCCCTGGCGTACGCCGGCGACCACGTCCGGATGGGGACGATAGAGCAGGAAGGCGTTGGGGTGGCGGCGGCGCACCTCTGCAAGCAGGGCGCGATTGGTGCGGATCTCGCAGGCACCGTGACGTACCGAAGCGTCACTTTCCACCTGGCCGATCACCAGCAGCCGGGGACGATCGCTGGGCAGCGCCGGCAAACCGGGCTTGGGCGAGGCGTCGTGGCCGTCGTTGTACTTGGACAGACCCCGTTGTACCAGCCGCGAGATCAGCCTGCGTGCGCGCAGGTGGTCCCGCGGGTTGAACTCGCCATTCTCGATCAGTTCCTCGAGCTCGCTGGGACGGGTGGGGTCGTAGTGGATGCCGGCCCCGTCGATGACCAGCGACAGCGGCCGAGTGAGATCGATGCCGAGGCCCACCGAGCGCAGGAAACCGTCTTCCATGCGATGGACATCGTCTCTTCGGGGATATTGGCTGCCCCACACCAGATGATTCACTGGCGTGGGTGCTGGGTCGGATGCCGTTTCAGACGATGAATCGGTCGATTTCAGCGAGCTCAGTGGCAGCTGTTCGACCTGCGACAGGGGGCCGAGGAAGTCCGTCACGAAGCCGCGCTTCCATCGCGACAGACCGTAGCATCGCCAGTGCCCGGCACCGCGCTGTATCTGACGGCGCTGATCCTCCAGCAGGTCCAGGGTGTCGTCCAGCGTCGCTGGCTCGCCGGTATAGGGGTTGGCGTAGCGTGTGTAGCGCAGGTAGGCGGCGGCGAATACCCGGGCCAGGGATGCCGGTCGCTGACGCCGCGCACAGCGTTGTCGGTCCTGGGTGAGGCCCCAGCCGGCATAGAACGGCAGGCCGTGACAGGTGACCGGCAGGCCCGCCAGCAGCGCCTCGAAGCCGAGTTGACTGGTGACCACATGGACCGCCTCGACCACGTCGAACAGGGCCCAGGGATTGATGTCGTCGGTGATCAGGCGGCAGCGGGGACGGCCGGCGGCCCCCAGCAGGTGGCCCTGGCGTCGCCCGGCGATCACCTCCGGATGGATCTTGATCAGGATTTCGGCCTCGGGATGGCTTTCCAGGGCCTGTTCAAGCATACGAACAAAGGTGGCCTCCGAGGCCCCGCCGCCGACAATGGAAGCGTCGTCCCGGGTCTGGTCCACCACCAGTACCCGGGAGCGGGACGAATCTTCCAGTCGAATGTCAGGGGCGTGGTTGTACTTGGATAGTCGGGCGAGCCGCAGGCGCGCCATCAAGGCGTTGGCCCGTACCTCTTCGGTGGCGTCGATGTCGGCGTGGTTGATCAGGGTCTCGAGATCGGAGGGCCGGGAGGCGTCGTAGTGGATGCCGCTATGATCCACCACCAGGGAGAGGCTGGCGAAGCCTTCATCGGCGGGCCCCCAGGAGCGCAGGAAACCGTCTTCCAGGGCGACGAAGGGCAGACCCTTGTCCGTCGCCAGGCGCCTGGCGCGACGGGTGGTCCCCCGGTTGCCCCAGCCGAGCACCGCGGCGGGGCGGCAACGGTGGCGCTGACGCCAGGGCCGTATGCGGGAAAATTCCGGCAGGCAGGGGGCGAGTATCGGCAGCCGGGCCAGCGCATCGGTCGCCGTCAGGGCCTGGTTGTCTGTGGGGGCCTGGTTGTCTGTCAGGGCCTGGTTGTCTGTCGAGGCATAGTTCGTCGTCAGGGCGGTGGGCTGCCTGTCCTGCTCGTCCGTGTGTGGTGAAGCGCCCATGCGTGCCTGCATCTCGCCGATGATCGGGGGTCCATCGTATCAGCGTGGCGCTAGCCGCCCTGGCCTCGGGTGTGCCGCTGCCTGCAGCCCCGTTGAGTCTCGGCTTGATCGAGGTCGTTCTCGAGTCTGATATTGCGCCTGACTTCCAGTCGCTTCCAGTCGCTTCCAGTCGCTTCCAGTCGCTTCCAGTCGCTTCCAGTCGCTTCTGGTAGCGTCAGCTCGCCAGGGGCGCCAGGGTGTCGAGCAGCGACTGCAGGAAATCCAGACCCTGGTGGAAGTGGCGCTGCAGAAAGCGACCGAGGTCGGTCATCAGGACCATCAGCAGTGCCAGGCCGACGCTGAGAGAAGTGGGGAAGCCGATATTGAATACGGTCAGCTGGGGTGCTGCGCGATTGAGGATGCCGAGTGCCAGGTTGATGGTCAGCAGCGGGGCGACCAGCGGCAGCGCCAGCAGCAGGCCGGTGGCAAAGATGGTGCCGCCGTAGCGGGCCAGCAGAATGAAGGCTTCAGGGTTGAAGCGCTGGATGCCGATGGGCAGGGTCTCGAAGCTGGTGATCAACAGTTCCAGCACGATCAGGTGGCCATTCACCGCCAGGAACATTAGTAGCGTGATCATGTACAGAAAGCGCGAGATCACGACCATGTTGGTACCGCTGGAAGGATCGAAGAAGGTGGCGAAGGCCAGGCCCATCTGCAGTCCGATAAATTCACCGGTGGCCTGTACCACCACCAGAATGACCCGCACGCACAGGCCCATGGCCACGCCGATGATCAGCTGTTCGACCACCAGGCCGAAGCCCGCCCAGGAGGCCACCGGGACATCGGGCAGCGGTGGCAGCATCGGCGAGATGACCACACTGATGGCACCGGCTAGCCCGATCTTGGCCTGGGTAGGCACCGCGCTGTGGCCCCACAGGGGGGCGCTCAGCATCAGCGCGGTGATGCGCATGAACGGCCACAGGAACAGGCTGAGCCAGGCATGCAGCTGGGTGAAGGTGATCTCGACCATCAGGACGCGGGCGCCTCGGGGATAGGGCCGGTGGCTTCAGCGCAGGTGGCCCGGCTCAGGACACCAGCGCCGGGATACTGGTAAACAGCTCCCGGGTGAAGGTGATGATCAGCTGCAGCAGCCAGGGACCGGCCAGCACCAGCACGGCAAACACGGCCAGGATCTTGGGAATGAACGACAGCGTCATCTCGTTGATCTGGGTAGCGGCCTGGAACAGGCTGACCAGCAGGCCGGTGAACAGCGCGGTAAGCAGCAGCGGCGCACCCAGCAGCAGGGTCACGCGCATGCCCTGGTAGGCCAAACTCATGACGGTTTCGGGATGCATGACGAGTCTCCTTGCTGGCGCCGCCTTGTCTGGGCCCGTAGGCCTGTGCCGGGGCCCTGTCGTCGGGGGCCTATAAATAGAAGCTTTCCGCCATCGAGCCGATGATCAGCTGCCAGCCGTCCACCAGCACGAACAGCATCAGCTTGAACGGCATCGAAATGGTCACCGGCGGGACCATCATCATGCCCAGTGACATCAGCACGCTGGCGACCACCAGGTCGATGATCAAAAAGGGGATGAAGATGGTGAAGCCGATCTGGAAGGCGGTCTTCAGTTCGCTGGTGACGAAGGCCGGTACCAGCACCTGCAACGGCACGTCCTCGGGACCGGCCAGGGGGCCGACCTCGGACAGGCGGGCAAACATGGCGAGGTCCGGCTCTCGGGTCTGGCCCAGCATGAACTCGCGAAAGGGCTGCTGGGCGAGCTCGATGAACTGGCCAAAATCGATGGCGTCGGTGGACAGCGGCAGCCAGGCGTCCTGGTATACGTCGCTGAGCACCGGAGACATGATGAAGGCGGTCAGAAACAGCGCGAGGCCCAGCAGCACCTGGTTGGGCGGCGTCGAGGCGGTGCCCATGGCGGTACGCAGCAGGCTCAGCACGATGATGATGCGGGTAAAGCTGGTCATCATCAGCAGCGCCGTGGGCAGAAAGGCCATGGCGCTGAGCAGCAGCAGGGTCTGCAGCGACAGCGACCATTTCTGCCCGCCGTCGGCCATGGGTTCACTGATCAGGCCCGGGATCTGCTGGGCCTGGGCCGGGCCGGCAGCCAGCAGACAGACAACCAGGGCCAGTCCGAGGCTGGCCACAAGTGGCGTCCAGGGACGGGAGGAGAGGTTGCGCTGAAGAAGTATCAACTGTCGCATCACCGCTCTCGCCGACCAAGGTTGGCCTTGAGAGCCTGGCCCAGGCGCTCGCCAAAGCTGTCACCCTGCGGCGCGTCCGGCTGGGCGGGCGTCGCCTCGTCGGTCGGAGCGGGCAGGCTGTCCAGCCGATTGACCTGACCGCCGCCGACGCCGAGCACCAGCCAGCGATCCTGGACCTGGACCACCACCACGCGCTCGCGCTGACCGACGGCGGTGGAGCCGACCACCTTGAGTCGGGACTGCTGGCCGTGAAAGCCGCCGCCCCGCCGCTTCAGCCAGGCGGAAAGCCCCAGCAGGATGGCGATGATCAGTGCCAGGGCGGCGGCGGTCTTGCCCAGCATGGCCAGCCCCAGCAGGCTGTCGCCTCCCTGGGCCAGTCCGTCGACGGCGGCGCTGGAGGTGGTCTCGTTCATCGGTTGAGCTTCTGCACCCGCTCTGAGGGGGTGATGATCTCGGTGATACGGATGCCGTAGCGGTCTTCGACCACCACGACTTCGCCCTGGGCGATCAGGTAGCCGTTGATCAGGATGTCCATCGGCTCACCGGCCAGCCCCTCCAGTTCCACCACCGAGCCTTGGGCCAGTTCCAGCAACTGCTTGATGGTCAGGCGGGTGCGACCAAGCTCCACGGTCAGCTTGACCGGGATATCCATGATCATGTCGAGCTCGCGGGCAGCGCTGGAGGAGGTGCTTTCACCGAGCGGGCGGAACACGCTGTCTCCTGCGGCGCGCGCTGCGGCAGGGGTATCGCTTGAGGCCTGCTCGCCCGGGTTCTCCTCGGCGGCCTGCTGTTCGGCCATGGCATCGGCCCAGGGGTCGTCCTCGCCAGCGCCATCGCTGGTGGCATCGTCCTGTTGTTCGGACATGGCGGCGGCCCAGTCGTCGTCGCCGACAGGGGAGTCGGGTTTATTGGGGTCAGTCATGGTGCGATTCCTTGGAAGGAGGCCGAGAGCCTTTGACGAAGGCGTTGCTGGGCTGGTGACCGGCGGCGTGGTCGAACATCCGCAGGACTCGGAGGGCGCGCTGGTCGCGCTGGCTGCCGTATTCGCATTCCATCACCGGCACCTCGTCGACCTGGGCGGTGACGGTATCGGGCAGTTCGAGCGGCAGGATGTCACCGACCTTCAGCGCCATCACCTCGGCGATGCGCGAGTCGATGGTGGCGAAGTTGGCCACCAGCTCTACCTCTGGATGACGCAGCTCGCCGGCCATGCGCCGGTGGAAGGCGCCGTCCTTGTCGCGACTGTTCTCGCTCAACGGGTTGGTCAGCAGGTCCTTGAGCGGTTCGATCATGCTGTAGGGCATGCAGATCTGGAAGCTGGACGAGAGGTTGCCGACCTCCAGATGAAAGCTGGTGCTGACCACGATCTCGTTGGGCGAGTTGGTGATGTTGGCGAACTTGGACTGCATCTCCGAGCGCAGGTAGCTGATGTCCAGCGGGTAGACGGACTTCCAGGCCTCGCTGTAGCCATCGATGGCCATGTTCAGCACGCGCTGGATGATGCGCTGTTCGGTATTGGTGAACTCGCGCCCTTCGGACTTGGTGACGAAGCGGCCGTCACCGCCGAACAGGTTGTCCACCACCATGAACACCAGGCTCGGGGGAAACACGATCAGGGCCGAGCCCTTGAGCGGTTTCATGGCGATGATGTTGATGTTGGTGGGCACCGGCACGTTGCGCGAGAACTCGCTGTAGCTGAGGTAGCGCACGGCGTCGACGCTGATGTCGGCGCTGCGCCGCAGCAGGTTGAACATGCCGGTGCGGAAGTGACGGGCGAAGCGCTCGTTGATGATGTCCAGGGCCTGCAGACGCTCGCGGATGATGCGCTGCTGATTGGCCGGATCGAAGGGGCGCAAGCGCCCTCGAGCTGCGTTGTCTTCGCCCTCGGCATCGTCGTCGCCGCTGACGCCCTTGAGCAGTGCGTCGATTTCTTCCTGGGACAGGAGATCGTCTTGAGACATGGGGGCGACCTATTGGACGATGAACTCGGTGAACAGCACATCATCGATATGGATGCGCGGACGCTCGGGGCCGAGCACGTCTTCCAGGGTGGCGACGATATCCTCGGCCAGGGCCTTCTTGCCCGATGCGCTGACCAGTGTCTCGGCCTCGCGGTCCGACAGCAGCAACAACAGCTGGTTACGCACCTGGGGGCGGTGCTGTTCCAGCGTCTCGAGGCTAGCGTCATCGCTGAGCTTGAGGGTCAGGCCGGCGTACAACAGGCGCGGTCCGGCGTTGTCTTCGGCCAGGTTGACGGTGAAGGGCTCCAGCTTCAGGTAGATGGGCGCCGTATCTTCGACCGCGCCGGTGCTGGCCTGGGCCATGTGCTCGCCGAAGGTGTCTGCTGATTCTGCGTGCGCCTTTTCCTGGTACAGCAGGTAGAACCCGGCCGCGGCACCGAAGGATGCGAGGATGACCAGGAGCACCAGACACCAGATGAGCCGTCGAGATTTCGCCATGTCCTGAAGTCCTGAGCCTGTGGCCCCTCGAGGGGCGGTAATGTACTAGCGTGCGGGCGTGCCACATCTTTAGTATGCCGTCAGGCATCGGCGATCGATGGCGAGAACAGGCACCGAGTTCGTGCCTATCTTGGGTATTTGTGAGGGAGAGCCCCGCCGCTCACGCTGTGTAGCGGCAGGGGGTGCCTGGAAGGGCGTGGGTCAGGCGCAGGCCAGGCGCGTACCCAGCCCTATGCGTCAGGCGTAGATGTCCACGCGGCCATCGTCTGAGTCGTGGCGCTGGTCAGGGGCAGAGCTTGCCGTGGTGGCCGGCTCCATCGACTCGCCCTTGCCCTGGCCGGAGGCTGCCAGCGATGTCTGGCCGCGAGAGTCCGAGGGTTGCTGGCCGCCAAACTGTGCGCCCTGGTCGCTCACCGAGGCGTCACCGAGCTGGATGCCCTGTTCGGCCAGGGCTTCGCGAAGCTGGGGAATGGCCTGCTCAAGGGCCTGGCGCACCTGGGCGTGGGCCGAGAAGAACTGGGCCTGGGCACCGTGCTCGCCCAGCTTGAGGGTCACCCCCAGCGAGCCGAGTTCGGCAGGGTGCAGGCGTAACTCGACCTGCTGTTCGCCCGCACCGCCCTGGCTGGACAGTCTTGCCAGGGTCTGGCCGAGCTGCTGCGGCCAGGCGGCCTGGTTGAATGACAGTGAGGCATTGGTACCCGGGGGCATGGCGGCGGCCAGGGAGGAGCCAAAGGGCGACGCGCCCCGTGCCTGTGAGGCGGTGGGCGAGAGCACGGCATCCAGCGAAGCGTCGGCCTCGCCCCGGGCAGCGCCAGCAAGGATCTCGCCGGGACGCAGTTCCGCAGCGCCTGACCCTGTGCCCTGGGCCATCCAGCCGGCCGTGTCTGGAGCCAGGGCGCCGGGTGCGAGGCCCGCCGGGGCAACGGGTGCCTGTCCTTGTAAATTACCCTGCGCATTGCTGCCGGCGGCCATGGCTGCCTGCTGCGCCGCCGAGGGAGCGCGATCCACCGGATGCTCGGCCCTGGGGAGTCGATGCAGCGCCGGGAGCGCGTCCTGTGCCAGGCGTGACTGGGCGGGCGCATTTTCCGTGGCGGCGGTGGCGTCGAGGGCGGCGCTCTGCAGTGCTGGGGCCTGATTCTGGACCTGGACCTGGACCTGGACCTGGGCCCGAACCTGGGGCGAAAGCTGAGACTGCGCCGACGGCCCTGATAGCGGAGACGTCGAGAGCGCCGGTGTGGCCTGGGCTGCGACGTCCAGCGGCAGTGCCTGCTGACTTGCGGCGCCGCCTTGTGTCAGCAGTGCATGCGCCCCGCCGGGCAGCTGCCCGGCAAGCGCTGCGCCTGTAGCGTCCCGCGGTGCGCCGTTCAAGCCTGGTGCGCCGAGTCCTGATGACGCCAGCTGGTCTGCGCCAGCAGCGGGCTGCCCGTGGGGGCCCGGGGCCGATGAGGCAACGGCCAGCAGTGCCAGTGTCCAGTCCTGGGGCTCGCTATGGTCCTGATCACTGAACGCCTTGTCGCTGGCCTGGCCATTGGCGGGACGCCCGGTATTGTCGAGGGGGGCCGCCTGGCCGCCGAGTGCGGCCAGGCGCTGGGCGAAGTCGCCACCGACCGGTGCGGCGGCGCCCTTGCTGCCACTGGCCTGGGAAGAAACGGGGCCTGCCAGGCCCAACAGGGTGAGGTCCATGGTGAGTTCCTTTAAGGTCAGTAGCCGCCGGGCATGGCGCTGCCGCGCTGCAGTCGGCTGTTGATCAGGTCGTCGCTGGAGCGCTGTTCCTGGCGGGCCTGCAGGCGCAGGCCTTCCTGGGCACGGCGTTCGGCCAGGGTGTCGTAGGCGCTGAGGCGCTGCTGTTCGTGTTGCCACTCGCGCTGGCTGTCGCTGACCTTCTGGCGCTGTTGCTGGAGCGCTCGTCGTGCGGTGGCCAGGGCATCGTCAAGCGACAGCAGGAAGCGCTGAGTATTGTGCAGGGTGGCCGGATCGATGCCACTGCGCATGTTCTGGTGCAGACGCTCGGCGTATTCCTGTCGGTAGTGTTCCAGCGACGACAGCTGATCGGCGACCTGACGCTCGTCTCGGCGGGCGCTGGCAAGGTGCTGCATCGCCTGGTCGCGGGCGTCCCGGGCCAGCTCTGTCAAGGTGTCCAGAGGGGTTCTCATGGGGTTCCTCCCAGGGTGGACGAGAGCGCCTGACGCGAGGCCTCGAGGGTGGCGCATTCGTCGATTCGCTGTTGCAGAAAGGCTTCCAGATCCGGATAGCGGCGCACGGCTTCGTCCAGGCGAGGGTCGTGGCCGGGCTGGTAGGCGCCCACGCTGATCAGGTCACGGTTGCGCTGGTAGCGCGAGAACATGGCCTTGAAGCCCTGGGCCTGGCGGCGCTGGCCGTCGTCGACGATGGCGTTCATGGCTCGGCTGATCGAGGCTTCGATGTCGATGGCGGGGTAGTGGCCGGATTCCGCCAGGCTGCGCGACAGCACCACGTGGCCATCGAGGATGGCGCGGGCGGAGTCGGCGATGGGGTCTTGCTGGTCGTCGCCTTCGGTCAGCACGGTATAGAAGGCGGTAATCGATCCCCCACCGGGCTCGGCGTTGCCGGCGCGCTCCACCAGCCCCGGCAGTTTGGCGAACACCGAGGGCGGATAGCCCTTGGTCGCCGGAGGTTCGCCGATGGCCAGGGCGATCTCGCGCTGGGCCATGGCGTAGCGGGTTAGGGAGTCCATGATCAGCAGCACGTTCTTGCCGTCGTCGCGAAAGCCTTCGGCCAGGCGGGTGGCATAGGCGGCGCCCTTGAGTCGTTGCAGTGGCGAGGTGTCGGCGGGGGCCGCCACTACCACGGCACGGCGCCGGCCCTCGGGCCCGAGGATGTTGTCGATGAAGTCCTGGACCTCGCGGCCACGTTCGCCGATCAGTCCGACCACGATGACGTCGGCTCGGGTGTAGCGCGCCATCATGCCGAGCAGCACCGACTTGCCGACGCCGGAGCCGGCGAACAGGCCCATGCGCTGGCCTCGGCCGACGCTGAGCAGGGCGTTGATGGCGCGGATGCCGACGTCGATCTGTTCCTCGATGGGAGCACGAGACAGGGGGTTGAGCGGCGGTGTGGCCAATGGCGCCCGGGGGGCGTCATCCAGCTCACCGAGACCGTCCAGCGGAGCCCCGGTGCCGTCAACGACCCTGCCCAGCAGGCTCTCGCCCAGCGGAAAACGCCGCGAGGCATTGACGCTACCGTCGCCCAGGGGCAGCACCCGGGCGCCGGGCATCAGTCCACTGATCTCGCCAAGCGGCATCAGGAACAGGCGATCGCCGGCGAAGCCGACGACCTCGGCCTCGGCGTAGTCGTGCGCTGAGCCGGCAGCGGTATGATCTGCCGTGCCGGGGAGCTCGATGCGACAGCTGTCACCCAGCGCCACCTGCAGGCCGACGGCTTCGATGACCATGCCGGTGGCGCGCACCACGCGGCCTGTGGCCCTGGTCATGGGCAGGGGCTCGACGCGATGGGCGACGGCCTTGAGGGCGTGCTGCCAGCGCTGCTGGTGGATCTGGGGGCCGTTCATGGCGCATCGTCCTCGTGGGCGACGCCATGATCCTCTGGTTCGGGGGTGTGGCGCGGGGCCCTTCTGCGCACCTGGCGATTCACCGCCTGCCAGCGACGCTCCCAGGTGGCGTCGATATCGCCCTGTTCGCCGCTGACCCGGCAGCCTCCACGGTGCAGACGCTCGTCGGCGCGCAGGGTCCAGCCGGCGGCCTCGAGCTGCTCGCCCAGGTGGCGCTCCACCAGGCGCAGATCGAGCGGGTGCAGCCACAGGCGCTGGCGTCCCACCAGTGGCGGATCGGTGTGCAAAAGCCGTTGGACCAGCTCCACCACCTGGCGTGGCCGGGCCTTGAGGGCGTCATCCGCCAGCTGCCGGCCGGTGGCCAGGGCCAGATCGGTCAGATCCTCGGCCACCGCATCGTCCAGCTCGGACAGTGCCGTGCGGAACTCGTCGACGAGTCGGCCAAGCGGTGCCAGGGCCTCTTCACAGCGTCTGTTCAGGGCGTCGGCGATCTCCTGCTCGGCGCGGGCGCGGCCCTCGGCCAGGCCCTGCTCGAGGCCCTGGGCCAGTCCTTTCTGGTAGCCCTCGTCGTAGCCCTTCTGGTGGCCCTGGGCATGGCCCTCGCGGTGGCCCGTCTCGCGGGCCCGGCGGCGCTCGTCGTCGAGTTCCTGGCGAGTGGGCGGGCGCGGGGTCGCTGCGGCCTCGGTGGTGCCGTCGTCGCCTTCCTCGGGCAGCTCGCCCATGTTCCAGCGGCGCCATTGGCTCATGCCGAGACCCTCCTCGCCGGCGTGCCAGGTTCACTGAATCGAGGTGTCCTAGACATAGGCTTCGTCGCCTCCGCTGAGCACGATTTCGCCGTTGTCGGCCAGGCGACGCACCACCTGCAGGATGGCCTTCTGCTCGGTCTCCACCTGGGAGATACGAATGGGCCCTCTGGCGTCCATGTCTTCCTGCAGCAGGTCGGCGGCGCGCTGGGACATGTTGACCAGGAACTTGGCCTTGAGCGTTTCCGGGGCTCCCTTGAGCGCAATGACCAGGCTGTTGGTCTCGATCTCCTTGAGCAACAGCTGGATGCTGCGGTCGTCCAGGTCGCCGATGTTCTCGAACAGGAACATCTCGTCGATGATCTTCTGAGCCAGGTCCTCGCTGTGGGCGCGCACGGTGTCGATGGCGGCCTCTTCCTGGGTGGTGTTCATCAGGTTGAGGATCTCCGCCGCGGTACGTACACCGCCCATCTTGCTGCGCTTGAGGTTCTGGCCGTCGAGCATGCTGGTGAGCACTTCGGTGAGTTCCTGCAGTGCCGCCGGCTGGACGCCGCTGAAGGTGGCGATGCGCAGTACCACGTCGTTGCGCTGCTTGTCGTCGAACAGCTCGAGCACGTCGGCTGCCTGGTGGCGCTCGAGGTGCACAAGCACGGTGGCGATGATCTGCGGATGCTCGTCACGGATCAGCTCCGCCACCATGGACGGCTCCATCAAATTGAGGGCGTCGATGCCGCTGCTGGTGCCGGCGGTTTCGAGGACGTCCTCGATCAGGCTGGAGGCCCGTTCGGTGCCGAGCGCCTTGGTCAACACCGAGCGGATGTGCTCGCTGGAGTTCATGTTGAGACCGATGAACTCCTCGGTCTCGGTGTGGAAGTCGTGCAGCACGCGACGCATCTCTTCGTGGGAGATCTGCCCGAGCTGGGTCATCTCCCTCGATAGCTGCTGGATTTCCTTGGCGTTGAGAAACTTGAACACTTCCGCCGCGCTGTCCTCGTCCAGGGCCAGCAGCAGTACGGCGCTGCGGCGGATGCCGCTCGAGGCTTCGATGTTAGTCATTGGCGTTCATCCAGCTGCGTACGATCATGGCGACCATGCGGGGATCTTCCTGGGCCAGCTCGCGCAGGTCGTTGAGGTTCTGTTCGTAGGCGCTGGCCTTGCGCCGGCGGCGGTTGTCGCGGCCGTAGGTGGCGTCCTCACCGTCGGTCGTCTCGCTGTCACCCTCGGACGCCTCTTCGTCGTCGCTCTCGTCGTCGCCGACCCGTGCCGAGAAGGCGCTGGGCATGGGGGCCGGGGCCACCGGAGCCTCGGTATAACGACGGATCAGCGGGCGCAGCACGAGCAGGTAGAGCAGAGCGACGGCCAGGATGATCAGCAGATAGCGACCGAGTTCCTTGGCCAGTTGATGGACCATCGGGTCCTGCCACCAGGTGGGGGCTGCGACCTCGGGTGCCTGGGCGAAAGCACTGTTGACCACCGACAGGGCGTCGCCGCGGCTTTCCGAGAAGCCCATGGCCTGACGCACCAGTGCCTCGATCTCGGCGAGTTGTTCCGCTGACAGGGGGGTGAGAGTGGCTTCGCCTTGCTCATCGACGCCGTCCTGGTAGTTCACCACCACCGCGGCGGACAGGCGTTCGATGCCTCCCTTCTGGTACTGCACATGTGATACCTGTCGATCCAGCTCGTAGTTGGTGACGTCATCGCGCCGCAGGCGTTGCGGTGACGCCTCTTCCTGTTCGGCGGTATCGGCGGCGGCCTCGTCGTTGTCCTGCTGCGCGGCATCACCGTTGTCGATGGGTGACGCGGCGGTACCTGGCGCGGTGTTGCTCAGGGCGCCGGGAATGCCGCTGGCCAGGTCACCCTGGCCATTGATGTCCAGGCTGGTCTGGCGACTGCGGACCGCCGCCTGTGCGGGCGGCTGGTTCGGGGTGTAGCGCTCCTGGGTCTCTTCACGCTGGGAGAAGTCGATCTGGGCGGTGACCTGGGCACGCACGTTGGCATGGCCGACCAGCGGCGCCAGGATGTCCTCGATGCGCCGCTGGTAGGAACGCTCGATTTCGGCGACGTAGTCCAGCTGCGAGCCGTCCAGCCCCAGGCCGCCAGCGTCGGCAGATGACAGCAGGCGCCCGTTCTGGTCGATCACGGTGACGTCTTCACCGGCCAGGTCGGGCACGCTGGAAGAGACGAGGTGGACCATGGCGGCCACCTGACCCTCGCCGACACGTCGGCCAGGCTCGAGTGTCAGCACCACCGAAGCCTTGGCCGGCTGACGCTCGCGTACGAACACCGAGTCCTTGGCCAGGGCCAGATGGACACGGGCGTTGGCCACCGGTCCCAACGAGGCGATGGATCTGGCCAGCTCGCCTTCCAGGCCACGCTGGTAGTTGATCTGCTCGGCGAACTGACTGATACCGAAGGCCTGATCCTGCATCAGTTCGAGGCCGACGTTGCCGCCGTGGGGCAGGCCCTGTTCGGCAAGCTGCAGGCGCAGGGTGTGCAGCTGGTCGTCCGGCACCATCAAGGCGTGGCCGCCGGCGGAAAAGCGATAAGGCACCCCGCGGCTATCGAGTTCGGTGATGATGGCGCCGCCGTCGGCTTCGCTGAGATTGCTGAACAGGACTCGGTACTGTGGGCGCGAGGCCCACATCACCAGGGCGATGATCAGAGCAATCGCGGCGGCGCCCCCGATCATCAAGAGAATCAGGGGTTTGCCGCGTAAACGGGACGTTAGCCCGGACAGCGGGCCGGAGCTTGAGGCGGAGGCCGCTGAGCTCATGGACGACTCCCGTCGGGGGACGGCAAATGGGGGTTGTTCATTGGCATGACCGGTGGTCCGTGGGTCGGGTGGCCGCGGGCGGTGCCCGGTTCTGTGTTGATGCCCATTATCCCGGGGCTGTGGCCAGCCAATGATCGAAATAGCCCATGTTTTGACGGCCATTTGCTTCGATGACGGTGCGCTCGCTCTTGTTAGGCTTGCTGTCGTGGAGGCGATGCGCCTCCGTCACAGGCCAACGAGACACAGGACCCGTCATGTCGACTCCCGCGATGCAATCGGCCCTTGCCCAGATGACCACCATGGCCCGCGAGGCCAGCCAGGTGTCGTCCCCGACACTGGGGGGCAACACCGAGGCGGCCCAGGCCGACGCCGGCTTCGCCGACGCCTTGAAGTCGTCGATCCAGCGCATCAACGAGCTCAAGGCCACCGCCGATTCGCAGGCCAAGGCCTTCCAGGCCGGGGTGCCGGGGGTCGAGCTCAACGACGTCATGGTCGACATGCAGAAGGCCAGCGTGGCCTTTCAGATGGGCCAGCAGGTGCGCAATCGCCTGGTATCGGCCTACAGGGATGTGATGAACATGCAGGTGTAGGTGCCGCGCTCGGCTACCCCCTCGGCGATCCCCCATCGTCTGCCGACATCTTTATGTAATGTTTTGCTGATATTCCTTCGGCACCCGCTCGCCCGAGAAGCGGGGCAACCAGGGATATTCGCTCCATGACGTCTTTTCGAACGCTCTCCATACGTGCCAGCGGGCTGCTGGCGTTGTCTCTCTTTCTGATATTGATGGTCGGACTGGGTGGACTGGGCCTCTATGCCAACCAGCAGGGACGAGAGGCTTTCGATGTAATGCGCGACGAGCACGTCGGTCAGTTCCGTCTGCTCAATCTTGCCCAGACCAGGGTCTTTCGTTCACGCGTCGAGATGGATCGGGCGGCCAGGCTGACGCGGGTGCCGTCCTTCGATCGACCGGGTCCGGTGATCGCTTCTGCCGAGACGCTGCTGAGCGAGGCCAGGGAGGCCTTCGAGGCCTTCATGGCAATCGATGTCGGCGAGGCTCAGGCAGACAACAAGGCGACGCTCGAGCGCCACTTCCGCTCGCTGGTATCCACCGGCCTGGAACTGCAGCTGATGTTGCTCAAGGAGGAAGACCTTGGCGCCTATGATTCGGGCCAGGCTCGACTGACCAGCATGAGCCAGGCCTTTGTCGATAGCGTGGAGGCCTTTTCCACCCTGGCGCTGGAGCAGGAAGAGGGACTGGCTGCCGGCTTCAGGCACCTGGCAGACAGCATGAACCTCGCCCTGGCGGCGGCGCTCACCCTGGCTCTGGTGCTGGCCATGGCAATGGCTCTGACGGTTCGACGCTACCTGCTGGTCCCGTTGAAGCAGCTGCTGGAACACTTCGAGGCGATGGCCCAGGGCCGACTCGAGCGTCGCCTGCCCGATATGGGCAGCAGCGAAGTGGGCCAGCTGTATCGGGGCGTGGAGTCACTGCGACGGGCGTTGGTGAAGAACATTCGCGGGATTCGCGAGACCAGCGATGACCTGCGTCACAATGCCGAACGCATGCTCGATGATGGTCGCGAACTGGCCACCCGTACCCAGCGCCAGGCATCGGCCCTGGAGCAGACGGTCGCCAGCCTCGAGCAATTGACGGCGACGGTGGCCCAGACGGTGCAGCATCTGGGGGACGCCAACCGCCTGGCGGGCGATGTGGGCAAGCGTGCCAGCAAGGGCAGCGAGGGCGTCGCAGCGGTGGCGGCGGCCATGGACGAGATCCAGCGCCACGCCGACCAGGTGCAGGCGATGGTCAAGCTGATCGACGATATTGCCTTTCAGACCAACCTGCTGGCCCTCAATGCCTCGGTGGAGGCTGCCCGTGCCGGCGAGCACGGCAGAGGCTTCGCGGTGGTGGCGGCGGAGGTGCGCGGCCTGGCGGCGCGCAGCGCCGAAGCGGCCGGCGAGATTCGCAGCCTGACCGGTGCTTCCAGCAAGAGCGTGGCCGATGGCGCGAGGCAGTCCCGCGCCGCCGATCTGTCGATCCAGGGGATAGCGGCGGCAGTCGGGCAGTTGGGGGGCCGAATCGCAGAACTGGAACAGGCCGCCGGGGAGCAGCATCAGGGCCTCGATCAGATTCATCGGGCGATGGCCGAGATCGATGCTGTCACCCAGCGCAACGCCCAGATGGTCGAGCGCTCACGGGAGGAAGCCGAACGTCTGACCGGCACTGCCCTGGCGCTGGGGCAGTCCAGCGCGCACATGCAGCTGTCCGACGAAGACGACGACACCTGCATCGGCGAGATGACGGTAAGAACGCAACGCTCGTGGTGGCGGGGGCTGCAGGCCTGGCGCGAGCGCCGGCAGGCCAGATGATTCACGCAGGGTGTCAGCGCCTGACGGGGCGCGGCCCGTTTCCCTATCGTCGATGAGTCGCTCGGGAGCCATTCGGGAGCCATTCGGAAGGCGAAAGGGGGTAATCGTCAAACTTGGGCTAAAGAGGCATTCTCGATGGCCGATAGTCGCTTGTGTCGACCTTGCAGCCGCAAGGCGTAACCCTTGACAGAGAGCGACATGATTCATTCCTTGAGATTTCGGCTCCTGCTGACCACCGTGGCCGTCATAGTGGTGGCCCTGGCCATCAATGGAGCGGTCAACCTCAGCATTCTGCATCACCATCAGGAGCGCCAGGATGCGCAGCAGCTGGCCTCGGTCGCCGAAGGCAATCGGGTGGCCATCGATGAGTGGGTGTCGAGCCACGCACGCCAGCTCGAGGCACTGGCGCCGGCAGTGTCCGATGCCGATCCCCTGGCGGCGCTGCTGCAGTTGCAGGCCGGTGGCGGCTTTCTCACCACCTATCTGGCCGAGGCCGCGAGCGGAGATGCGATCTTCTCCGACGGCTGGGATGCCCCCGCAGACTATGATCCGCGTCAGCGCCCCTGGTATCAGCAGGCCGTTGAGGCTGAAGCGACCGTGGTGACCCCTCCCTACAAGGATGCCAACACGGGGGGGCTGGTGGTGACCTTCGCCACGCCCTTCTTTAATGAGGGCAGGCTCGAGGCGGTGGCGGGTGGCGATATCACCATCGACGGTGTGATCGATGTGGTGGCCGACATCGCGCCGACGCCGAGCAGTTTTGCCTTCCTCGTCGATGGTGAGGGAGCCCTGGTGGCGCATCCTGATGCCACGCTGAGCCTGGCGCCGGCGACCGAGCTGTCTGCGCGTCTGACGCCGGATTTCCTGACGCAGCTGGGTGACCAGGCACGCCCTGTCACCGTAGACATCGGCGGACGGCAGCGCGAGCTTCTCGCCACGCCCATCAGCGGTACCGACTGGCGACTGGTGATTGCCCTGGACAGCCGGGAGGCCGGTGCCAGCCTTCAGCAGGTGACACAGGCAGCGCTCTGGACTCTGGTGATCGTCGGCCTGGTGGCACTGCTGCTGCTGAGCGTGCTGTTGACCCTCGCGCTCAAGCGACTGTCGATTGCGCGGGATGCCATGGCCGACGTCGCCAGTGGCAACGGAGACCTGACCCGCCGCCTGCCGGAGGACGGCAAGGATGAGGTGGCCCAGATCGCGAGTGCGTTCAATCGCTTCGTGTCGCGCATGGAGGCGGTGATGATCACCATCCGGGACAGCAGCGAGTCGGTGCGGGTTGCCGCCGGCGAGATCGCACTGGGAGGGCAGGACCTGTCGCGGCGCAGCGAAACGACCGCATCGAGCCTGCAGCAGACCTCGGCATCGATCGAGGAGATCACCAGCACCGTGGCGCATACGGCGGCGGCCTCGCGCGATGCCAGGCGGCAGTCGGGGGAGGCCACCGACGTCGCCGAGCGAGGCGGTGAGGTGGTGGACCAGGTGGTGGATACCATGGAGTCGATCACCGAGTCCTCTGTGCAGATCGGCGCCATCGTCAAGGTGATGGATGGTATCGCCTTCCAGACCAACCTGCTGGCGCTCAATGCTTCGGTGGAGGCGGCCCGGGCCGGGGAGCATGGCCGTGGCTTCGCCGTGGTGGCCAGTGAGGTACGCCAACTGGCCACCCGATCCGCCGAGGCTTCCCGTGAAATTCGTAGCTTGATCGAGACCTCCGGCGAGCGCGTGGCCAGCGGTACCGAGCTGGTGCGCCGGGCGGGCGAGACCATGGGCGAGATCGTTCAACAGGTCGGGCGCGTCACGTTGAGCCTGGACGAGATCAGCGTGGCGGCGGAAGAGCAGAGCGAAGGTATCGCACAGGTCAATATCGCGGTGGCGGAGCTGGACCGCATGTCGCAGCAGAACGCGAGTCTGGTCGAAGAGTCCTCTGCTGCCACCGAGCACCTGCTGGAACAGGCCGACCGACTGGGGCGGATGGTGGCAGGATTTACCCTGAGTGAGGCTGCCAGCTCTGCCTCAGCGCAGGCCAATCACCCCGAGCGGGTTGCCGCGCCAACCCCCGCCTGATGCCCTGGTCGTGGGTCGGGGGCCGGGTCTTTCCGGCCCCCGCTTCAACCCTCCACTTCAACCTTCCACTTCAACCCTCCAGTTCCAGCCCAGGTTCTTCCCCCTGGCGGCGCAGAGCCTGAGCTGTTCCCTGCCCTGCTTGTCACCCCAGGCCAGCAGGCACTCTGCGTCCCGGCCTCCTCTCGACGAGAGATGCCGGGGCGCGCGGTGTCCCTTGGTGGTCTCTCCCATGACAGGCCCCACGCTATCTACTTTCTACCTTTCTCTGCCTCTACCTTTCTCTGTCCCTCTGTCCCTCTGTCCCTCTGTCCCTCTGTCCCTCTGTCCCTCTGTCCCTCTGTCCCTCTCTGCCTCTGTCCCTCCCTCTGTCCCTCTCTGCCTCCTGATTCTTGTGTTCCTCCGCGCCCTGCAGGGCGCCCGTCACCACGTGCCCGGTGACGGCGGAACGTCGATTGGGGGCCAGGAGGGCCTCCTTGAGAAGGATCAGACTGGAGGAAGCGCGCGCCTGGAGCGGCCTGGGAGCTAAAGTTCGGCACAGTTAATTGCCCTGCTCAATGGCAACTCCCTCATAAAAGCGGGCCTCTGGGCGCCCCCTCATGACCTTGGCGCCGAGTCGGGACGTTAGAAGCTTACATTTGTTGGATGCTGGCACTTCTGACGATCAAGAAATGTTCTGCGCCAAGATGGTGAAGTTTTAATGAAAAACAATACCGTCGAAGTTAATTAATAAAGTTCTATGCCGGCCGTGCCTCACACCTAACCTAAATTCTCCAATGCTTACTTTAATTATTGTACCGAAGAACTAGGCACGAAGCTTTTAAATGTGCCGCAACGAAATTATTGCAATGAGCATGCTTTTTCTGGTCCTTGTTTTTTTTGTTATGCCTTTGATTTTTTTGATCTTTTGCTGATTTTTTTGGCGTGTGTGGATTATGGCCTTTTAGATATTTTTTTGTATTGCAGCATAGTTAAAGGGAGGCGGATTACTCTCTATGCAGTAACCGTTTATTGCCCGCCAATAACCTCGCCCGTGTCTGGATGGAGAAGTACAAAAACATTAGTATCGATGATTGTGATCAAGTGTTAATGAACCGTTATCAATGTTACTCGTCTGTTTGCTACCACGGTCGAGGGCAAAATTCGTTGAAGCAGGGCATGGGAAGGCGTCCGTGACATCCCGGGGCGGTAGCGTGCTTCATCGCCATCAGGTCCAGTGCCCCTCTCCTGCACCAACTCGCGGATCACATGCCGCGCCCACTCTCCGGTGCCTGGAGCCTTGGTGCTGCTGTGGGCTATTCGGGCCAACGGCTGCGGCTACGTCACGCGGGTCGAGTCGGCCGAGTCCACGCATTCAGCCGGCGAGTGTTTCCCTTTCCGAGGACTTCGATCCGTCATGGAACTACTACCCGATCGCCAGACACACCTCCGACAGCTGGAGGCCGAATCGATCCATATCATCAGAGAAGTCGCAGCCGAGTTCCGTTCTCCGGTCATGATGTACTCGATCGGCAAAGATTCATCGGTGATGCTGCATCTGGCGCGCAAGGCTTTCTTTCCCGGCACGCCCCCCTTTCCGTTGATGCACGTGAACACCACCTGGAAGTTCCGCGAGATGATCGCCTTTCGTGATCTCATGGCGAAGCAGTCCGGCATGGAGCTGATCGAGCATATCAATCAGGAGGGGGTTGCGGCCGATATCAATCCCTTTGATCACGGTAGCGCCAAGTATACCGATGTGATGAAGACCGCCGCTCTCAAGCAGGCACTTGATCACCATGGATTCGACGCAGCCTTTGGGGGTGCCCGCAGGGATGAGGAGGCGAGTCGTGCCAAGGAGCGCATCTTCTCTTTCCGTGACAGGCATCATCGGTGGGAGCCGAAGAGCCAGCGTCCCGAGTTGTGGAGCCTGTATAACGCCAAGGTGAACAAGGGGGAGTCGATTCGCGTCTTTCCTCTCTCCAACTGGACGGAACTGGATATCTGGCAATACATCTATCTCGAGGGAATCCCCATTGTGCCGTTGTACTACGCCGCACCGCGGCCAGTGGTGGAGCGGGATGGCATGACGATCATGGTCGACGACGACCGACTACCGCTGCGGAAGGGCGAGACGCCCCAGGAACGCTGGGTAAGATTCCGTACCCTCGGCTGTTATCCCCTGACCGGTGCGGTGGAATCTCGAGCCGCGACTCTCCCCGAAATCATCCAGGAAATGCTGCTGACGCGGACCAGCGAGCGCAGCGGTCGAGCCATCGATCATGATCAGGCGGGGTCGATGGAAAAGAAGAAGCGCGAGGGGTATTTCTAAATTAGTTGTAATGAATGTTCGCCTGCCGTCTTGTACTGAATTCGCGGATTGCCGATGGGGGTGTTCCCGGGAAGGCGGCTACACCCATCGCTTCACCAGACGGCAAAGGCCGCGACTGCGTGGCTCGCCGCATTCCTCCACGCTCCGCTCTTCCAGTCTCCAGATTGCACTCCGGTTCAGCCCTAGTCTCCTCGGCATCCTTGTCCGGGTGCTGTGGCTTGCGCCTCTACCAGGAATTCGTCATGTCCCATCAATCCGAGCTGATCGCCAGCGACATCGAACGCTACCTGAAGGAACACGAGAACAAGGACCTGCTGCGCTTTATTACCTGCGGCAGTGTCGATGATGGCAAGTCCACTCTGATCGGGCGCCTGCTGCATGACTCCAAGATGATCTACGAGGATCAGCTGGCCGCCATCACCCAGGCATCTCGCACCAGCGGCACCACCGGTGACGAGGTGGATCTCGCGCTACTGGTGGATGGCCTGCAATCAGAGCGTGAGCAGGGGATCACCATCGATGTGGCCTATCGATTCTTCTCCACCGATAGACGCAAGTTCATCATTGCCGACACGCCGGGGCATGAGCAGTACACCCGCAACATGGCGACCGGCGCTTCCACGGCCAGTCTTGCGATCATACTGATTGATGCTCGACACGGTGTGCAGACCCAGACGCGTCGCCATAGCTTCATCTGCGACCTGCTGGGCATAGAGCACCTTGTGGTAGCGGTCAACAAGATGGATCTCGTGGCGTATGACGAAGATCGTTATCTGCAGATCGTCGACGAGTATCGGCTCGTCATGGATCGACTCGAGGCCCGGGATATACATTTTGTCCCGCTGTCTGCGCTGAAAGGCGACAACGTGGTCGAGCCCAGCAGCGAGATGCCCTGGTATGACGGCCCCAGCCTGCTCACGCTGCTGGAAGAGGTCGAGATCAGGCACGACCAGAATCTGCGAGATGTGCGCTTGCCGGTTCAGTTCGTCAACCGCCCCAATCTGGATTTCCGGGGATACGCGGGCACCCTCAGCTCCGGTGTCTTGACTCCCGGACTGGCGGTCAAGGTGCTGCCGAGCGGTACCACCAGTCAGGTGAAGCGCATCGTTACCATGGATGGTGATCTCGATGCGGCATTTCCCGGACAAGCGGTGACCATCACCTTGTGCGACGAGATCGATGCATCGCGCGGAGACTGGATCGTCGGGGTCGATGATCAGGTGCCGCTTCGGTCGGAATTCGTGGCCGATATTGTGTGGATGCACGAGTCCCCGTTGGAACCCGGGAAATTGTATGACATCAAGCTGGCCACTCGGGACCTTGCGGGAAAGGTTGTCGCCATCGACTACCTGGTGGATGTCAACACCCTGGAGCAACGGCATGGGGAGCAGCTGGATCTTAATGCTATCGCGCGTTGCCGTGTCGAGCTCACCACCGCGATACCTGTCGACGACTATCGTACCCACCCTGGCACGGGCTGCTTCATTCTGATCGACCGATTGAGCAATCTTACCGTCGGTGCCGGGATGATCCACAGTCCGTCGGATGCGGAGCTGCCCTGCGAATTCCGCAAACACGACAGCAAGGCCAGCGTGGTGTGGAACCGCACCACGGTAACCCAGACCATGCGAGAGAGGATCAATGGCCACCGTGGCTGCTGCGTCTGGTTTACCGGGTTATCGGGCTCCGGCAAGTCGACCCTCGCCAATGCTCTGGAGGTGGAGCTCAATCGACGCGGGTATCACACCATGCTGCTGGATGGCGACAATGTCCGGCATGGGCTATGCAAGGACCTTGGCATGGGGGAGCAGGACAGGGCGGAGAATATTCGGCGAGTCGGTGAGGTTGCTCGGCTGTTCGCAGAGGCTGGGGTGATCGTTATTACCGCATTTATTTCGCCGTTTCGAGCAGACAGAGAGGCGGCCAGGGCGCTGTTTCTTAGCGATGATTTTGTCGAGGTGTTTGTCGATACGCCCCTGGATGTCTGTGAAGAGAGAGACCCTAAGGGACTGTATCAGAAGGCGAGGGAAGGCAAGATTCTGGATTTCACTGGCATCAATAGTCCTTATGAGGCGCCTGTGAAGCCAGAGGTTTCCGTCAATACCGAGATAATGAGCGAGCAAGATATTATTGCGAAATTGCTAAAACATCTGTAACAGTTATTCGTCGTTTATCGCATGACGACGTCGGGAATTTCGCTATGATTATGCTTCGATATTGCACGTTTTTAAGGTCGAATCCAGCCGATGGAAGGGCGCCTGAAAGGGGGGCGGGTCTTTCGAGGAAAAGCGTCTTTCGCCGGGGTGCCACGGTCACGCTTCTTCTTGCTACGGTGCTGATCACTGGCTGTGTTCAGCGTCCGCTTACTCAGCCGAACAGTGCCCAGGGGATCATGAGCGAGCCTTCCGGGATCCCTGCCTCCAGCGACTTGTCGCGGTTTCTTGCCCAAACCCCCGCCGGGAGCGCCACCACACTATCGAGTAGCCCCTGGGGAGCGAATGTGGAGGTGGTGGCTGACTCCCCCTACTTCTCTGCCAGCAGGCGCATATGTCGTCACTTGACAGTGACTCGCCGGAGCAACGGGGATCGACTGGGGGCCGTTGCCTGCAAGTCGGGAGAAGGCGCCTGGTTTACCAGTCGCCTGGTAACGGCGCTGTACAACGGAGCGGAGACCTGGTGATGACGATCATGGATGAACGGCTCGGCAGGGCGCTGCTGTATCTGGCAAGACGGCTGTCGTTGCCTGTGTTGTTGCTGATGGTGAGCTGGTCGATGGCGAACTCGGTCGCTGCGCAGGGTATTGCCCTGCCGGACGATATCTTGCCTCAGGCCCGGGAGCAGACGGATGAGGGGACGATCAATGACTCGCCTCGCGCCAACTGGAGCAACGATCGCTACGGGCCGCCCTCGATACCGTCACCGATCGATGTGGAACTGCTTCCTCCCTTTGGCGCCAACCTCTTTACCGGTGGGTTTCGAGGCACCATGGCAGATGGGCTCAACCGTGACTATCGCATCAAACCTGGCGATCAGGTCACCCTGAGAGCATGGGGGGCGGTGGAATTCGATCGAGTGGTGCCCGTGGATGCCCAGGGCAATATCTTTCTCCCGTCGATCGGCCCCCTCGCCGTGCAGGGAATGAGTCATGGCCAGTTGGATGCTCGGGTTCGAGAAGCGATCCAGAGCATCTATCCCGAGAACGTGCAGGTGTACACCAACCTGCAAGGCGTTCAGCCCGTCGGTGTCTATGTCACCGGCTATGTGCACAGCCCTGGACGTTACGCGGGCACCCCCTCGGATTCGATTCTGTACTTTCTCGATCAGGCCGGGGGGATCGACAACGCCCTTGGCAGCTATCGCAGCATCAGCCTGATGCGTCAGGGGCAACGCCTGGCAAGCTTCGATCTCTACGACTTTTTGCTGGATGGCAGGATCGCTCGGCCTCAGTTGCGCGACGGCGATACTATCGTGGTGGGTGAACGAGGCCCCTCCATCGCGGTGACCGGTGATGTGGAACGCGCCTACCGATACGAACTACAGTCTGGCCAGTTGAGTGGCAGCGATCTGGTAAGCCTGGCCCGCCTGAAGAGTGGTGTGTCTCACGTATTGCTGCGCGGAGAGCGTGCAACAGGCCCGGTTGCCACCTACCTGACGCTCGACGAATTTCTCGCGCGCCAGGTTCAGCCTGGTGATGAGGTGATCTTCAATGCAGATCATCAGGAAGGCACCATCGTGGTTGCCCTGGAGGGGAGTTTTCTGGGCCCGTCGAGGTTTGCCCTGCCGCGGGATGCCCGGCTCGGAGAGTTGCTGGACGCCGTCGCCATCCTGTCCGACATGTCGGCCAGCCACAATGTGTCGATTCGCCGAGAAAGCGTAGCACGGCAGCAGAAAGAGGCGCTCGAGGATAGTCTCCGCCGCCTGGAGACGACCTATCTGGGAACATCGTCATCCACCGATGAGGAGGCCAGAATCAGGATTCGCGAGGCCGAGCTGATTCAGATGTTTGTGGCGCGGGCGCGACAGCTCGAACCCAGCGGTCGACTGGTGGTCGCCAGTGATCAAGGGGTTGCCGACATTCGGTTGCAGGACGGTGACGTCATCACGTTGCCGGAGGCCATGGATTCGGTGCTCATCAGCGGAGAGGTGGTCGTGCCACAGGCGGTGGTCTATCAGCCGGGTTCTGGTCTCGACCACTATCTTGATGCCGCAGGTGGTCTTACCCAGCGTGGCGATGAGGACAACATATTGGTGGTTCGCCAGAACGGCGCGGTGCGGAATGCCGACGATATCACCCTGCGTGCAGGAGACGAGATTCTGGTGATGCCGGCTGTCCCCACCAAGAATCTTCAGTTGGCAACCAGCCTGACCCAGATCCTTTATCAGATTGCCGTGGCCACCAAGGTGGCGATCGATCTCTAGTGGGGGGCAGCATGTCGATGATTGGCAACTCCGTGCAACGCCACCCCTGGGCGGTGACGCGTAGCGTCTGGTACGCCATGTTCCTGCGAGAGGCCATTGCGCGCACCATGTCGGATCGCCTGGGCTGGTTCTGGATGATCGCGGAACCTGTGTTCTTCACACTGATCATGGTGGCCATCCGCAGTCTCATCCGCGGAGACGCCCTTATCGTGGGAGCCCCTTTCATCCCATGGATGGTGGTCGGACTGATGGGATTCTTTCTGGTTCGCGAAGGGATGATTAGAGGGCTGGGAGCCATCAAGGCCAACCAGGCGCTGTTCGCCTATCGGCAGGTCAGGCCCGTGGACCCGGTGTTGGTGCGCAACGCCCTGGAGGGGCTTCTGCGATCACTGATATTTCTCTTGTTCATCTTCGGCGGCATGTTGCTCAAGGTCGAGGCGCTGGCACCTGACGACGCCCTGTTGGCACTGGCGTGGTGGCTCTCGCTCTGGCTGCTGGGCCTGGCGCTTGGGCTAATTGTCTCCGTGCTTGCCACCCTCATCGCCGAGGTGGCGATCGTGCTACGGATGATGATCATGCCATTGTTGATCCTATCCGGTGTCATTTTCCCGATCCATCACATGCCCCACTGGATGCGTGAGTACCTGTTGCTCAACCCGATTGTTCATGGTCTGGAGCGACTACGTGGCGGTTTTTTTGAAGGGTATTGGCAGGTCCCTGGTACCAGTGCCCCCTATTACTGGATGGTGACGCTGGCACTGCTGTCACTAGGATTGATGCTACACCTTCGGTTTCGACATCGGCTGATGGCGCAATGATCCAGATAGAACACCTCTACAAGCGCTATCACCATCACAAGGTCAGGGACTGGGTGTTGAAGGATATCAACCTGACCATCCCCCACGGCGTAAGCGTTGGAGTGTTGGGGAGAAATGGCGCGGGAAAGTCGACCCTGCTGCGATTGATTGCCGGCATGGATACGGCTGAAAGGGGCTCTATCCGGCGCGATGCTCGGGTCTCCTGGCCGATGGGACTGGCCGGAGGTTTTCAGGGGGCCTTGAGTGGCCGTCAGAACGTCAAGTTTGTTGCCCGTGTCCATGGTGGTGGTCGTGACGTCGGAGCCATCATCGACAAGGTGCAGGAATTTGCAGAGCTCGGGCCGGCCTTCGATGACCCGATTCGTACTTACTCCTCCGGGATGCGTGCGCGACTCAATTTTGGTCTGTCGCTGGCGTTTGATTTCGATGTCTATCTGTCTGACGAGGCGACCTCGGTGGGCGATCGGGTATTCAAGGCCAAGGCGACCCGTGCCTTCAAGGACAGGGTCAATCGCGCAAGCCTGGTCATGGTCTCCCACAGCGAAGGCATACTGCGCGAACTGTGCCAGGCAGGCATCTATCTGAAGCATGGCGAGGCGTTCTGGTTTGACGATATCAGAGACGCCATTCGCAGCTATCACCAGGACAGTGACAGCAAGGCCAAGGCCAAGGCCACCGGCGGCCCCGGCAATGGGCCACGCCACGATGGCGAGCCGCAAGCACCCCGGTATCAGTCACCTGCGCCGACACCGGGTATCGACACAATGTCCCTGGATACGCTCAAGGCATTGCTGGGCAAGCGCAGACAGCAGCTGGAGCGTATCCAGAAGCGCCTCGATGCTCTGGAGATGGGGCGTGAGAACGCAGACGAACTGGTCGACCCGAGGGTCCGTCAGGAGCTCATCGCTCGCCTTCACCTGGCGAAGCAGCGCTTGCATGAGGTTCGTCGCGCGGTACAGACGAAAAAGCGGGCCGCACCCGCGAGCAGCAAGGACGATTCGGGGAAGGATTCGGAGAAGGGGTCCGAGAAGAAAGAACGGTAGCCACCAGGCGATGGCAAGGCGTCGCTCACTGAGGACTAGATCCCGACGGTGGTGCTCGCATTCAGAGGCGTCCGGATGCCCCGCGACGTCGCTCCAGCAAGGAAGCCAAGATAATGTTGCGATGGATTGCTCGGCAGCCCCATTGGGCATTTGCCTGCCTGTCGATATTGGCCATGTCCTTCTACTGGCTAGTCTGGGCCGAGGATCGGTACGTATCCGAGGCCGTCGTGGTACTTGAAAGCCCACAGATCGCTGCCCCAACCTTCGACTTCTCGAGCCTGCTTTCCGGTGCCAGCGTCGATAGCGATATGTTGCTTTTGCGGGAGTATCTGCTTTCTGTGGATATGCTCAAGAAGGCTGATGAACGGCTCGACCTGAGGTCTCATTACAGTGAGAACGGTGACTTTCCTGCTCGTCTGTGGGACGCCGAGGCTCCCATCGAAGACCTTCATGAGTATTACCTGAGTCGCGTAGAGGTAACGCTCGATGACTACGCAGGGGTCCTGAAGCTGGAGGTCCAGGGCTTCTCTCCCGAGTTTGCCCAGCAACTGACCTCGCTTTTACTGGCGGAAGGTGAAGCGCACATGAATGCCATGGGGCAGCGCCTGGCTCAGGATCAGGTACGGTTCCTCGAGCTTCAGGTAGAGCGCCTGTCCGATCGGTTGGATCAGACGCGCACGGATCTCCTGGACTATCAGAACGAGCATGGTCTGGTGTCTCCTACCTCGACGGTGGACAGCCTCAACCAGGTGGTGGCCAGTCTGGAAGGTGAGCTGGCAAGACTGGAAGCCCGGCGTAGCGCCTTGGCCAGCTTTTCCAGCCAGCGTTCATCGGACATGGTGAGAGTCGAGAGCGAAATCACTGCGTTGCGTCGTCAGATCGATCAGGAGCGTGAGCGACTGGCAAAGGCCACAGGAGACTCCCTCAACCGCCTGTCCTCCGAGTATCAGCGGCTCGAGCTGCGGGCTCGCTTTGCCCAGGAGACCTATGCCAGCGCTCTCGGTGCATTGGAGGGCACGCGCATCGAGGCTGCTCGCAAGCTTAAGCAGATCAGTATCTTGCAGAGCCCTCTATTGCCCGAGTACGCCACGCGTCCAGAGCGCCTCTACAACCTGACCATCTTTGTGATCGTCACTCTGTTCCTTGCCTTCATTGCCAGCATGCTGTGGCTGATCGTCCAGGACCACAGAGACTGACGCTCTTCCTGATGCAACTACCGATAGCTGTCGTCGGACGGCTGCCGCAATGAAGCCCTTCATGTTGAAGAGCTCAGGGCTCACGCTTCCTGTCATCCTCTCTTCCTTCCCGCCCGTACGCCATTTCTAGCGTCCTCCCTGACGGGGCGGGCAGAATTTCCAGTCCTCTCGGGGTTCTTTCATGATCAAGACGTTTCTCGTGACCGGTGGTGCCGGTTTTATCGGCTCGGCCGTGGTGAGGGAGTTGATTACCCACACCCCTCATCGTGTCGTCAATGTGGACAAGCTGACCTATGCCGGCAATCTGGCATCCGTAGCGTCTGTCGCCTCCGATCCTCGCTATATCTTCGAGAGAGCGGACATCTGCGATGGCGCGGCAATGAGCAGAATTCTGGACAAGTACCGCCCCGATGTGGTGATGCATCTGGCCGCAGAAAGCCACGTTGATCGCTCCATCGACGGGCCTCGCGCCTTTATTCAGACCAATATGGTGGGCACTCTGGTATTGCTCGAGGCGGTACGCGGGTACTGGGAAGGAATCAGGCAACAGGACAGCGACAAGGCCGATGGCTTTCGGTTTCACCACATCTCCACCGACGAAGTCTACGGAGACCTCGAGAATGATGGCAGCCTGTTCACCGAACAGACCCCCTACGCGCCTAGTTCGCCCTACTCGGCCAGCAAGGCGGGATCGGATCACCTGGTGCGGGCGTGGACGCGCACCTATGGCTTGCCTTGCCTGGTGACCAATTGTTCAAACAACTATGGTCCGTTTCACTTTCCTGAAAAACTGATTCCTCTGATGATCCTCAATGCGCTGCACGGAGAGGCTCTTCCTGTCTACGGTGATGGTGGACAGGTACGAGACTGGCTCTATGTCGAGGACCATGCGCGCGCCCTCGTGCTGGTTGCCAGCGAGGGAAAGGTTGGAGAGACCTACAACATTGGTGGCCATAACGAGAAAACCAACCTCGAAGTGGTACACACAATCTGTGACCTGTTGACGGAAATGGCTCCGGACAAGGGCGAATATCGTGATCTGATCACCTACGTCACCGACAGGCCTGGACACGACCGGCGCTATGCCATCGATGCATCCTACATTCAGCACACGTTGGCCTGGGAGCCACGAGAGACTTTCGAGTCTGGCCTTCGCAAGACAGTGTCCTGGTATCTGGCCAACGAGTCGTGGTGGAAGGCGGTGCAGGATGGTAGCTACCGGGCCGAGCGCCTGGGGGTGTTGTCATGAGTGGGCTCTTGCTTGGTGCCTCGGGCCAGGTGGGCCATGAGCTTCACAAGGCGCTAGCCATTCATCTGGATCTTCATGCGCCTGACCGCAGGACCCTGGATCTGACCGACCTTGATGCGGTGAAACGCTGTCTGGACCACTATCGCCCCCAGTGGGTGATCAATGCTGCTGCCTACACCGCGGTGGACCAGGCAGAGACCGATACAGCGACTGCCTTTCGACTCAATGCAGAGCTGCCTGGCTGTCTCGCACGCTATTGTGCCGATCACGGGGCACTGTTGACGCACTATTCCAGCGACTACGTCTATCCAGGCGATGGCATTCGGTCCTGGACGGAAGATAGTCCAACCGACCCTTTATCGTGCTACGGCCAGTCCAAGCTTGCCGGCGACGAGGCGGTGCTCGCCAGTAGATGCGACGCACAAATCTTCCGGACAAGTTGGGTTTACAGCGCCAGGGGCAACAACTTCATGAAGACCATGCTGCGTCTGGGGCGGGAGCGGGCGTCCCTGGCAATTGTCGACGATCAGGTGGGGGCCCCTACGCCCGCACGCCTGATTGCTGACGTGACCTTGCATGCGTGGCAAGTCTACCGCTCTCGTCCCGAACTGACCGGGCTCTACCATCTGGCACCTCGGGGCTTCGTGTCCTGGTATGACTTTGCCCGAGAGATTTTTCGTCTCGCCCGTCTGCACGGCCTTCCTCTCATGCTCTGCGACGACCAGCTGTCTCGTCTGGCGACGAAGGACTATCCCACACCAGCAAAGCGTCCACCCAACTCCCGGCTGTCGGTCTCTCGTCTTGAGAACGCCTTCGACATCTCGCTCCCTGACTGGAGGGGACAGTTGTCTCTCACCATGAAGGACTACCTAAGGTAGGCCTGCCGCCGCAAGGCGTTGTCCGAAAACTAGAGGTTACCGCCATGAATCGGAAGGGAATCATCCTTGCCGGAGGCTCCGGTACGAGACTTCACCCCATTACCCATGGGGTCTCAAAACAGCTTCTCCCTGTCTACGACAAGCCGATGATCTACTATCCGCTCTCGGTGCTAATGTTGGCCGGAATAAGAGAAATACTGGTGATATCTACACCGGATGATCTACCAGTCTACCGTCAGCTGCTCGGTACCGGTGACCAATTTGGTGTTTCCTTGTCCTACGCAGAGCAGCCAAAGCCAGAGGGACTGGCCCAGGCTTTTATTATCGGCGAGAAGTTTATTGGTGATTCTCCCGTCTGTCTTGTCCTTGGCGATAATATCTTCCACGGACAACACTTTTCCGAGCAACTTCTTAGAGCCTCCGACCAGGCTCGAGGTGCCACGGTATTCGGCTATTTTGTCAAAGACCCGGAACGCTTTGGTGTTGTCGAGTTTGATGAGAAAGGGCGTGCGGTTTCTATTGAAGAAAAGCCCAAAAAACCAAAGTCATCCTATGCGGTGACGGGCTTGTACTTTTATGACAACTCCGTGGTGGACATCGCGCGGAGCGTCAAGCCATCGGCTCGGGGAGAGTTGGAGATAACCTCGATCAACAATGAATATCTACACCGTGGTGAACTTCACGTAGAGCGTTTGGGGAGAGGATTTGCCTGGTTGGATACAGGTACTCATGACAGTTTACTTGAGGCAGCGCAGTACGTGCAGACAGTCGAACATCGACAGGGGCTGAAGATAGCCTGTCTGGAAGAGATTGCCTGGACTCAAGGCTGGATCAGTGACGAGTTCCTGCTTTCACAGGCAAACAGCCTTTCCAAGACAGGATACGGGGAATACCTGCTACAGCTTCTGGCCGCGAAGGCTGTTGGTCAGTGACAAGGCTACCTGATGGTGGAGGTGACGTGCATGAAAGTTGAAAGGCTGGCTATTCCTGATGTCGTGCTATTTACGCCAAAAGTGTTCGGTGACGAAAGAGGTTTCTTTATGGAAACCTTTCGCCAGGAAACATTTGATGAAGTCTGTGGTGAACACAAGTTTGTTCAGGACAACCATAGTAGGTCGAGTCGCTCGATACTCAGGGGACTGCATTATCAGCTGAAGCATCCCCAGGGAAAGCTGGTGAGAGTAGTCAGGGGAGAGGTATTCGACGTAGCCGTTGATATGCGAACGTCCAGTGCCACCTATGGTAAGTGGGTAGGCGTTTTCTTGAACGAAGACAACCGGCAGATGCTCTGGGTACCACCTGGATTTGCACATGGTTTCTACGTTACCAGTGACGATGCCGAGTTTGTATACAAGTGTACTGACTATTACGCGCCTTCAGACGAAATGTCGGTGCACTGGGCAGATACTATCCTGTCAATCGACTGGCCATTGGACAACATTGAGCCACGAGTTTCCGATAAGGATGCTCGAGGGATGTCGTTTGTCGAGGCTCCTGGCTACTAGTAATTGCCTGAGGAAGTAGACGTGGTAGAACATGAACCAAGAAGCGGCCCTCCCTCTTCGCAATCACCACACTTGGCTACACTGGCGTTGTCGGCACGCCTGAGGCGAATGCAGACTTCCTTCAGTTGGCGAGCGACCAAACCGCTGAGAGATCTCGGTGGGTTGTATCACAAGTACATCAAAAAATGCTCCCGCATGGACTTGCTGCCGATCCATGAACTGGAGCTGATGACCCGCAATAACAAGGTGGTCTGGGTATCTCGCGGTGGAGATCCACAGTTCCTGCTCACCCCGATCAATCCCGCTGTGCTTCGCCAAGGTGGATGGTTCAGTCTCGAATACGACTTTTCGGCGACTCAGGCAGTGGATCAGTGTCTCTATATTGATTATGGCGATGGTTTCCAGGCAGATATCGTGTGGGCCCGTCATGTGGAAAAGAGCGGCCACCAGAGCCTGGTCATTTACTTGCCGATGGGAACACAGGCATTGCGGCTGGATCCGATGACTCGACCTGGAGAGTTCCGGTTGGAGGATCCGGTGCTGAAAAAGATCGAGACGCCACAGATCCCGCACCCTTGGTCGGGGCTGGATGGATATCTGAAGTGCTGCGAAGGCTGTGAATTTACGCTTGCCGCTGCCCAGCAGCTCGAGCGTCGCCTGGAAGGGGAGTTCCATTGGCGTTCCCACGGTACCGATCCGGCCTTCGTCGTTCGTCATCGCCGAGGTCGAGTCATCGAGCCTGGGTGGTGTCGTATCGAATTCGTTCTCAGTGGCGAGTATCAGCACCAGGTCGCCAAGCTATATATCGATCATGGAGAGGGCTTCAGTGAAACCCACGCCTATCCCATACCCTTCCAGTCAGGGAAACTGGCGACAAGGGTGATTCAGCTTGAGCGAAGTATTGTCAACATACGCTTTGACCCATGGGAGCGGGAAGGAAGCTTCCGGCTGGAGCGACTATGCATCGACAATGTCGATGCCGAAGAGGCTTGGGATGCGATTGCCGGGCGTCTTGTCGAGACTGCTCCTGAGTACACGCACTTGAAAAAGGCCGAGGTCCTTGCGGGAGTGGGTAGGTCTGCTCCGGAAACGGATGAAGGTGGCGGGTCGGCAAAGAAAGCCGAGTTGGCGGATGCCGAGGACGACGCCGCACGCGAGGCCCGTCTTCTCGAAGAGTACGCGGAAACCTTTATTGTCAACGAGGCCGAACTCTCCTACCAGAAATGGATAGATGAGGTAGAAGTCAATGGCCTGCCGAGCTCTGAAACCATCCGCAGCTATCTTGAGGGCCTTGAGAGTCCTGCATTAATTTCGGTGTTGGTGCCGGTTTACAATACCGATGAAACGCTTCTGAAAGCTTGCATCGACTCGGTCATCGCACAGTCTTATCCCCACTGGGAGCTTTGCCTTGTGGATGATGCCTCTCCATCACCACATGTCGAAAAAGTACTCAGGCACTATGCCAGCAAAGATAAACGCGTAAAAATACATTTTCGGCCGGATAATGGGCATATTTCCAAGACAACTAATGACGCCCTGTCGATGGCCACTGGTGACTATCTGGCATTGCTCGATCACGATGATGAATTGGCCAGAGATGCGTTGTACTTTATTGCAAAAGAGCTGGAAAAGAATCCCGATGCCCAGTTGATCTACAGTGATGAAGACAAGATCGATGTTCAGGGCATGCGCTGCGAGCCTCACTTCAAGCCAGACTGGAACATCGACCTTCTCTATTCGCAAAACTATGTTTCTCATCTGGGCGTATATCGACGCTCGTTGATCGAGAAAATTGGGGGTTTTCGAGTCGGGGTAGAGGGATCGCAAGACTATGATCTGGTGCTGCGTTGCATACCACACCTGACCGCTGGCTCAATTTCCCACGTTCCCAGAGTTCTCTATCACTGGCGCGCTATCGAGGGTTCGACAGCACTGGCTGAAGAGGGCAAGGATTACACGACCTCAGCTGGTGTAAAGGCGCTGAAAGACCATATTGAAGGAATAGCAGATGGGCGTGCGATTGTAGAGCAGGGGATTGTGGGAAATACCTATCGTGTGCGTTGGCCTATTCCTGAGCCGGCACCGTTGGTGAGCATGTTGATTCCTACGAGAGACAAGAAGGACGTCACAGAGCTGGCAGTGCGCAGCATCCTGGAGAAGTCACGTTATACAGACTACGAGATTATTCTCCTTGATAATGGCAGTGTAGAGCCTGAGACGCATGAATTTTTTGAAAAAATTCAGGCTGAAGACTCCAGGGTAAGCGTTCTCAGGTACGACCACCCCTTCAACTACTCAGCTATCAATAATTTTGGTGCAGAGCATGCCAAGGGAAGCATCATTGGTTTGGTAAATAATGATGTTGAAGTGATCAATGGAGACTGGCTCCGGGAGATGGTTTCTCATGCCTGTCGCGAGGATGTCGGCTGTGTCGGCGCAAAACTATACTATGGGAATGACACCATTCAGCACGCAGGCGTCATCGTTGGGCTTGGCGGAGTAGCAGGGCACTCTCACAAGCACTTTCCTCGAGAGTCCGGCGGTTATTTCAACCGTTTGAAGGTGGTCCAGTCTGTATCTGCTGTGACAGCGGCGTGTCTGCTCGTGAGAAAGTCGGTGTATGAGGAAGTCGGAGGCCTGAACGAACAGGACCTCAAGGTCGCTTTCAATGACGTTGATTTCTGCCTGAAGGTGCTCGATGCCGGGTATCGTAATATCTGGACCCCATACGCTGAATTGTATCACCACGAATCCATCAGTCGTGGAGCAGAAGATAACCCAGAAAAAGTTGCCAGATTCAACACCGAGATAGATTACATGCAGAAGGCCTGGGGAAAAATAATCGAACACGACCCCAGCTACAGCCCTTGCCTCACAAGAAGCCGAGAAGACTTCTCCATCGGAGGTCGTTGATGGCTTTCTTGATGGGTCGTCGTATTCGGAGAAACTACATATCCCAGGAGGGGACATGCCCAAGAATGATGCCTTGATCAACAAGGGAGTCGTGGTCATAGGGGACCAGGATGACAAGATGCCATCTCCTATCATCGTCATTGGAACCGCGCGAGGCGGGACCTCGATGGTCGCTGGCGTGTTGGCCAAGCTTGGCGTCTTCATGGGCGACCGTGCCTCACACCCTGTGTACGAAGACGTCAGACTTTCCGAGGCTTTCGAAAAGCAGGACATGGCTCAGACAGCTTTGATTGTGAAGGAGTACCAGACCAGGTACACCCGCTGGGGCTGGAAGCGACCTTCCATCATCGACCATCTGGATGAAGTAGACGCTCTATTGCCGAATGCCAGGTATGTGTTTATCTACAAGGATATTCTTTCAATAGCGCAGCGGAATTCTATTTCCATGTTGGCCGAAATTACCGAGGGCATGGACAGAGCGCTGTCACAGTATAGAAAGACGCTTCGCTTTGTCAGGCAGAAGTCTCCGCGTGCCATGCTCGTCTCCTACGAAAAGGCCAGTGCTTATCCCGAAGCCTTTCTTTCCACTCTCGAGTCCTTTTGCGGAATTTCTCCCTCGCAGGAGGAACACCAGACGGCACTGGCCTTTATCGATCCTGAACCAGAAGACTATATAGAGGCAACCCGGATCACCAAGTCACAGGGAAAACTTCTTTCATGTGATTCACGACGTGTCAGCGGTTGGGCGCGCTATGTACACAAGAAACAGCATGCTGAGGTAGAAGTTTTTGTTGATGACCGGTCCGTGGGTGTGGTGGTGGCGAACGAACCGAACCCCGGTGGCGGTGCTCCCGCGAACGAGCCATGTGGCTTCACCTTCACCCTTCCTGCCGGTGAAAGCTTGAGCGAGGACGCCAGTGTCAGAGCCAGAGTAGTGAACGACGTTGTCGATCTTGGCAACTCTCCGGTCAGGGTGGGCTAGAGATGGCGAAGTTCTGTGTTGCCGGTATCGTCCGCAATGAGGTGGATTACCTTGTCGAGTGGGTAGCTTGGCATCGGCTTGCCGGGTTTGGGCATGTCATTCTGGCCGACAACGGTTCCGACGACGGCACCCGCTCTTTGCTCGAAGCGCTGGCAGATCTGGGAGAGGTCAGCCTGCTGTACCAGCCGGTGCTTGAGCGCAGGTCGCAGCAGTTGGCCTATCGTCGCATCCTTGGGCTGGCTCTGGGAAAGCATGACTACGTCATGTTTCTCGATGCCGATGAGTTTCTTGTGCACGAAAGCCAGCGTCACGGTGAGGAATGTCGCGAGCTGGAAAGGCTGGTGGCGTCGGGTGATGTGGGAAGCGTCAGCGTGAACTGGAAATGCTTCGGCTCCTCGGGGCTTGAAGAGGCGCGATCTGAACCGGTACTGCAACGTTTCACCCGTTGTGGCACTGCACCAGGCGCGAGCGCAGATTGTCACACCAAGAGCCTGGTACGCGTCGACCATGTCAAGGCGCCCTATTGTCATTCCTCTACCCTGGTATCGGCCTGGAAATATGTCGATGCCACAGGGGACGTGATCGAGGACTTCGTTGGCTCGCCGGACGGCAGTGGTGAGTCGGACCCACGTGGTGGGCGTACGCGGTCGATCCATCAGGGACCGCTTCGGGTTCACCATTACGCGGTGAAGTCGCGTGAGGAGTTCTCGCGCAAGCGATTGAGGGGGAGTGCTACGCGAGGCGCCAACTTCGACAAGGGCGAGGCATATTTCGGACGTTACGACATCAACGACGTTGCTCATGAGTTCCAGGCCGGCAAGCTTGCCCGCCTGGCTCGAGAGATGTCGGCGCTGAAACAGCGTCTGGCAGAGCACACCGTGCTAGATCGCCCTTTGGTGGGAGCCATCGATCATTTTGACGCCAACGCAGTCTGTGGTTGGGTGACGGACCGCAACGGCAAGGCCAGTGGTCTGGCAGTGAACATCTTCGTCAATGGTGTTCACGCGGGGCGTGCAAGGGTGGGGTTCTATCGTCCCGATCTACGACGTTCCGGCAAATCCGTGGATGGTTATTGCGGGTTTCGCTGGCTGCATCCGGCGCCTTTGAAAGAAGGCGATCATGTGACCGTTTCTCTCCATGCCAATGCTTCAGTGCTGGTGGGGGGGAGTGATCTTGTTGTCGGCACATCGTGACGCGTCTGGAGTGTGGAGGTGGCTCCGCCACCGGATCCCGTGTCGTCTTCCCCTATCCCTTTTGCCACGCCGCGCCGCAGGACTGATTCCTGCGGCGCTTTTGTCAGGAGACTCCACCATGAAACCCTTGTTTTTCGTACATATACCCAAGACGGCGGGAACCAGTTTTCGTCACGGTGCTGAGCGCGCCTTTGGCTTCGACAAGATCGTCTATGACTACGGCCAGGATGCATCTCAGACCAGCGTCCTGACACGCGAGTGCATGTATGGCGAGTCCCCCGATCCTTGGCGCCTGTATCGCAGGAGCCTGGACAACCAGGCGATGATGCTGGCAGGACACGTCACCGCGGCCAAGTATGTCCCGCTGTGCGGCGTCGATCGCGCGGTGACCTTTGTTCGCGAACCGTTGCAGCGGGCGGCTTCCGAGTATTCGCACTTTCAGCGGATTCATCAGTACAAGGGCAGCTTCCGCGACTTCATGAAGATTCCTCTGATGCTTGATCGCCAGTCGAGCATCTTCAAGGGGGTCGATGTCGAGGCGATCGGGATGGTCGGCTTGACCGAACGTTACTCGGAGAGCCTGGAGTTGATCAATGCTCGCTTTGGCATCGATATCGCCCAGCGTGAGGACAACCGGGGAAAGCCGCAGGTGGGCGAATTGCATGACATCGCGCCAGAGGATGAACAGGAGTTCCGCAAACTCAACCCGCTGGATCTGGCGCTCTACGAGCGTTGTCGCAAGCTATTCGAATCGCGCATCCAGCTCTATCGCGACAATCTCCCCTTTGCTCACGCTCGACTGACGCAGTTCGATGCCGAGCGGGTGGGGGGGTGGGCCTGGTGGGAAGGTGGTGCTGATACCCCGGTGGACGTCGAAGTCTGGGTCAATGACGAACATCGCGACACTGTGTCGGCCACCCAGCTCCGTCCGTCCATGGCTCGCTTGAAGCTTCCCCGTGGCGGCTATGTCGGCTTCCAGCTGAAGGTGAATCTGTCTGCGGGTGACAGGGTCCAGTGTCGTGTTGCCGAGACCGGACAATGGTTCCCGCCGGGGCCGCGTCGAGTCGCTGTGGCCAGCAACTGAGCGGCAGGTATGGAAGGTGCCAATCGAGGTGGCGGAACACGATCGTGGCTGAAAGGTCTTCTCGATCTGTGCCACCTGGTCGTTCAGCCTCAGCGACACTGGCAGCCTCATCATGGCCTGAGACAGCAGGCGAGTGGAGGGGACTGGGAGTGGGAGTCGCTGGATGAAGACCCCCAGTTTCTGCTGTGTCGGCACCTACCGTTGCCTGGCTGGCATATGGTGGAGCTGGACCTGGACCACGACCAGCATAGCGTTGCTGTCAGGCTTTACTTCGATACGGGGGAAGGCTTCAGTGAAGACGAGTCGTTGACCCTTCCGCTCAAGGGTGGACGTGTTACCAAGCGGTTGATCTACGTGAAGCGGCGACTGCGCCGGTTGAGATTCGACCCGATGGAGTCGCCGGGATACTTTGCGATTCGCCACTTTCGCGTCGTCTGGCTCTCCCCCTGGTTCGCGCATGATCGCCTCAGCCATCGTCTGGTCAATATGCACCATCGCTGGCGTGATGTGTCGAAGCAGGAAGTGCTGGGAGTGCTTCGCCACCGCGCCCTCCAGGACGGTACCTGTTGGCGCGACCTTGCCCTGTCGGACTACGAGGAAACGTTCGAACGATTCTGCTCGGGTCGAAGCTATGTGCAATGGCTGCGTGAGCGCGGATGGGATAAGATTTCGGATAGCAGTTCAGATAGTAGTTCGGATAGTAGTTCGGATAGAAGTTCGGATGATTGCGACAAGACCTCTATGGTCTCGGCGCTCGAAGGTGGGTGGCGTTCCAGGAATAGAAGAGCTGAGCTGGACGAGATTCGTGGTGGGCTTGACGGGTGGCGAGGCAAGGATGAACGCCGCCGTAGCCTGGCGCTTGAGCGTCGCTGTGCTGCTGCCGAGCGAGCTGCGCAGTCATGTGTGGACACCGCAGTAGCAGCCAGGACGGATACGTTCAGGCCGATTGTGTCGATCTTGCTGCCGGTACATGATCCTGCGCCGGAACATCTGAAAGACTGTCTCGAGTCTGTGCTTCGCCAGGACTATGATCATTGGCAACTCTGTATCGTTGATGACGCCTCCAGAAACCGCGAAGTCATAGCGTTGCTGGAGCAATTTGAGGCTCGTGATTCTCGAATAGTTCTGCGTCGCCAGAAAACTAATGGCCATGTCTGTGAGGCCTCCAACGCGGCCTTGAGCATGGCCGCTGGGCCCTACGTGGCGCTACTGGACCATGATGACCTGCTGACTCCGTGTGCCTTGAGCTATGTTGCCGAGGCGCTGAGTCGCTCACCACGACCGGTGCTGGTGTACAGCGACGAAGACAAGGTGGATCAGCGTGGTGTGCGCTGCGAACCTCACTTCAAGCCCTGCTTCAATCCTGATCTGCTGCTGGCCCAGAACTACATGGCGCACTTGAGTGTCTTCGACACCGCGCTGGTACGGCAACTGGGAGGTTTCCGCAAGGGGCTGGAGGGCAGCCAGGACCATGATCTGGCCCTGAGAGTCTGTGCCCACACAGAGCCTGATCGCATCGTCCATATTCCCAGGATTCTCTATCATTGGCGTGCCAGTCCTGGCTCCACGGCGATGACCAGTAACGCCAAGGATTATACGTCCCGTGCAGGGCTGCGAGCGGTCGCCGACCATCTGGCACGAAGCAGTCCCGGTGCCACCGTCGAGCTTGGGCGCCTGCCCAATACCTATCGTGTCCGCTGGCCTCTGCCGGATCCGCTCCCGCTGGTCAGCCTGATGATCCCTACGCGTGATCGTGTCGATCTGTTGGCACCATGCGTCGATGCGATCCTGTCCCGTACCTGCTATTCCAGGCTTGAGGTGCTGATCCTCGACAACGGGACGCGATGCGAGGAGACACTGGCTTATCTGGCCGAGATCGGCAAGGGAGACCCCCGGGTCAGGATTCTGGCCTGGAACCATCGCTTCAACTATTCCGGCATCAACAATTTCGGAGCGTATCACGCACGTGGTGATGTGCTCGGACTTATCAATAACGATATTGAACCCATCAACGAAGAGTGGCTCGAGGAAATGGTGCGGCACGTCGTGCGGCCGGACATCGGTTGTGTCGGCGCCAAGCTCTATTATCCCAACGATACCATTCAGCACGCCGGTGTCGTGTTGGGTATCGGGGGCGTTGCGGGCCACGCTCACAAGTATTTCAGCCGCCATGCCAACGGGTATTTTTCTCGCCTGGCGCTAGCGCAGAATTACTCTGCGGTGACCGGTGCCTGCTTGTTGATCCGCAAGGCGCTCTATCGGCAGGTGGGCGGCCTCAACGCGCGAGATTTGCCGATCGCTTTCAATGATGTGGACCTGTGTCTAAAGGTTCGGGAGGCGGGTTATCGAAACGTATGGACGCCCGACGCTGAACTCTATCACCACGAATCCGAGTCGCGTGGTGCCGATGACAATGCCAGCAAGCGAGCCAGGGCCATCGGAGAGGTACTCTACATGCGCCACACCTGGGGTGAGCAGCTTGATCGGGATCCGGCCTACAACCCCAATCTGACGCTGGTTCACGAGGATTTTTCTCTGCGTTGAGAGGCGTTCACCATGGCCCGGGGTTCTGGCATTTGTGGTTCTCGCTGGCTGTTGCTGAGTGATGGGGCTCTGCCCACCGAGGACATCTACTTCATGGCGACGGCTGCGCCCTGGCTTCGCTATGCAGGTGCGACAGTGACTCGCCTTGATACCCGTCGGTGGGCGTCTCCTCTGCTGTGCTGGCCCTGGCTGGATCGCACCTTGTCCGGGGCACATGTCATCGTTTGTCGAAGCTTGTCCGAAGCCTGGATCGATCTGCTGGAGACGCGCCGAGCTCAGGTCGCCAGCGTGCATTACCTGCTGGATGATGATCTTGATGCTGCCGCCAGGGATCCTGGCTTACCGATGGACTATCGTGAGCGTATGGGGTGGGTGTCGCGCCGGATTATGCCCAGGCTACTGGTCCTGGCCGACGAAGTCGTCGTACCAAACGAGGAGCTGGCGGCACGAATCAGGCCGCGCCACTCCCGGGTGGTGACGCTGGCACCTGCGCTGCTTTTTTCCCCGGAGATGGCCACCCCCGAGGCAACATCGACGGGATGGCGATTGGGTTACCACGGTACGCGGGCCCACCGGCGGGATCTGGAGCAAATCAGCTCGGCACTGGTCAGCGTTCTCAAGGCCCACTCTGGTTTGATGCTGGAAGTGGCAATGGGGCGCTACACTCCGCAATCCTTGCGTGAGCATGATCGTGTGGGCGCGCTCGCGCCCATGGCCTGGCATACCTATCTGAGGCACTTGAAAGGATCGCGGTTGCATCTGGGGCTGGCTCCCTTGTGGCCGACAACGTTCAACACTGCCAAGTCCCATATCAAGTTTCTGGAGATTGCCGCCATGGGGGGTGTGGGCCTCTTCAGCAGGCGTGCCCCCTACAGCAATATCGTGAGCGACGGGGAAGATGGACTGCTGGTCGATGATGATCCCGCGGATTGGCAGCGCTGCCTCGTCCGGTTGCTGGAGTCTCCACGGGAAACCCATCGCATGGCCCAACGGGCGTTGGAAAAGGCCCGGGATATCGGCAGTGCGGCCCACCACCATGCCTTCTGGGGTGAGCGTCAGTGCTGAAACAGACAACAGTTTCCAAGGGAGCAAATGCTGTATAGACAACAGTGATTGGTGCTTTCTTCTCTCCTTCTCTCCTTCTCTCCTTCCTCCCCCCTTCCTTTCTAACCTCCTTCCTTCCTAACTTCCTTCCTTTCTTACTCTCTCTTTCTCTCTTCCTTATCTAGCCCTGCTTCCTGTTCTTTCATTGAAGCTTGGTACCTATCCCTATTCCCTCTCCCCATCCGTGGCCGCCGCTCGCTATCTGTTTTTGTGGCTGGGCTGCCTGCAAGGTGGGGGAGCGTCAATCTGAGTTGATCAGCCCTCCCAGGGCCGACAGGGTCTGATCGATCTGGTCCGGCTGGTGCTCGCAGCTGACAAAGAAGCGCAGCCGAGCGCTACGTTCTGGCACTGCAGGGTGCAGGATGGGTTGCACATTGATACCCGCCGCCAGCAACGCATGGGACAGCTTGGCTGCCCTGGCGGAGCTGCCGAGAATAAGTGGCACGATGGCATGTCCCTCGCTGCTGCCGGTATTCAGCCCCAGGGACTGGATACCGTCCAGCAGACGTCGAGCGTTCTGCGTCAGCCTGGCGGTTCGCCAGGGCTCTTCCTGCAGCACTTGCAGAGCGCGGCGTGCTGGTGCGGCCAGTTGCGGTGCCAGCCCGACGCTGTAGAGAAACCCTGGCGCAAGGTAGCGCAGCGTATCCACCAGTGCTTGGCACCCGGCGATATAGCCTCCGCAGGAGGCAAGGGATTTGCTCAGGGTGCCCATCCAGATGTCTACATCTCCCGGAGCCACTCGGCAATGCTGGTGAAGACCTAACCCGGTTGCCCCCAACACGCCAAGCGAGTGGGCTTCATCCACCATCAGCCAGCAGTGGTGCCTGCGCTTCACCTCAACGAAACGTGCCAGGTCCGGGGTGTCACCGTCCATGCTGTAGTGGCCTTCGATTACCACCAGTACGCGCTCGAAGCGATCGCGATGGTCGAACAGCAGACGATCCAGGGCTTGGGCATCGTTGTGGGGGAAACTCATGCGAGTGGCGCCGGATACGCTGGCGCCCACCACCACACTGTTGTGGATCAGGCTGTCGTGGATGATCAGGTCCCTGGTGCCCACCAGCATGGCGATGGTGGAGACATTGGTAGCGTGGCCGCTGACGAAGGCGAGCGCATCATCACTTTGGTAGCAGTGTGCCAGCTCACGCTCCAGGGCCCCGTGAAAGGGGCGTTCGCCGGCGACAATGCGACTGGCCGATACCGAGGTGCCGTAGTACTCGATCGCCTGATGGGTGGCGTCCAGGACACGTCGATCGCCGGCCAGGCCGAGATAGTCGTAGTTTGCAAAGTTGATGACGTCCTGATCGCCGAGTCGGCTGGTAGCCCCCGCCCTACGCTGATGACAGCGAAAGAAGGGGCTGGTGATACCGAGGGAGTCCCCTAGCGTCCTCATCATGGCGATGCGGCGATAGCCTTCGAGGCTGCGGAAGTCGGTGGTTGTGACGAGTGTTTCGGTCAGCGGGTAGTGCTCTGAGGTTGAAACAGCGCGGTCGATGGGCGTTGCCTGGGCATGACGAGCGCTGTCGATCGCCCTGGCCTGGTTGAGCAGGCGGTCTTTCAATGCCTTCCGGTCATCAGGATTCATGTCACCTCCCGTGCAGGAGCAGGAGGGGAGACTGCGTGGCTGTAGGCCAGCGCAGCGTGTTCGTCGGTTGCATCGAGCTCGGGGCTTTCCAGCAGGTCGCAGATCAACAGGGTGGTGCGATGCAGGGTCGCGGCGTCGGCGAGGGCCAATGCGGACACCTTCACGCCAAGCCGGGTCTCGATGGCCGATACTAGCTCGACGGCCATCAGCGAATCGAAACCGAACTCGGAGAGCCTGCGCCCACTGTCGATGCGTTCCGGGTCCAGCATCAGGATGCTCGCCAACTGTCGACGCAGGATGGCTTCGACGGCCTTGCGGCGGGACGATTCATCGAGCGCCGATAGATCGAGGTCGTCGTTGCTACTTGCCTGGCGGTCCGCTTCACCGGAGTTCTGGCGCAACTCGATAAAGCGCCGCTGGATGAAGCCATGGTCGATGGCACCGATGACGGCGGCGTTGCTGACGCCTGCCGCGAGTGCTCGTTCCAGCGCGTCCAGCGCCTGCTCTGCGCTCAGCTGCCCACCCCCCATACGCTGGGACAGGGCCTGACGCTTGGTCTGGTGACGAGCCAGAAAGCCGGTGTCCTCGATGATGCCCAGGCTCAGGCAGGTGGCGGGTTTCCCCGCCTGACGGCGCCGCACGGCCAGCGCTTCCAGGCCAAGGTTGGCCGCCACATAGGCGGACTGCCCGGGACTTCCGAACAGGGTGGTGGCCGAGGAGTAGAGCACATAGTGCTGCAGGTCGTGATGGCGGGTCAGGCGGTCCAGCAGGATGGCGCCCAACAGCTTGGGGCCGAGTACCGCGTCCAGCTGCTCGCGAGTCAGCTGTCGCGCGAGGCCGTCTTCGATGACGGCGGCGGCGTGAATGACGCCACGTAGCGGTGGGCGCCGGGAACCGCATTCCTCGATCAGTCCAGCCAGGGCCTGCTCATCGGTGACGTCCAGCGCTGGCGCTTCTACCGTGACGCCCTGTCTTTCCATGGCGGCGATAGCGGCACTGGCCTCCGGGCTGCTGACGCCCGAGCGACTCAGCAGCAGCAGATGGCGAGCGCCGCGCCTCACCAGTCGCTCTGCACTGGCCAGGCCCAGGCCGGACAACCCACCGCTCACCAGGTAACAGCCTTCGGTATCCAGCGCCATGCAAGCCGGATTGGTAGAGCTATTGGTGGTGTTTCTCGGACCGCCATGCGGGTGCATGGTGGTCTTGGAGGCTGAGCCTGTGCGGAGTGTGTCAGGAGACGGACTGGCAGCGGCTGAAGGGTGCGTCACGATGATCTTGCCGATATGCCGCGCCTGCTGCATATGGCGGAAGGCCTCGACCACTCTGGTGGTCGTGAAGGTGGTATAGGGCAGGGCGCTGAAGGCGCCCTCGGCAAAACGGTCCATGACCTGTCGGAACAGTTGGCGGGCGAGCGCGGGACGATGTGACAGCAGTTGATCGGAGTCGATGCCGAAGTAGCTCAGGTTGTGACGGAAGGGGCGTAGCCCCATCGGGGTATCCTGGTAGAAGTCTCGCTTGCCAAGCTCGAGAAAGCGCCCGAAAGGCGCCAGCACACGCAGGTTCTGATGGATGGCGTCGCCGGACAGGGAGTTGAGCACCACATCGACACCCTGGCCATCGGTGTCTGCGAGGATCTGTTCGGCGAAGGCCAGGCTGCGTGAGTCGTAGCAGCGCTCGGCACCCAGCAGTGTCAGCAGATCACGCTTGTGCGGGCTGCTGGCGGTGGCCAGCACTTCAGCCCCTCGCCACCGGGCCAACTGTACGGCAGCCAGACCGACACCGCCGGCAGCGCCGTGTATCAGCACCCGTTCCCCGGGCGATAGCCGAGCCAGATGCTCGAGGCTGTACCAGGCGGTGAGAAACGCCGTGGGCAACCCGGCAGCGGCCACCGGGTCGAGACCTGTCGGCACCCTGGCCAGCGAGTCGGCCTCGACCACCAGATGGTTAGAGAAACAGGCCGACCCCAGCCCGACCACCGGGTCACCAATATCGAACTGGGTGACCCCTTCGCCCAGCGCCTCGACGATACCGGAGAACTCGAGCCCCAGGGTGGCGCCGGAAAAGCCCTGCTCGAGCGCCTCATCGGTGAGCACGCCGAGAGCATACATGACGTCACGGAAGTTCAGACCCGTGCCCAGGACCCTTACTCGGACCTGGTCCTTGGCGAGCGTCGACCGTGCCGGGTGGGCTCGCCACTGCAGGCGCGAGAGCTGACCGGGATGAGCGATTTCCAGGGTCACCCTGGACGCTACTCGGTCTGGCGTGGGGGGGGGTGTGAGCGCTGGCGGTGTGTCGGCGACAGGACGCACGCGCAGTGCCCGGCGATGTCCGTGGTGGTCGATGACCACCTCATCCTCGCCATCGTCGTGATGCAGATCCTGCGCCAAGGCCACCAACGCCGCTTCTCCCGAGGCCAGGTCGACCAGCCGTACGCGGGTGTTCGGCAGTTCGTTGTCGAGGGAGCGACAGCCCCCCCACAAGCCAGCCTGGTACAGGTCGATATCGGGGGTATCAGCGCCGAACAGCGCGGCGACATCGCGAGTCACCACGACCAGCGTCCCGTGGCGATCCGCCAATGTCCTTGCCCAGTCACCCAGTCGCTCAAGGGCATCTAGGCCCGCCTGGTGGGTCTCGAGGTCACCGCCTGTCTGCCGAGACGGTACGGCGGCTCGCAGGTCGACAACTTGCGGGGCGACCACTTTCCGGGCACTCGGCGCTTGCTGCGCGTTCGAGGCGCGCGCTGAGGTGACCTCCGCAAGCGAGGACGGGGCGGCAAGCGTCAACTCGAGATCATTGTATGTCACGCAGCGGGTAGCACCCGAGGGCATGTGTTGTACAAGCCGCTCACCCAGAGCACGACTGGCAGCATCCACCACCAGCAAGGTGGCTGCGTCGCGCTGTGCAAGAGGCTCGTCCGAACCGGTCTCGGTGGTGGGGCGAGCGCTTGCCGAGGGCACGGCACTCAGCAGAGTCGGAAGATGGGAGGCCTCTGTCGGGGGACGCGCCTCGACGCTGAACCCGGCCTGGCTCAGGTGGTGGCAGATCGCCTCGACAGTGGCCGGTCTGGCGTCAGGACGCAGGGAGCCCAGCGCTCGCCACCACCCTGTAGGGGGCAGGACCAGTATCAGCAGTTGCCCGTGCGGTGCCAGGCGCGCCGTGGCCTTGTCGATTGCCTCGATGCTGACCTCGAGATCCGTCGGTGTGCTCACCACCCAGGCCAGCTGGGCGCCGGGGGCGGTATGGAAGGGGGGCAGCGATGCGGCACCGTTGGACGCTTCGATCAGCGGTTGGGTGCGTTGGCTGGAGCCATCATCTGGGGGCAGGATGTCCACCATGAGGCGATCGGGGTCCAGTGTCTGGCTCAACGCCTCGCCCAACCGAGGCGCCGCGCATCCCGCCTCGACCAGATGCAGCCGTTGTGCCGAGGGTAGCGTCGACAGGATCCGGGAAACGCTGGCGAGAACCTCGTCGTGCAGGGCCTGCCACAACGCTTCCGGGATCAGCGAAGCGGCGTCGAGGGTCAGCCCTTCGATGTGCTCGACCGAGCCCTCCAGCAGGCCGGGAAGATGCAGGCCAAAACGCCCGAGTGAGCCAAGCAGAGGGAACTGCCGAGGGTACTCCGCCAGCAGCAGGCGCCAGATATCGACCGCCGCAGGAGACGCTTGCACCTCCGAGGAGGTCACTGTCGCGTCTGTCGGGTACTGAGCCAGAAGTCGACGGTAGAGTTCATTATTGCCGAGGCCGTCGCCTTCGATATCGGGCCGAGCGGCGACGAAGGCCTCCTCGAGCCAGGCAACGTTGAGACGCTCGAACAGCAGGCTGAGCTCCTCCAGGTCGCGCCCCACTGGGCCTGACATGATGCCGGCAAGGGCATTGGCCAGTCGCCTGCCTTCTTCGCCCAAGGGGGTAGGTACCAGTGGCGCCGGGGTCAGGCGGGTGGTCAGCCACTCGGTGGACGAGGAGGTTGGCAGGGCTAGTGGCGTTGTCGCGAAGCGGACCTCCTCGAGGGCAGCAACGCAACGATGCTTGCGGTACAGCCAAAGGTCGGCGGTGAAGGAGTGTGGTGAGCGTCGCGTAATGACGGCGCGGGCGTGGGTCGGTCGACCGCCGTCCTTGTCGAACTGCATGCGCGACAGGCGCACGGGCAGGTAGCCCTGCGTCGGCGGCGTCTGAGCGTTGTTCATCAGTGGCAGGCACAGTTGCAGGGCGCCATCGAGCAGACCGGGTGGCAACCACCAGCAAGGAGTGTCTTCACTGACGGTGAACTCGCCGATGGCTTCATCGTCCTGGCACCAGATCCGGCCCAGGCTACGGTACTCGCCGCGGTAGTCGAGCCCCATCGACCTGGCGAGCGCCAGGTGGGCGTCGCTGTTTATGCAGGCCTTTTTATCCAGCCAGGTCTCGCCATCCAGGTGCTCCTCACTGGCCGGCTCAAGCGGAGGGGCCGAACGCAGCAGACTGCCCTGGCAGGCAGGGGCCAGGCGGGCGCTGAGGTGTAACTGCCAGGCGGCTGCCGGGTCGAGGTCGCGTACCGTCAACTGAACACGCCCCTGATCGGCCAGGGTGAGCCGCGCCAGCTTGCCCACAGAGGCGTCCAGTACCAGCGGCGCCAGGATCTCCAGGTCGTTGATTTCGAAGGTGGTGTCTGGCGACGAAGTGATGGCGGCAGCCAGTACCATCTCGACGTGCGCCGCTGCGGCCAGCACCGGTGTCTCCCCGACCCGGTGGTCCGCGAGAGCGGGCTGCGTGGCAACACTCAGACGCTGGATCCACGTCGACTCGTCCGGGGCCTGGCGAGCCCCCAGCAGGGGATGTTCGTCACGCTGCTCCAGCGGGTTGTGGCCCAGGCCACTCGGGCGGGTCCAGTGGTGGCGACGTTGCCAGGGGTAGGCGGGGAGTTCGATGGGGGCAAGGGGCCGTTCGAACCAGGGGGAAAAGCCATCCAGGGCTCCACTGAGCCACAGACGCGCCCGTGCTTCGGTGAGTTCGTCCAGGGCCCGGCCCTGGCGTGTCAGGGTAGCGATATGCAGGACCTGATGCCCCCGCAGGCGACACTGCTCCTCGATGTATCGCTTCAACAATGGATGGGCGCCGATTTCCACCAGCACCGAGTCACCGCGATCGATCAGCGACTCGATGGCCTGGCGAAAGCGCACAGGCGCCCGCAGGTTTTGCCACCAGTAGTCAGCGCCGAGGGGGCGGTGGGTCTCGCCACCCTCGACGGTGGAGATCATCGGCAAGCGTGGAATTGATCCGTCCAGATCGGCAAGCGCCTCGAGCAGCGGGGTCTTCAAGCCATCCAGCAGTGGGCTGTGGAATGGGTAGTCCAACGCCAGGCGAAGGTATCGATGGCCCGCGGCCCGCAAGGCGTCTTCCAGTTCGGCCAGCGCCGGCAACGGTCCCGCCAGCGTGACATTCCCTTCGCTGTTGTCCCCGGCCAGGGAAATCTCGGCGAAGCGTGGCTGTGCGAGCCAGGTGGCGATGGTGTCAGCGGAGCAGGACACCGCGGTCATGCCTCCCTGATGACGGATCTTGCCCTGCAGGCGGCTGCGGTGGGCAATCACGGTCACCGCCTCAGCCAGTGATAGTGCGCCGCAGGCCCAGCCCGCCGCGACCTCACCGACGCTGTGACCGACCACCGCGGTGGGCGTGATCCCCGCCTCGTCAAGCCAGGCGGTGATCCCGACCTGAATCGCAAATAGCGCCGGTTGGGCCACCACGGTGTCTTCGAGCAGGGCCGGATCATCGCTGCTGGCCAGTACCTCGAGCAACGAGAAGCCGGCGATGGGCAGGAAGTGCTCATCCACCCGCGCGACGGTATCGGCGAAGGTGGGACTGGTCGAGAGCAGGTCACGCCCCATGCCAAACCATTGGCACCCATTGCCGGTGTAGACGAATACCGGCCCCTGGGGCGCATCCAGGCGTCGCTGGCGCCACACCCTGGGGGCGCTGCTGTGGGGAGCGGTCGTCGTGTCCTTCAGCGAGTCCAGGGCCGCCTTGGCCTCGTCATGGTCCCGCACCAGGGTCAGCGCCTGTTCGTCAAGGCGCTCGCGGTGGTGAACCAGGGTCCAGGTCAGGGCATCGAGGGCTGGCTGGTGCGTTTCGAGGTGGTCGCTTAGCCGACTTGCCAGTGCAGCCAGCGCTTCCTCGTCGTGGGCCGAGACAAGCAGCGGTAGCGGCTGCTCGAAAGAGACTCGTGGCGTCGGTCGCGATCGCACCAGTGACGGTGGCGGCGGCGTGGTCAGCACTACGTGGGCGTTGGCCCCCCCGAAACCGAAGCTGTTGATACCGACGGTTAAGGGGCCGCTTTCGGGGAGCGTCCGCGGTGTCAGCACCACGTCCACATTGGCCTCGTCGAGGTGCAGCTCAGGATTGAGGCGATCGACACCGATGGTGGCGGGGACGAAGCGCTGGGTCAGGCAACCCAGCGCCTTGTAGAGTCCGGCGATGCCGGCCGCTGTCTCCAGGTGGCCGATGTTGCTCTTGACCGAGCCGATCGGCAATGGGTGGTGACGATGTCGCCCAAGGGCCTGGCCGATGGCGGTGACTTCGATGGGATCTCCGACGGCGGTGCCGGTCCCATGGGCTTCCAGGTAGTCCAGTCCGTCGGGATCGATCCCCGCCCGGGCGTAGACCTCGGTCAACAGTTGGGCCTGAGCCTGAGCGCTGGGTACCGTGAGTCCTGACTTGTGTCCGTCGGTATTGGTGCCGCTGGCGGCGACTTCGGCGAGGATGGGGTCGCCGTCCGCGAGCGCCTGATCGAGCGCCTTGAGCACGAAGATGCCGGCCCCTTCCGAGCGCACGTAGCCGTCCGCGTCTTCGCTGAACACGCGACAACGGCCTCGCGGCGACAGCATGCCGGCCTTGGAGAAGGCGACGAAGCCGAAGGGATGCAGGTGCAGGCTGACGCCGCCGGTCAGGGCGGTGTCGCATTCACCGGCGCGAATGGCCTGACAGGCCTGATGAAAGGCTACCAGGGAAGACGAGCAGGCCGTGTCGATGGCCATGCTGGGTCCCTTGAGATCGAACACGTAAGACAATCGATTGGCGGCGATGCTGAAGGTGTTGCCGGTGGCGAACAGATTGCCCAGAGAGGCCAGGTCGGCGGTATGCCGATAGGCGAAGTCAGGACTGGAGATGCCGATATAGACCCCGCAGCGGCTACCGCGCAGGCGCGAGGGGGGGACGCCCGCGTGCTCGAGCGCTTCCCAGGTCAGCTCCAGCAGCAGGCGCTGCTGGGGATCCATGGTCGCCGCTTCCCTGGGAGAAATTCCGAAGAAGTCGGCGTCGAAGCCGCCGATGTCGCCGAGTGATCCGGCGGCGAAGGTCACGCTGGTACCGGGCGAACGACGGTCGGGATGATAGAACCGGCGCCAGTCCCAGCGCGATGCATGCACCTCTGTGACCAGATCCCGACCCGCCAGCAGGCTCTGCCACAGGGTTTCTCCGGGGACTCCAGGAAAGCGGGTAGCGTTTCCGATGATGGCGACGCGCCTGGTCATAGCGGTTCCTTGCAATGGCGGTGGAGGGAGCGCCCGAGGGAGCCTGTGGCGACGGTCGTGGTCTGGCACCCGATGGTGTGGAGCAGTGCTTCGGCCAGTTGCGACAGGTCGGACAGTGGCTCCGGCCGTCGTGTGGTCTGGGGTCGGTTGCTCCAGATCATGAAAGGCGTTGTTCCATCGGGCTCTCCGTGCCAGCGATAGCTGGGAGACAGGATAGGGACGTGGTCGCCATAGGCGCACAACAGGCCCGGGCGCGATTGCCTGGTGAGGGTCGCCGCCAGGGCGCCGAGCATGGCGTCGGTATTGGCCAGGTGATGGAGATAGATATCGAGTTCGTGGGTCACGGCCATGGGGCGCGAGGCGTCGGCAGCGAGCCAGCGCAGTGGATCGGGCGCTGGCTCCAGCAGAAAGGGGCCGTGGCTTTCCATGGTGATCACGAACACCATCAGTGGGCGCGGGTCTGGATCATCCAGGGCTTGTGTGACCCGCCTGGCGAGCTCGACGTCGGCGATGAAGGGGCCATCTCGACGGCAATGCCTGAAGCTTTCGATGTCCTCGAATGCCTGAAATCCCAGCCGAGGCATGACCTGGTCGCGCTGGTAGAAGTCGCCGGGGTAGGGGTGCAGCACCAGTGTGCGGTAACCCAGGTGAGCGCAGGCACTGGCCAGACTGGGAACCGGCTGGCGGGACAGCTGACGATAGGGATTGAAGCGATGCATGCCCAGAGCATCCTCGTCCAGCCCGCACAGAAAGGCCGTTTCGCTGCGTATGGTGTTGGCGCCCCAGGCCGGCACCTTGAGGTAGCCGTGGGTGATGGACTGCTCGTTCAGGCGATCCCAGTGGGCGAGCACATCCAGGGGTATCTGGTCGTACCAGGGGCGTGGATCGAAGAACGACTCGCCCTGGACAATCACCAGGTGTGGCAGTGACTCCTGGGAGACTGGTGATGGCGGTTGGCGCAGGAGCGCTGGAGCCTGGGTGGTGTCGATGGGGGTATCGGGGAAGCGGGCGTAGGCCCAGAAGCAGCTCCACAGTCCCAAGTGGTGGTGGTCTTGGCACGGAACCAGGGAGGCCGCCGGGAGTCGCCGCAGGCCAAGCCCCAGAGCAGTGGCTGGCCCCAGTGCCAGGCCGCCCAGCAGCAGCGCCATGGAGGATAGGGAGAGCTGATCCAGCAGCCAGGGTTCGAGGAAGACGAAGACCGACACCGCCATCAGGGCGGCGAGGCTGGCACCCAGGGCCAGGCCGATACCGAAGAACGGCAGGTAGAGCCTTGGATGTCGGATGGCATCGAGGAAGTACTCGAAGTCCTGCACCAGGAAGGGCTCCTTCAGGCTCTGCCACTTCGCCTGATGGCTGCGCTGCACCACCCATTGCAGGGTAAGCACCGTGGCCAGGGCCAGCGCACCTCGTTGCAGCACCGCTACGGCTAGTACGTAGCACAGCCCCCAGGTGCCCGCATGGACCAGCCAGGGGGCCGGAGGGCGGTCGCGCCAGTTGCCCAAGCCTCGACAGCCTATGGCGTCCATGGCGAGGCTTAGTCCCGTGCCGAGGGGGAGTCCCAGTACGCACAGGATGAACGCCAGGTCTCGGGACGCGATCCACGTCAGCATCGGCGGTCAGAAAGAAGCGGGCCAGCGAGCCGAGCAGCTACGACGTGCCGCGAGTCGGCCCCTGAAACCGCCAAAGCCGTATCTGGCACGGGGAAAACAAGGGTCAGGCGGCGGCGGGCAGGCATGACAGTAACTCCTCCAGGGGAGAGCGTTCGGCGACGAGTCGCCTGGCGCTGTGGTGCACACCGAGACGAATACCGAGGCGGCAGTAGAAGCTGCCGTTGAGCTGAACGGTTCGCAGCAGGGTGGTCCTGAGCGCCTGATACAGGGCGGCGTTCGGTGCCGGTGGATCGTGCCAGAAGCCCGCGGGGACCCGTTGCCGGCCTGTCGCCAGTCCGGGCATGGTGTAAATGGCTTCGCCCAGGGTCAGCAACGGACAGCCGTGCTCCAGGGCCACGAAACCGGAAGTACTGTTGACGGTGATGGCGCCAGTGGCGCCCGGCAGGAGGTGATTGAGGTCACCGCCCTCGATGAACAGTACCCGCCGGTCGATACCCAACTCTCGTGCCAGTCGGCGAGCGCGACGATGGTGTGCGCTGAGGCCGGGGTCGAGAGGGTGGTTCTTGATCAACAGACGTGTCCGGGCCGGCGCGTCGCGAGCAAAGGACGTCATGGTTTCTTCGAGTACCCGGGCCATGTCGGGAAAGGGCGAGTGGCAGCGGATCTGGGCGTCGCTGTCCAGTTGTAGCAACAACACGAAGTAGGGCGCTGGCGCCGAAAGAAATGCCATGATGCGGTTAGCTTCAAGGCCAGCCAGCAGGCGTTTGCGCGTCAGTTGCTGCGCATAGGCGGCGTACTCCCGGGGAGCGCTGACCGGGGCGTGGCCGCGATAGCCCGGGAACAGCAGAGGGTTAAGGACGCCTGCCAGATGGTAGATCACGTCGTGGGTGGCACGGGTCAAGAAGGGACTGATGCAAGGAACGGGAGGCTCTGCCGGCCCAAGACAATGGGCGGCCTCGAAGACCCAGGCCGGGTCCCTGGGAAAACGGGAACATCCGTTGACACCTTGGGGCTCCAGGGTGATCCAGTGGGGACGCAGGTAGCCTTCCTCGAATACATGGACCCGCAGCCGTTGACGCTCTGCGGCCTGAACAGCGAGCCGATGCAGAGGGCGCTGGTCGCCGAAGACCACCAGGTCGGAGATTCCCCGTTGACCGAGAAAATCATCGATCAGCTCGCCAAAGCCTGCGGCGTCGCCACGGTAGCGTTGGCCCCCGAGGCGCCAACGATAGAGCAGGTCTCCACCACACAGGTCGAGCACATGAACACCGTGTCCCTGGTCAGCAAGGGTGCGAGCCAGTTGCGTGAAGAAGGGAGAGCATGGCCCCTGAAGCAGCAGAAACTGACGCGCCTTGAACGGGCCCATGTTCAGACCTCGCCCCCATGCACAAGAGACGCCGGGCGTCGACTCAGGAAAAGAAATGAAGATGCCATCATGCGGACGGGTGGGCTCCTGTGGCAATGAGGAGCATGGGGAATGATCGTTCTCAAGCACCGCTCAAGATCATTTGCCAAGCATTAGTTGAATGGGTCTTTCAGAGGTTACGAGGAACATAGCACGTGCCCCGCCGAGTCCGGCTGACGAACTTCGCAGCGTCGAGCCGGGGAAATGGAAAACTTGCCCACAGTCATTACAGGTGGCATGTAGCGGCACAGCGCCACGGTTCATGGGGGGAGCGGCGGCTTGTCAAGAGCCTATCCACAGCGGGTGGAGAACTTTTCCACCGAGTTGTTCACAGCCCTGACAGGGGCGGCTGCAAGAGAGGGGCTGCGAGCGGTGATCAGCGAGCGAAGATCAGCGGCCGGACATCTGCCGGTGCCAGCGGTGGTTGGCTTCGATGCTCGCTCAATGGACTTCCGCTGGCTGCGGTCAGCAGGATCTGCAGGGGGTCACCATGGCCGACCAGCAGGATGGTGGCATCATCGAAGCGCTGTTCCAGCGAGATGATCAGGTCGATGAGTCGGCGGGAGACGTCGCCGACGCTTTCGACGCCGTGGGTGCGGTGTTCGGCATTCTCGCTATCCATTGCCCAGACGTCCGCGTAGGCCGGGTCCGGCCCCTGGTCGTAGTCACCGAAGAAGCGCTCTCGCAGGCGCGGTTCAGGGTGTGGGGTGACGTTGAAGTGTTGCCCGACCAGTGCTGCGGTTTCGGTGGTGCGCAGAAAGTCCGAATGGAAGACCTGGTCAGGCGCGGCCAGGTGCCAGCCGGTCAGCCGTTCGTGCAGCTGTTCCTGCCCCTTGGGCGAAAGACCGTAGCCCTCGAGTCCCTGCTCGGGGGAGGAAACGATCAGGCCCATGGCATTGGCCTGGCTATGGCCGTGGCGCATCAGCAGGTAGTGATTGCGGCAGCGTGGAAAGTCGTTGGCCTCAACGTTTGACATAAAAGTGTCACCTCCTAGATTGAACTCAACGATGTTTGTTTTCGAACATCGCTGCGTCGCTGGCGCTCGTCTTCGCACTTGGCAGAGCCTTCAGCCCATGTGATAGAGCCTTCAGCGTAACGCGGGAAGTCTTCAGCCCATGTGGCAGAGCCTTCAGCGTAACGAGTGAAGCCTTCAGCCCATCTGACAGAGCCTTCCCCAAGTCGCCAGTCGTCGACCGCCAGGCTGTCCGCTGCCGCCGGGACCCGCGATGTCGGCGCGAGAGGCCGGGGTCGATTCCCACCCTATAACAAGACTCAGCATAGGTGAGCCACGCCATGACACAACGCTCAAGCCGGGGACGTCAGGTCCTCAACGCAGGTCTCCTGCTCACTTTCGGCGCTGTTGCATCCGTCGCTGTCGCGGAGGATTGCCCCCGAGGTGATCTGGATGCGCTCTACTGCGACCGCAATGGCGATCTGGTGGCCGACCCGCCCGCCAATCAGGACGAACTGGTCGACCCCGACACCCTCATCTTCGCCTACACCCCGGTGGAAGACCCCGCCATCTATGCCGATATCTGGGAGCCCTTCATCGATCACCTCCGGGAGGTGACGGGCAAGGACGTTCGTTTCTTCGCGGTCCAGTCGAACTCGGCCCAGGTCGAGGCCATGCGCAGCGGGCGTTTGCATATTGCAGGTTTTTCCACCGGCCCCACGCCCTTCGCCGTCAACCTGGCCGGCGCCGTTCCCTTTGCCTTGATGGGCTCCGACGACGGACGCTTCGGCTATACCCTGCAGGTCTACACCCAGGCCGATTCGGATATCCAGTCGCTGTCCGACCTGGCCGGCAAGCGGGTCGCCCACACCTCACCCACCTCGAACTCGGGCAATCAGGCGCCGCGTGCGCTGTTCCCCGAGGAAGGCGTGGTGCCGGACGAGGACTACGAGGTGGTGTATTCCGGCAGTCACGACCAGTCGATGCTGGGAGTGGTAGCGGGTGACTACGACGCTGCACCGGTGGCGTCCGAGGTGGTGGAGCGCATGGCCGCACGGGGGCTGTATGACGAAGACAGCGTGCGCATGATCTTCGAGTCCCAGCCCTTCCCCACCACCTCCTATACCTACGCCCATGACCTGGCGCCGGATCTGGTCGAGCGCATCGAGGAAGCCTTCTTCAGCTTCGATTTCGCCGGTACCGCGCTGGGTGAGGAATTCGAAGGCGTCGAGAAGTTCATCCCGATCACCTACCAGGACCAGTGGGAGGTCATTCGCACCATCCAGGCCTCGAACGGCGTCAGCTACACCGCCGACAATCTGGAGTGACGACAGGGTATCCCAGGGACAGGAGGGCCGGCGCACGGCGCTCGGCCTTCCCGGGGAACGAGGATGTGCAATGCTCGAGATTAGCCAGCTGGTCAAGCGCTATGGCCACGATGACCCCGTGCTCAAGGGGCTGGATCTGCGCGTGGAAGGCAACTCCGTGGTGTCCATCGTGGGGGCGTCCGGGGCGGGCAAGAGCACCTTGCTCCGCTGCATCAATCGGCTGATCGAACCCACCTCGGGGTCGATCAGGCTCAATGGCCAGGAGTTGTCCAGCCTCAAGGGCGCACCACTGCGCCAGGCCAGGCGGCGCATCGGCATGGTCTTCCAGGGCTTCAACCTGATCGACCGATTGACGGTGATGGAGAACGTGCTGGCCGGTCGGCTTGGCTACGTCGGCTTCTTTCAGGCATGGCGGCGGCGCTTCCCGCCGGAGGATATCGAACGCGCCTTCCACCTGATGGAGCGAGTGGGCATCGCCCAGTACGCCGACAAGCGCGCGGACGAACTGTCCGGCGGCGAACGCCAGCGCGTCGGGGTCGTCCGAGCCTTGATGCAGGAGCCGGACATTCTGCTGGCCGACGAGCCGACCGCCTCGCTGGACCCCGTCACCAGCGAGCAGATCATGAAGCTGATGAGAGCCCTGGCCAGCGAGCTGTCATTGCCGGTGCTGATCAACATTCACAATGTGGCCCAGGCCAGGGCCTACACCGAGCGTATCGTCGGCTTGCGCCACGGTCGCATGATCTTCGATGGCACGCCGGAGCGCTTTGATGCCGCAGCGCTGGAGGAGATCTACGGTGGCATCGAGGCCCCGGACGAGACCTCCGCATCGACCGTCGCGGAAGGGGAACGCTGATGGTCAACGACAAGGCTCGGACCTGGCGCAAGCCGCCCTTTATCGCCAGTCCTGTGGTGCGCCTGCTGCTGGCGCTGGGCGTGTTGGGTTACCTGGGCTGGGCTCTGGCCACCCTGCCGTTCGACTGGGAGCGGATCAGCGATGGGCTGCCGCGGGCCGCGCGCATCTTCGGCGGCGGCTTTCCGCCCAGTTTCGAGCGCTTCGAACTGCTGCTGACCGGCTTCAAGGAAAGCTTCCAGATTGCCCTGCTGGCGACTCTGCTGGGGGTGGCACTGTCGATCCCCTTTGCGGTGATGGCGGCGCGCAATATCGCCCCGCGTCCGGTCTATCTGGTGGGGCGAGCGGTGATCATCGTGTCGCGCAGTTTTCACCCGGTCATCGTGGCGATTCTGTTCGTCAAGGCGGTGGGGTTCGGACCCCTGGCCGGGATCCTGACCCTGACGCTTTATTCCATCGGCTTTGTCGGAAAACTGCTGGCCGAAGAGATCGAGGAGATCGACTGGGGGCAGGTGGAGGCCATGAGGTCGGTCGGTGCAGGGTTCATGTCCACGTTGCTGTACGCCGTCTTCCCCCAGATCCTGCCACGCCAGCTGGGGCTTTCCATGTATCAGCTGGACAGCAATCTGCGCGCCTCGGCGGTGGTCGGTATCGTCGGCGCCGGTGGTATCGGTGGCACCCTGATGAACGCCTTCGGGCGCTACGACTATGACTTTGCCTTCGCCATCCTGCTGGTGATCATCGCGGTGATTCTGGTCAGTGAGGGCATCAGTGGCTGGGTCAGGAGACGACTATGGTAGCGACGCCGACAGAACAACGGGTATGGCAGCGCTACAGCCGACGGGAGCGCTGGACGCGCTTCGTGCTGCTGTTGCTGGTCGTGGCGGTGTTGAGCTGGGCGGCCAGGGATGTCGATATCTTCTGGCCCTGGGTGTGGGATGCGCCTGCCCAGATCTACAGCCTGGCCGACCGCATGTGGCCACCCGACCCGCGGCGCCTCGGCGAGATTGTCGAGGCATTGGTCGAGACCGTCCATATCGCCACCCTGGCCACGTTCTCGACGATCTTTGTGGCCCTGCCCGTCGCCTACCTGGCGGCCCAGAACACCACGCCCAATCGTGCCTGCCTGTGGTTTGCCCGTTTCGTGCTGGTGGCCAGTCGTTCGGTCAATACCATCATCTGGGCGCTGCTGTTCGTGGCGATCTTCGGCCCCGGCGTGCTGGCGGGCATCCTCGCGATCATGTGTCGCTCCATCGGTTTCGTCGGCAAGCTGATGGGCGAGGCCATCGAGGAAATCGACCGACGGCCGGTCGAAGCGATGGAAGCGGTGGGCGCCAGTCGGCCCAAGGTCATCCTCTACGCGGTGGTGCCTCAGGTCGTTCCGGCCTTCTTTGCCGTGATCATCCTGCGCTGGGACATCAATATTCGCGAGTCCACCGTGCTGGGGCTGGTCGGGGCCGGCGGTATCGGCGTTATCCTCCAGGGGGCCATCGACACCTTTGCCTGGCCGACGGTGGCCACCATTCTCTGTGGCATCGTCATTCTGGTGTTGCTGGGAGAGGTGTTGACCGGATGGTTGAGAAGCCGGGTGCTTTAGGGCTTGTCTGAAAAGTGCCTGCGCTCGGTAATACGGCGTTAAAAATCGGCTGGTGCGCCAGCCCGGTCAAAATGCTCATTTACACCCCGTAAACTGCGCTTTCTCACCGATTTTTGCCTTGTCTAACCTTCGCTCGTCGACTTTTCGGACAGCGCCTAGGCTCGTACGACGGAAGGATGTACGAATCTGTGCGATTACCGGCATGAACCGTTGATGCTTGCGACTTAGTACTAACGTTCTGTTTTCTGGGACAGTTGTCTTGGAGTTGTCGCCGTTTTCTGGTGCCGGATGGTGTCTGGTCCTGGGGGAAACGGCACAGAATGCCAGGGCGAGGCGGCGGGGTGCCCCGAAGTTAAGCTATCCTCGATACCATTGATTACCTTGTTCAGTGGATCGTCGCCCGGCCTATGAAGATGGATGCCCGCAGAGCCTTTCAAAGCCTAGCCGACAGCCTGTCGCGGGATATCGGTGATGACTTCTTCATGCATCTGGTCGATCGGCTGGCGGTAATCCTCAACGCTGACGCCATGATGATAGCGACCCCTGTCGCGGACGGCTCACGCCTGCGGTCCATGGTGCTGATGGCAGATGGCAAGCATCAGCCAGACGTCGAGTACGAGACTGCCGGCACCCCCTGTCGCGATGCCCTGGACGGCGGAGCCTGCATCTATCCGGAGAACGTCTGCAGTGCCTTTCCGGACGACGTCCTGCTGCGAGATTTTGGTGCAGAAGCCTATGCCGGTGTGGCGATGCGAGGGCCCGAAGGTGAGTTGCATGGTGTTCTGGTTGCATTGCACCGCCATCGACTGCACCAGCGTCGCCTGGTCGAGGAGGTGCTGAGAATTGCCGCGGCGCGCTGCGGGGCCGAACTGTCCAATCGGCGCACCGAGCAGGCGCTGGAGAAGACCGCCACCCAACTGGACACGACCAACCGACAGCTCAAGCGCGCCCACCGCGCCTTGACCCTGCTGCGACTGGTCAACCGTGCGGTGATTCGGCTCTCCGACGAGATGGCAATCTTCCAGGAGGCCTGTCGGCTGGCGGTGGAGCAGGGCGGCTACCGCTACGCCTGGGCGGGGCTGGCCCAGGACGACCCCGAGCGCAGCATCCTGCCGCTGGTCAGCGCCGGTGGCGCCGATGATTTGTTGCGTCACGCGCGTTTCAGCTGGGATGTGACCACGCCTGAGGGCCTGGGTCCCAGCGGGCAAGCGGTGCATGAAGGCAAGGAGCAACGGGTAGCCGACTATACGACAGGTACGGTAGCGCCTCCGCCCTGGGCCGAGCGATTCGGGGTCGTGGCGGAGGTGGCCTTACCGCTGAGTCTGGGAAGCGAGCGACGGGGCGTGCTGGTGCTGTTGATGGATCAGCCCTACCACGCTGGCGCCGACGAACTGGCGCTGCTGAGGGAGCTTGCGGACAACCTGTCGTTTGGCTTGCAGGCCATGCGTGCCCACCAGCACCAGCAGAACACCCAGCAGGCGGTGCTGGACATGGCCGAACTGGTGACGGCGCGCAGCGACGACGCCTTCTTTACCCTGCTGGTGCGACGTCTGACCGACGCCCTCGGCGCGGACGCCGTGTTCGTGTCACGCGTCGAGGAAAGCGTCCCGTTGCAGGCGACGCTGATCGCCGGCCTGGTATCGGGCCAGCCGGTGGAGCCCTTTCACTACAGTTTCGAAGGGCTGCCCTGCGAGAGGTCCTTTCGCGACAGCGAGCATGTGATTGCTCGAGGCATGAGCCAACGCTATCCCCGCGCCGAGGAGATGGTCGGCTTCGCTGTGGAAGCCTACGTCGGCCGACGCCTGGAAGACGCCAACGGCGACGCCGTCGGTATCCTGTTTGCGCTGTATCGCCAGCCGCTGCATGATCCTGAACCCATCTGTCATCTGTTGCGGATCTTTGCCGCAGGCGCCTCGGCGGAGCTCGAACGGCGCCGCAGCGACGCCCATATACGGCATCTGGCCTTCTTCGATCCCGGGACCGGTCTACCCAACCGGGTCCACTTCATGGAGCGTCTGCAGGCGGCCATTGTCCGGGCTCGCACCGAGCAATATCGGGTGGCACTGATGTTCCTCGACCTCAACCGCTTCAAGGAGATCAACGACGGTCAGGGCCACGACGTCGGTGATCAAGTGCTCAAGGAGGTGGCCGCTCGCTTCAGCGGTTGCCTTGGCAGGCTGGAAAGCCTGGCGCGGATGGGGGGCGATGAGTTCGTCGTCATGGTGGAGCAGACCGACGAGATCGGAGCCGCCCAGGTCGTGGGGCGTCTGCTCAGCGCCTTGAATGATCCAGTGGTGCATGAGGGGCATCGATTCAACGTCGACGTCAGCATCGGCGTCGCCTTCTTCCCCGACGATGGCGATAGTTCCCGGGAACTGCTCAAGCACACCGACATCGCCATGTACCATGCCAAGGAAAGCCGTAGCGGCTATCGCTTCTACGCACCTGAGATGGGACGTGATCTGCGGCGCCGACTGGTGCTTGCTTCTCGACTGGGTGAGGCGCTGGACACGAAACGTCTCGAGCTCCGCTTTCAACCTTGCGTCGACCTCAAGAGCGGGGACCTGATCGGCGCCGAGGTACTGTGTCGCTGGCACGACGCCGAACTGGGATGGATAAGCCCGATGGAATTCGTCGCCGTGGCCGAGGAACAGGGGATGATCGAGGCCCTCGGCAGTTGGGTCATGGAGCAGACCTGCCGACAGCTAAAGCAGTGGCAGCAGGCATCGCTGGACCGGCTTCCCGAGCGACTCTACGTCAATCTGGCGGCGGCCCAGTTCGAGGACCCCGAGCTGGCAATCAAGCTTTGCGAGATCGCCGCCCGGGCTGGCGTCTCCCCCTCGCTGCTGGGGCTGGAAATCACCGAAAGCGGCTTCATGAAGGATCCCGAGCAGGCGATACGCATCACCGACACCCTGCGCCAGCAGGGATTCGCCCTGGCCATCGACGATTTCGGGACCGGCTATTCCTCGCTGGCCTACCTCAAGCGCTTTTCCGTACAGGCGGTCAAGATCGATATGTCCTTCGTCAGCGACATGCTGACCGACAGCAACGATCACGCCATCGTCGCCACCATCATCGCCATGGCCGATCGTCTGGGACTGACGGTGGTGGCGGAGGGCATCGAGACGCCGGCGCAGTTCGAGGCACTGCGTGCCCTGGGTTGCGATCTTGGGCAGGGGTATCTGCTGTCACGGCCTTTGAGCGGTGATGACTTCGCGCGGCGCTGGTTGAGCCGCGATGGGCAGCGGCAAGATGGTCTGGGAGATACCTTGCAGGCGATGGAGCGGCCCGCCTGAGCGGCCTCAGGGGACCCGGTTCAGGTATTCGGGGAAGGTCCCCGAAGCAGGTCCCCGAAGCAGGTCCCCGAAGCAGATCCCCGAAGAAGGTCCCCCGAAGAAGGTCCCCCGAAGCAGGCGCGCCGCTAGCCCTCGCAGGGATCATGACGCCCGCACCTTTATATTGCCTCTGGAATTGCTGCCGGATCAGGAAGCCCTGCACAGGGTCTTCATCCGCTGCCATGCCGTAAAGGCGCCATTCAGTGAAAAGCTCATGAACCAGTAGTCGCTGGTATCGGGCGTCATGCGCAGGCGCAGATGCAGCTGCTCACCGGTGGCGAGACGCGAGGCCAGCAGGTCCATGTCGATGCCATTCACGCGCACGTAGAGGCCGTCGTCACCGCGTTGGGTGGACAGCACCGCCGTGCCGGTCTGGGCACGTTGCTCGTCTACCAGCAGGTCGATGGGAACGCGATTGACCACTTCGCTCACGGCCTGGCGCTGGCCAAGGTCGCTTCTGACCTCGATCCAGGGCGTGCGGCAATGCCCTGGCGTGGCGTTGACGCTGAGCATGGCGTCGCTGTAGCTGGTCCTTTGGACCGCTCGCACATGGGACTCGTCGCCGAGGGTCGCGATCAAGGTCTGCCAGTCCTGGTGGGTCTGGTGGGCCGAGGTGTCGAAATCCACCGCCATGGCTTGGCTGCTGACGCCTGTCAGCCCGAGTACGGAGACCAGTGCGGCGGCGACACTCAGGCGAAGAAGGCGGGCGCGGCGAGGTGAAAACAATGGCGGAATCGGCATGCTGGCTCCTGACGACCGAGAGAACTCAGAGGTCAGGAGGCTAGCATTCTCGGAGTACGCTGTCGTGGCGTTACCCTGTCTTGCCTCGGCGCGTCAGGCGGGCTCGGCTTCAGGCTCCGGCTCGAGCTCGATCAGCTTGAGGGTGTGCAGGCGCTGGCGGCACTGAGGGGTCATCAGGTCATCCAGGGTGTAGCGATCCAGGACATCCAGAAATGCGGTCAACCCTTCGTTGGCGATCTGCTTGAAGCGGCAGATGGGCGCGATGTAGCAGGCGCTGTCGTCCCCTTCGCACTCCACCAGGGCGAGGCTATGTTCGGTATCCCTGACCAGGGCGCCGAGGTGGATGCTGCCCGGCGCCTGCTTGAGCGACAGTCCCCCGTGCTTGCCACGGACGGCGGAGACATAGCCAAGGCGACTGAGCTCCTGAACCACCTTCATCAGATGGTTGCGTGAGACCTCGAAGCGTGAGGCGATCTCGGCGATCGTGGTGCGTTCGCTGCCGGATTCGGCAAGGTACATCAGAACGCGCAATGAGTAGTCGGTAAATCGTGTCAGATGCATTGGTCGTGCCCCGGCGCCCCTTGGGCGACTTGGTAAAGAGAAGGGAGGCTTTCGCTCATGCTTTCGACTCTAGCAAGGGACGAGAAATCTCACGCAGGCTTGGCGCATTAAAGCGTAGCGATGTGCGATTATTCCTACGCCAGATGACCTATATCAATGAGATAACATGCGCGGTTTAACTCCTTGTCATGGATGTTCCATTCATCTTATTGTCTCTTGAATTTAGCATGGTAAATCCATAAATTTAGCAATTTTTTTGGTCGGCTTTTGTCGCTGCATATTTGCGGGATTTTCTATACCTATTCAAGGGTGGCTTGCTCGGCTCATATGGGTTAGCTGGTCGATGTCTAGCTCATCAAAGCGCTCGATGATGCCGCCATATTCGTGCTGAAAAGCCTCCGCGTCGCTTCTTGTGGCAAAGGTCGCCAGCGGATGTCCCATGCCGCCGGGCCGCGAATGACCAGATACGTACCAGGCCTCCTGTGCACTGATAAAGGCATCGTTTCCGGGGTGGTCCCAGTCGGTGCGAGCCATGTCATGAACCCAGGCATGGGCAAGCCGTTCGACGTTTTCGGGTTGAAGAAGAAAGACCAGCATTTCCGCCGCCGAGCAGAACTTGGTGACCTCGCTGTCACCATCGAGTGCGAGTTCTCCCTTGGGACCTGGCATGGCCTCGATCAACATCCCGCATACATGGCAGATGTCGTCATCACCGATGGGGGCGGGTCCGATAGTCGTGTCAGAGGTGCCGTCGTTGCAGCCGATCAACAACAGCATCAGGCCACCGATGGCAAAGCGTTGCAGCATAGAAGGAAGGGACATGGGAGTTCTCCAGGCGAGCGTCCTGGCGGACGGAGTGGGGGGGCCGCTGGCAGCAAAAGCCAGCAGCAATAACCCGCAGTAATGGTTGGCAGGCAGCGCCGGCTTTCCGATGAGCTAGGCGCGCGGGTTACAGCGCTCGATGCTCGAATCGCTTGATCGCCAGACCCAGGGGTAGCAGCACCCAGACGACCTGCAGCAGCGCCAGCAGCAAGGGCGACCTGGGGGTGGCGCTGGCCAGGGCGGTGATCGCGGAGGCCTGATGAGGCTCGACCGCCGAGAGCACCAGCAGTCGGAAGCACTCGGCCGGGTTGGCCAGCATCAGCCAGGGCAGCCAGGCCCCTCCCTGGCGCACGCCTACCAGCAGGGCGAGCAGCGCCAGGTCCAGTACCAGCACGAACACGAACCAGGTGATCAGGGCCTGGCTGGCAGCAGCCTGCTTGCTGCCGGCACGGGCGCTGATCCAGTACGCCAGGGCCAGAAACGACCAGCCCAGCAGCACGCTGGAGACGATCAGGGTAGTGAGCCCTGCGGCGACCTCGGCCAGCGCGGCTTCAGGTGTGGCGAAAGCGATGACCACGCCAGCGACCGCAAAGCCGCACAGGGTGGCCAGGCCCAGCACCCAGGCGTGGCCCATGAACTTGCCGAGCAGCCAGGTACGTCGCGACATGGGGTAGGTGGCCAGCAGCAGCAGGGTGCCGCCCTCGTCTTCGCCGACGATGGCGTCGTAGGCCAGCATCAGGGCGATCAGCGGGATCAGCAGCATGGACAGCGTCGACAGGCTGATCAGGGTGGTGGACAGGCCGGTAAAGCCGGTACCACCACTGGCGGCAGCACCGAAGGCGGCGATACCCAGCGCCAGTACCCCCAGCAGCACGGCGATCCCGAGCACCCAGCGGTGGCGCAGGCCGTCACGGAATTCCTTGTGGGCGATGGTCAGCAAAAGGCGCATCAGGGCGTGTCCTCGGCGGATGGTGAGACGGTGGTGTGGTCGGACTCGTCGATCACCTGGTAGCGGTCGCTGGCGTCGCTCTCGCTGCTCCCTTCACTGCCATTGCCTGGATCGCGGCCGCTGGGGTCCTGGACACGTCGGTACAGTGCCTCGAGGCTGGGGGGGCGAATTTCCAGGTCCTTGAGCCCCTGAAAGGCAGTGCACAGCCTCAAGGCATTCATGCGGTGCTCCGGGGCCACTTCCAGTCGCAGTCGACCACCGTCCGCCAACGAAGAGCGGGCGGGGATGCCCTCGCGAATCAGCCTTAGTGCCAGATCCTGGGGAGCACCCCGCATCTCGATCACGTAGGGCAGCGCAAAGCGTTCGCGCAGGCTCGCCAGGTCGCCCAGCGCCAGGCACTTGCCCTCGCCGAGGATCAGCGCACGATCGATCACCGGCTCGACCCCCGGCAACAGGTGGGAAGACAGCACCACCGTCACGCCACGCGCCTTCAGCATTCCGATGGTGGCGTAGACCGCCTCGGTGGCGGCGGGGTCGAGCCCGCTGGTGGGCTCGTCGAGCAGCAGCAGCCGAGGCTCGCCAAGCAACGCCTGGGCCAGCCCCAGGCGCTGGCGCATGCCCTTGGACCAGGTCGCCAGGCGTCGGTCGGCGGCCCCACCAAGCCCCACCTGCACCAGCAGCTCGTCCACCTCTGTCGCGGGCCGACCCTTGAGTCGGGCCAGGTAGGTGAGGGTCTCTCGCCCGCTCAGGTTGGGGTAGAAGCGGACATTTTCGGGCAGGTAGCCCAGGTGCTGGCGAAAGGTACGGTCACCGGCTCGATCCGGCCGTTGTCCAAGCACGCTGAGGCTTCCCTGGGTGGGCGACAGCAGTCCCAGCATCAGCTTCATGCTGGTGGTCTTGCCGGCGCCGTTGTGGCCGAGCAGGCCGAGCACCTCGCCCCTGTTCACCTCGAGGCTGAGGTGCGACAGGCGGGTCACGCCGCCGTGTTCCAGGCTGACGTCGTCAAAGGCGATAGCGCAGGTCGTGGCGCAGGTCGTGGCGCGGGTCATGGATAGGATGTCCGTGTGGCGGAACGAGGTCTCGAAGGCGTCATCAGGGGGGCGCTGTCGCTGACGCCGGCGGGGCGAAATACCGGGAAGGCGCGCTGTACCCAACGCAGCGCCAGCACCGCCGGGCTCGCCATCAGCACCTTGGCTTCCGGGTGTCGCCACAGCAGCTGGTCCATGGCGTCATTGGGCTGGTAGCGGGTGTCGCCGATGCCGTCCTCGTCCAGGTCCCAGCCCAGGTAGTCGCTCCAGTAGTTGCCGTGACCGTTCTCGGACCACTCCTGCTGTCGAGTGGCCACGTACTTCACCTGGCGGCGATTGTGGATCAGGGCGTTGCCGCTGATGCGGTTGTCCTCGGAGCCGGCGGTGAGGTGAAGCCCGATGTCGCTGTCCTCGAGGCGGTTGCCGCGAATCACGTTGAACTGGGCGTTGTAGACGAAGATGGCCTTGCCATCGCCACCGCTGACCAGGCCCCGGTCATGGGCGTCGCGTGCCTGGCGCACGCCGATGATGTCGTTGTCGATGATCCGGCTATCGGTGATGTTGTTCATCAGGATGCCGTAGTTGCGATCCTCGATGGAGCGATTGGCCCTCACCGTCAGTCCACGGGACTGCATCAGGGCGTAGCCGGTGCGGGTGTGACGGGTCAGGTTGTTGGTCACGCTATTGTCGTGGGCGTACATGTAGTGGACGCCGTAGCGAAGGTCTTCGAGCAGATTGCCGTCAATCACGCTGTCGCTGCTGGTGTCGATATAGACGCCGTCGCGCACCTGGCGGATATCGTTGCCGGAGACCAGCGCCCGACGCGCGTTGAACAGCTGCACGCCGTTGCCGCGATCCTGGGAGCGTACCCGAGTATCGCCGCGAATCTGATTGTCGAGGACCCGGGCGTCATCGACGCCATCGAGCCAGATACCGAAGCCAGGGCCGGACAGCCGGCAGCGCTCGATGCTGGCGCCATGGGCGGTCCTTTCCACGTGAACGCCCGCATCCATGGCGGTCAGGTCCGCGCCCCAGTGCTGAAGGGTCAGCCCGGACAGGGAAATGCCAGGTGAGCGCAAGGTCAGCAGGGTCCCGCTGCCGCCGCCATCGATCACCACACCGGCACCGTCGGCGACCAAGCTGAGTGGCTTGTCGATGATCACCGGGCCTGTCGTGTAGTGGCCCGGTGCGAGCCGCAGGATATCGTTGGGCTCGGCCTGCTCGACCCAGCGCTTGAGCGGTGTGCCCGCGGTCACCTTCAGCTCAGCGGCCAGCACCTCGCTGGGACTCAGTGCCGCCAGCAGCGCCAGCCCTGCGGTCAGGGCCAGCGCCATCGGTGTTGCTCGGTCGGATGCCGAGCAACCTGCAGGAAAGGAGAGAGCTCGAAACATGGTGATGTCGCCTGGGCCGGGCCGAGCGCCATCGGCGCCCGGCCCGGCCGCTCCTCAGGCCTTCTCCACCAGCATGCGACCGAACATTTCCATATGCATCGCGTGGCAGAACCAGTTGCAGTAGTACCAGTGCACCCCGGCGCGTTCGGCGGTGAAGGTGACGCTGGACGTCTGCTGCGGACCGATCTCCATGGACACGCCATGGTTGACCATGCAGAAGCCGTGGGTCAGGTCTTCGACGGTATCCAGGTTGGTGATCACCACCGTGACCTCGTCACCCTGCTTCACCTTGAATTCGGTGATGCCGTACTGGGGCGCGACAGAGGTCATGTAGACGCGCACCTTGTTGCCGTCGCGGATGACCTTGTTGTCGCTCTCCAGGGTGATACCGTCGGCCTCGGCCATGGCGCGGGTGGGTGCGAAGAACGGATCCTGGCGATCCCACACCTGGATCGGGTTGAGCTGGTCGGCGCGCATCATGATGGCGTCATGGGGCTCGGCGTAGGTCGGGCCGTCATGCACCAGCTTCATGGTGTCGCCGGAGATGTCGATCAGCTGATCGTTTTCCGGGTGCAGCGGTCCCACCGGCAGGAAGCGGTCCTTGGAGAACTTGCACAGCACCACCAGCCACTTGCCGTCGGCATCGCGGGTCTCGCACAGGCTGGCGTGGTTGTGGCCCGGCTGATAGTGCACGTCGAGCTTCTGGTGGATGTAGTTGACGTCCTCGCCGTTGTAGGCGCGGATCGCCTCCTCGATGTTCCACTTGGCCACCTGGCTGTCGATGAACAGGGTGGTGTAGGCGAAGCCGCGACCGTCGAAGGTCGTATGCAGCGGCCCCAGGCCCAGCTCCGGCTCGGCGACCACGCTGTCACGCGGCTCGATCTCGTCGGCGAACAGCGCCGGCAGCTTGTCGATGGCGATGATCGACACCGTCGGCGACAGCTTGCCGTTGGCGATGAAGTACTTGCCGTCGGGTGAGGTATTCAGGCCATGGGGATTCTTGGGCACCGGAATGTAGCGCGTCAGCGGTGAGCCCTTGCGTCCGTCCAGCACCGGCACCGGGGAGTCGCCCAGGGTCTCGAACTGGCCCTTCTCGACGGCGGCCTCGATGGCTTCGACGTCGTACACCACCACCCAGTCACGCTCGGCACGCATGCTGTCGGCCAGGGTCATGCCCTTCTCGGAGTTGTAGCAGGTCGAGGCAACGAAGCGGCCGGTGTAGTCGGCGTCGGTGTTGTCCAGGTTGCCATCGACGATCACCTGCCAGGCCACCTCCATGGTCTCGGCGTCGATGGCGTTGAACATGGTGTAGTAGTTCGCAGGATTCTCCAGGTCGCGACCGTCGTTGACCTGGGGGATCGGGAACTCGGCGTTGGCGAAGACGTACTTGGTATAGGGCACCTTCTGCAGACGCAGGCCGTGGATGGCCTGGACGTTGGGAATAGTGGTGACCTTGTCGGTCTTCATGATGTCGAGGCGGATCCGCGCCACCCGGGTATTGGCCTTGTCGTTGATGAACAGGTACTTGCCGTCATAACGACCGTCGGTGAGCGAGGCGTGGGGGTGGTGGGCGTCGCCGTTGTGGAAACGCGCGGACTCGCCGAGGATGTGCTTGGACTCGTTGGTGATGCCCCAGCCGGTGGCGCTCTCGGTGTTGAACACCGGAATGCGCATCAACTCGCGCATGGAGGGGATGCCCAGCACCCTCACTTCGCCGGAGTGGCCGCCGCTCCAGAAGCCGTAGTATTCGTCGAGTTCACCGGGGGCCACCATGGCATCGCCTTCACTGGCGCGGGCACTGCGGCTGCCGAGCAGGGCGCTGGTGCCAACACCGCCGACCACTCCGCTGGCAAGGCCGGCGCCGGCGACGCCGGTCACCGCACTGTTGCGTAGAAAGTGGCGTCGGGCCAGATTCTGGATACTGCGGGAATCGTCACTCACTTCAGTTCTCCTCAAGGCAGGGTATACGCCGCGGGTCGCCGTCCTGGCTTGATCCGCGGGGTTCTGCGTCACCCACGTCGCCGTGCGTCCTCGCCGCATTCCGTTCCAGGCGCTTTCTGCGCTTGACCCGGGGCGGACAGCGACGGTCGTCGTCGTAGGTGATCTGGCAGTCCAGGCAGTAGTGGCACTCCGAGGCCTCGATGCGACCGTCGGGATGGATGGCCACCAGCTCGCAGTCGTTGGCGCAGATCTGGCAGGGCGTGCCGCACTGGCCACGGTGCCGCCTGAGCCAGTCGTAAAGGCGCAGGCGACCGGCGATGGCCAGGCTCGCGCCCAGCGGGCAGACGTAGCGGCAGTAGGCCTTGTGCATGAAGGCCGAGCTTGCGATCAGTGCCACGGCGTAGAGCACATAGCCCCAGTCGCGCAGGAAGTGCAGGGTGATGGCGGTCTTGAACGGCTCGACCTCGGCCAGCCGCTCCGCCTGTCCCAGGTCGTAGAAGGACACCCCGACCAGGCCAAACAGGATCAGATACTTCACCACCCACAGCCGCCGGTGCACGGCGAAGGGCAGCGTCAGTTGCGGCACCTTCAGGTGACGGGCGAGCTGGTTGACCAGGTCCTGCAGCGCACCGAAGGGGCACAGCCAGCCGCAGAAGATGCTGCGGCCCCACAGCACCAGAGTGACCGCCACGAAGACCCACAGCACGAACATCAGCGGGTCGATCAGGAAGGCCGACCAGCTGAAGCCATGGCTGGCGGAATTGGCGACGGCAGGGATGACGGCATGGATCAGCGCCAGCACATTGACCACCGAGAGCTGGGCCAGCGACACCCAGCCGATATAGACCAGGGTGTAGAGCAGGAAGGCCTTGCGCAGCGGGCGCAGCAGGCGCGGGCGACGCGCCAGGGCGTCCTGGAACGCCAGGATCAGTGACAGCGTCACCAGTCCAGCACCAAGCCCGATCAGCTCTAGCCGACTCTGCTGCCACATCTCGAGCCACAGCGGGGCGGGCTCCACCGGCTCGGGGCGCTCGATAAAGGCCTCGGGCAGCGCCTGGTCGAGATGAAAGCGGGTAAACTCCTGGGTCAGCGGCCCCGAGGCCCGGCGCACCAGCAGGTTCAGCCGCCAGGGCGTGCCCGGGTCGAAGTGGGCGTCCTCGTGGATCACGAAGATGTCGCGTTCGCTTAGTGCGGGGGCTCCGTCGATGGCCAGGCGCGGCAGGCGGCGCTGGTCGCTGTCGTGGAAGCTGATCGAGGCGTTGCCCTGGACCAGCTCGATACGATCGAAGATGCCGCCGCGCACGTAGCCCGACCCCTTGTAGGAAAAGCTGCCATCGGCGAGCAGGGCAACGGCGTGTTCGCCGGGGGCGAGGCTCGCCATCAACTGGTCGTAGCCGCGCTCGCCGAGCAGATTGCGGCCAACGCTCGGCGCATTGAGGTAGCCCAGGTAAAGATCGATGAAGGTGGCGTCGCGGGGCGGACGCTGGCCGCTCAGGTAGTGCTCCGCCGGGGTGCCGGCGAAGGCGTCATCGACCTCTCCCTGGCGCAGGGTCAGGTGACCCAGTGCCCCCTGGTCGAGCAAGCCCTGCCAGTCGGCGGGCGCGTAGACCTCGTCGCGCACACGGGCGATTGGCGCTGCCGCGGGGTCTTCGATCAGCCCAAGGGCGGCGGCGACCAGGCGTCCTGCCCGCATGATGGTGTCGTTGACCACGATGACGGTCACGGTGGCGCCGGAGATGGCATCGACGTCCTCTCCCACCTCCAGGCGCGACGTCACCGAGGTACCCAGGTGCTGGCCGGCGAAGTCGTCCAGCCGCTCTGACGGGATACCGACCAGCATGATCGGCTCGGAATGATTGAGCACCTTGGCCAGGCGCAGGCTGGCGGAAGGATCGATGGCGATCAGCAGGTTGACCGGCTTGCCCGAGTAGGCGGGGATCGGCGCGACCTCGGCACTTTCGAAGGCGTAGCCGACCAGCTCGTCGCCACGGTAGAGCGCATTGACCGGCCACGGCAGGTCGGCCACCGGCTCGACTCTGTCCGTACCGGGAAAGGCCTCCTGAAACAGGGCGATGTCACCCTTGGCGCTGCCAAGGTCACCGGGATACTGATCGAATTCCAGCGCCAGGGCGGGCAGGCTCATGCACATCACCAACAGGGCGATGAACAGGCGCAGAGAGGAAGACCAGTGGCGGAGTAAATGGCGGGGGGCTTGGGTCATGGCATGACCTCGAGGCGCGAAGCGCCCCGAGGACGCTTCGCGCACCAGGGTGGGATCAGGGCGTCAGGGACGAGAAGTAGGCGGCGATGTCGGCGATATCCTGATCCGACAGGGCCGCTGCCTGGGGCGCCATGATGGCGGACATGCCACCGCCGCGCTGACCCTCGCGATAGGCCTTGAGCGCGCTTTCCAGGTACGCGGCGTTCTGACCCGCCAGGTTGGGATAGATCGGTCCGGTGGCCTTGCCGTCGGTGCCATGGCAGGCGGCGCAGGCGCCGATCTTGGTTTCACCTGCGGCGGCGTCGCCGGCGGCCTGGGCGTTGAGACTGAACAGACAGGCGGCGCCAAGCGCGGCCAGGGGGATCCATTTCATGATGAGCGCTCCTCGGTCTTGGGGCGTGATGCCTGACGCAAGCGGCGTGCTGCTTGGGTCAGGCATCACCGTTTCCGCGGGATGTCCCTTGGGACTCTCGAGTATTGGAGCGCTTAGCGACAATACCCTATGACGTTGGTCAACTTTAGGCGGGGAGAGGTACGTCTTCCGTACTATGCTTGATCGGGATCACTGGCGTGGCAGGGGCATCATTGCGGTCGGCTCGCGGTTGCACTACCTCCAGCGAGAAAAGCTCAAAAAGGGTGAGCGCCGGGACGTCGTTGCCGTGATTTGATGCAGATCATGTCTGGCTTCGTCTTGCCGGGACGGGCGGATTCGACGTGCGACAATGCCGACAGATGCCGCCGTCGGGCGGTCGTGTCATGAGGGGCCTTGTCGATGTCATCCGATGTTTTGCCGTTTCAGCGTGCGCTGGTCGAGAAGTACGACCGTCCAGGGCCGCGCTACACCTCCTATCCCACCGCGCCGCACTTCCACGACGGTTTCGGCGTCTCCGACTATCGCCAGGCGGTGGAGCGCAGCCAGCAGGGGGAGCCGAAGCCGCTGTCGGTCTACGTCCATGTGCCCTTCTGCGAAAGCCTCTGCTACTACTGTGCCTGCTCCAAGATCATTACCCACAATCGCGAGCGTGCCGCCGAGTACCTGGTGCTGCTCAAGCGCGAGATCGCCCTGCAGGCGGCGCTGTTCGACGAGTCCCGGGAGCTCAACCAGCTGCACCTGGGGGGTGGCACCCCGACCTTTCTGTCTAACGACCAGCTCAAGGGGCTGATCGACGCCCTGGCGCGCCACTTCCGCTTCGCCCCTGAGCAGCGCCGGGAATTCTCGCTGGAGGTGGATCCGCGTACGGTGACGCCTGCCCAGATCCATGAACTGCGCGAGATGGGCTTCAACCGTCTGAGTTTTGGCGTCCAGGACTTCGATCCGCTGGTGCAGAAGGCGGTCAACCGCGTGCAGAGCGAGGCCAAGGTGGCGGCGCTGGTGGACGCCGCCCGGGACGCCGGCTTCGCCTCGGTGTCGGTGGATCTGATCTATGGTCTGCCGCTGCAGACTCGCGACAGCTTCGACGCCACCCTGGCCAAGGTGGTGGCGCTGAGACCCGACCGCATCGCCGCTTACAGCTACGCCCACCTGCCGTCGCTGTTCAAGGCCCAGCGGCTGATTCGCGACGAGGACATGCCGCCGCCCGGGCGCAAGCTCGAGCTGCTCGAGCTGACAATCGAGCGGCTGACCCAGGCGGGCTACGTCTATATCGGCATGGATCACTTTGCGCTGCCCGAGGACGAACTCAGCCGAGCCCGCCACGATGGCACCCTGCAGCGTAATTTCCAGGGCTATTCCACCCACGCCCAGTGCGACATGATCGGGCTCGGGGTCACCTCCATCGGCAAGGTCGGCGACGCCTACAGCCAGAACGTCAAGACCACCGCCGAGTACGCCGAGCACCTCGAAGCCGGGCGGCTGCCGGTGTTGCGGGGCTATCGGCTGAGCGACGAAGACCAGCTGCGTGCCGAGCTGATCACCTCGCTGATGTGTCACGGCGAGGTGCGCTTCGCCGAGTTCGAGGCCCGTCACGCTATCGACTTCCGCACGCATTTCGCCTGCGCCCTCGACCAGCTCGACGAGATGCAGGCCGACGGCTTGATCGAGATCAAGCAACACGTGCTCAGGGTGCTGCCGGCGGGACGCCTGATGATGCGCAACGTGGCCATGGCCTTCGATGCCTACCTGGTCCCCGGCAGCGGGCGCTTCTCGCGCACCGTCTAGCCTGCTCTGCCTCGGAGGCCTCTGGGCGAGACGCCCGGGGTAGCCCGCGCTACCTTTTATGCGCCAAAGCCGAATTAACGATCGGGTCTTCCATGGCCCGATTTTTCGTTTATATTGTGCCGCCGGTCGAAAATTTTACTATATCTGGTAGGGTGCCCGAGCTTATCCGGAGCGCGCATCCGACCCTTTACGACCCCGTTTATTTGCCGGTAACTTCATCGGAGACAAGCTTTCATGACCACATCCGCCAAGGCCGCCGCCCTGTCGCAGGAGGTTCCCATGCAGGGCCCCTCGTATGACATCTGGGACGCCAAGTATCGCTTGAAGGACCGCCACGGCCAGCCCGTCGACGCCGACCTTCAGGCCACCTGGGACCGCGTGGCCAAGGCGCTGGCCGCCGTCGAGGGCGACGCCGCCGACAAGTGGCTGCCGAAGTTTCGCTGGGCGCTGGAAAACGGCGCCGTGCCGGCAGGCCGGATCACCTCCAATGCCGGGGCCGAGGGCTACAAGCCTGCGGTCAGCCTGATCAACTGCACGGTATCGCGGACCATCCGCGACTCCATGCACGACATCCTCGACAGCGTGGTGGACGCGGGCATGACCCTCAAGGCCGGCTGCGGCATCGGCTACGAGTTCTCCACCCTGCGCCACAAGGGCGCCTTCGTGTTCGGCGCCGGAGCCGGCACCAACGGCCCGCTGGCGTTCATGGATATCTACGACAAGATGTGCTTCACGGTGGCCTCCGCCGGCGGCCGTCGCGGCGCCCAGATGGGTACCTTCGACGTCGGTCATCCCGACGTGCGCGACTTTATCGAGGCCAAGCGTGAGGCCGGTCGCTTGCGCCAGTTCAACCTGAGCCTGCTGATCACCGACGAGTTCATGGAAGCGGTGAAGCAGGACGCCGACTGGCCGCTGGCCTTCCCGCTGCACGAGTGCGAGAAGGGCGACGTCGACGACAGCGAGCTGATCTACCGCGACTGGCCGGTGATCGAGGATGGCTACACCCAGGACGCCGAAGGTCGCGTGGCCTGCCGCGTGGTCGAGGTGATCAAGGCCCGCGAGCTGTGGGACACCATCATGCGTTCCACCTACGACTACGCCGAGCCCGGGTTCATCCTGATCGACCAGGTCAATCGCATGAACAACAACTGGTTCTGCGAAGAGATCCGCGCCACCAACCCCTGCGGTGAGCAGCCGCTGCCGCCGGAGGGCGCCTGCCTGCTGGGGTCGGTCAACCTGACCCGCTTCGTGATCGATCCGTTCGGCGACAAGCCGCGCTTCGACTGGGACAAGTACCGCGAAGTAGTGGCGATCTTCACCCGCATGCTCGACAACGTGGTCGAGATTAGCGGCCTGCCGCTGTCCGGCCAGCGTCGCGAGATCGAGGCCAAGCGCCGCCACGGCATGGGTTTCCTGGGCCTCGGCTCGACCATGACCATGCTCAAGATGCCCTATGGCTCGGCCGAGTCGCTGGGCTTCACCGAGGAGGTCAGCCGAGTGCTGGCCGTGGAGGGCTGGAAGCAGGCGCTGGAGCTGTCCCGCGAGAAGGGCATGGCCCCGATCCTCGAGCAGGAGTTCGAGCTGACGCCGAAGATGCTGCGCGAGCGCCCCGAGCTCGGCCGCGACGGCTACGAGGTCGGCGACAAGGTGCCCGGGCGCATCCTGCACGCCCGCTACAGCCGCTATATGCAGAAGATCGCAGAGGTCGAGCCGCAGCTGGTGGCGGAGCTGGCCGAGCACGGCGCGCGCTTCACCCACCACTCGTCGATCGCCCCCACCGGCACGATCAGCCTGTCGCTGGGCAACAACGCCTCCAATGGTATCGAGCCGTCGTTCTCCCATCGCTACTTCCGCAACGTGATCCAGGCCGGCAAGAAGACCAAGGAGCAGGTCGAGGTGGTGTCCTTCGAGCTTGCCGCTTACCGTCACTTCATGCACGCCGACGCGGTGGAAAGCGACCTGCCCGAGTACTTCATCACCGCCGACGCGGTGACCCCCAAGCAGCACGTGGCGGTGCAGGCCGCGGCCCAGGCCTGGGTCGACTCGGCGATCTCCAAGACCGTCAACGTGCCCACCGACTTTGCCTTCGAGGCGTTCAAGGACCTGTACCTGGACGCCTACCAGAGCCGCCTCAAGGGCTGCACCACCTTCCGCTTCAACCCGGAGGCCTTCCAGGGCGTGCTGGTGCGCGAGGATGACCTCAAGAACACCACCTATATCTTCGAGCTGGAGAACGGCGAGACCCTCGAGCTCAAGGGCGACGAGACGGTGATCTACGACGGCGAGGAACACAACGCCGCCAACCTCTACGACGGCTTGAAGGAGGGGACCTATGGCAAGTGGTAATCGGACCAGCGGCGAGCCGGTCGGCGAGCCGCAACATCATGCCTGGGTCGTGAGCGTGTCACGCCCGCATCATCTTTCTGGAGGAGCCCGCTGATGGCTGTCGAAATCAATTCCAAGATCGTGGGCTACCGCGTCAAGAGCGAGGAGGCCGCCCCCGCGCCGGCCCCGCTGCCCGAGGAAAACCCGCTGACCATGCGCATCCCCTCGCGCCCCGAGGGAACGCTGGAGGCAGTATCCGAGAAGATCTCCTACGTCGGCGCCGAAGGCCGCAAGAAGGTCTACCTGCTGGTGTCCTTCATGCCGGTGGAAGGCGTGCTCAACGGCCAGCGGGTGATTATCGAGCGCCCGGTGGAGTTCTTCTTCCCCTCCGGCCAGCTGTCCAGCGAACACCAGTGGATCACCGCCACCATGCGCAGCCTGTCGCTGGCCGCCCGCGGCGGCTACGTCACCCAGGCGGTGGCGGATCTGCGCAAGGTGGCCTGGGACAAGGGCCTGGTGCGCTGCGGCATGAACCGCTGGAACAAGCCGATGTTCCACGACTCCGAGGTCGCCGCCATCGCCTGGTCGATCCAGCAGATCCTCTATCGTCGCGGCTTCCTCGACATCGACGGCAACCAGATTCCGGTGGAGGAGCTGGTCAGCCGCTACGCCCGGCGCCAGGCCTCCGGCCACGGCTGGTACCCCGCCGAGGTCGAGGACGAGACCCCGAGCGGCGCGGTCGAGCCGCTGGATGGCAAGCCTGCCGAGTCCGCCGCCGAAGGCGCCGGCCCCGCCGTGGTCGGCAACTGCCCCGAGTGTCGCGGCGAGCTGATCATGATGGACGGCTGCCCCACCTGCTACGCCGGCTGCGGCTGGTCGAAGTGTGGTTGAGAGCCTTGCTGGACGAACAAGAGGGCGCCAATGCGGCGCCCTTTTTTGTCGGTCACTATTGGCGCTGCTACTCGGCGGTACCCGATGAGCGGTTGCCACCACGATGTGTGGAAGCGTTGGTGCGCGGGCGGTGTTGATGCATATCACGAACACAGGCGCGGGGTATCGCTAGCATGACCCGGCGGCGTCGTGCCGCTTGACCAGGAACCCGTCATGTCGCTGTCGCCGCTTGGCTCGCTGTCGTTGCCTTCTCTTGCCCTTCCTGCCCTGCCCACCCTTCCTTCGTTGCCGTCGTCGTTGACGTCTGGCGCCTTGACTCGGGTGCCCCATCGTCTGCATCTGTCACTGATGCGCCGTCTCGGCCCGCTGCCCCTGCCGCTGTTGCGCACGAGTCTCGAGCCCTGGCTCAACCGCACCCTGGCCGAGCCACTGGCCGACGGTGAGTTCGACGTGCTTGAAGGGCGCCGGGTGTGTCTGTCCATCGATGATCTGGCGCTGGCGGTCACCCTGACCCTCACGCACGGTCGCCTGCAGGTCACCGACGCGCCCTGGGAGGCGAAGGTGGCGGGGGGCTGGCGCGAGTTCGCCTGCCTGGCCAGCCGCGAGGAAGACCCGGACAGCCTGTTCTTCCAGCGCCGGCTGTGCCTGGAGGGTGATACCGAACTGGGGCTGACGGTGAAGAACCTGCTGGATGGGCAGGAAATGGAACTGCTGCATCCCTACCTGCTCGAGGCGCTGGGCCAGCTGCAGCGCTGGCTGCCTCGCGAGGCCTAGGCGCCTGGTTACCGCCTGCTGGTTGTCGGGGTGAGCCATCTAGCGATGGAGGCCGGCGAACCGGCCTCCTGAGTGAGGTGGCGTGGGAGGGAAGGGGCTTTCAGTCTTCCAGCACCGGCGCCAGATCCATCCCTGCCTGGCCGTGCCAGTAGCCGTTGCACAGCTCGGCGTCCACCAGCGCCAGCGGCGAGGGCGCCGGATAGCGTCCCTGGCGGGCCAGATCGAAGTCCGCCACCACCTCATCCATCCCCTCTGAACGCGGACTTAGCCGGGCCGTGGTGACGCCCATCGCGGCCATCTCGGCAAGCTCGTGGCGCAGGTCCTGACAGGCCCCGGACAGGGTCTGGATACCATTCAGGGTGAACAGTCGGCGGCTGTCGTCCTGGGTGGTCAGCGACAGCCCTTCCGGATAGTCTTGGCAGACGAACTGGCAGCGATCCTTGGGGTGCTGGTGGTGGCGCGCGGTAAAGCAGCGCGACGACCAGGCCAGCGGCAGGTGGCCGTAGGCCAGTACCTCGCAGTCCAGCGCCAGCCCCGCCTCGCGGGCGTCAGACAGCAGCCGGGCCAGGTCGGCGCCAGGCAACTCCACCGGGGCGACGAAGCGGAACATGCCGGCGCGCTTGAGGATTTCCAGGGTCGGCACATTGTAGAGGTTGAGCGCCGGGCCGCCGACGAAGGGCAGGCCCGCCTCGGACAGCCGGTGCACCGCGCTCATGTCGTTGGCCTCGACCAGGAAGTCGCCGTTGTCGCACAGCTTGGTCAGGTCGCGCAGGTCGGCGTTGGACTCGATCAGGGTCTGCGAACCGAGGATCACCTGCTTGCCGGCGGCGGCCAGCTGATGGCCGATCTCCAGCCAGTCGGCGAGCTTCATGTCGCGCCGCCGAGAGCACACGGTCTCGCCCAGGGTGACGCTGGCCAGCGGCCAGTGGCAGGCCTGTTCATAGAAGGCGAAGTAGCGCTCGCGGGTCCAGTAGAAGGACACCGGGCCAAGGCTCAATTCCAGTGAAGCAGCGGTCATCTCGCCTCCTGTCATTTCCAGTCGCGCTCGTAGGCGCCGAGGGTGTGGGTGGAGCCTTCGGCCAGCGGCGCCAGGGCGGCGCTCCAGTCGGCCTGGGGGCGGTAGTCGTCGCCGGCCCGGTCCAGATGATCCAGCGCCTGGCGCCACACTCGGGTGACGCTGGCCACATAGGCCGGACTGCGCTGGCGACCCTCGATCTTGATCGCCTTGATGCCCAGCGCCGCCAGCTGGGGCAGCAGATCCAGGGTGTTGAGGCTGGTCGGCGCCTCGATGGCGTGGCCGATATCACCCTCGACGTCGAAGCGTCCCTTGCACAGGGTCGGGTAGCCGGCCTGTTCGTCGGCGCGGTAGCGGTCGATCAAGACGCCGTTCAGGCGCGACTCGCGTCCGCTGGCGGTCTCCTCCCAGCGCACGTGGGCCGCCGGCGAACACACGCCGTGGGTGTTGGGCGACTCGCCGGTCAGGTAGGACGACAGATAGCAGCGGCCCTCGGCCATGATGCACAGGCTGCCGAAGGCGAACACCTCGAGCTCCACCGGGCTGTGGCGCGCCAGGTCGCGTACCTGGTGGATCGACAGTACCCTGGGCAGCACCGCACGGCGGATGCCGAACTCGCGGTGGTAGAAGGCTAGCGCCTCGTGGCTGGTGGCGGAGCCCTGCACCGACAGGTGGCGGGGGATGTCCGGGTGGCGCTCGGCGGCGTAGGCCAAAAGGCCCGGGTCGGCCAGGATCAGGGCGTCGACCTGAAGCGAAGCCGCCTGGTCCACCGCCGCGCGCCACTGGGCCAGGCTCGACTGCTGCGGGTAGGTATTGATCGCGCAGAACACCCGACAGCCCCGGGCGTGGGCGTAGTCGATACCTTCCCGGGCGCGCTTGTCGGTGAAGTTCAGCCCGGCGAACTGGCGGGCATTGGTGGCGTTCTGAAAGCCGAAGTAGACCGCGTTGGCGCCCTCGTCCACGGCGCGCTTCAAAGCGGGCAGGCTACCCGCGGGACAGACCAGTTCCATGTCGATCTCCGAGCGAAGAGAGGCGCCATGCTAGCCCCGCGCGGACACCGCCGGCTTGATGCGTATCAGTGTCCGCCAATGAAGTCGGGGATGGAGCGAATGGATGACGCGCTGCACCGGGGCCGGGTGTGGATAACCTGGCGATGGCGGGGGGCCGACTTGCGGGCCAGGCGTGCAGATAAAGGTGGGGATGAACTTGTGAGTCGTTCTGTGGATAACCCTGTGTGGCACCTTGTGAAAAGCGGTGGGCAGGCGGTGCAGGGGCTGTGGACTGTGGTGTATAAGTCGCGTGTCAGTGGTGGATCAGCGGCTCGCTCGCTGTCGTAAACGAAAACGGGCCCCGCAGGGCCCGTGGTCTTCATGCCGGTGCCTACTGACCGCCGGAGGGGAAGTGGAACTCCGCCTGGGTGGTCTCGAAGGGCGAGGGCCAGCGCTGTGACACCGCCTTGCGGCGGGTGTAGAAGCGCACAGCGTCAGGGCCGTAGGCGTGCAGGTCGCCGAACAGCGAACGCTTCCAGCCGCCGAAGCTGTGGCTGGCCACCGGCACCGGCAGCGGCACGTTGATACCCACCATGCCGACCTCGATGGCGTCGGTGAAGCGACGCGCCGCCTCGCCGTCACGGGTGAACAGACAGGTGCCGTTGCCGTACTCGTGGGCGTTGGTCAGGGCGATGGCCTCATCGAGGCTGTCGACACGCACCACGCACAGCACCGGGCCGAAGATCTCCTCGCGGTAGATGGTCATCTCCGGGGTGACCCGGTCGAACAGGCAGCCGCCGACGAAGAAGCCGTTCTCGTGGCCCGGGACCACCAGGTCGCGGCCGTCGGCCACCAGGGTGGCACCTTCCTGCACGCCCTTCTCGATATAGCCGAGCACCTTGTCGCGATGCTGGGCGGTGACCAGGGCGCCCATGTCCAGGCCCTTGTCGGTGCCGGGGCCGATCTTCAGCGCGGCGATCTTGGGACCCATGGCCTCGATCAGGCGGTCGGCGGTGTCATCGCCGACGCACACCGCCACCGAGATCGCCATGCAGCGCTCGCCGGCGCTGCCGAAGGCGGCCCCCATCAGGGTGTTGGCAGCGTTGTCGATATCGGCGTCGGCCAGCACCACGGCGTGGTTCTTGGCACCACCGAGGGCCTGCACCCGCTTGCCGCTCTCGGCACCACGCCGGTAGATGGTCTCGGCGATGGGGGTCGAGCCGACGAAGGACACGGCCTTGATCTCGGGGGCGTCGAGCAGCGCCTCGACGGTCTCGCGGCCGCCCTGGACCACGTTCATGATGCCCTGGGGCAGGCCGGCTTCCTCGAGCAGGCGGGCGACCGCCAGGGCGGCGGACGGGTCCTTCTCGGAGGGCTTGAGCACGAAGGCGTTGCCGCAGGCGATGGCCATCGGGTACATCCACAGCGGCACCATCGCCGGGAAGTTGAACGGGGTGATGCCGGCCACCACGCCCAGCGGCTGGAAGTTGGAGAAGGCGTCGATGGACGGCCCCACATTGTGGGAGTACTCGCCCTTGAGCAGCTCCGGCACGCCACAGGCGTACTCGACGTTCTCGATGCCGCGCTTGAGCTCGCCCATGGCGTCCTCGAGGGTCTTGCCGTGCTCCTCGCTGATCAGCTGCACCAGGCGATCGGCGTCACGCTCCAGCAGCGCCTTGAAGCGGTACATCACCTGGGCGCGCTTGGCCGGCGGGGTGTCGCGCCAGGCCGGGAAGGCCGCCTGGGCGGCGTCGATGGCGGCCTTGACGGTGTCGGCGTCGCCGTCGGCGACCTGGCGAATGGTCTCGCCGGTGGCCGGGTTGGTGACCGGCAGGTGGCGGCCGGCCTCGAGATCCTGACCATTGATCCAGTGATTGACGTTGTCCATCGAGGGTCCTCAAGTGTCGAAAGGGCGGACGGGCAGGGCCCGTCCGCGCTGTGGATAATGCTGTGAACAGTGGGTGTAAAGGTTGTCCACAGGCTGTCGGTTTCAGGTGGATAAGCCGGGCGCTCGGTGCCGGCAAGCGGGCGCAGTCGAGCGGCCCCAGTCAAGCGGCCTCAGTCGAGCCGGTCGAGGGTCTCGGCGACGGCGTCGAACAGGCGCTCGAGCTCGGCCTCGGTGGTGGCGAAGGGAGGGCCGAACTGCAGGGTGTCGCCGCCGAAGCGCACATAGAAGCCGGCCTCCCACAGCGCCAGGTGGGCGTCGCGCGGGCGGATGGCCGGATCGCCGTCGCGCGGGGCCAGCTGGATCGCCCCGGCCAGGCCGAAGTTGCGGATGTCGACCACATGGGGGCGGCCCTTCAAGGCGTGCAGGCGATCCTCGAAGGCCGGGGCGATGGCCCTGACCTGGGCCGGGAAGTCCTCGCGCTCGAGCAGGTCCAGCGCGGCCAGGGCGGCGGCGCAGGCCACCGGATGGCCGCTGTAGGTGTAACCGTGGGGGAATTCGATGGCGTGTCCCGGGCCGCCGGCGTGCATGAAGGTGTCATGGATCTCGCCAGAGGCGATCACCGCACCCATCGGCACGCAGCCGTTGGTGATCTGCTTGGCCACCGTCATCAGATCAGGGGTGACACCGAAGGCCTCGGCGCCGGTGCGCGCGCCGCTGCGACCGAAGGCGGTGATTACCTCGTCGAAGATCAACAGGATGTCGTGGGCCGAGCAGATCTCGCGCAGCCGCTCGAGGTAGCCCTTGGGCGGCACGATGACCCCGGCTGAGCCGGACATCGGCTCGACGATCACCGCGGCGATGTTGGAGGCGTCGTGCAGGGCGATCTGCTCGAGCAGCGCATCGGCGAGTTCGGCCCCGGTCTCGGCCTGGCCCCGGGTGAAGGCCTGGTTCGGCTGCAGGGTGTGGGGCAGGTGGCTCGAGTCCAGCAACTGGCCGAAGTGCTTGCGGTTGCCGCCGATGCCGCCAAGGCTGGTGCCGCCGATGTTGACCCCGTGGTAGCCCTTGGCGCGGCCGATCATGCGGGTCTTTTCCGGGCGGCCCTTGAGCCGCCAGTAGGCCTTGGCCATCTTCAGCGCGGTATCGGCGGACTCGGAGCCGGAATCGGTGAAGAACACATGGTCGAGCCCGGCCGGAGTCAGGCTCGCGACCTTCTCGGCCAGCTTGAAGGCCAGCGGATGGGACACCTGAAAGCTCGGCGCGAAGTCGAGACTGCCTAGCTGGTGGGCCACCGCCTCGCGGATCTCTTCACGGTTGTGGCCGGCGCCGCTGGTCCACAGACCCGACAGCGAATCGAACACCCGGCGGCCGCGGTCGTCGATGAAGTAGCGGCCCTCGGCGCCCTGGATCATCCGCGGGTGCTGGTGGAAGTCCTGGTGGGCGGTGAACGGCATCCAGTAGTGATGGTTGAGCCCGGCCCCCGCAGGTCGCTCGGCGTGGGCGTCGGGATGGGTATCGAGGGTGTCGAAGGTCAGCATGGCGAGTCTCCAGTCAGGGGCCGCAGGCGGGCATGGACTCAGCATGGACAGGGCTTCAGGTTTGTAAAATCACTCTTTGTTGTCGTTCACGTGAGTAAAGATAAACGTTTAGTGTCGTCGATTTCTTTTCTTGACCAATTCACGCAACGGGTCTAATCCTTATATTTATTCGAATAAATGACCGAGGCGATCCGTGCCGACTTCCTTTCCCCAGCGCCGACAGAAGCTCGCGGACCTGATCTGCGAGGACATCAAGCAGAAGATCGTGATGGAGAACCTGTCGCCGGGTGACCGCCTGCCCAACGAGAAGGCCCTGATGGAGCGCTATGAATGCGCCAAGGGCACCATTCGCGAGGCGCTGCGGGTGCTCGAGGTGGAAGGCCTGGTCGCGCTCAAGACCGGCCCCGGTGGCGGCGCCATCATCCGCGAGGTGACCGTCGATCCGGCCTGCCGCGCGCTGCGCAACTTTCTGCACTTCCAGCACGTGGACGGTAGCCAGGTCTATCAGCTGCGGCGGATGGTGGAGGTCGAGGTGGCGGTCTCGGCCATGGACCGGCTCGATGCGGCGGGGCTGACCCGGCTGCGGGACAACATCGATCAGTGCCAGCGGCCCCATGAGGACGAACTCAGCCAGCGCCAGCACCGCATGCTGGAGCTCGAGTTTCACAACATCCTGGCCGAGTACTGCCCCAATCCGCTGCTGCGCTTCATGAGCACCTTCCTCAACGACCTGCTGCGCGACCTGGTCGTCATCAAGAAGGCCTACAAGCCGGAGCGCCACGCCTTCGATGAATCGAACATCCGCTATCACATCGCCCTGCTGGAGGCCTTCGAGGCCAGCGACCGCGAGGCGGTGCGCCGCCTGATGTACGAGCACATGTGTGACGCCGAGCACCATATGTCGGCCCTGGAGGGCGAGATGGCCAAGCAGTTCCTGGTCTCACCTGACGCCCTCGGCGAGGCGGGCGGCTAGCCTCCTGGCCCCCGACCTGCGGCAAACCAACCAACAATGACAACAACTGCCACCCCACGCCAGCGACCCCTCATCCACTCCGATGACGTCGAAAAAAGAGGAACAACAATGACTGTGCGCAAGACCTCCCTGATGCTTTCCGCCCTGGCCCTTGGCCTGGCGACCCAGCCGCTGCTGGCCCAGGATCAACAGCCGCTCACCTTCTATGGGGTGAAGTCCCTGTCCGGTGCCTTCGCCAGCTACGGCAAGTACGCCGAGATGGGCTCCCGGCTGGTGGTGGAAGAGGCCCGAGAAACCCTCGGCCGCGATATCGAGTACGTCAGCCTGGACACCGAGGGCAACGCCGGCCGCGCCATCCGCAAGGTGCAGGAAGCGATCAACCAGGACGGCGGGCGACTGTTCAACGGTGCCACCCTGTCATCCACGGCGCTGGCGGTGGGCAAGGAAGTCGCCGGCGTCGAGGGCGTGTTCATGACCCCCGCCGGCGCCGACGAGCTGACCGGCAGCGAGTGTAATGCCTCCACCTTCCGCTGGTCGGTGCCGACCTACGGGGCCATCCGCGAGACCCTGGTGCCGCTGATCGAGGCGCTACCCGAGGCCAAGCGCTTCTACACCATCACCCCCGAGTACGTGTTCGGCGAGGCGCTGCTGGACAACGCCAAGGCGGTGTTCGAGGAGTTCGGCGTCGAGCACGTCGGCAACAGCTATCACTCGCTGCAGGAGCAGGAGTTTTCCGGCTACCTGACCAACGCCATGTCGGCGGCGCCGGACGTGCTGGTGCTGTTGAACTTCGGCTCCCAGTCCTCCAACGCCCTGCGCCAGGCGCGCAACTTCGGCCTCAACGAGCAGATGGACATCCTGATGGTGTGGTCGGCGGGCCTCGACCAGTTCGAGGAACTTGGCGCAGCCAACGTCGACGGCATCTACTTCGGCGCCCAGTATTGGCACGAGGTCGACACCCCCTTCAACCAGCAGCTGGTGGCCTCGGTGCGCGAGGCCTACGACATCACTCCGACCTATCCCCTGGCTGCCGACTACACCATGACACGCGTGATGCTTGAAGTGGCCGACGCCAGCGGGGCCAGCGAAGGTCCGACGCTGATCGAGGCGCTGGAAGGCTACACCTACCAGGGCCCCACCGGTGAGGAGACCATCCGCGCCTCCGACCATCAGGTGATCAAGGACTACTACCTGCTCAAGGGCAAGGCCGAGGGCGAAATGGAAGACCCCGACGACTACGCCGACGTGATCAGCGCCGGGCGCTCCTTCGTCACCCCTGAGGACTCGCCCTGCCAGCTGTAAGGCTGTCAGCTTGCCAATCTGCCGGGGACGGCGTCCCCGGCACGACAGGAGTCGGGACCATGCTTAACGTCTATCTGTTCCAGATCCTCAACGGTCTGGGGCTCGGGATGATCTATTTCCTGATTTCGGTGGGATTGACGCTGATCTTCGGACTGTTGAACTTCGTCAACTTCGCCCACGGGGCCTTTTTCCTGGTGGGCTCCTACCTCTGCTACACCCTGGTCAGCCTGACCGGCAACTTCTGGCTGGCGCTGATCGCAGGCCCCTTGCTGGTGGCGCTGCTGGCCTGGGCGCTGGAGCGCAGCCTGATCCAGCGCATCTACCACCTGCCGCATACCTTCCAGATTCTGGTCACCCTGGGCATCGCGCTGATCATCCAGGAGCTGTCGATCATGATCTGGGGCCCGGTGGGCAAGAGCATCCCCACCCCGGAGGCACTGCAGGGCGTGGTACGCATCGGCAACTTCGCCTACCCCTACTACCGGCTGTTTCTGATCGGCTTCAGCGCCCTGGTGGCGGTGGTGCTGTGGCTGCTGCTCGAACGCACCCGCTTCGGCGCGCTGGTGCGCGCCGGCAGCGAGTCCACCGAGATGGTATCGCTTCTGGGTTCCAACATCTTTCGCCTGTTCTCCATCACCTTCGCCCTCGGGGTGGGCCTGGCGGGGCTTGCCGGGGTGCTGTCGGCGCCGCTGCGGGGGGCGCACCCCTTCATCGGGCCGGAGGTGCTGGGCCTGGCCTTCGTGGTGGTGGTGATCGGTGGTATGGGGTCCTTCACCGGCGCCCTGGTGGCGGGGCTGATCGTCGGCGTAGTGCAGAGCCTGATGACCTCGCTGTGGCCCCAGGGCGCCAGCCTGATGATCTACGCCGCCATGGCGGTGGTGATCCTGTTGCGTCCCCACGGACTGTTCGGGAGAGCATGAGATGATGACCAAGACACTCGATACCGCCGCTGCCAACCCGGGCCGGCGCCGCTTCAAGGGGCGTCTCGGCGCCGGCACCACCCTGGCGATGCTGGCGGTGATGGTGCTGCTGCCGCTGGTGCTGCCCTCCGCCACCCTGGCCACCGAGATCCTGATCTTTGCCATGGCCGCACTGGCCTGCAATCTGCTGCTCGGCTTCACCGGACTTCTGTCCTTCGGCCAGGCGATCTTCTTCGGCGCAGGTGCCTACATCAGCGCGCTGGCGATGATCCACCTTGACGCAGGACTGATCGGTGCGCTGCTGATCGCCGTGGTGGCGGGCTGTGTGCTGGCACTCGGCGTGGGCATGCTGTGCATCCGGCGCAAGGGCATCTACTTCGTGATGCTGACCCTGGCGCTGACCCAGATGGCCTACTTCCTGGCCTACACCCTGAGCGACTGGACCGGTGGCGACAATGGCCTGCTCGACGTGCCGCGCCCGCCGCTGGCGGTGGGCGAGACGACCCTGATCAGCTTCGCCTCGCCGCTGGCCTTCTATGCCCTGGTGGCCACGCTGTTCGCGCTGATCTACGTGGTGGCCCGGCGCATCACCGACTCGCCGTTCGGCAGCACCCTGCTGGCGATCCGCGAAAACGAGCAGCGCGCCTCGGCGCTGGGCTACGACACCCGTCTGTTCAAGATCATGGTGTTCGTGCTGTCCGGCGGCATCACCGCCCTGGCCGGGGCGCTCTACGGCATGCTGCTGAACTTTGTGCCGCTGTCGAATATCGAGCTGTTGATGTCCGAGCAGATCCTGATCATGACCATCATCGGCGGGACCGGCTCGCTGTTCGGTTCGCTGCTGGGCGCCGGCGCCATCGTGCTGCTGGGCGACCTGCTGTCGTCGATCTGGCCGCGCTGGATGCTGCTGCTGGGCGTGGCGCTGATCGCGGTGGTGATCTTCATGCGCGGCGGTCTGTGGGGCGGGCTGTCGAGCCTGCTGGAGCGACGCCGTGGCAACCACGCCGAGCCGCACAAGGAGGCCAGCCATGACTGACGTACTGTTGGAAACCCGCGACCTGGCCCTGGCCTACGGTGCCTTTCGGGCGGTGGATGGGGTCAGCCTGCGCATCGCCCGCGGCAGCATCCATACCGTGATCGGACCCAACGGCGCCGGCAAGACCAGCCTGTTCCATTGCCTCACCGGTGAGCGTCGGCCCACCGCCGGGCGCATCCTGCTCGATGGCCGCGAGATCACCAGGGAGCCGCCCCACGGCCGGGTCGGCCTGGGCATGTCGCGCTCCTTCCAGGTCACCAGCCTGTTCCAGGAGCTCAGCGTCCACGAAAACCTGCGCCTGGCCGCCCAGGGCATCGACGGCTGGCGCGCGCTCAACTTCTGGCAACGCCTGAACAAGCGCCGCGAGCACCTGGCTCGGGCCGACGAGATCCTCGAGCGCATCGGTCTTGCCGAGCGCGCCGGGGTGGCGGCAGGGGAGCTGTCCCACGGCCAGCAGCGCATCCTCGAGGTGGGCATGGCGATCTGCCCGCGGCCCAAGCTGCTGCTGCTGGACGAGCCCACCTCGGGCATGGGCATCGACGATATCCCCAGCATGACCTCGCTGATCGGCGAGCTGGGCAAGGACCACAGCATCCTGCTGATCGAGCACAACATGAGCATCGTGATGTCGATCAGCGACACCATCACCGTGATGAACCGCGGGCAGGTACTGGTCGAGGGCGACCCCGAGACCGTGCGCAGCGATGCCCGCGTGCGTGACGCCTATCTGGGGGAGGCCGCCTGATGCTCGAGATCAAGGATATCCACAGCTACTACGGCAAGAGCCATGTGCTCGAAGGCGTCTCTTTGACGGTGGGCGAGGGCGAGCTGGTGACCCTGCTGGGGCGCAACGGTGCCGGCAAGACCACCACCCTGAAGAGCATCATGGGGCTGGTCGACACCCCCGCCGGCAGCATCGAGCTCAACGGCCAGTCGCTGCTTGGCCAACCGCCGTTTCGCATCGCCCGCCAGGGCGTGGCGCTGGTGCCGGAGCACCGCGGCATCTTCAGCATCCTCAGCGTGGAGGAAAACCTGCAGATCGCGGTACGCGCCGGCAGTCGCTGGCAGATGGCCGACATCTATCGCTGGTTTCCGCGCCTCGAGGAGCGCCGCCGCAACCGCGGCAACGCCCTGTCCGGGGGCGAGCAGCAGATGCTGGCGATCGCCCGGGCGCTGCTCAACGATCCGCGGATCCTGCTGCTCGACGAGCCCACCGAGGGCCTGGCCCCGGTCATCGTCGACGAGATCGTCAAGATCTTGAAGGCGATCCGCGAGGAGGGCCTGTCGGTGCTGCTGGTCGAGCAGAACCTGCGGGTCTGCGAGGCGGTGGCCGACCGCCACTACATCCTCGAGCAGGGCCAGATCGTCTACACCGGCAGCGCCGACGACTTCCGTGACGATCCCGGCGTGCGTGATCGCTACCTGGCCCTGAGCGCCTGAGACCACTCTTTTGCAAGGACGATACCCATGACCGTTTCCGTGACCCCATTCGAGGCTGCCGGCGCCGTGCTCAAGAGCGACGGCGAGCGCCTGTGGCAATCCTTGATGACCCTGGCCGAGCTGGGCGCGACCCCCAAGGGGGGCGTCAATCGCCAGGCGCTGACCGAACTCGACCGTCAGGCCCGTGACCTGTTCATCGACTGGTGCCGGGCCGAGGGCTGCCAGATCCGCATCGACGCCATCGGCAACATCTTCGCCCGACGGGCGGGCAGCGAGCCCGGCATGCCGGCGGTGATGACCGGCAGTCATATCGACACTCAGCCCACCGGCGGCAAGTACGACGGTTGCTTCGGCGTGCTGGCCGGGCTCGAGGTCATCCGCACCCTCAACCAGCACGCCATCACCACCCGGGCTCCGGTCGAGGTGGTGGCCTGGACCAACGAGGAAGGCTGCCGTTTTCCGCCCTGCATGATGGGCTCCGGGGTGTTCACCGGCGAGCTTGGCCTCGATGAGATGCTGGCCCGTTGCGACGACCAAGGGGTCAGTGTCGGCGAGGCGCTGGACGCCATCGGCTATCGCGGCAGCGACCGTGTGGACCTCGACGAGGTGAAGGCCTACTTCGAGGCCCATATCGAGCAGGGGCCGCTGCTCGAGGATACCGCCACCACCCTGGGCGTGGTGATCGGCGCGCTGGGGCAGAAGTGGTTCGATGTCACCCTGACCGGCGTCGAGGCCCACGCAGGCCCCACTCCCATGCACCTGCGCAAGGACGCCCTGGTCGGCGCCGCCGAGATCACCCTGGCGGTCAACCGTATGGCCAACGAGGCGGCGCCCCACGGGCGCGGCACCGTCGGCGTACTGACGCCCCACCCGGGCTCGCGCAATGTGATTCCCGGCCAGGTGCGGATGACCGTCGACCTGCGCCATCTGGAATCGGACGCCCTCGAGGACATGGCCGCCCGGCTCGCCGAGGTGGTGGCCGAGGTCAGCCAGCGCCACGGTCTGCGGGCGGAACTCACGCCCACCGCGGACTTCCCGCCGGAGGCCTTCGACGAGACCTGCGTCAAGGCGGTGCGTGCCGGCGCCGAGGCCCATGGCCTGTCGCACATGGACATCGTCAGTGGTGCCGGTCACGACGCCATCTTCCTTGGCCGGGTGGCGCCCACCGCCATGATCTTCGTGCCCTGTGAAGGCGGCATCAGTCACAACGAGATCGAGTACGCCACGCCGGAGGACCTGCACGCCGGCTGCAACGTGCTGCTCCACGCGGTGCTGGACAGCGCCGGCGTCGCCGCTCGGGCCGAGGGAGGGCAGCGATGAGTCAGGCAACGCTCCCCCCCGAGCGTCAGGCCAGCGATGAGCCGGCCCTGGCCGAGCTGGGCGCCTGCCAGGCGCTCGAGGCCTTTCGTCAGCGGCGATTGACCCCGAGCCAGGTGATCGAGGACTGCCTTGCGCGGATCGCCCGGGACAACCCAAGGGTCAACGCCTTCGCCCATGTCGCCGGCGACGAGGCGCTGCGTGCCGCCGAGGCCTCCACCCGGCGCTGGCGCGAGGGCACGCCATGCGGCCCGCTGGATGGCATCCCGGTCACCATCAAGGATTTGACGCTGACCCGTGGCATGCCGACCCGCATGGGCTCGCGCACCAGCGACCCGGACGCCGCGATGGAGGTGGACGCCCCGGTCAGCGGCTTTCTGCGCCAGGCCGGAGCGATCATCGTCGGCAAGACCCTGTCGCCGGAGTTTGGCTGGAAGGGGGTGACCGACAATCCGCTCCACGGCATCGCCCGCAATCCCTGGAATCCTGCGCTGACCCCGGGGGGCTCCTCCGGGGGCGCCGGGGCGGCGGCGGCGCTCAACCTCGGCATGCTGCACCAGGGCAGCGACGCCGGCGGTTCCATCCGCATCCCCTGCAGCTTCACCGGCACCTTCGGTATCAAGCCGACCTTCGGCTGGGTGCCCCAGTGGCCGGCCAGCGCCATGAGCACCCTGTCGCATCTGGGACCGATGACCCGCAGTGTCGAGGACAGCGCCCTGATGATGAGCCTGCTGGCGCAGCCGGACGCTCGCGACGGCTACCTTGGCGGCCCCTGTCCCATCGACTGGCGCGCGCCGCCGCCGCAGGACCTGCGTGGCTGGCGCGTCGCGCTGAGCCTGGATCTGGGCTACGTTCAGGTGGCGCCGGATATCCGCGCCCGGGTGGAGCAGGCCGCCAGTGAACTCGAGGCGCTGGGGGCTCGGGTCGAGCGCCTCGACCCGGGCTTCGAGGATCCCATCGACACCTTCAATACGCTGTGGTTCTCCGGCGCCTCCCAGGCGCTTTCGAGGCTGTCGCCACAGCAGCAGGCGCTGCTGGACCCCGGCTTTCTCGAGATCGCCCGTCGCGGCGCCGATATTCCCCTGGCCGAGTACCTCGACGCCCGCCGCCGACGCGCCGAGCTGACCGCTTGCATGGCCGACTTTCATCGGCGCTTCGATCTGCTGGTGACCCCGACGATGCCGATCTCGCCCTTCGCGGCCGGTCATAACGTGCCGCCGGGCGGCCCCTACCGGGAATGGATGGACTGGACTCCCTTCACCTATCCGTTCAACTTGACCCAGCAGCCGGCGGCGTCGCTGCCCTGCGGGCTGGACGACCAGGGCCTGCCGGTGGGGCTGCATCTGGTGGGGCCGAAGTTCCGCGATGACAGGGTCATGCAGGCGGCCGCGCTGCTGCAGGCGCGCCTGCCTCGGCTGAACCCGCCGGGGCTCGGTTAAAGCGCTCCGTCCTTCAAGGCGGATACAGCGGACGATGCGGCGAGGGTGATAGAGAGTCGACCGCAAACGACAGCGGGGCCGATCGGCCCCCCTGTCGTTTTTCATGGTGCCCGATTCATGCCGCGCCGTCTTGTGGCGCCCAGTTGATGAAGCGCCTTCTTATGGCGCCCCGTTGATGAAGCGCCTTCTTGTGGCGCCCGGGGCCGCGCTTTTCTGATGGCGCCCGGGGCCGCGCCGACAGACGGATATCCCTCACTAAAGTCGCATTTCGCAGTCGTCATGCTCTGGCTATCTTGGGTACACGAATACTTTGTATGATGTAATACCTTAAGTGCAAAAGCCGAAGTAGTCGTCACAAGAGCAGCAACCACAAGAGCAGCAGTCCCCACAGGAACGGCCACACCGCGTTGCGTCGGCCGTCCCCGCAAGCCAACAACAAGCACTGCCCTGACGGTGGCAAGGAGTGGAAGAGATGCGCAAGTCGATGAGCATGACCCTGGGTGGCCTGGCGCTGGTCGCCAGTGCCTCGGTCGCGGCGGACTATCCGGAGCGCGACGTTCGCATGATCGTGCCCTGGGGCGCCGGCGGCGGTACCGACGGTATCGTGCGCAAGATCTCCAACCTGGCCGAGGAGCCGCTGGGGGGTACCGTCTACGTCGAGAACATCGAAGGCGGCATGAGCGCCAACGGCCTGGTGCAGGCGCTGGGCGCGCGCCCCGATGGCTACACCCTGATCGCGCTGACCTACGACAGCGTCGTCACCATCCCGTGGCAGGGGATGCTGGCCGGCTACGATATCGACAAGCTGGATCTGATCGCGCGGATCACCAGCGAGCCGGATGCCGTCGTGGTGCCGGAGGATTCGCGCTTCGATAGCCTCGAGGCATTGATCGAGGCGGCCAAGGCCGCGCCCGGGGAGATCCGCGCCGGTATCCAGAACATGGGCTCGCGGACCCACCTGACGCTGCTGCAGTTGCAGGATCAGGCCGAGGTGGAGTTCAAGATCGTCTCCTATCCCGGTGGTGCGGCGCCCCAGAAGGAGGCCCTGCTCAACGGCGAGGTGGACCTGGCGCTGACCAGCCTCGGTGACTTCGAATCGCTGATCTCGGCGGGTGACGCCCGTGGCCTGGTGGAGTTCACCGACGTCCAGAGCGAGAGCTTCCCCGACGTGCCCCCGGCAACCGAGCTGGGCTACGACATCCAGATGGGCAGTTTCGTGATCCTGGCGGCGCCTGCCAATACGCCGGACGACGCCGTGACGGCCCTCGAGGCGGCCTATCAGCAGGCCTACGACAGCGAGGAATTCCAGACCTGGCTGGTCGACGTCGGTGTCACCCCCAACTGGCTGGGCACCGATGAGGTCGAGGATTGGGCCGAACAGACCCAGGGTGAGCTGTTCGCGCGCATGGACGAGCTGAAGGAAGCCGGCCTGATCGGCCAGTAAGCCCGCGCCGCCACCGCGGTGGCGGCTCTTTTCCGGAGGACTCCCGATGAAATCGCTCTCCCGCCTGGGGACCTGGCTGACGGGGCCGACAGGTGTCGTCATCTGCCTGTTGGCCCTGACCCTGATCTATCTGCTCGAGGCGTTCAAGATAGCCCCGCCCATCAAGAACGGGGCCCTGACCGCCTCCTTCTTCCCGGTAGCGCTCGCCGTGGTCATGCTGCTGGCGCTGGGTGGCGTGATCCTCGCCGATCGACGCGAGGCGGCCAGTGGCGAGGCAGGTGATGAGGCCGGCGCCGGGGAAAGCGACGAGGGCGGCGACAACCGTGGCGATGCAAAGGTGGCGGCGTGGCGGGGGCCGGTGGCGGTCACCCTGCTCACCGCCGTCTATATCGCCCTGTTTGCCCACCTTGGCTACTTCATCGCCACCTTCCTCTACGCCTTCAGCATGACGCTGGCCTTCGCCACCGGGCGGCCCTCGCCGCAGGCGCTGGCGTTCAAGGCGCTGGTGGCCGGCGTGATCACTCTGCTGGGATACGGGCTCTTCGAGCTGGTGTTCCAGGTTCGCCTGCCGACGCCCTGGATCTGACCCATGGACTATCTGATCGAACTCTCCAAGGGCCTTGCCGTGCTGATGCAGCCCGACATCCTGCCCTACCTGATCGGCGGCTACCTGATCGGCACCTTCTTTGGCGCCGTGCCGGGGCTCACCTCGATGCTGGCCATCGCCCTGCTGTTGCCGTTGACCTACAGCCTCGACATCACCGCGGCGCTGGTCGCCTGCGCCGCCATCTTCATGGCCGGCATGTGCAGTGGCAGCATCACCGCCACCACCATCAATATTCCCGGTGCCCCGGCCTCGATGATGACCGCCATCGAGGGCTACCCCATGCAGCAGCGGGGCGAGGGCGCCAAGGCGCTGGGCCACGCCGCCCTGGCGTCGATGATCGGCGGTGCCCTGGGTGCCATCATGCTGATGGTGATGGCGCCGCTGGCCACCGAGGCGGCGCTGCTGATTCGCACGCCGGGCAAGTTCTCGCTGATCGCCTTCGCCCTGATCGTGATCGTCATCTCCCAGCGTGGGGCCATCTCCAAGGGCCTGGTCGCCACCACCCTGGGGGTGATGGTGGCCACCGTCGGTATCGACGTGATGCAGCCGGTCACCCGCTTCACCTTCGGCACCGGCGTGCTGATGCAGGGCATCGACATCATGCCGCTGGTCATCGGCGCCTTCGCCGTCAGTGAGCTGCTGGTGCAGTCGCAGAACCGCGCCTCGCGCACCGTCGAGGTCGACGCCATCAAGGCCAGCGTCATTCGCCGCCGGGACTTTATTCCACCCTGGCACGAGGTGCGTGAAATCGGCGTCTATCGCTACGTCAAGACCGCCATCATCGGCTACAGCGTCGGCGTGCTGCCAGGCGCCGGAGGCTCCATGGCGGCCTTTGTCGCCTACGCCGAGTCCATGCGCAGCTCACGCCACCCGGAGAAGTACGGCAAGGGTTCGGTGGAAGGCATCGCGGCGGCGGAGGGCGCCAACAACGCCATGTGCAGCGGCGCCTTCGTGCCGATGCTGTCCTTCGGTATTCCCGGCGATCCCACCACCGCCATCGTGCTGGGCGTGCTGGTGATCAACGGCCTGCAGCCCGGGCCACAGTTCCTCGACAGCCAGCTTGCGCTGGTGGCACCGATGTTCATGGCGCTGCTGGTGGCGGCCCTGGTGATGGTGCCGCTGACGCTCTACGTGCTGGGGCCCTGGTTCGTGCGCATCGTCTCGATCCGCCGCGATGTGCTCTACGCCAGCATCGCGGTGATCGCGCTGGTCGGCTGCTACGTGGCCACCTACTCGATCTTCCAGATGGGACTGGCGCTGGTGTTCGGGGTCCTCGCCTTCCTGCTGCGGCGTCAGGGCTATCCGGTGGCCTGCCTGCTGCTCGGCTTCGTGCTCGGCCCGAGCCTGGAGGAATACTGCCGACGCTCGCTGTCGCTGTCCGACGGCAACCCGCTGATCTTCCTCACCAGTCCCGACAGCCTGTTCTTCCTGGCGCTGACCGGGGTGTTCTACTACTTCATGGTGGTGAGAAAGCCCGAGGCGCGACAGCACGCCTGATGTCCTGGCCAGTGAGCGACCGCCGCAAGACACGACAAGGCCGCGCCCTCGGGCGCGGCCTTGTCGTGGTGGGCTGAGTGGAACGCGACGGTCAGACGTGCTTGTCAGGCGACTCTACTGGTGTTGCTGAGCGGACGCGAGGGACCGAAGTTTTCATGACGGCGGCGCAGCGCAGACACGTCGAATAAGATAGCCAGCTGCGGCTCAGGCGACGCTCTTGCTATGGTCGAGCGGACGCGAGGGGCCGAAGTGCTCGTAGTGACGGCGCTGCTCGGGGATACCCAGTTCTGCCAGATGGCTGTCGATGGCGCTCATGAAGGGCGGCGGGCCGACGAAGTAGCACTGAGCGTCGCCGCCGGGCAGCAGGCGGGCCAGCAGCTCACGCTCGAGGCGGCCCTTGATGTCGCCGCCGTCGCCTTCCTCGTAGGCGCAGACCCGGGTCAGCAGTTGCGGATAGTCTCGGGCAAGGGCCTCGACCTCGCCACGGAAGGCGTGGTGGTCGATGTTCCGGGCAGCGTGGACGTAGCAGACCCGGCGTCCCTGGGCCAGGGCCTGGCGCGCCAGCGGCAGCATCGGTGTCTGGCCGACACCGCCGCTGATCAGCATCACCGGCGCGTCGCCATCGTCCAAGGTCAGCTCACCGGCGGGGGGCAGCAGTTCCAGGGTGTCGCCGACGCGCATCTGCTGATGCAGGAAGTTGCTGACCAGACCGCCCGGCTCCTGTTTCACCGAGATGCGATAGCTACGGCCGTTGGGGCTGCCGGACAGGCTGTAGTGGCGATGCACGATTGCCTCGTCCACCGCCAGACGCAAGCCGATGTACTGGCCGGGCTCAGCGTCGGCCACCGGCTGGCCGTCGACCGGCTCCAGGGTGAAGGAGCGAATCACCTCGCACTCGCGCTGGATCTGGGCGACACGAAACTCGCGCAGTCCACGCCAGCCGCCGGGGCGCTCGGCGAAGGCCTGGTAGCGCTCGGCTTCGGCGGCGATCAGCAGCGCGGCCAGGTCGTTGTACAGGGCCGTCCAGGCGTCGGCGATCTCCGGCGTCACCACCTCGCCCAGCACCTCTCCGATGGCGGCCATCAGGCATTCGCCGACGATGGGGTACTGCTCGGGCTGGATGCCCAGCGAGACGTGCTTGCTGATCACCGTCTGCATCGAGTCGATGACCTCCTGGGGCTGGCGGCGCAGGCCGACATAGGCCAGCACCCCTCGCGCCAGCGCCTTCGGCTGGCCACCGTCGGCCTGGTGGGCCTGGTTGAACACTGCCTTGACCTCCGGGTAGCGCTCGAACATCAGCGGATAGAAACGGGCGGTGATGGCGTCCAGATGTTCGGCGACCAGAGGGGCGGTGGCATCGATGATGGCGTCTTGGGCAGCGGTGGTCATGGCGTCTCCTGTCAGGGATATGGCGCAGCGCGCTCCCACTGTGGCAAAAAACCCTCACCGCGTCGGAGGCCTGGCTCGTTTGGGCCTACTTTTTCTCTACAGCTTGTGAACAGAGCATCGGTTGATATGCCTCGACACCTTCGGTGCTTCCACGGGGTCGGGGCGTATCGCTCGTCGCCTTTCTGTACCCTGTATGGAGCAAGCGATATGCCGCTTCGCTTGAGGTGCGCCAACTTGCCACAGTGCGGGTGATCCAGAGCGGGTAACGAGCGGGCAGTGTGGATCCACAGGGCGCTTGTCGAGAGCGCTGGTCACGCTACCCGGCTCCTTTTTTCTGGCCCGGTTCCCGGCCACGTTCCCGACCCGATTCTGTCCCGGTATTCGCCCAGGCCAGTGGTACCTCTTGTGAACGAGATCGAGGTTGCATGTCGATCTGACACTACAAGTGCTATCGTTTTGACACTGTTGATAGTCAAAAGGACATTCTAGGTGGTCAGCTTTCTACGACGCCTGCGTGCCCTGCTTCAGCGCCTGGGCGATGAGCAGGGCCCCGAGCTCGCCGAGGCCTGGCAGGGCGTGCTCGAATCACTGGTGGCCCCCACCGCGGCGGATGCCAGCGCGCTGCTGGTGGCGCAGGGCTCCGGCCTCAGGCCGGTGGCCACCATCGGCCTGCCCGAGGGCGTGGCCGGCAGGACCTTCGCCTTGAGCGAGCATCCTCGCCTCGCCGCCATCGCCGAGGCGCCGGGGGTCTGCCGCTTTGCCGCGGACTCGCCCCTTCCTGATCCCTACGACGGGCTGCTGGATGACGGTCTTAGCCCTGTCCATGACTGCCTGGGGGTGGCGTTGCGCGACGGTGATGAGCTGATCGGCATGGTCACCCTGGACGCCCTGACCCCGGGGGCGCTGGCCGAGCTGGATGACCAGGGCCTGCTGGCGGCGGCCGAGTTGCTGGGCACCTGCCTGCGGCTGTCCCGGCGCCTGGACGGCGCCCGCCTGCAGCTCGCCCTGCAGCGCGATGACCACGGCCAGTTGCCACGTCGGCTGACCGGCTGGCGCAGTGGCGCCATGCGCAAGCTGATGGCCTCGGTGGAACTGGTCGCCGCCACCGACATGAGCGTGCTGGTGCTGGGCGAGACCGGCGTCGGCAAGGAGCGCATCGCCCATGCCCTCCATCACGGCTCGCGACGTGCCGATGGGCCCCTGGTGGTGGTGAACTGCGCCGCGCTGCCGGCCTCGTTGATCGAGAGCGCCCTGTTCGGCCATCGGCGCGGCGCGTTCTCCGGGGCAACCAGCGACCATCGCGGGCACTTCCAGATGGCCGACGGCGGCACCCTGGTGCTGGACGAGGTGGGGGAGCTGCCGCTGGAGCTGCAGCCAAAGCTGCTGCGGGTACTGCAGGAAGGCGAGGTCCAGCCGCTGGGCAGCGATCGGCTCCAGCATGTCGACGTTCGGGTGGTCGCGGTGACCAACCGGGATCTTGCCCTGGAGGTCGCCCAGGGGCGCTTTCGCGAGGATCTCTATCACCGGCTCAGCGCCTTTCCGCTGGAGGTACCCCCGCTGCGCCAGCGTCCCGAGGACCTGGCGCTGCTGGTCGGACACTTCCTGGAGCAGAACCGGGTGCGTCTCGGCGTCGGCAACCTGCGCCTGAGCGAGGCCGCGCGGGTGTCGCTGGCGGCCTGGCACTGGCCCGGCAACGTACGTGAGCTGGAGTCGCTGCTGGCACGAGCCTCGCTGCTGGCATTGGCCTCGGTGGACGTGCTGGGGACACCCGATGCTCGCCGCCGTAGCGTACGCATCGAGGTCGAACACCTGGGGCTGGCGCCGGCGACAGCCCGGATCACTGGCGCGCCCGCAGCGCAAGGCGACACGTCTCGAAGCGCCGTGTCGCCGGCCGATCGGCCAGCGGGCGAGGCGCTGGATCGAGAGCCCTCGCTGCGGGAGGCTACCGAGGCCTTTCAGCGCGAGCGCATCCGGCAGGCCCTGGACACTGCAGGCAACTGGGCAGGGGCGGCTCGCCGGCTGGGGCTGGACCCCGGCAATCTGCATCGCCTGGCGCGGCGGCTGGGGCTAAAGGCCTGATTCTGGCCTGGTCATCGCCAAGGGCGTGCGAGGCTGTCGCGGGGTTGGGGCTGGGTTGGGGGATGCAGGGCTTGCCAGCGTGAGTCAGGTTTGCGGCATCGGCAGTGCCTTTGATGTGCATCATGGTGATGTTGTCCAAAGCGGGCCAGACTTCACAAGACCAAGTGAATTACTCAGGTACTCGCCATGTCATCCGTCGCCGCTCGTCTGCCTCTTGCGCGCCTCGCCTTTCGTCCCTTCTTCCTGCTGGCGGCGGCCTTCAGCGTGGTGGCCCTGCTGGTGTGGCTCGCTTTCTGGCACGGCATCTTCGTGCTGTCGCCCCGGGCGGGCATGCTGTGGTGGCACCAGCACGAGATGCTGTTCGGTGTGGTGGGGGCGGTGGTTTCGGGGTTCTTGCTGACCGCGGTGCAGACCTGGACCGGCCTCAGGGGGCTCCATGGCGCCCCGCTGCTGGGGCTCGTCGCACTGTGGCTGGCGGCCAGGCTGGGGCTGGCCTTTCCCGTCTTGCCACAGGCGCTGGTGATGGCGCTGGACGTCGGCTTTCTGCTGATCGTCTGCGCCGTGATGGCGGTGATGGTGATCCGGGCGAAGCGCTGGCGCAACCTGATCTTCGTGCCGGTGCTGGCGATCCTCGCCGGTGCCAACCTGGGCAGCCACCTGGGCGTGCTCCAGGGTGACCCTGAGCTGGTGCGCCAGTCGTCCTACCTGGCGGTGCTGCTGGTGACGCTGATCATGGGGGTGCTGGGCGGTCGGGTGATCCCGATGTTCACCGCCAACCGGCTGGGCCTGAAGCGCCGCCCGGCGCTGCCCTGGCTAGAGGGGCTGGCGCTCGGCAGCCTGGCGCTGGCGGTGGTGCTGCAGCTTACACGCACCCTGGGGGCCGATCTGCCCGACAGCGTACTGGCGCTGGCGCTGCTGGCGGCGGCGCTGGCCCACCCGCTGCGCCTGATACGCTGGCAAGGCCGTGCCACCGGACGTGAACCCCTGCTGTGGAGCCTTCACCTGAGCTACGCCTTCGTGCCGCTGGGGCTTTTGCTGTGGGCCCTGGGGCTGTGGGGCGTCGGCCGGGCAGAGCTGGGTGTCCACGCCATCACCGTGGGTGCCATGGGCACCATGATGCTGTCGATGATGTCGCGGGTGTCGCTGGGCCATACCGGCCGCCCCATGCGCTGTCTGCCGGGCATCGGCGTGGCTCTGGGCCTGCTGGTGGCGGCGGGACTGTCGCGCTCGCTGGTGCTGGCGCTGTGGCCCTCGGTCACCCACTGGGTCTACAGCCTGAGCATCCTCCTGTGGTGTCTCGGCTACGCCATCTTTCTGGCCCACTACGTGCCGATTCTCGGCAGTTCGCGTGTCGACGGTCAGGACGGCTAGGCTCAGATGTTACCGCTCTACCTCACCCTCAAGTCCCTGCATGTGTCGCTGGCGCTGGTCAGCGGTGCCCTCTTCGCCCTGCGCGCCCTGTGGTCGGTGACCGAGTCGCCCTGGCTCGAACGCTCCTGGGTGCGCGTGCTGCCCCATCTGCTCGATACCCTGCTGCTGGCGGCGGGGCTGTCGCTGATGGTGCTCACCACCCAGTGGCCTCACCAGACGCCATGGCTTGCGGCCAAGCTGACCGCCCTGCTGGCCTATGTCGGCTTCGGCAGTCTGGCGCTTCGACGAGCTGCCAGCGTCCGAACGCGGGCGCTGTCGGCCTGTCTGGCGCTGCTGATCTTCGTCTATATGCTTGGCGCCGCGCACCGACACAGCGTCCTGTCCTGGCTGGTATAGCCTCTTTATTGCAATGCATTGATTTACCTCAATGGCGTTGATTTTTTCTCCTGATAGCGGCGACATTGTCGTCATCTTGTCTCATCAATTTCATCGTTTATCGCCGATAGTTCAGGCGACTGTTTAAGTGGTTGATGGGGCGAATCAATCAAGAATTTTGGTGATGCATGTCATATTCCGAGTGTTTAACTCAGGTATAGAAGAGCGCTCCTCAATACAATGGTCAACGGGGCCAGGGAGGTCTGACTCTCCGGCACCATGGGCCAAACAATGAGGAGACGTGGTCATGGCCGAGGGTCTGACAAAATCCGCAGCACGCAACATCTTCTACGGGGGCTCACTGTTCTTTTTCCTGATCTTTGTAGCGCTGACTGCTCACAGTCACTGGTACATCGTGACGGAGTCCACCAGCGCACTTCCGCTGACCGATTCGGTACGCGAAGGCAAGCATGTGTGGGAAAAGAACATGTGTATCAACTGTCACAGCATCATGGGCGAGGGGGCCTATTTTGCGCCTGAACTGTCCAATGTCTGGACCCGCTATCACGGGCGCGAAAATCCCGAGGCGGCAAGGGCGGGACTGGCGGCCTGGATGCGCGCTCAGCCGCTGGCCGTACCAGGGCGGCGCAAGATGCCGCAGTTCGATCTGAGCGACGAGGAAATGACCTCGCTGATCGATTTCCTCGAGTGGACCGACGCTATCGATGATCAGAACTGGCCGCCCCACGTATCGGGATAGGTCGGTGGGTTCGCGTGACATATCGACAAGATCGCAATGGCGTACGCGTCGCGTGAGGGGAAACCGTGGAGGAACATGAAAAATGAAATATGAAACACAGAAGGTGGCCTACGCCTTCTTCCTGGTGGCGATGGGGCTTTTTGCCCTTCAGCTGGTGTTTGGCATCATGGCGGCGCTGGTCTACGTCTTTCCAGACTTCCTGGCCCAGTTGATGCCGTTCAACATTATCCGCGTCAGCCATACCAATCTGCTGATCGTGTGGCTATTGATCGGCTTCATGGGCTGCACCTACTACCTGATGCCGGAAGAGGCCGAACGGGAGATTCATAGCCCGATGCTGGCCTATCTGCAGCTGGGCATCTTTGTGGTGGCCGGGGTCGCCGCCCTGGTGTGCTATCAGCTTGGCATCCACGAGGGACGTGAATTCCTCGAGCAGCCCTTCTTCGTCAAGGTGCTGATCACGGTGTCCTTCCTGATCTTCCTCTACAACACCAGCATGACCCTGCTCAAGGGCCGCAAGACCACCATCAACCTGGTGCTGATGCTGGGCCTGTGGCTGGCGGCGGTGTTCTGGCTGTTTGCCTTCTACAATCCCGGCAACCTGGCGGTGGACAAGGTCTACTGGTGGTGGGTCGTGCACCTCTGGGTGGAAGGCGTGTGGGAGCTGATCATGGCGTCGCTGCTCGGCTATCTGCTGATCAAGATGTCCGGCGTCGACCGCGAAGTGATCGAGAAGTGGCTCTACGTCATCGTCGGCCTGTCGCTGTTCTCCGGGCTGCTGGGCACCGGCCACCACTACTACTGGATCGGTACGCCGGGCTACTGGCAGGCCATCGGCAGCATCTTCTCTACCCTTGAGGTGATTCCGTTCTTCGCCATGGTGGTGTTCGCCTTCGTGATGTTCTGGAAGGGGTCGCGCAACCACCCCAACAAGGCCGCGATGCTGTGGACCATGGGCTGCCCGACGGTCGCCTTCTTCGGCGCCGGCGTGTGGGGCTTCATGCACACCCTGTCGTTCATCAACTACTACTCCCACGGCACTCAGGTCACCGCCGCCCATGGCCACCTGGCGTTCTACGGTGCCTACGTGATGCTGATCCTCGGCGTGATCACCTACGCCATGCCGCAGCTGCGTCGGAGCCAGCCGTTCAACCAGGTGCTCAACATGTGGGGCTTCTGGATCCTGACCTCGGCCATGTGCTTCATGACCTTCACCCTGACCTTTGCCGGTGCGGTGCAGACCCATCTGCAGCGGGTGCTGGGGATGAACTACATGGAGGTGCAGGACCAGCTCGGCCTGTTCTACACCATGCGCCTGGGCACCGGCATCGCTGTGACGGTGGGCGCGGTGCTGCTGCTCTACGCGCTGTTCGGTCCGGCCCGTCGGTCGGCCTCTGGCCAGCCGGTGATGTCCGCCAGCTGAACCCGATCGAGGCCGCCGTCAGGCGGCCTCGATAGTCTCGAGGACCCTGTTCATGACCCAAGCAACCCTGTCTCGGTGCGCCTTGCACCAGGACCCTGTGGGTGACGACATCCCCTTCTACCAGCCGACCGGCCAGGAGGTCGCGCTGTTCGAGCACGCCTACCGCCAGCGCCTGCCGCTGCTGCTGAAGGGGCCGACGGGCTGCGGCAAGACCCGTTTCGTGCGCCATATGGCGGCACGTCTCGGGCTGCCGTTGCACACCGTGGCCTGCCACGACGACCTGACCGCCTCCGATCTGACCGGACGCTATCTGTTGAAGGGCGGTGACACCGCCTGGTCCGACGGCCCCCTGACCCGGGCCGTGCGCGAAGGCGGCATCTGCTACCTCGACGAAGTGGTGGAGGCGCGCAAGGACGTGACCGTGGTACTGCACCCGCTGACCGACGATCGTCGTCTGCTGCCGCTGGAACGTACCGGCGAGCGACTCGAAGCGCCGGACGACTTCATGCTGGTGGTGTCCTACAACCCCGGCTATCAGCACATTCTCAAGACCTTGAAGCCGAGCACCCGCCAGCGCTTCGTGGCGATCTCGCTGGACTTCCCCGATGCCGACACAGAGGTCGACATCGTCGCCCATGAAAGCGGCCTTTCGCGTGGGCGCTGCGAGGCCCTGGTCAACCTGGCCGCACGCCTGCGGGCGATGAAGGGCCAGGACCTGGAAGAGGGGGTGTCCACTCGCCTGTTGATCTACTGCGCCAGCCTGATCCAGGCCGGCATGCCGGTGCTCGACGCCGCCCGGGCGGCCCTGCTCGAGCCACTCAGTGACGATCCCGACGTGCTCAAGGGCATCGAGGACGTCGTCACCGCCACCTTCGGATAGCCACGACCATGCTGGAGTTTCTCGAGGTCGAGGAGTTCGTCGGCCGTCACTGGCACCGCTGGGCGTCACGTGCCGCCAGTTATCCTGAATATCCCGAGGCGGCGGTGACCCTCGATGAGGTGTCGCGCTCGCTGGGGGTGCTGTTTCGCGCCAGCGGCGGCGACCCCGGCGTCACCCTGGATGCGATCGGCAAGCGCGCCTCGCGCCATCGCCTGTCACTGCGTCAGCGCCTGGGCTTCGACGAGGAGGCGCTGGAGGTCTCGCGGCGTGACGACGAGCACCTGCTGCTGCCGCAGCGACTGGCGCTGCTGCCTGAGGTTGAGCTCAATCGCGATCTATATCGCTGGCTGGCCATGTCGCTGGCCGAGCGCCGTCCCGTGGCGCGCTGCGACGATCCACTCGCACAGGATCTGGTGCGCCTGGCCGAGGCCCGGCGCTCAACCATGGTGACGCTTGCGCGCTATCCGGGCTTCGTCCGGCGCCATGCCCGGCTGTGCCAGGCGCTGCTCGCCGTGCGTCCTCGGCGCCGCGGCCTGCCTCCGCAAGAAGCTGCGGTAGAGACACTGGTCCGGCGCCTGCTGGGCGACGACCGATCCTTCGATAGCGAGGCCCAGACGCAAGACAGTCCCGAAGGCGACGCGCGCCAGTGGTGGTCCTGGCTGCAGGCGGCGGATGACCAAGGGCGCCCGTCGGTGCGCGCGCCACGGGGGTATCGGCCCTTTCTGCCGGTGCCGCTATGGGGCGAAGCGTCGACGCTCGAGTGCGTCTCGAGGTCGACCGACGAGGAAGACGAGGACGAAGAGACGGCTCCGCCCCAGGCCGCCGAGGTGGAAGGTGCCCGGCGCAAGGCCGAGCGGCGCTATCAGGATCAGGCCGAGCGAGACGACCCGCTGATGCTCAATGCCTCGGAAAAGATGCTGTCCTGGGCGGAGATGGTCAACGTCAACCGCCACCTGGATGACGAGGAGGAAGACGCCGCGCGCGAGGCGGCTGACCAGATCGACGAGATCACCTTGAGCCGCAACCGGCGACGGGCCGCCTCACGCCTGAAGATGTCGCTGGACCTGGCGCCCGACGCCGCCTGTGGCGAGTCGCTGGCCGCCGGTTCCAGCGTCGAGCACCTCTATCCTGAGTGGAACTACCGCAAGGGCCGGCTGTTGCCGGCCCACTGCCGGGTGATCGCCGAACCTGCCATCGAGGAGGGCGAGCCCTGGCAGGGCGACGAGGCGGCGACGCGCCGGGTACGCCGGGTACGCCGCCAGTTCGAGGCCCTGCGGCCTCGGCGAGAGTGGTTGCGGGGCCAGGCGGACGGTGACGAGCTGGACCTGGACGCCCTGGTCCGCAGTCGCTGCGACCTGGCCGCCGGCGGTCAGGCCAGCGACCGCCTGTTCGTCGACGCCAGGCCCCAGGGGCGTGATCTGGCGGTGTCCATCCTGATCGACGTGTCGCTGTCCACCGATGCCTGGCTGGAAAGTCGCCGCGTGCTCGACGTGGCCCAGGAAGCGCTGATGGTACTGGGCCACGGCATCGCCGGCTGCGGCGACGACGTCAGCATCCACAGCTTTACCTCCCAGCGCCGGCATCGGGTCTGGGTCAGGCGGTTGAAGGCCTTCGACGAGGCCATGGGCGAGCGGGTGGAACGACGCATTTCGGCGCTGACGCCGGGGCATTACACCCGTATGGGGCCGGCGATCCGACATCTGGCTAAGGAACTAGGTCAGCACTCCAGAAAGCATCGGTTGCTGCTGGTGCTGACCGACGGCAAGCCCAACGACACCGACTACTACGAGGGGCGCTACGCCATCGAGGACACCCGCCACGCGGTGCGCGAGGCGGCGCGAGAAGACGTGCGGGTATTCGGGGTGACCATCGATCGCGAGGCCAGTCGCTATCTCGGTCGCATCTTCGGTCGAGGGGGCTACGCCATCGTGCCGCGTCCGGAGCATCTCGCCCTGGCGCTGCCGGGCATCTACCGACAGCTGGTGGCCCAATGAACGTCATGTCTTCGTCACAGACTCGCTGGCGTCAGCGGCTGGCGCTCGCCACCGCCGGCCTTGCGGCGCTGATACTGTTCACGCCGCTGGCCTGGCTGATCCATCACCGTGACTGGGGCATCGCGCTGATGGCGCTGGTGCCCCTTGCGGTCTGGCTCACCCTGCGGCTCTGGCGCCGGCTCGAACGCTGGGCGCTGCGGGGCTGAGTGGTCGGCCGCTCGCCGTTGGCCGTCCGTCGCTAGCAGCTCAGCGCACCAGATCGTTGGTGCCGGTGATCTCGTAGCAGAAACGGGCGCTGCCGGTGCGGTAGGTATCGACGCGATAGACGCGCTGGCCAAGGGCCACGGCGGGGGATGAGAAGTTCAGCGCACTCTCGGTGCAGTCACCGTAGCCCCAGCGGATCTGGTAGTGATCATCGCCCGCTCGATCCAGCACGAAGGGGTAGGTCACCAGTTCCTCTTCCGCGCGGTCGCGGGCGAAGCCGTAGACCTGTGTCGAGGTCAGGTCGCCTCGGTCGTTGACCACCGCCACCAGGCGAATGGTCTCGCCGGGGTCTTCCTCGAAGGTCATGTCGATTTCCACGGCCTTGTTCATCTGGGCTCCTGTGCCTGTCGTTCGTTGTGTCGTTCGTTGTGTCGTTCAGTGTGTCGATCAGTGGTGTTATTCATTGTGGTGCTGTGGATCGAGGCCGGGATGGTGGTCGCACCGGCGGTCGCACCAGGAGCCTCGATCCAGCGAGGCAGCAGTCCCGCAGCCGCCAGCCCAAGCCCCATCACCCCGACCAGTACCAAGAGTCCCCCTCGCCAGGAGGCGGGGGCAATACGCAGGTTGAGGTAGGTGGAGAGAATCTGTTGCGCCTTGACCAGGCTGGCAACGAGTACCAGCGCCAGGGCCCAGAGCGCCAGCGGGCCGCGATGCAGCGCGCCGCTGGCCATGGCGATGAGGGTCATGCCCATCAACAGGGCCCAGGTGCGCCACAGGCGTCTGCGCTGAGTGTCCGTGTCATGCATTGTCGTCACCGCACCAGATAGAGCAGGGGATACAGCAGTACCCAGATCAGATCGACCATGTGCCAGAAGGCGCAGACGGTCTCCACGGTGTCCGCTCGCGGGCGCCATATCGCGACGCCCAGCAGGCACAGGCCAAAGATGACGTGGGCGGCGTGAAAGCCGGTCAGGCCGATGTAGAAGGTGAAGAAGTTGCCGCTGTCCGGCAGTGGGCCCGAAAAGAACTCGAGGTGATACTCGACGGCCTTGATCAGACAGAAGGCCATGCCCAGCGCTGCAGCCAGGCCCAGCCACTGGCGTATCCGGCGCTCGCGCAGGGCGTGGGGTGGACACTGGGACTGGGTGACCGCCATCGCCGCGGCAAGGCCACTGGTCAGCAGCACCAGGGTATTGAGCCCACCCAGCAGCGGCTCGAGATGGCGTTGCCCGGCGATAAAGCCCACGGGGTCGAGCACCCGCTGCCAGGCAAAGACGCCAAAGAAGGCGGCAAACACCAGCAGCTCACTGATGATCAGCACCCAGATCAGCGGGTTGCCCGGCAGGCCCGACAGCGGCCCCCAGCCAGGGTTGGGCAAGCCAGAGCCCGGTAAGCCAGAGCCCTGAAAACCAGAGTCCTGAGAACCAGAGCCCGGCATGCCAGAGGCGCCGCGATCGAGGTTCACCGGTCGCTGTCCGTAAAGCGCACGCGGCAGCCACCCAGCAGCGGGGACAGGGGGCGCGGGACGGGCAGGTGGTGCAACAGCCGGCGGATGCCCAGGGCGCAGCGTCCCACCATCCAGATGAGCGCCAGGGTGAAGCCCAGATAGCCGTAGGCCCAGCCGGTGAGCCCCGGCAGGTTGATGTGGCCGATCAGCCCCCACAGGCCAAGGCCGATCGCCCCGGCCAGCACGCCGTACCAGAAGGTCGCCAGCTGAAAGCGCAGGTGGCTCACCAGTACCGCATCGGTGGGTCTTCTGATGGCCAGCCAAAGATGAGCGACGAGTGCACTGACGGGGGCGGTCACCACCGCCATGACGCTGCCCAGCATCAGGGCGTAGAGCAGCAGCACCTTGCGCTGCCCGGAAGGCGTCGTGACGACGGCATTCTGTTGTGATTGCGACTGGCGAGTTTCCAGCGAAGCAGGGTGCATGGCGTTCTCCCGCGGCCTACAGGCCGATGCGATGGGCTCGATCGGTGAAGAAGATGCCACTGGGCGACTCGGCCTCCAGGGTCGCCAGGCGCTCGAAGGTGGCGGTGTCGTAGACCACCACCTGGTCGGAGTCCCGCGCCGAGATCCAGACCTCCTCGCCGCGCGGGCTGAACTCCATGTGCAGTACCGCCTGGCCGGGGGTCAGGGTGCGGATGATCTCGCCGCTTTCACTGTCGATGACCTGGACCACATCGTTGTCGGGGTGGGCGAAGTTGACCCACAGCTGGCGCTGGTCCGGCCGGCTCATCACGAACACCGGCTGCCCGTGCACCGCAATCCGTCGCTCCAGGCGCCAGTCGTCGAGGTTCGCCATCAGCACCTCGTGGCGACCCACCGCCGGCCACCAGGCGTGGTCGTTGGCGATGGTCCAGCCCTCCAGGTGGGGCATCTTGTACACCGGCAGCTTGTCGTCGCCCTGACGATAGCCGGACAGGACCGGCTCGACCCCTTTCTCCGGGTGCCACAGATCGAGCCGCGCCAGGTGGTCCTCGCCGAACAGGCCGGCCACGTAGAAGCGCCCGATGGGATCGATCAGGGCGTCGTAGGGTTTCTCGCCGATATCGGAAAAGCGGGTGATGGCGGGAAGCTCGCTGGCACCTTGTTCGTCCGCGATGAGCGTCGAGGCGTCGAGCACCTGGATCTCGTTGGCGTCCCACAGGCTGTAGACGAAGCGGTTGCCCGGGGCGTCGACCAGGCCGACCACCTTGGACAGCGCCTGACTGCCGTCATCTTGGGTGTAGCGCGCCGGTACCTCGGCCAACAGCTCGAGGCTGTCGGCGTCGAACAGCTTCACGCCGCCCGGCTCGTAGTTGGCCACCGCGATGATGCGGCCGTCCTGGGAGATGGCCCCGCCGATGCTGTTGCCGGACTGCAGCACTCTCTTGTCGATGGTGGCGCACACCAGATCCACCTTGGTCAGACCGCCGTCGCGGCCGAACACGTAGGCGAAGCGCTCGTCGCTGGAGAACTTCACCGAAGCGTGGGACAGATCGCCCAGTCCCTCGACACGAGTGATCACGCGATGCTGGCGGCGGTCGACCAGGGCCAGGCGTCCATCGGCGCGTTCAACCACGACCCCGAGTCCGCCGGTGGCGAGGTTGGCGCAGCTGGCCTCGGGCGTGCCGGCGTCGGTGCTGTGGGCAACGGCGGCTGAGCCGTGCGGGCTCTGACCCCAGGCGATCAGGCCGCAGGCCAGTGCCAGGCCAAGCATGAAGCCCGGGGCGTGAAAGTGCCGAAGACCCTTGGCTGCGGGGGGATGGGGCAATGCAGAACGGTGCCTCATGGGAGCTCCTGAGCGTCGGTGTGCTTGAGCGTCTCGGCGATCCAGCGGGCCTCTTCGGCGCTCAGCAGATCGCGCCAGGGCGGCATGGCGGTGCCGGGCAGGCCTTCGAGGATGATGGTGGTCAGGGTGTCGACGTCGTAGACCGCCAGGCGCTCCTGGGTGAGAGCAGGGCCGAGCCCCCCCTTGAGGGTCATGCCGTGACAGGAACCGCAGTCCTGAAGGAGCAGGTTGCCGAGCGCCTCCGGGTCGACTGCTGCGCCGTTCGAATCTGTCGCTGAAGCGCTGGTCGTTTGCGTCGCCGAGGCGCTGGTCTTGTGTGTCGCCGAGGCGCTGGGCGCAGGCGCCGCCGATGTATCGGCAGCCCATGCTCCCATCAGCAGAAGGCAGGCGAGGGCGGCACGCCATCGTGGCAAAAGCACTGAGCACGCATGGCACCTGAAAGGGTGCTGGGAAATAGGTGTTGCCATCGACAAGTGTCCCCCGGCGAAGGTCCCTGTAGGACCCGACAGTGTCCTTGATTCATCGAAAATATTTATTGATATGGGTCGTCGTTTTATCCCGAAGGTGTTGGTGTTTCTTGAAGTGGCAAGCAGTAGTCGAGTTTCGTCCTGCTGTCGATAGCGGCTGGAGCCATTGGATGATGCGCGTCAACGTCTTGATCAAAAAGTACTGAAATGCTCCTTTCGAGGTAGCTCCGAAAGTCTTATTTGGTCATTAAGCTTAAGAAATTAAAGGGGAAAAATTTCCGCTGGTGCGCGGAGGAGTGATTGTTGATAGGGGTCAAGAGTCGGCAAGAGACCCAGTGAAATCGTCGGGAATGCGCGCTTCCATGGTAGGCAGGGCAAACGCGAAGAGAGCGGGCGTCTTCGCGGCCTTCATCTGGAAGGAAGATGTGTCGCTTATCCAGGGAAGGGATTGCCGTACCAAGGGAAATAACTCGCTCAAGAGAAAGCGGAAAACCTGGCGACATTTTCATCTTGTGGCACGACATTGGCGACAGGATGAAAGACACGTGGATCATGACTCGAGGTGAAAAGATGACCAGAAGCGTCACGACTCTCAAGCCCCTTGCCGCAGCGATAGCCATCGTGATTGCAGGCCTGGGAAGCGCCCATGGCGCCGAGAAGAACCTGTCTCCGGAAGAGGCGGCCTACCAGAGCAATCCGTCCGGCGTCGACCCGGCGGCGGTGATGATGCCCGATGAAGAGGGCGCCCCTGCGATGACGCGGGAAGAGTTCGATCACGCCAAGGAGATCTACTTCGAACGCTGTGCCGGCTGTCATGGCGTGCTGCGCAAGGGGGCCACCGGCAAGCCGCTGACCACCGACATCACCCGTGAACGCGGCATGGACTATCTCAAGACTTTCATCACCTACGGCTCACCGGCGGGCATGCCCAACTGGGGTACCTCCGGCCAGCTGACCGATGACGAGATCGAGATGATGGCGAACTACGTCATGCATGAGCCACCGGTACCCCCGGAGTTCGGCCTTGCCGACATGAAGGACAGCTGGACCGTGTTCGTGGCGCCGGAAGATCGCCCTACCGAGCAGATGAACGACCTGAACCTGGAGAACCTGTTCTCGGTGACCCTGCGTGACGCCGGCCAGATCGCCCTGATCGACGGCGACAGCAAGGAGATCGTCAAGGTCATCGATACCGGTTACGCGGTGCACATCTCGCGGATGTCCGCTTCCGGGCGCTACCTGTTCGTCATCGGCCGCGACGCCAAGGTCGACATGATCGACCTGTGGATGGAAGAGCCGACCACCGTGGCCGAGATCAAGGTGGGTCTCGAGGCGCGTTCGGTGGAGACCTCCAAGTTCGAGGGCTACGAGGACACCTACGCGGTCGCCGGCACCTACTGGCCGCCGCAGTTCGTGATCATGGACGGCGAGACCCTGGAGCCGAAGAAGATCGTCAGCACCCGCGGCATGACGGTGGGCACCCAGGAGTACCATCCGGAGCCCCGTGTGGCGGCCATCGTGGCGTCCCATCAGCACCCGGAGTTCATCGTCAACGTCAAGGAAACCGGCAAGGTCCGTCTGGTCAACTACGAGAACCTAGACGCCCTGTCCAGCGTCGAGATCGACACCTCCCGCTTCCTGCACGACGGTGGCTGGGACAGCAGCGGTCGCTACTTCATGACCGCCGCCAACCAGTCCAACCAGATCGTCGTCATCGATGCCAAGGAGCGTGAGCTCGAGGCGATCATCGACGTGGGCAAGACCCCGCACCCGGGACGTGGCGCCAACTTCGTCGACCCCGAGTTCGGGCCGGTGTGGGCCACCAGCCATCTGGGCGACAACACCATCTCGCTGATCGGTACCGACCCGGAAGGTCATCCGGACCAGGCCTGGACGGTGGTGCGCACCCTGGAAGGTCAGGGCGGCGGCTCGCTGTTCATCAAGACCCACCCCGAGTCCGAGCACCTCTACGTGGACACCGCGCTGAATCCCGACGAGGCCATCAGCCAGAGCGTTGCCGTGTATGACGTCAACGACCTGGAAGAGGGCTTCCAGGTGCTGCCGATCGCCGACTGGGCGGATCTTGGCGAAGGACCCAAGCGGGTGGTGCAGCCGGAGTACAACCGTGCCGGCGACGAGGTCTGGTTCTCGGTGTGGAACACCGCCGATCAGTCTTCCGCGCTGGTGGTGGTCGACGACGAGACGCTGCAGCTGGAAGCGGTGATCAAGGACGAGCGACTGGTCACGCCGACCGGCAAGTTCAACGTCTACAACACCCAGCACGACGTCTACTGACGTCCTCGCGGGCCGCTCGCACGGGCGGCCCGCCCCAATTTTTCGCTTTTCGGGAGATGGCCATGGCAACCGACAAGGTGGTCGACGACCTGGACCGCATCGACCGGCGTCTGATCGATCGCTATCAGCGATCGCTGCCGTTGGTGGAGCGTCCCTTTGCGGCCATGGCCGAAGAGCTCGGACTGGATGAACAGGCGTTGATCGAGCGCCTGCAGCGTCTGTGTGACCTGGGCGTGGTGGGCCGCGTCGGCGCGGTGTTCGATCACCGCCAGGCCGGCGCCAGCGAGCTGGTGGCGGTGGCCGTGCCGGACCATCGCCGGGAGGCGGTGGCACAGATCATCAACGCCTGCCCCGGGGTCAACCACAACTACTGGCGCGAGCACCGCTACAACCTGTGGTTCGTGGTGACGGCGCCGGACAGCACCAGCCTGGAACTGCGCCTGACGCGGCTGGAGACCGAACTGGCCACCCCGTTGCTGCGCCTGCCCATGGTCCAGAGCTATCACATCGACCTGGCCTTCGCCCTGCCCTGGGCGGAGCTGGAGGAAGCATGATCGAGGCCGTCACGTCCACCGCCGGGCGCCGTCCGGCGAGCCCGCTGCAGGCCCAGGATCGCCGCCTTATCAGGCTGAGGGCCTGTCTGGAACAAGGGCTGCCGCTGGTGCCTGAGCCGTTCAAGGTGCTGGCCGAGCAGACCGGCCTGAGCGTCGAGGAGGTCCGCACCTGGATCGGGCACTGGCAGCACAGCGGTTTCATCAAACGCTTCGGCCTGGTGGTCCGCCATCGCCGCCTGGGCCTCGCCGCCAACGCCATGGTGGTGTGGAACCTGCCCGATGATCGCGTCGACGAGGTAGGCCGGCGTCTGGCCGCTGAGCCCGAGGTCACCCTGTGCTACCAGCGGGTGCGTCGCCTCGGCTGGCCCTACAACCTGTTCTGCATGATCCACGGCGTCCGGCGAGTGCGTGTCGAGGCCCAGATCCGTGCGCTGATCCAGCGCCATGGCCTCGAAGACGTCGACCACCAGGTGCTGTTCAGCCGCCAGGCCTATCGCCAGCGCGGCGGACGCTACACGCCCGAGGAACCATGACACCCCCGGAGGAGCCATGAGCTCAGAAACACCGTCCCGGGGTTTCCCCGGCGACCCCGACCGCCATCCACACGACGCTGCCACCGCTCGCCATGACGCGGTGGCTGCGCTGTCTGAGGTAGAGCGTCGGATCATCAACCGCCTGCAGTTGGGTGTGCCCTTGACCCCGGACCCCTACGGCGACCTGGCCTTGGAGCTGGGGCTCGGGGTGCGCGAGTTGCTCGACGCCCTGTCGTCGCTGCTCGAGCGAGGAATCCTCAGTCGCTTTGGCCCGATGTTCCAGGCCGAGCGTCTCGGCGGTGCCCTGACGCTGGCCGCCCTGGCGGTGCCGGAAGCCGACTTCGAGCGCGTCGCCGAGGTCGTCAACGCCTTCCCCGAGGTGGCCCACAACTATCGCCGCGAGCACCACTACAACATGTGGTTCGTCATCGCCTGTGATCGCCCCGGCCGCGTCGCCTCGGTGATCGAGGCCATCACCGAGGTCACCGGGCTCGAGGTGATCAACCTACCCAAGGAGGAGGAGTTCCATGTCCATCTCCACCTGCCCGTCTAGGGACCGCAACGATGTCTCTGTGCTGGACGACGGCGACCGCGCCCTGATCGAGGCCACCCAGGCGGGCCTGCCGCTGGTGGCCGACCCCTGGGCGGCGGTGGGCGCGGCCATCGGCATGAGCGGCGAGGAGGTGCTAGCACGCTTTCAGCGCCTGCGCCTGACCGGCGTCGTGCGCCGCGTCGCCGCGGTACCCAACCACTATCGCCTGGGCTACCTGGCCAACGGCATGACCGTGTGGGACGTCGATGATCAGCGCATCGATGAACTCGGCCGGCAGCTGGCCGACTGGCCGGGCGTCAGTCACTGCTACCGGCGGCCCCGCCGCTTGCCGGACTGGCCCTACAACCTGTTCGTGATGCTGCACGGCCACCACCGTGACGAAGTCGAGGCCCAAGCCGAGCGGCTGCGTGAATGGCTGGGCGACGCCTGCCGCGACCACCGTATTCTCTACAGCAGCCGCATCCTCAAGAAGACCGGGTTACGGCTCGCCACCGCCAAGGGAGCCTCGCCATGTTCCGAGTGACCCGCTACATCGACAGCCTGCTCGAGCCGACGCCACTGGCGCCTGCCCGCACCCCGCCAGGCCCGGTGGTGATCTGGAATCTGATTCGCCGCTGCAACCTGACCTGTCGGCACTGCTACACGGTGTCGGCCGACGTCGACTTCGCCGGTGAGCTGTCCACCGAGGAGGCGCTGAGGGTGCTCGAGGACCTCAAGGCCTTCCGGGTACCGGCGCTGATCCTGTCCGGTGGCGAGCCGCTGATGCGCCCCGACATCTTCGAACTGTCGCACCGGGCCAAGGAACTCGGGCTGTACACCGGGCTTTCCACCAACGGCACCCTGATCACCGAGGACAACATCGACGCCATCGCCGATGCCGGTTACGACTACGTCGGCATCAGCATCGACGGCCTCGAGGAGACCCATGACCAGATCCGCCAGCGTCGTGGCGCCTTTCGCGAGTCCATGGCCGCAGTCCGGCTGTGCAAGGAACGAGGCATCAAGGTAGGGCTGCGCTTCACCCTGACCCGGGACAACTACGCCCAGTTCGACGACATCCTGGCGCTGACCGCCGAGCACGACGTCGACAAGTTCTACCTGTCACACCTCAACTATGGCGGACGCGGTCATCGTCACCGTAAGCACGACGCCTGGCACGAGATGACCCGCGACGCCATGACCCGGCTGTTCGACCGCTGTCGCGCCGAGCTCGAGGCGGGTATCCGGCGCGAGTACGTCACCGGCAACAACGACGCCGACGGCCCCTTCCTGCTGCACTGGGCCAGGCGCCACTTCCCCGAGCGGGTCGCCGATCTCGAGGCGCGTCTGCTCGCCTGGGGCGGCAACGCCAGCGGCGAGTACATCGCCAATATCGACAACCTGGGCAATGTCCACCCGGACTCCTTCTGGTGGGACCACCACCTCGGCAATGTGCGTGAGCGGCCCTTCTCGGAGATCTGGTGCGAGGCCGACGACGATCTGATGCAGGGCTTTCGCAGTCGTCCGCGGCCGCTCAAGGGACGCTGCGGCGCCTGTCGTTACCTGCCGATCTGCAACGGCAATACCCGGGTGCGTGCCTTCAAGACCCTGGGCGATCCCTGGGCCGAGGACCCGGGCTGCTACCTCGACGATGACGAGATCGGCCTGACCGAAGCCGTCTCGCCCAAGATGATTCTGACGACCGGTTGAACGGGAGATCACCATGTCCTTGCAAGCCCTCTACGACCAGCTCGGCGAAGCGCCGCTCGCCTCCGGCGAGGTGGCCATCGTCGGCGCCGGCCCCGGTGACCCCGGCCTTCTGACCCTGCGCGCGCTGTACCTGCTCAGCCAGGCGGACTGCCTGGTCTATGATCGCCTGGTGTCACCGGAGGTGCTCGCGCTGGCGCCCAAGGCGGCCCAGCGTTTCGACGTGGGCAAGGCGGCGCGCTGCCACGCCCTGACCCAGGAGGAAACCAACCAGTTGCTGGTACGCCTGGCGGTGACCGGCAAGCGGGTGGTGCGCCTCAAGGGCGGCGACCCCTTCATCTTCGGGCGCGGCGGCGAAGAGGCCGAGATGCTGGTGGACAACCAGGTGCCCTTTCGCGTGGTGCCGGGAATCACCTCGGCCCAGGGCTGCAGCGCCTACGCTGGCTTTCCGCTGACCCATCGCGACCACGCCCAGGGGGTGACCTTCGTCACCGGCCACGCCCGTGCCGACGGCAGCCTCGATCTTGACTGGCGCTCGCTGGCCAGTCGCCGCCACACCCTGGTGTTCTACATGGGGCTGACCAACGCCGAGCTGATTCGCCGCGAACTGCTCGCCAACGGCCTGCCCGCCGACCAGCCGGTGGCGCTGATCGAACGCGGCACCACCCGGGAACAGCGCCGGGTGATCACCCGGCTGGGCCAGTTGCCGGAGACCATCCAGGCCGAGGGGCTCAAGCCGCCGACGCTGATCGTGGTGGGCGAGGTGGTGTCCCTGGCCGGGCGGCTCGATATGGACGCCATGACGGAGGCGGTGGCATGAGCACGGCAAGACTGCTGGGCGCGGCCCTGATCGGGCTGATGCCATCCCTGATGCCAGCGCTGGCTGGGGCTCAGGAGGAGGCGATAACGGCAAATTCGGCGCCGCCGCAGCTCTACCAGGATCACTGTGCCAGCTGCCACGGCGCCGATCGTCTGGGCGCCATGGGACCGGCGCTGCTGCCCCAGAACCTCGGGCGCATCAAGCCCGAAGAGGTTCGTCGGGTGATCGCCGATGGCCGCCCCGCGACCCAGATGCCAGGCTTCGCCGGCACGCTGACCGGGCCCGAGGTCGATGCCCTGAGCGACTGGGTGCTGAGTGACCCGCCGGTGAGCCCCGACTGGACGCTAGACGATATCCGCGCAAGCCAGGTGGTGTCGCATCCCCCCGGCAGTCTTGGCGACACGCCCGAGTTCGTCGCCGATCCGCAGAATCTGTTCGTGGTGGTAGAGACCGGCGATCACCACTCCAGCGTGCTCGACGGCGATACCTTCGAGCGCCTGGCGCGCTTCCCCACTCGCTTTGCCCTGCATGGTGGGCCCAAGTACAGCCCGGATGGCCGCTACGTCTATTTCGGCTCCCGCGACGGCTGGATCACCAAGTTCGATCTCTATCACTTCGCCGTGGTGGCCGAGGTCCGCGCCGGCATCAATATGCGCAATATCGCGGTGTCCGCCGATGGCCGCTACGTGATGGCCGCCAACACCCTGCCCGGCAACCTGGTGCTGTTCGACGCCCACCGGCTCGATCCCATGCGGGTCTATCCCGCCGCCGACGCCGAAGGCAACGGCTCCCGGGTCAGCGCCGTCTACGCCGCGCCGCCGCGCTCGAGCTTTATCGCCGCGCTCAAGGACGTCAAGGAGCTGTGGGAGATCCCCTGGCCGGTGACGCCTGAAGCGGTGGTGGCCACGGGGCATATGGACGAGCCGCTGGATCCCGCGCGCAAGGCTCTGGAGGCCAGGGGCGAGAGCTTCGAGGTCCGGCGTCTGCCGGTGCCGGACTACCTCGACGACTTCTTCTTCGACCCCGAGTACCGCCGCGTCATCGGCGCCTCCCGCGGTGGCGATGGCGCCATGGTCATCGACCTGGACAGCGGCGACAAGCTGGCCGACCTGCCGTTGTCGGGCATGCCCCATCTGGGTTCCGGCATCACCTGGGAGACCGGCGGACGTCGGGTGATGGCGATTCCCCACCTGGCCAAGCCGGAAGTCTCGATCATCGACATGGACGACTATTCGCTGATCAAGACGCTGCATACCGACGGCCCGGGCTTCTTCATGCGCAGCCACGAAAACTCCCGCTACGCCTGGACCGACGTGTTCTTCGGGCCCAACCGTGATCGTGTCCACGTGATCGACAAGGACAGCCTCGAGATCGTGCGCACCCTGATCCCGGAGCCGGGCAAGACGTCTGCCCACGTGGAATTCGACCGTGACGGCGAGACCCTGCTGCTGAGCCTGTGGGAGCGCGACGGCGCGGTGATCGCCTACGACGCCGATAGCCTCGAGGAGATCACCCGGGTGCCGATGGACAAGCCGTCAGGCAAGTACAACGTGTGGAACAAGACCCACTATGAAGAGGGCACCTCGCACTAGGGCTTGTCTGAAAAGTGCCTGCGCTCGGTAATACGGCGTTAAAAATCGGCTGGTGCGCCAGCCCGGTCAAAATGCTCATTTACACCCCGTAAACTGCGCTTTCTCAACGATTTTTGCCTTGTCTAACCTTCGCTCGTCGACTTTTCGAACAGCGCCTAGAGGCCTATGTGAAAAGCGCCTGCGCTCGGCGGCTTTACGGACAACGCCCGAGGGCGTGGCGCTGTCCTGATACAAGGCGTGCTTGTGGTGGAGATCAGTGCGTCTTGCCCGGAGGGGGCGTGCCAGCGGGTACGCTCCTCCTGGGCCTCTTTTCGATGGGGGCTGCCATCGATCTTCAATCCATCGTTTAAAACAAACGTCGACACCAGCATTGACCACGCCGGCCGAGGCTCGGATAGTGAATGGGCGTACAACGCTCATCCATTACTGGAGTTGAATCCATGCGACACAATAACAAGACGTTGCTGACCCTCTCCCTCGCCGCGCTATCCACAGCGGCGCTGGGCGTGACGAGCAGTGCTTCGGCCGCCACCCTGGACGAAGTCACCTCCCGCGGCGAACTCCAATGCGGTGTCAACGTCGGCCTGTCCGGTTTTTCCTCGCCGGACGAGAACGGCAACTGGCAGGGACTCGATGTGGAAACCTGTCGCGCCATCTCGGCGGCGATCTTCGGTGACGCCGACAAGGTGGTGTTCACCCCGCTGACCGCCAAGGAGCGCTTTACCGCGCTGCAGTCCGGTGAGATCGACGTGCTCTCGCGCAACACCACCTGGACCGCCACCCGGGACAACTCCCTGGGCCTCAATTTCACGACGACCACCTTCTACGATGGTCAGGGCTTCATGGTGGCCAAGGATCTCGGCATCGAGAGCCTCGAGGACCTGAACGGCGCCTCCATCTGTATCCAGTCCGGCACCACCCACGAGCTCAACCTGGCGGACTACTTCCCGGCCAAGGGCATCGACATCAACACCGTGACCTTCGATACCCCGGACCAGACCGCCTCGGGCTTCGCCAGCGGGCGCTGTGACGTGCTCACCTCGGACACCTCCCAGCTCAGCGCCCTGCGCCTGCAGCTGCCGGAACCGGACAGCGTCGAGATCCTCACCGAGCTGATCTCCAAGGAGCCGCTGGGCCCGGTGGTTGCCCAGGGTGACGACCAGTGGTTCGACATCGTCAAGTGGACGGTCTTCGCCATGGTCAATGCCGAGGAACTGGGCATCACCAGCGACAACGCCGAGCAGATGAAGAATGATCCGCCCAATCCCCAGGTGGCGCGCCTTTTGGGTGTCGACGGCACCTACGGCGAGCAGCTCGGTCTGACCAACGACTGGGCCTACAACATCGTCTCCCAGGTGGGCAACTACGGTGAGGTGTTCGCCGATACCGTGGGCGAGAACTCACCGCTGGGCATCAGTCGTGGCATGAACGCCCTGTGGAACGAAGGCGGCATCCTCTACGCCCCGCCGATCCGCTGATACTGTCCGCTGCGACCCCGGCCATGGCCGGGGTCGTCCGACCCATGACGGATAGAGCGACGACGTCGCGCGCCGGCCCACTTGCCGTTCGCGGGTGAATACCCACGGCCGCGAGACGGGCCGGAGGCAAGCGTCGTCCAGCAAGAGGCTCGCCCATGTCCACGCCCCCTATCGAACGGACGCCGCTATGGCGGCGTCCTGCCTTTCGTGCGCTGATCATCCAGGCGCTGCTGCTGGCAGGCCTCGCCGCGCTGATCGCGATGATGATCGGCAATGCCCTGACCAATCTCGAGGCCAGGGGCATTACCACCGGTTTCGACTTCCTCGGTGAGCGCGCCGGGTTCTCGATCCCCCAGACCCTGATCGACTACTCCGGCGACAGCAGTTACGCCCGCACCTTCGTGGTGGGGCTGCTCAATACCCTGCTGGTGTCCGGGCTCGGCATTCTGGCCGCCACCCTGATCGGCTTCGCCGTGGGTATCGCCCGGCTGTCGCCCAACTGGCTGCTGGCTCGCCTGGCGGCGGCCTTCGTCGAGACCTTCCGCAATATTCCGCTGCTGGTGCAGATCCTGTTCTGGTACTTCGCCGTGCTCCAGGCCCTGCCCAGTCCGCGCCAGAGCATGTCGCTGCTCGAGGCGTTCTTTCTCAACGTGCGCGGGCTGATCGTGCCGGCGCCAGTGCCCGAGCCAGGCTTCGGCCTGACCCAGCTGGCGCTGGTGGTAGCGATCCTGGCGGTGGTGGCCCTTGGTATCTACGCCAGACGGCTGCAGCAGCGTACCGGCAAGGCGCTGCCGGTGTACTGGCTCGGTAGCGCCCTGATCATCGGCCTGCCGCTGCTGGTGTTCGTGGCCAGCGGCAGCCCGCTTGCCTGGGACGTGCCGTCGCTCAAGGGCTTCAACTTCTCCGGCGGTATCACCGTGATCCCGGAGCTGATGGCACTGTGGCTGGCGCTGTCGATCTACACCGCCTCCTTTATCGCCGAGATCGTGCGTTCAGGGATCCAGTCGGTGCCCAAGGGACAGATCGAGGCGTCCCGGGCGATCGGCCTGCCGGGCAACATCACTTTGCGCAAGGTGGTCATCCCCCAGGCGATGCGAGTGATCGTGCCGCAGCTCACCAGTCAGTACCTGAACCTGATCAAGAACTCGTCGCTGGCGACCGCCATCGGCTATCCCGACCTGGTGGCGGTGTTCGCCGGTACCAGCCTCAACCAGACCGGCCAGGCGATAGAGATCATCGCCATGACCATGGCGGTCTATCTGACCATCAGTCTGGTGGTGTCGGCGTTGATGAACGTCTACAACGCCCGGACCCTGCTCAAGGAGCGCTGAGATGAGTCTGCCAACCATGCGCTCTGCCATGAGCCGCTTGCCTGTCTTCGTTGGAGGACTGCTGCCATGACCGAGCGTCCCACACCTCCTTCACAGTCCCCGGTGCAGCCCCCGAGTGAGCCCGAGGTGGCGCCGGCTGCCGCGTCCACCGAGCATTCCATGATTGCCGCCCGCCCGGCGCCGGTGGCGCGCCATGGCGTCACCGGCTGGCTGCGCAGTCGGCTGTTCTCGACCCCGCTCAATTCGGTGGTCTCGCTGATCACCCTGGCGGTGCTGGTATGGGCGCTGTCCCCGCTGGTGCAGTGGGCGCTGATCGACGCCGACTGGATCGGCACCACCCGCGAAGCCTGCACCGGCGAGGGCGCCTGCTGGGTGTTCATCAGCGCCCGCTTCGAGACCATCGTCTACGGCTTTTACCCCGAGGCCGAACGCTACCGCGTCGATATCACCCTGGCGCTGCTGGTGGCCACCATCGCCTGGCTGATGATTCCCCGGTTGCCGGCCAAGCGCTGGGTGGTGATCTTCGCCCTGGTCGGCTTTCCGGTGATCGCCTGGCTGTTGCTGCTGGGAGGCCACTTCGGCCTGCCGGCGGTGCCCACCCGTGAGTGGGGCGGGCTGATGCTGACCCTGACCGTGGCCATCGTCGGTATCGTCGGCTCGCTGCCGCTGGGGGTGATCCTGGCGCTGGGCCGGCGCTCGCAGATGCCACTGGTGCGCAGCCTGTCGGTGGTGTTCATCGAGTTCTGGCGCGGCGTGCCCTTGATCACGGTGCTGTTCATGGCCTCGGTGATGCTGCCGCTGTTCGTGCCCAGCGAGGTCGAGTTCGACAAGCTGCTGCGCGCACTGATCGGCATCATGTTCTTCTGGAGCGCCTATATGGCCGAGGTGGTGCGTGGCGGCCTGCAGGCGATCCCCAGAGGCCAGGAAGAGGCCGCCAAGGCGCTGGGCCTGGGCTACTGGCGGCGGATGGGCCTGATCATCCTGCCCCAGGCGCTCAAGCTGGTGATCCCGGGCATCGTCAACACCTTCATCGCGCTGTTCAAGGACACCTCACTGGTGCTGATCATCGGCCTGTTCGACCTGCTGGCGATCATCCGTGCCGGGCTCACCGACACCAACTGGCTGGGCTTCGCCACCGAGGGCTACGTGTTCGCCGCGCTGATGTTCTGGATCTTCTGCTTCGGCATGTCACGTTACAGCCAATATATCGAACGGCGTCTACATACCGGCCATTGACGGCCCACAACAACAAATTTGATCGGGAGGCAGCCATGTCTGCTCAAGCGGCGACCACGGCGGATTCGAACACGCCGATGATCGAGATCGACGGCCTCAACAAGTGGTACGGGGACTTCCACGTGCTGCGCGACATCGACCTGACCGTGCAGCCAGGGGAGCGCATCGTGGTGTGCGGGCCCTCGGGGTCCGGCAAATCCACCCTGATCCGCTGCATCAATCACCTGGAGGAACACCAGCAGGGCCGCATCACCGTGGGCGGGGTGCACATGACCCAGGACGTCAAGCGCATCGAACAGATCCGCCGGCACGTCGGCATGGTGTTCCAGCACTTCAATCTGTTCCCTCACCTGTCGGTGCTCGACAACTGCTGCATCGCCCAGACCTGGGTACAGAAGAAACCCCGGCGCGAGGCCGAGGCCACCGCCATGGAGTTTCTCGAGCGGGTGCAGATCGCCGACCAGGCCCACAAGTACCCGGGCCAGCTGTCCGGCGGCCAGCAGCAGCGCGTGGCCATCGCGCGCGCGCTGTGTCTGCGCCCGGAGGTGATGCTGTTCGACGAGCCCACCTCGGCGCTGGACCCGGAGATGATCAAGGAGGTGCTGGACGTGATGATCGAGCTGGCCCGGGAAGGCATGACCATGCTCTGCGTGACCCACGAGATGGGCTTCGCCAAGACCGTGGCCGACCGGGTGATCTTCATGGATCAGGGCCAGATCATCGAGCAGGCGCCGCCCCAGGAGTTCTTCAACAACCCGCGCTCGGAGCGTACCCAGCTGTTCCTGAGTCAGATCCTGGGGCACTGAGGCGCCCTGGCCGCGCGCTTGCTCGCGCAGAGCGCGGCAAGGCGGACGGGGGCGACAGCAGCGGGGCACATAAGCTGGAGGACTGGTAGCGCGGGGTGGCTCCCATGGCGTCGCTGCGAGAAAGACTGCGCCGATAAAGGCGCGGAGTGTCGAGAGCGATGGCGGCGACCACCGCCGTGGCATTCCTTGAAGGAATACAACCAGCGATAATTTTCGTTTGTCGCCGCCTCCCCGCTCTGGTCTTATCGGTGGCATCACCGCCTGCCAACCGATAGGAGCCCGGATGTCTTCCGACTTTGTGACCGCCGACGAGATTCGTGACCGCTTTGCCTCTGCCATGTCGGCCATGTACCAGGCCGAGGTGCCCCAGTACGGCACCCTGCTGTCACTGGTCGAGCAGGTGAATCGGCAGACCCTCGAGGCTGATCCGGCGCTGGCCGAGCGGCTCGAGGCCAGCGGCGAGCACGCTCGCCTGGGCGTCGAGCGTCACGGTGCGATCCGGGTGGGCACGGCCGAGGAACTCGCCACCCTGAGGCGCCTGTTTGCGGTGATGGGGATGTTCCCTGTGGGCTACTACGACCTGTCCGAGGCCGGGGTGCCGGTGCACTCCACCGCCTTTCGCCCGGTCACCGACGAGGCCCTGGCACGCAATCCCTTCCGCCTGTTTACCTCGCTGCTGCGCCTCGAGCTGATCGAGGACGTCGAGCTGCGCACCCTGGCCAGCGAGATCCTGGCCAAGCGCGACATCTTCACTCCGGGGGTGCGTGAACTGATCGCCACCTTCGAGCAGCAGGGTGGCCTCACCGAGGAACAGGCCGAGCGCTTCGTCGCCGAAGCCCTGGAGACCTTCCGCTGGCACCAGGACGCCACCGTGGACCGCGCCACCTACGAGCGGCTGCACTCGGCCCACCGTTTGATCGCCGATGTGGTGTGCTTCCGTGGCCCGCACATCAACCATCTGACCCCGCGTACCCTGGACATCGACGAGGCCCAGCGCCGGATGCCCGAGCATGGCATGACGCCCAAGGCGGTGATCGAGGGCCCGCCCCGGCGCGCCTGTCCGATCCTGCTGCGTCAGACCAGCTTCAAGGCGCTGGAAGAGACCACCCGTTTCGTCGGTGACGCCGAGGGCAGCCATACCGCCCGCTTCGGCGAGATCGAGCAGCGTGGCGTGGCCCTGACCCCCAAGGGCCGGGCGCTCTATGACCGCTTGCTGGGCGAGGCCCGCAAGGCGACCCAGGGGCTGGACAACGCCGCCCATCAGGCACGCCTGGCCGAGGTCTTCGCCGACTTCCCCGATGACGAGACCACCCTGCGCCGCGAGGGTCTGGCCTACTTCGTCTACCGTGCGGTAGACGAGTTCGACGGTGACGCCTCTGTGGAGGCACAGATCGCCGCCGGCAAGGTGGTGGCCGAGCCGCTGACCTACGAGGACTTCCTGCCGGTGTCGGCGGCGGGCATCTTCCAGTCCAACCTGGGCGGTGAGGAGAGTGCGGTGGGGCAGGGCAACGCCAACCGTGACGCCTTCGAGGCGGCGCTGGGGGCCTCGGTGCGCGATGAACTCGAGCTCTACGCCCGCCGCGAGCGCGAATCCCTGGCGGCGCTTGGCCTGAAACGCTGATCCTGATGATTGGCCTGAGCCTGGTCTCTGTATCAGCCGCTGAATGTGCCCATCGCTGATCCTGTCGTCACGGCTCTTGCCTTCACGGAAAGTACCCGCGCCGATCGATCTTCCGCCCGGAAGATCGATCGGCGTTGGCGTTGCGGGTAGCGAGGCGATGTTGACGGGCGGGTCCTCAGCGGGTGCGAGCCATGGCACACAAAGGTAAGCTTCTGGCTTTTCTTGTCTCAGGAGTTTGTCGCCATGGAGTGGCTCGCCGCCATCTCGCCGCTGTCCCCCGTCGTCAGCCTCGGCCTGATCCTGCTGTCCGGTGTCACCTCGATGATCAGCGCGTCGCTGGGCGTGGGCGGCGGCACCCTGTTGATCATGACCATGGCCCAGGTGATGCCGGCGGCGGCGCTGATTCCGGTGCATGGCATGGTCCAGCTGGGCTCCAACGGCGGACGCCTGGCCATGAGCTGGCGACACGTCCACTGGCCGCTGCTGGCGACCTTTGTCCCCGGTGCCCTGATCGGCGCCCTGGTGGCCGGCTGGCTGCTGATCCGCCTGCCCAGCGGGGTGCTGGAACTGTCGATTGCCGCCTTTGTGCTCTATACCCTGTGGGGGCCGGGGCTGCCCAAGCGCGCCCTGGGCCGCCTGGGCACCCTGATCGCCGGCGCCGTCACCACCCTGTTGTCCAGCTTTGTCGGCGCCAGCGGGCCCATGGTGGCGGCCTTCGTCAAGCAGCACGGCAACTCCCGCCAGGGCACGGTGGCTACCTTCGCCGCCTGCATGACCTTCCAGCACCTGACCAAGGCCTTCGTCTTCGGCGTCGCCGGTTTCCTGTTCGCCGACTGGCTGTGGTTGATCCTGCTGATGATCGGCGTCGGGGTGTTGGGCACCTGGCTTGGACTGCGCCTGTTGCATCACGTTTCGGAGCGGCGTTTCGACACCGGATTCCGAGTGGTGTTGACCGCGCTGTCGCTGCGTCTGGTGTGGCTGGGCATGACGCGGCTGCTGACCTGAACGTCTGGGCAGGCACGGCCGCCATGGGCGATGGCCAAGACGAAAGATGTGGGCAAAGTAGTGCATAGGGGGTAGTTGCCCCCCGCTCCAGAGCGGCTGAATTGGCATAGAGTGATAGGTAGTCGTCACTGCTGGTCGACTGCCACCCTCGAGCCCTTCAATGCCTCTATTTGCCCGCCGTGAACTCCCGATCCAATGGCTTATCGCCGCCTCCATCGTCGGCATGACGCTGATGATGGCCGGTCTGCTGCTGTGGCAGTCGTGGGATCAGGCTCGGGACTCGCTGGTCGAGGCGCTGCAGCGATCCAGCCAGCAGCTGTCGGCGACGGTGGAGGTCAAGACTCGCTCGTTGATCGAACCTTCCAGGGCGATGCTCGGTGTGTTGAGCAGAGAAACGAGCATCGAGAACTTCGACAGTGCCCGAAGCGATCATCTGCTGCCCATGCTGGCGGCGGTGGTCGACGCCCAGGAGGTGCTGGGAGGCGCCTACATCGGCTCCGACAACGGCGACTTTCTGATGGTTCGCGCCATCGAGCGACTGTCGCCCGGGGCGGTGTCCGACTCATTGAATCTGGCCGGCGGCACCTACCTGGCGCTGATCCTGCACGGCGACAGGCGGCAAGGCCTGGCTGGCTACTGGCAGGTACTCGACGATGAGGCGAGGGAGCTACGTCGCATCGCCATCGAGAGCCACGGCCTGGACCCGCGCGATCGACCCTGGTTTCGTCAGGCGCTGGACGAGTACGGCCCGCAGCTATCGGCTCCCTATACCTTCTTCACCAACGGTGAGCAGGGCGTCACCCTGTCCCAGCGATCCCGTGACGGACGCGCCGTGCTTGGCATCGACATGACTTCCGCGGATCTCGGCAAGGAAATCCATGCGTTTGCCACCACCCAGGGGTCACTGCTGGCCATCACTACCCCCGAGGGCGATGTGCTCGCCCACAACGCGGACAAGGATGCGGCGCTGTTGCCGGGGACCTCGCTGGAGGATCTGGGCGAGGCGCCGTTGATCGAGCTCAAGGATCAGGGGGTGCTGGCGACGCCGGTCCGCTACTTCTGTGGTGAGCAGTACTGGTGGGGGCTGGCGCTGCCCTTCGACATGCTCGGCAGTCGACTGGCCTGGCTGCTGGTGGCCATGCCGGAGCGGGAGCTGATGGCGAGCCTGCGTGAATCCCTGTGGCACCGTCTGTTGCTGTCGCTGGGGCTGGTGACGCTGATGGTGCCACTCGGCATCCTGCTGGGTCGCCGACTCGGGCGCCCACTGCGCGAACTGGGTGAGCAGGTACGGACCATCTCCGAGTTCGACCTCGATGCCTATCGCGGGGTCGACTCCCGGGTGCGCGAGGTGGCTCACCTGTCCGGTGCGCTGGACACTCTGGTGCACCGCGTCGGCGAGTTTCGGCGCATCAATCGCATGCTGGGACGCGAGCGCCGACTCGACGTGATGCTCGACGGCATCCTCGATGAGCTGTTGAACGTCACCGGCAGCCACCACGGGGTCATCTATCTGGCCAACGAGGACAGTTCTGTCCGCCTGTCGCCGGTCGCCGAGGCGGGGCAGGGGTGGGGCGATGCCCCTTTGCCGGCGACGCTCGAGGTCGACCAGGACTCGGGCCCTCTGCTGGAGGTGCGGCGGGCGCTGGAGGCGCAAGGGTATCTGGTGCAGTCGCTGCGCGACCGCGCCGGCAAGCGTCTCGGGATACTGCTGCTGGCGCACCGGGACGGTGGTCAGGATGATGACCAGTGGCGCACCTTCGTCGCCGAGGTGTCATCGGTGGCGGCGGTGGCCATCGACATGCGCCGCCTGCTCGAGGGCGAGGCGCGTCTGCTGGACGCCATGATTCAGCTGGTCGCCAGGGCCACCGATGCCAAGTCACCCCACACCGGTGGACACTGTACCCGGGTGCCGCAACTGGCGGAGATGTTGATCGATGAGGTGGACCGGGCGCGCCAGGGCCCTTTTGCTGCGGTTCACCTCAGCGAGGAAGAGCGTGCCACCTTCCACCTGGCGGCCTGGCTGCACGACTGCGGCAAGCTGACCACCCCAGACCACATCATGGAGAAGGCTACCAAGCTCGAGACCCGTTACAACCGGATCCACGAGATCCGCACCCGCTTCGAGGTGCTGTGGCGAGACGCCGAACTCGATTACTGGCGCGCCATCGCCCAGGGGGGCGAAGCAACAAAGCTTGACCAGGTACTGCAGCGTCGGCGCCAGGAGCTACAGGAGGCCTTCGCCTGCGTTGCCGAAGCCAACCATGGCCGCGAGGCGATGGGCGAGGCCGACTGCCAGCGCTTGAAGACCATCGGCGAGTGGCGCTGGCTTCGTTACTTCGATGACCGCCTCGGGCTGTCGCGGGCCGAACTGGAAAACATGGCCGAAGAACCCCGTCGCGCCTTGCCTGCAGAAGAACGTCTGCTTGCCGATCTGCCCCGTCATCGCATTGCCTGGCAGCGTCCCTGTCCCCCGGTGCATCCCGAGGACCCCGACAATCACTGGGGCTTTTCCATGGAGCCGCCGTCCCTGGCGGAGCACCAGGGGGAGCTTTACAACCTGTGCATCGCCCGAGGCACGCTCAACGACGTCGAACGCTTCCGCATGCAGGAGCACGTGATCCAGACCATCATCATGCTCGAGTCTCTGCCCTGGCCCGCTCACCTGAAGCGAGTGCCGGAGATCGCCGGCAATCACCATGAGCGCATGGACGGACAGGGGTATCCGCGGCGGCTGCGACTCGGCGAGGCCAGCCTGGAAGAGCGAATCATGGCGCTGGCGGATGTGTTCGAGGCGCTGACCGCCTCCGATCGTCCCTACAAGAATGGCCTGCCGCTGTCCCGCGCGCTGGAGATCCTGGCCGACATGGTCAAGGACGGCCACCTGGACCCGGCGGTCTTCGAGTTGCTGCTGGATAGCGGCGTGTGGCGGCGCTACGCCGATACCTTTGTGGCCGACCGACAGATCGACCAGGTCGATATCGATGCCATCCGGGCCCGAGCTCGGCGTTGACCTAACGTGGAGCCTGCCGCTGTGTTCGGGATACGCGTCTGCAGATCTGCACATATAGTGGAGAGAGCGCTACCCCTTTCGGCTTAGGGCGTTTCGTCACGCTTGAAAGTCTCTTTTGCCTCGTCACGAGAGGTCCGACCATGTACCGCCATCGTCTCGTCATTCCGGTGCAGTGGCTGATCGGTATCGTTATCGTCGGGGTGATGGTGGTGATGGCGGTGGCGCTGCTGGGGTTCTCCTGGCACCAGTCCCAGCGCACGCTGGGGGCGACCCTGGAAGAGACCTCGGCCCAGCTGGTCGACACCCTGGAGGCGCGCACCCAGGCGCTGGTGAGGCCGGCACGGGTGGCCATCGACATGCTGGCCAACGGGGCCCCGGGCGAGGCCGACGACTGGGACGGCCGGCTGGCAGCGTTGCCGCTGATGAGGGCGGCGCTGGAAGCCCATCGACTGGTCGACGCCGTCTACATCGGCTATGGCAGCGGCGACTTCCTGATGTTTCGCGCGGTGGATCGCATGCTGGAGAGCAAGCGCCCCGGCATCGTCAACAACGGCGGCCAGGACGCGGCCTACCTGGCGCTGGTGGTGGATGCCCGCCCCGGGCAGCCGCCGCAGAGTGAATGGCATCTGTTCGATCAATCGCTTGCTCCGCTCGGGCGCGAGCGACTCGAACAGTACTTCTTCGATCCGCGCAGCCGTCCCTGGTTTCAGCAGGCGCCCGAGGGTGACGCTCCTTTCCTGACCGCTCCCTATGTGTTTTTCAACACTGGCGAAATCGGCATCAGCATGGCGCGCCGCAGCGGTGACGCCGTGGTCGGCCTGGATGTCGCCTCGCGGGACCTTGGCATCGGCCTGGATGACCTGCGGTTGACGCCGCAGACGCGCATGGCGGTAGTTACCGCCTCTGGCCAGGCGCTGGCGACTACCCTGGACGCCTCACTCGATCCTGGGCTCGGCAACGCCCGCCAATTGTCCTCTTTCGAGGATCTGGCTATGCCGGTGCTGGCGCAATTGTTGAGCACGAACGTCGACCAGCCGCCGCGGCGGTTGTCCCATGACGGTCGCCAGTGGTGGGGGCTGGTGCTGCCCTTTGTCACCCTGGGCGGCGAGGCCACGCGGCTGATTGCAGCGGTCCCGGAAGACGAGCTGACCTCCGATGTGCGCCAGATGATGCTGGAGAGTTCGTTGCTGGCGGGGGCCGTGACACTGGCCTTGTTGCCGCTGGGGGTGCTGCTGGGACGACGACTGGGGCGTCCATTGCGGGAGTTGTCCGGACAGGTCGAGGCGCTCGGGCGCTACGATTTTTCCGCCTGCGACGGTGTCGGCTCGCGGGTGACCGAGGTGCGCGGGCTCAGCGTGGCACTGCGCCGGCTGGCGCGTGGTATCGAGGGCTTTGGACGCATCACCCGGGTGCTCAACAGCGAGCCACGCCTGGATCGCATGCTGACCAGCATTCTCGAGGATCTGCTGCGCGGCACCGGCAGTCGCGCCGGGGCCATCTACCTGGCCGATGAACAGGACGAGGGACGCTTCGCTCGGATCGCCAGGGAGGGGGAGGCGAGGGACCCCGATGCGGACCCACGGAGTCGGGAGCTGCGACTGCAGGAAGGCTCCGAGGCCGAGCTCGAGGCGCTGATCGAGCGCTTTGAGGCGGCCGGCTATCTGTTGCAGCCGCTGCGTAACCGGGAGGGAGCGACGCTGGGTCTGCTGGCGTTGGCGCGGCGCTCGCTGGACGATGACGACGCTCACTGGCGTGCCTTCGTCGCCGAAGTGTCGGCGGCGGCAGCGGTGGCCATCGACCTGAGGCGACTGCTGCGCGGTGAGGCGCGTCTACTGGAGGGCATCGTCCAGCTGGTGGCCCATGCCATCGACGCCAAGTCGCCGCATACCGGAAGCCACTGCTCGCGAGTGCCGGTACTGGCGGAGATGATCGTCGAGGGCATCGATCGCAGCGAGCACGGGGTATACGCCGAGACTCACTTCGACGCGACCCGCCGCAGCGCCTTCCATCTGGCGGCCTGGCTGCATGACTGCGGCAAGCTGGCGATCCCCGACGAGGTAATGGAAAAGGCCACCAAGCTCGAGGCCCGCTACGACCGTATCCATGAGATTCGCACCCGCTTCGAGGTGCTGTGGCGCGATGCCGACGTGGCCTACTGGCAGGGGCGCGCCCACGGTGGCGATCCGGTGACGCTGGAGCGACGGCGCCATGCGCGACAGCAGGAGCTGATCGCAGCCTTTGAATGCGTGGCCGAGGCCAATCGGGGGGGCGAGGCCATCAGCGATGAGCTGCTGGAGCGCCTGACCGTCATCGCCGAGTGGCGCTGGTGGCGGCACTTCGATGATCGGCTCGGGGTATCGCGAGATGAGCTCAAGCGCATGTCCCGCGAACCTCTGCGCAGGCTGCCCGCGGAGGAGCGCCTGCTGGCCGACCTGCCACGCCACGAGATCCCCTGGCACCGCTCTCGCCCGGCGGTGGCGCCGGACGACCCCGACAATGTCTGGCGTTTCGACATGCGGCCCAGTGAACTGGCCGGCCATCAGGGCGAGCTTTTCAATCTCAGGGTGTCCCGCGGCACCCTCAACGAGGTCGAGCGATTCCGCATCCAGGAGCACGTGGTCCAGACCATCATGATGCTCGAGGCGCTGCCCTGGCCCGCGCACCTGCGTCGGGTCCCGGCCATCGCCGGCAATCATCACGAGCGCATGGACGGTACCGGTTATCCACGCAGACTGGCGATGAAGGACGCCAGCCTCGAGGAGCGGGTCATGGTGATGGCGGACGTGTTCGAGGCCTTGACCGCCGCTGACCGCCCCTACAAGTCGGCCATGACCCTTTCCCGGGCACTGGCGACGCTGGCCGACATGGTGCGGGAGGGCCATCTGGACCCCGAGATATTCCGGCTGATGCTGGAGCAGCGGATCTACAGCGACTACGCCGAACGCTTCTTGACGCCGGCCCAGCGTGATAGCGTTGATACCGAGGCGCTGCTGGCCCGTTCGGGAGTTTGACCTGACGCAAGCGCGCAGGAGTAGGCCCGCCCCGGCTTTTGCCCAAGTGGACGACGACAAAGGCGCCTGCATGAACGGCTGGTTCGCCCGAAATGGTCTATATAATGCCGAGAATGATGGTGAACGCTCGTCAATTTGGCCTGTACAGGCCGGTTAAGTGGGTCATAATGCCGTCAGTGCAGTCTGGAAATCGCAGGGGTTTGGATAAATGGTGACCACAAGGAATTCCGGGTGGCGTTCGCTGACGATGCTGGTGGCGCTGGTGGTGACCTGTCTGATGGTGGTGCAGTCCGCCCAGGCAGGCAATCCGCGCTACGCAGGCATCGTGGTGGACGCCGAGAGTCATGAGATCCTGTACGCGGAAAACGCCGATGAGCGCCGCTATCCGGCCTCACTGACCAAGATGATGACCCTTTATATGCTGTTCGAGGCTCTGGACGGTCGTACCATGAGTCTGGGCCAGCCGCTGCCGGTCTCTTCCCATGCGGCCTCGATGCCGGCGACCAAGCTGTGGCTCAAGCCCGGTGACAGCATCCCGGTGGAGAAGGCCATCCAGGCGTTGGTCGTGCGCTCCGCCAATGACGTGGCGGTGGTGGTGGCCGAGTCCCTGGGCGGTTCCGAGTCGCACTTCGCCGACATGATGACCCGCAAGGCGCGCAGCCTGGGCATGAACAACACCACCTTCCGCAACGCTTCGGGCCTGCCCAACTCCGGCCAGGTCACCACGGCGCGGGACATGGTCATCCTGGCGCGTCGTCTGATGCTGGACTTCCCCCAGTATTACCCCTACTTCTCTCTTACCGAGTTCACCTGGCGTGGCACTCGCCATACCGGGCACAACCGTCTGCTGACCAAGTACCCGGGCACCGATGGTCTCAAGACCGGCTTCATTCGCGCCTCCGGTTTCAATGTGGCGACCTCGGCCACGCGCAATGGGCGGCGCATGGTGGCGGTGGTCATGGGCGGCTACACCGCCGCTTCCAGGGATGAGCAGATGATGAGCCTGCTCGACCGCGGCTTCCTGCGGGCTTCGCTGGTCGACGGCCGTGGTTTCCTTGCCAATACCGACGTCTCCGGTGGCGAACTGATGGCGCCTCGGCAGCGTGGGTTGATCTCTGCGCCGACGCCGAGCCGTGTCGCTCAGGTGCCATCGACCGCGGTGCGGCCGTCACGGGTCGAGACCGTGGTTCGTCCGGCCACGCCGACGCTGGCCAGCCGCCAGTCGGCGACAGCGCCGGTGCGCTTCGAGTCCGCCGCCCCGATCATTTCCGATTCGCGTCGTTCTTCGTCCGGTCCCGACCCGCTGCGCAACCTGATCGACCAGCCGAGTGCCTCGGCACCCGCCCTGGCATCGATTCCGGTGGCGGCCTCGGTGCCCGACGCGGCAGCGGCGAGGCCTGAGCCCAGCCCTGTGTCGAGTGCCGTGTCGAGCGCGCCGTCCAGCGCGGCCAGCACGAACACCACCAGCGCGAATGCGAACAGCACCATCGCGCAGACCGGCGACTGGGGGGTCCAGGTGGGGGCGTTCAGCGACATGGACAGCGCGCGCAGCCAGGCCAGCCAGGCGGCCGATCGTCTGGCAGGCGAGATGGCCCACGCCCGGGTAGCGGTGGCGCGAGCCGACAATGCCAACATCTACCGTGCCCGCGTGGTGGACCTGCAGGAAGGCCAGGCCCGTTCGGCCTGTCGGCGACTGCTGCAGCAGGGCATGGACTGCATGGTCGTTCAGGCCAGCCTCTAAGCGTCAGTTCGCGCCGGCTTCACGTCGTTCTCCGACAAGGCCCGCCTCCGGCGGGCCTTTTGCTGTATGGCATACACCAGTGCACAGTTCTGGTGCGTCTGTTCTTGCCAGCGAAGCGTTCGCCCCCTAACGTTGTCCCTGTTACCCCCGTCGGCCCCGTGCCGGCGGGGTTCGTTTTTGGGTCAGGTAAGTGGTGGTCGTGAGCCACTTGCCATCAGCGCTGCGGACAGGGAGGAGAGCATGGGGTCATCGTTCAAGGGTATCGGGTTCATGTGTCTTGGCGTGCTGTGCCTGGCGCTCGGTGACGCCATTTCCAAGTGGCTCGGCGAGGTGCATTCGCCGTTGCAGATCATCTTCTTTCGCACCCTGGTGTCGTTGCCGTTGATCATGCTGCTGGCACACCAGGGGGGCGGCCTGCGCACCCTGTCGACCCGACGCCCGGGGGTGCATCTGATCCGTGGTCTCATCTATACCGGCACCATGGGTTGCTTCGTGCTGGGGTTGACGATGATGCCGCTCGCCGAGGGCACCGCCATCGCCTTTGCCGCGCCGCTGTTTGTCAGCCTGCTGTCGGTCCCGCTGCTGGGCGAGCGGGTGAGCGTGCCGGTGGTGCTGGCGTCGCTGGTGGGCTTTGCCGGTGTATTGGTGATCGTGCGTCCAGGCAGTGAAGGCATCTCGCTGGGTGCCCTGTCGATGCTCGGGGCGGCGGTGTTCTATGCCTTGATGATGATCACCGCTCGGCGCTACGGCGCCCGCGAGCACCTGTGGGCGATGGTGTTCTACATGACCCTGGTACCCTTTGTGGTGACCGGCGTCGCCCTGCCGCTGGTATGGCAGGCGCCGGCGCTGGAGCATTGGCCGGCCTTTCTCATGTCCGGGGTGCTCGGGGTCGGCGCCACCGCCTTTATTACCCTGGCCTTTCGTCACGCCCCGGCCGCTATCGCCGCCCCCTTCGACTATACCGCCATGCTGTGGGCGGTCCTGCTCGGCTGGATGATCTGGGACGAGGTGCCGGATCTCGGGGTGCTGATCGGCGGCACCCTGATCATTGCAAGCGGCCTGGCGATCGCCTACCAGGAGGGGCGCACCAGCCTCAAGCGACGCCCTTCGGCCTGAGCTGGGCGCTTGATCGGATGGAAGGACCAGGAGGTTGACCGACATCACGTCGCCTTGGGGGGAGGCGCTTGCCGTCCTAGGGCTTGTCTGAAAAGTGCCTGCGCTCGGTAATACGGCGTTAAAAATCGGCTGGTGCGCCAGCCCGGTCAAAATGCTCATTTACACCCCGTAAACTGCGCTTTCTCACCGATTTTTGCCTTGTCTAACCTTCGCTCGTCGACTTTTCGGACAGCGCCTAAGCTTGCCTTAAGTTGCTGCCGTCAGGCTGCCTGTTACGCGACAAGGCGTATCACCTTCAGGGAGCAGGACGATGGCATCGATTCCGTCACATTCAAAAGGCCGGCAGATCAAGGTGTGGGACCCGTTGGTCCGCGTCTTTCACTGGGCGCTGGTGCTGGGGTTTGCCCTCAATTACGCCGAAATTGGCCCACATCGTTATATCGGCTACACCCTGATGGGGCTGATAGGGCTGCGTGTCGTCTGGGGGCTGGTGGGGCCCTGGCCGGTGCGCTGGTCGAGCTTCTGGCCGACACCCTCGCGCCTTGGGGCGGTACTCAAGAGACAGGCCGCAGCACAGGAAGAGTGTTCGTCTCAGCGCATCACCCATACCCCGCTGGGGGCGGTGATGATGTTGCTGATGCTGGCCTTGCTGGTGGGGCTCGGTACCACCGGCATCTTGATGGTGCACACCGAGCGTTTCCACGATGTGCACTGGATGGAGGAGCTGCACGAGGGCCTCGCCACGGCGGTACTGTGTCTGGTGCCGTTGCACGTGGGCGGCGCCATCCTGGAGGGGCGACGACTGGGCGACAACCTGATCGCCGCAATGGTCCATGGGCGTCGAAGGGTCAGGCCTCGCGTCTAAGGGTCGCGTTCGGCGGTGGGCTGCCTGGCCGGGCTCCCAGGCCGGTTCAGCCTTCCCAGGCCGTCAGCAGGTCCCTCGCGGCGCACGCCGGGTCCTCCTGGCCGCAGATGGCGGAGACCACGGCCATGCCGTCGGCGCCGCTTTGACGCACCGCCGAGGCGTGCTCGCGCTTGAGCCCGCCAATGGCCACGCTGGGCAGCGGGCTCGCCGCCGCCAGCGAAGCAAGACCATCGAAGCCCAGCGGCGTGGCGTGGTCGCTCTTGGTCGGCGTGGCGAATACCGGCCCGAGTCCGAGATAATCCAGTGCCTGGACATCCAGGCGCGACAGCTGGTCGGGGTGCTGCACCGACAGGCCGATGATCGCTGTCTCGCCCAGCAGGCGGCGGGCTTCGCCCACATCGCCGTCGTCCTGCCCCAGATGCACGCCGTCGACCTGTGCCTTTAGCGCGACCTGGACGCGGTCATTGATGACCAGCGGGACGCCGTGTTCGGCCAGCGCCGGTTTCAGACGGCGCGCCAGTTGCACCAGTTCGTCATCGCTGGCGGTCTTGTCACGTAGCTGCACCAGGCTGACTCCGCCGCGTACCGCCGCCTCCACCGTCGCTTCAATCCCCATGGATGCGCACAGCCCGGGGTCGGTGACCAGATAGAGGCGAAGGCTGCGGGGGTCGAACAGGCGCGCATCAAGGCGTCGAGGAGAGTGGGTCACGAGGGGCTCCTGGTACATGAATCGGGTAGGGCGGTCGGGTCAGTCGAGAGACTCGATGGCGAGAGGTTCCCGCCGTAACAGCGTCTCGGGATTGAGCTGATGCAAGGCGTCGATAAAGGCGACGGCGAAGCTGCCAGGACCCTGGGCGGTGCGGCCGGCGCGACTGCCGGCTTCGCCATAACAGGCCAGGGCCGCGCAGGTGGCGACCAGCGGATCCTGATCGGCGGCGAGAAAGGCCGCGACCACACCGGACAGGGCGCAGCCCAGCGCCGTCACGCGGGGCATCAGCGGGTGTCCACCGGGCACGCGCACCAGCCGCCGGCCGTCGGTGACCAGATCGACCTCACCGGTTACCGCTACCAGCCCCTCCTGGCGCCGGGCCAGGGCGACGGCCGCCTGCACGGCGTCGTCGCTGGCGGCTGTGGAGTCGACGCCACGCCCGCCAAGACTGTCCTCGGCCAGGGCGATGATCTCCGAGGCGTTGCCGCGAATGACGCTGGGCCTCAAGTCCAGCAGCCTGGCGGCCGACTCTCGCCGATAGGCGGTGGCGCCAACGGCGACGGGGTCGAGCACCCAGGGGGTCTGGTGCTCGCCGGCACTGGTGGCAGCCTCGACCATGGCCTCGACCCAGTGAGGCGAGAGCGTACCGATATTGATCAGCACAGCGTCGGCCAATGCCGCGAACTCGGCCGCTTCCTCACGCGCATGGACCATGGCCGGTGAAGCGCCCACGGCCAGCAGCACATTGGCGGCGCTGTTCATGGCCACGTAGTTGGTCAGGCTATGGACCAGCGGCGCCGCCTGGCGCAGCCGGGTCAGCCGTGCGCCGATGTCGGCGCCGGTGAGTGTCGTCGTCATGACAGGCCTCCCTGGCGTTGGACGAAGGCGGTGAGGGTCGCCTTGCAGGGAGTCATGATCCGGTCACTGCGCGCCGCTGTAAAGCGGCGATGGCCTGAGATATCCCCCTTGAGCCGGGAGACGGTGAACCGCGACAGCTCGCCGGGCGTCAGCCCAGCAGTTGCAGTGCGATCAATACCCCCAGGGCGGCGAGGGCGAGCTCGCGAACCGGTACGCCGTTGCCGCTGTCTGTGGCGTCGTCTCGACGCTCCGAGCTTGCGGTTCGGGGCCACAGGGCGAGGCCACCGAGAATCAGGCTGAGGCTGCCGAGGGGCAGGCTGATGGACGACCAGAAGGCCATCAGGGCGAGGCCGCCGACCAGGGCCAGAGAGATACGAAGAAGCCCCTTGGTGGCGAAGCGGGGGCGAGTACGGGAGACCTGCTGTAGGAAGGGCATGTTCGGAATTCCTTGTCGGTGCAGGGGGCGGGCCAGAAGACATCTACTGACACCATCGCTAGGGCTGCAGCGTAGCGGCTTTGCCTTAACGCGCGCTTAAGCTTTATTGAAAGATTTGTGACAAGGTCTGATGCGCGAATCTGCAAAATGTTCAGTCGGCGAGCTGCGACATTGGTCGAACGCCATTGGCAGAGCGTGGGAATCGTGGGGGCAGAGGGCGCGTCGCGCCTGGCTCCGTCGTCGCCTTCAAGGGCGACCTGCAAGGGCGACCTGAAAGGGTGACCAGCAAGGGTGATCTGCAAGGGCGACCGCAATGGCCTCCTGCCAAGGCGGTCTGTCTGGACGTGGATCAAACGCGTGCGTCAGGCGCGGATATAGGCCCAGCCCTGGCGCTGGCCCTCGGCCAGGGTGAGTACCGCTGCCTCGACGATGGCCAGTCCCCGGGTGTCGACGATGCCTTGGGCGTCGAGACTGTTGCGACACAGTCTTAACCATGCGTCGGTGTCGTCCGGGGTGGCGACGGCGGCGGCCACACCGCCGGCGTTGGTGATGATCAGCACCTCGGCCTCGGGGCTGGCGGCCTTGAGGTTGCGGGCATTGCGCCTGGCGCGGGCAAGACTCTCGGCGCAGGGAGCGTGAAGCATCACCTTCAAGCGTGAATCGCCCGCTTCACGGGGGGGCAGGCCGGTATCGCTCATGACGCCTCCGGGGCGGCGCCGATCAATGTTTCCAGATGATGGACCTGGGCGCCGAAGTCGGAATGCTCACGGCGATTGTCGGTGGGCAGCGTGATCTCGAGGGTGTCGATGACCCGCGCCGGGGCCCCGCCCTGATGTCCACCGAGCACCATCACCCGGTCTGCCAGCAGCACCGCCTCTTCGATGTCGTGGGTAACGAAGACGATGGCGGCCTCGGTGCGCTGGCGCAGGTCGATCAACTCGTTCTGCAGGCGACGGCGAGTGATCGCATCCAGCGCCGAGAAGGGCTCGTCCATGAACAGCACCCGGGGCTTTACCGCCAGCGCCCGGGCGATGCCGACACGCTGTTGCTGGCCGCCGGACAGGGTGGAGGGGAAACGCTCGGCCATGTCGCCCAGGCCGACCAGCTCCAGCGGCGCAAGGGCGCGGCGCTGGCGCTCGTCCCGGGACAGCCCCAGTCCCTCTAGCCCGAGCGCCACATTGGCGCGGATGCGTCGCCAGGGAAACAGCCGTGGCGCCTGGAAGACCATCGACCAGGGCCGCGCTCCATCACGTGGGCTCTCGTCCAGCCAGCGCTCGCCTGCCACCGCCGGCAGCAGGCCGCAGAGTGCCCGCAGCAGGGTCGACTTGCCGACCCCGGAGGCACCGACGATGGCGATGAACTCCCGTGGAGCCAGGCGCAGGTCGACATGTTCGAGCACGCGCTGGCCGCCGAAGCCCAGGGCCAGGTCATGGGCCTTGAGCACGCAGGCGTCGGCGTTGCGTTCGGCTGTCAGGGTGTCCATATCAGCAGCCTTTTTTGCAGATGCAGGAAGCCCAGGTCGAACAGGGCGTAGAGCGCCGCAATGGTCAGCATGTAGACCACCACGATATCGGTGGCCAGCAGGCCCGAGGCCTCCATCATGCGCTGGCCGATGCCGGGAATGCCGAACAGTTCGGCCGCGACCACGGTCATCCAGCCCTGGCCGAGGCCGGCGCGCAGGCCACCGAGGATGCCGGGGGCCGCCGCGGGCAGGCTGACCTTGGTCAGGCGGGCCAGCAGCGAACCCTGGCCGAAGGCCCTGGCTACCTCGTCATAGCCGGGGTCCACCGCACGCACCGCGCTGTAGCTGGCGAAGTAGTTGATCCAGAACACCCCGATACTGATGATGAAGGCCGCCGCCGATGGCGTGATCCCGAACCAGATGATGGCGAAAGGGATCCAGGCCAGTGGCGGGATCGGGCGCAGCAGGCGCGCCAGCCAGGCGTGCAGGGCGTCGAACACCGGCAGCAGGGCCGCCGCTACGCCCATGGCGATGCCTGCCAGCGAGCCGATGGCCACCCCTACGCTGTAGTGAGACAGGCTCGAGCTGACGACTTCCCACCAGATGCCGTCGACCACCTCGCCCCAGAAGACCGTCGGGATCGCAGAGGGCAGCGGAACCAGATTGCCGGGCAGCAGCCCCAGGCGCAGTGAGATCTCCCAGAGTGCCACAAAGGCGACGAGCCCCAGCGCACCGAGGCCGGTGCGCCGGCTACGAGATACCGACTTCATGGGCTCGTGTCGCCTTCTTCGGCGTCTGCGTCAGCGCTTGCGGTCAGGTCGTCGTACCAGCGGGTGTCGAACAGAGTGTCGATGTCGAGGCCCTGCTTGAGGGTGCCGTTGGCCAGCTGGAAGTCATGCATGGTGCGGGTGCCCTCGACGATCGCGTGGGGATCGGCGCCGTAGTTGGCGAAGGGCGAGGACAGTGCAGCCTCTACGGTTTCCAGCGGCACCAGACGCTTGCCGACGAACTCGCGCACCGAGGGGGCGACCTGCTGTGGCGTATCGACCAGGGCGTGGGTCGCTCGCAGGTGAAGTTCGAGCAAGGTGCTGACGGCATCGGGGCGCTGTTCGAGCAGGCTTTCGCGTGCTGCCAGCACCGCGCCGGGTTGACCCGGCAACATGTCCGAGGCGTGGGCCACGATCTGGGCGTCGTCGAGGCGTTCGGTCACGGTGGAGAGTATCGGCTCCAGGGTCGAGGCGGCGTCCACTGCACCGGCCAGCAGCGCCTGCTGGACACGATCGGCGCCCATGGCGACGATCTCGACGGCGTCACTGCCGATGCCCAGGCGTTCGTCCAGCCAGTAGCGCAATACCGTGTCGGGTACCGAGCCCTTGGGGAAGGTGGCGATCTTGGGCCGACGGCCTTCGCGCTCGGTAAAGTCGGCGATGGCCTGGGCCGGGTCGGCGTCGGCCATCAGGCTGGCCAGTTCGCCGCGGGCGACCAGGCCGATCTGCTCCTGGATGGCGGCCGCCAGTACCTTGATCGGTACCCCGTTGGCGCGAGCCACCATGGCCGGGCCGATACCGAAGTACATGACGTCGAGATCACCCGAGGCCAGCGCCTGGACCATCGCCGGCCCGCTGGAAAAGCGTGTCAGCTCAAGTTCCAGGCCGGCCTCTTCGGTCCAGCCTTCGCCCTCCATCACGAATAGCTGAGCCACCGGCAGGATCGGCATATAACCAACCTCCAGCGGACCTTCGTCGGCGGCGATGGCGGTACCAGGCAGAAGCAGGGCGGCGGCGGTCAGCCAGCGGTAAAGGAGCTGGGGCATGGAGCCCTCCCGGAGCAATGAAGTTAATGATCAGCATGATAACGATCGGGGGACGAGGGCGACACGCAGGCGTGCGATCAATCCGTTATATGCTTATTAGGCGTCGGAAGACGCCGACACGACGATGGCCGCCCGGGGGCGGCCATCGCTGAGGGGACAGGCTGTCTGACGTAGCGGTAGATAGAGAGGGGGCGCTGCTCGTCCCTCCCTCGGCTACTTTCCGTCCTTACTTCTTGCCGGGCTGTTTGACAAAACGCAGATACGGACGCTGTTCGTCCCAGCCCTCAGGGAACAGGGTCTTGGCCTCGTCGTTGGAGACGGCAGGCACGATGATGCAACGGTCGCCATGGTTCCAGTTCACCGGGGTCGCCACCTTGTAGCCGTCGGTCAGCTGCAGGCTGTCCAGCACCCTCAGGATCTCGTCGAAGTTGCGTCCGGTGCTGGCCGGGTAGGTCAGCGTCAGGCGCACCTTCTTGGCCGGATCGATGATGAATACGCTTCGCACCGTCAGGGTGTCGTTGGCGTTGGGGTGGATCATGTCGTACAGGTCACTGACCTTGCGATCGGCGTCGGCGAGCAGCGGGAAGTTGAGCCCGTGGCCCTGGGTGTCCTCGATATCGCCGGCCCAGGCGTGGTGATCCTCGATGGGATCCACCGACAGGCCGATGGCCTTGGCGTTGCGTTTGTCGAACTCACCCTTGAGGCGCGACACTTCCCCGAGTTCGGTGGTGCACACCGGGGTGAAGTCCTTGGGGTGAGAGAACAGGATGACCCAGCTGTCACCGGCCCACTCATGAAAGTGAATGGTGCCGGCGGTGCTTTCCTGTGTGAAGTCCGGTGCGGTATCACCCAGTCGTAGCGTCATGGTCGTCTCCTTGGCGGTTGATGGCGACGGGCCCAGGCGGACCCGTCGGGTCGATCGGTGAGACCGGGGCGCGGCCTCGTGACAGCGAGCGTCAGGGCGCTGGCGCGGCCGCCCCGACGAAGCGATCCTGCCAATAGTCTATGGACAGCGAGGTGGTGGTGACCGTTCGCCCGCGTCCGGGCGCGTGGATCATCACATCGTCGCCGGCGTAGATGCCGACATGGCTGACCCCGGGACCCTTGCCGGTAGCGAAGAACAGAAGATCACCCGGCCGTGCCTCGTCGATGGGCGGCAGGCGCCGGTATTGCTCCCGGGATGAGCGCGGCAAGGGGATACCCGCCCGGGAATACGTCATCTGGGCCAGGCCGGAACAGTCCAGCCCGCGCGGATCGTTGCCGCCGAACCGGTAGGGGGTGCCGACGGCGCTGCGCGCTTCGGACAGGATCAGGGCACGTTCCATGGACAGTCCCTGGCCGCCGTCATCGGTGCTCAGCGGGGCCGAGGCACAGCCCCCCAGAAGTACCAGCAGCAGTGCCATCAGGGCTGTCCAAGAGGACCTGGTGTACCACGGCATCGAAGTGGTCATTGCGGCTTTCCCTGCACAGACGAGGCGCCCTCTACGGTACTCTGCCCTACCAGGCAGGCCAAGGGGGCCGAGGCGTAATGTGTCGCTGGCGCCGCAGGCGTAGCGACAACGACAATGATAAGGCGACCAGGGGCGGACGCGACCGACTGGCCGATGCCCCTAACGAAAGGAGATGCGTGTGCCGTTGGCCAGCATCTCGTCGGGGGTCATGGCCTTGCCCTCCACGCCGATCATCTCGTCACCGCACTGGTCGGTCCAGGTCAGGACGCCATGGGTCAGGCCGACGCCGCCGAGTAACTCGCGGATCTCGCCGGTGCCGAGAAAGGTGCGGGTTCGCCCCTTGTCGTCGGCAAGCTCTGTGGTGCCGTTGGCGTGATGAAAGCGCACCGTGTAGATGCCATCCATCGACTCCACCTCGACGATGGGCGAAAACCCGCGGGACAAGGCCTTGGCGAGTGCCTTGAGGGTAATCTGGCGCTCCAGGGTGTAGTCGATGTCAGCCATCTTGGTGTTTCCTCCGGCGAAACGGGCCTCTTAAGACTGGTCCAGCAAAGGACTTCTGGCAAACAGGTAAGTGCGGTGCCGTGACCCAGTCGTTGAAGGCGCGTTCTTGAGGCGGTGTGCCGAGCCGGTATGGTTGATGGCTTCTACAGCTATCGACAGGTGAACCATGCGACACCATTCCATGCCCTTGGCCCTGGCGGCCTCGATTGCGCTCGCGGCTTCCTTCGGCGCCCATGCTCAGGACCAGGAAGATGCCCAGGTTCGTTTTTCCGTGCCCGCCTGGCCCGGTGTAACGGTCAAGACGGCCCTGGCATCCACCCTGCTCGAGACCCTGGGCTACGAGCCGGTCCAGGAAGAGCTGGGCTCCACCATCACCTATCAGGCCCTGCGCCAGGGAGAGCTCGACGCCTTTCTGGCGGCCTGGCTGCCGGCCCAGCAGGGCATGTACGACGCCAGCTTCGAGGATGGCGAGTCCAAGCTCGAGGACCTTGGCAACAACGTCGACGGTGCGCGCCTCGGCTTTGCCGTACCCACCTACGTCTACGAAGCCGGCGTGAAAACGGCGGAGGATCTGGACAAGGAAGAGTTTGCCGACAAGCTGGACCGCACCATCTATTCCATCGAGGTGGGCTCCGGCATGAGCGACTCGCTCAACAGCGCGGTGGATGAGGACACCTACGGTCTGGGCGACTGGAACCTGTCCGAGACCTCGACGCCAGGCATGCTGAGCGCCGTGGACGCGGCGATCGATCGTGAAGAGTGGATCGTGTTCGCCGCCTGGACCCCGCACTGGATGAACATCGAGTTCGACGTGCGTTATCTGGATGACCCCGAGGACATGTGGGGCCCGGAAGGCGGCCGCAGCGACGTGCGCACCCTGGTGCGCAGCGAGTTCGCCGAGAGCCACCCCAATGCCACCCGTCTGCTCGATCAGCTGGTGTTTACCGCCGATGACCAGAGCGCCATGATCCGTGGCTTCAGCTACGAAGAGCGCGAGCCGGAGGCGGTTGCCGTCGATTGGCTGCGTGAACACCCCGAGGAGACCAAGGGCTTCCTCGAGGGGGTCACCACGCGCGACGGCGAGGAGGCCTGGCCCGTGGTGCGCGATGCACTGGAGATCCCCGAAGCCTGATGTCGGTTGCCTCAAGCGTCGACTGAAGACCGCCGTTTGGAGCGAAAGACGAAAGGACCGCCCCAGGGCGGTCCTTTGTTTTCTGCAGGTCGACAGGACGGCGTGTGGCGTCCACTCGAGCTGTCGAGCGAGGCAGGATCAGTGGTCGTGGTCGTGGCCATCGTGGCTATCGTCATGACCCTCGGCATCGACCAACCCCTGATGCAGCACCTCGGCATTGTGCAGGATCATTCCCAGGTAGTGAGACGTCATCCCTTCTTCGGACAGGGCGCCGTTGTAGAGTGAGCCGGCGATGGGCACGCCGGTTTCCTCGGACAGTTGTTCCATCAGCGCCGGGCTGGACATGTTCTCGACAAACAGCGCCGGAATCTGGCGTTCACGGATGACGTCCACCATGCGCGCGATATCAGCCGCTGACGGTTCCGCTTCGGTGGACAGACCGACCGGCGACAGGAAGTCGATGCCGTAGGCCCGAGAGAAGTGGCCGAAGGCGTCGTGGCCGACGATGACCTGGGCGTGTTCCGGCAGGTCGTCGAGCAGCGCGAGCACCTGGTCGTGGGCCGCCTGGATATCCTCCATGTAGCTGTCGGCCCTGGACGCGTAGTGCTCGCTGTTGTCAGGGTCGACGGCGATCAGCCCGTCGCGGATATTGGCGACATAGATCAGTCCTGCCGACAGGTCGAGCCAGGCATGGGGGTCGTACTCGCCATGGTCGTGGCTGTCGTGATCATCGTGGCCGTCGTGATCTTCATGGTCTTCATGGCTGTCGTGATCACCGTGGCCGCCGTGCTCTTCATGGCCGCCGTGCTCTTCATGGCTGTCATGATCGTGGCCATCGTGCTCTTCATGATCGTGCTCTTTATGGTCGTGTTCGGCCCCTTCCTCTTTCTGGCGATGCAGCGATTGGCCGCCATAGGCCAGCAGCGGCACTCCGTCCGTGGCGACAACGGTCTTGCCCTGATAGCCGCTGGCGTCGAGCAGGCGCGTCATCCAGCCCTCGAACTGCAGGCCGTTGAGCACCACCAGGTCTGCCTCGGCCAGGGCCCTGGCGTCGGTCGGGCGAGGGGAGTAGACGTGGGGGTCGCTGTCGGGGCCGACCAGTGAGGTGACCTCGACCCTGTCGCCGCCGACGGTGCGTACCATGTCGGCCAATACACTGAAGCTGGCGACCACCTGGGTGGGCTCGTCTGCCACGGCCTGGGGGCCAAGGGCGAGTCCCGTCAGGGCAATCCAGGCGTGGCGTTTGACGAAGGCATGAGGCAGTGACAGTGGCATGGACGTTGATCTCCGGTTGGTCAGGGGACGGCGGGGCGCGTCAGGCGTGGTCGTCGGCGCGCAGCGGTGTGGCGCGACGACGAAGGCGAGCAGAAAGACTGTGCTGGCGGCCAAACAGCGCCGACAGCAGATAGGCCACACCGGCCAGCAGGATGATGGCCGGTCCAGAGGGCAGGCTCAGGTGGTAGGAAATCAGCAGGCCACCGAGGCTGGCGCCCAGCGCGATCACCACCGACAGCACTATCAGGCCCTCGAGGCGCGTGCTCCAGAAGCGAGCGGTGGTGGCCGGCAGCATCATCAGACCGACCGCCATCAGCGTGCCCAGGGTCTGAAACCCGGCGGTAAGGTTGAGCACGACGAGCCCCAGGAAGACACCGTGGACCAGACCGCTTCTGGTGCCTTGGCTGCGCAGAAACAGCGGGTCGAGGCATTCCACCACCAGGGCGCGGAAGATCACCGCCAGGGTGATGACGATCAGGCTACTGATGCCGGTGATCAGCACCAGGGCGGTGGTGTCCACCGCCAGGATGGAGCCGAACAGCACATGGGTCAGATCGACACTGCTGCCGCCCAGGGCGACCAGCATGACTCCGGCCGCCAGCGAGATCAGGAAGAAGCTCGCCATGGCCGAGTCTTCCCGGTGGCCGGTGAGCTGGGACACGCTGCCGGCCAACAGCGCGATCAATAGCCCTGACAGCATGCCGCCAAGGCTCATGATGGGCAGCGAGAAACCGGCCATCAGAAAACCCAGCGCAACGCCGGGCAGGATGGCGTGGGACATGGCGTCGCCGATCAGGCTCATGCCGCGCAGCATCAGGAAGACCCCCAGCGGCGGCGCCGCCAGCGACAGCGCCAGGCTGGCCAGCAGTGCACGGCTCATGAAGGCATAGTCGAAAGGGGCGATCAGCCACAGGTACAGGGTGGAAAGCAGCGAGTCGAGCATTCAGACAGATCCAGGAAAGGTCAGCGGCAGTCGAGGTGGGCGGGTCAATTGACCGGTGTGACGCTCCACCAGCGCATCCGGCGTGGCCCAGCGGCCGTGGCCCTGGGACAGGATCAGGACGTCATCGGCCAGGCGTGCCAGTTGCTCCATGTCGTGCAGCACGATGATCAGGGTCGCCCCCTGTTCGGCCATCTCGCGCAGCACGTCCATCAGCATCTCGACGGTATCGACGTCGACGTTGGCAAAGGGTTCATCGAGCAGCAGCAGTTCGGCTTCCTGCATCAGCGTCCGACCGATCAGGGCTCGCTGGCGCTGGCCTCCGGACAGCTCGCCCAGCGGGCGGTGGGCCAGCCGCGAGATGCCCAGGCGTTCCATGATCTCGCGCCCACGGCGATAGTGAGCGGCGCAGTAGCCCTTGAAGGCACCGTGGCTCGGCCAGGTGCCGGTCATGATCAGTTCCTCGACGCTCATCGGGAAACTCAGGTCCAGCGCCAACTGCTGCGGCAGCCAGGCGCGGCGCGGCGCCGGAACGGCGCATTCGACGCGGCCCGCGACCGGCGTTAAGTCGCCCATGATGGCCTGGATCAGGGTGCTCTTGCCGGCGCCGTTGGCGCCGATGAGCGCGGTGATGGCGCCATCCTGAAAGCGCCCCTCGAGATGTTCGAGCACGGTGCGCCCGCCGCGTGCCAACTGCAGATCATGCAAGACGAGGCGTGACATCAGTGCCACCATCCGGCGGACCAGGACACCGCCAGCCACAGTGGCAGCAGGGGAATCAGCACCAGCATCAGTCGGCGCCGCATGGACAGGGACATCAGCGAGAAGTGGCAAGGCCCTTCGGGGCGGTGACGATGGGTCATGCAGGGTAGCTCCGGGGCGAATCGGTCGAGCAAAATGGTTGAAAGTTATAACATAACAATAGCTGGGGTTCCACGACTTCCCTCCCTCGGGCCATCCACTTGAGGTAGCCGCCAGAGCGTTCGAGGCAGGCGTGGAACTTTCCTACAATCGGTACTGCAAAGAATGTCTTCCCACGATAGACTGAAATAAAGTGTCAGGTGTGCTTGGTCTCGCACAACAGGACAACGTTTCTACGGAGTTTTCAGGATGTCACGGATATTGCGGCGGATGGCGCTGGTCGGGGCGGCCCTTGGGCTGGCCCTGCTGACGTCGACCCACTGCGTGGCGGGCGGCAGTACCGGCTTGTACGTCGGTGTCGGCGCTGGCCAGATGCAGGGCGATGACGACTTTGACGACGAGGCGTCGGCGGCCAAGGTCTTTGCCGGCTACAACTTCGGCTGGCTGCCCTTCCTCGATCTGGGGGCGGAGCTGTCCTACCTCAACGGCGGTGAGCTCGACGGTGAGGTGGACGGTACCTCGGCACGGCTCGAGGTGGAGAGCCTGCAGGCCATGGGCATCGCCGGCTTCAGCTTTGGCCCCTTCGGCGTCTACGGCAAGGCCGGCATGGCGGACTGGGACGCCGACCGCAGCGGCAATGGCCTGAACAAGGACTATTCCGGCACCGACCCGGTATTCGGGCTGGGCGCCCGGGTGCAGCTGTTCGATGTGACCGGGCGTCTGGAGGTCGAGCGCATCGATGCCGACGAGATCGGGCACGTCGATAGCCTGACCGGCAGCGTGGTCTATACCTTCTAGCCTGGTGGGTGCGACTCAGGTACCGGTTTCCATCAGGTGCGTTCTACTCCGCAGGGCCGACGCCAAAGCGTCGGCCCTGCGCTGTTTTGGCGTCACGTATCGGCCGTTGGTACTAGTCGATTGACGATTTTTCGTCGGTTCAGAGGGCGTTCTGCGCAAAACGTGATGTAGGTCATGCTGATTGTGTTGTAAGTGATTACGCACACAAAGGTCAGTCAAAGGGGGTAGGGGAGGAGCAGTATAGAGTATGAATATCTTCCTGCTCGGTGCTCCCCATGCTCACGCTGCCCCACCGGTTCCCACAGCTGCCCGCCCTGTCGACGGAACCTCGCCGCATTTGTCGATGGATGGCGCTTCTCGTGCTGGCCCTGCTGGCGCTGGTCAGCTTGGTGCCCCATGGCGTGCCCGTCGACCTGGCGATCTGGGCCGGGGTACTCAATGCCATGCTGTTGCCGAGCATGGATCTGGTGCTGGGTGTATTGCTCGAGGGGCTTCGCCCGCTGCTGACCTCCCTTGAGCGTCCATGGACGCGCCTCGTACTTGTCGTCTTGGTTGCCGCCGCGATGTGGTGCTTCGCCATCTTTCTGCTGCCGCTGGCGCTGGCCTGCCGTCATCTGCGCGGCCATGGAGCAGCGCAAGACTACTGAGATGGCCGTCAGACCGTTACCATGATGGCAACGCATCGACGCCATCGAGGAATCCCATGACGACAACGCCCTTCGACCAGGCCCAGGCAAGGCTCGACGCCCTGCATGCCGAGGACCCTCGCCGCGTGGAGGTGGACGGGGCATCACAGCCCCAGGAGCTGTGGCACGCCGGGCGCATGAGCGCCTGGCTCGAGCGTCTCGATCCCGAAGCACCGGAGCTGGTGCAGCTTGCCGTGCACAACCAGCACCTGAAACGCTGGGAGGTGCCGCGCAGTGACTATGAAGAGGGCCGCATCGGCTATTTGACCTGGCGACGTGACCAGGGCAAGCGTGCCGGTCAACTGGCGGCGGAGGTGATGCGCGCCTGCGGCTACAGCGACGCTGACGCCGACGAGGTGGCGCGGATGATCCGCAAGCAGGGACTGGGGCGCGACCCCGGCACCCAGGCGGTGGAAGACTGCGCTTGCCTGGTGTTCCTCGAGAACTACTTCGCCGACTTCTCGCGTCAGGTCGATCACGACCACCTGATCCGCATCGTCCAGATGACCTGGAAGAAGATGTCCCCCGCCGCCCACCAGCTCGCATTGGGCCTGCCCATGAGCGACGAGGCCCGCGCCATCGTCGAGGAAGCGCTGGGGTAGGCAGGGTTGCAAGTGGGCTGCTCAAGCAGCCGGGGGGCGCGAAAGCCTGGGAAGGGCGCCAGTACCAGGGGCTTACCGATTGAATGGGCGCCTGGCTGTCTGGAGGCCGCGACTCTGTTGATATGGCTGATGTGTTGTCGCCAGAATCCACGAGGCGAGAGGTGGCCGAGGGCTCGGGCTCTGTGAGCGTGAAGGAAGATCGAAGGCTAGGCTCTGTCCGAAAAGTCGGCGAGCGAAGGTTAGACAAGGCAAAAATCGGTGAGACAGCGCAGTTTACGGGGTGTAAATGAGCATGTTGATTCGACTTTTAACGCCGTATTACCGAGCGCAGGCACTTTTCAGACAAGCCCTAGCGGTATCGCCAGCGAATCAGTAGCAGGCTCACGCCGAAAACGACGGCGGGCATGAGCCCCAGGACAATGATGGCGGCATTGTGACTCATGAGCTGCCTCCTTTGGCGGCGTCTTCGGCCGCGCGCAGATGGCCGAGGTAAGTGGCAATCCCCGCCAGGGTTACTGTGGCCAGGCCTATAGCCAATAGTAACAGCCCCACCGGGGCGTGCCTGTTGATCGTGGCGCCTATGGTCAGGCCGACGATGATCCCGACGATGATCTTTTCCATGGCTTCACACAAGGCTTTCTCGGCGTGGTGCCTTCTATCCATTGTAGCCCTCCGCGCGACAGTACAACTATCGCCTCGGGGGAAGCGACACCTCTCATACTATCCCGGTTGAGTGACATACAAGCGATGCACCTGTGCAGCCCAGCGCCCGGGCGGGGGTACTGGGCCCTCGCCCCGGGACTCGTGTGGAAAAGACAAGGGGGCGAGCAACTTGGCCAACTTGGCGTTGTTCGCCGTGCTCCTTTCGCTGCCCTCTGTTCGCCGCGGGCGAGGGGACTCCTTCCTTTTGACTGGACACATTGTTCCACCGTACAACACGTCCATTACCTAGCCCTAGAACCCCTTGGCCTGCCCTCTGGGCCTAGCCGGGGTGGGCTTGTCGCAGCGCAGGAACTGGCCGTCACCGGCTTGGCCGCAGGGCTTGCCGTCGCGGGCGACCACCTGGCCTCGGCACAGCGCCATGACTACCCGCCCGGTCAGCTCCAGGCCCTCGTAGGGGGTGTAGTCCACCGCGTGGTGCAGGTCGTCGTTGCGCACCGTGACCCGGGCCTCGGGGTCCCATAGGGTCAGGTCGGCGTCGCTGCCCACGGCGATGGTGCCCTTGCGCGGATAAAGGCCGTAGATCTTGGCCGGGTTGGTGGCGGTCAGCGCGACGAAGCGGGTGGCGTCGATGCGCTGCTTGACCACGCCCTCCGAGAACAGGATCGCCAGGCGCGTCTCGAGCCCCGGAATACCGTTGGGGATGCAGGAAAAACTCGCCTCCTCGCCATGCAGCTTCTTGCCCTTGTCGTCCTCGTAGCGGAAGGGCGCATGGTCCGACGAGAACACCTGGAAAACACCGCTTTCCAGCGCCTCCCACACCGCCTGCTGGGCCGCCGGGTCCCGGGGCGGTGGGCTGCACACGCACTTGGCGCCTTCGAAGCCGTCCTGGTCCAGGTCATCGGCGGTCAGCATCAGGTACTGGGGGCAGGTCTCGCCGTAGACCCGCAGGCCACAGCTCTGGGCCCAGCGGATCTGCTCGATCGCCTGGGGGCCGGAAACGTGGACGATCAGCAGCGGTACGTCGATCAGCTCGGCCAGCGAGATCGCACGGTGGGTGGCCTCGCGTTCGGCGATGGAGGAGTGGGCCTCGGCGTGGTAGCGCGGGGCGGTGTGGCCCTGGGCTTCCAGCAGTTCGGTCAGGTAGGCGATGCAGTCGGCGTTTTCGGCGTGGACCATCACCATGGCGCCCTCGCGGCGGGCCAGCGCCAGCACCTCGAGCACCTCGCGGTCGTTGAGCTTCAGGTCGTCGTAGGTCAGGTAGATCTTGAACGAGCTGTAACCCTCCTCGATCAGCGCCGGCAGCTCCTCGCGCAGCACCGTCTCGTTGGGGTCGGTGACGATCATGTGAAAGGCGTAGTCGATCATCGCCTTGCCGTCGCTCTCGTGGTGGTAGTCCTCCACCGCTGCGCGCAGCGACTGTCCCTTGAACTGGGCCGCGAAGGGAATCACCGTGGTGGTGCCACCGGCCGCCGCCGAGCGGGTACCGCTGGCGAAGTCATCTGCCATCACCGCGCCGTCACCCAGCGGCTGGGCCAGGTGGCAGTGGGCGTCGATGCCGCCGGGCATCACCCACAGGCCGCTGGCGTCGATGGTCTCGCCGACTGGGGCTGCACCCTCGGCGAGTCCTTCGCCGAGGGCGACGATACGCCCGTCGCGAATGCCGATATCGGCGACAAAGCGGTCGGCGGCGGTGATCACGGTGGCGTTGGTGATCAGAGTATCGAGGCGTTGCATCTTGCTCTCCAGAGACCGGCTCGCGCCGGAGTTATTCATTGTTGTTCAGGTGCTTGGTGCCAAGGCGTGGCGGATATCGCCGATCATCCCATCACCCCCGGCAGCCACAGCACGATGGCCGGCCATGCGGTGATCAGGGCGACGAAGGCGAGCATCACCGCGAGGAAGGGCAGGCTGCCGATCATCACGTCGACGATCGAGCCGCGTCCGCGCACCCCCTGCACCACGTAGAGGTTCATGCCGATGGGCGGGGTGATCAACGAGATCTCCATCATGATCACCAGAAATACGCCGAACCACACCGGATCGAAGCCGAACTGCACCACCATGGGCACCACGATGGGTACGGTGGCGATCATCATCGACAGGGTCTCGAGAAAGCAGCCCAGCACCAGGTAGAACACCACCAGTGCCAAGATCAGCCCCAGCGGCGACAGTCCCAGTTCCGAGACCCACTGGGTCAGGGCGAAGGGGATGCCGAGGATGCCGACGATATAGTTGAGAAAGAACGCCGCAGAGATGATCAGCATGATCATGGCGGTGGTGCGTGCCATGGACAGAAAGCACTCGTGAAGCATGGCGATGGTCAGCTTGCGGTTGAGCGCCGCGAGCAGTAGTGCTGCCACCACCCCCAGGGCGGCGGCCTCGGTGGGGGTCGCCCAGCCGCTGTAGATGCTGCCGATGACGATGGCGAAGACGAACGCCGGTGGCAGCAGATCGACCAGCGAGCGCAGACGTTGGGCCAGCGGCACCCGCGGCTCGCGCTCGCCGGCGACCCCGGGGCGCAGCAGGCTCATGCCCATGATGACCAGCATGAAGGTGGCCGCCAGGGCAAGCCCGGGTACGATACCGGCGATAAACAGGGCGCCGATGGAGGTGTTGGTGATCGCCCCGTAGATGATCATGTTGATGCTGGGCGGAATCAGGATGCCGAGCGTCGCCCCGGCGGCCAGGGTGCCCAGCGCCAGGCGCTCGCTGTAGCCGCGCTCGGCGAAGGCCGGCAGGGCCACGGTGCCGATGGTGGCGGCGGTGGCCACCGACGAGCCGGACATGGCGGCGAACACCGATGAGGCGCCGATGTTGGTGTGCAGCAGACCGCCCGGCAGGCGGTTGAGCCACACCGACAGCGCCGAGTACATGCGCTCGGTGATGCCGGCCCGCAGCAGCAGCTCGCCGAGCAGGATAAACAGCGGAATGGCGGTCAGGATGAAGTCGTTGAGGGTGCCCCACAACAGGTCGCCGAAGGAGAACAGCAGCGGGGTACCCAGGTAGAGCATGGCGCCGAGGGCGGCGGTGGTGAAGATGGCCACCGCCACATGGATGCCCAGCGCCATCATGGAAATCATCAGGCCAAAGCCCAGCAGTACCTCGGTGACGGAGATCATGGTGTCTTCTCCCGGCCGGCTATCTGGCCATCCGCCGAATGGCCAGGCGAGCCACTCTTCGCGCCAACATAGTGGCGACGCGCTTCGTCGAGCTCGTCATCGGCGCTGAGCGGGTCGCAGCCGGCGTTGAGCGCGCCGATCTGGCCGCGCGTTAGCTGGACTCCGGCCCGGACGGCGGCTCGCAGGGTGACGATGGCGAACACCGAAAGCCCGATCAGCCACAGCGACTGGGGGATCCACAGCGGGGTCTGCAGTGGGGTGCTGGCCAGGCTGGAGAATTCCAGGGTCTCGCCCAGGGTCGCGCCCGCCCGCCACAGCATAAACAGCGAAAACACGCACAACAGCACCAGCGCCACCAGGTTGAGCAGGGCGCGCAGCCGGGGCGGCAGTCGCGTCAGCAGGACGTCGACCCGGGTATGGGCGCGCTGGGTCAGGGCGAAGGCGAAGCTGAAGGCGACACCGATAGCCAGCACATAGCCACCGATCTCGTCGACCCCCTGCAGCGAGAAGGCGAAGAACTTGCGCGCCAGCACCTCGAAGGTGATCAGCGCAGACAGCAACAGCGCGCCGTAGCCGGCGGCCAGAGCGGCACCGCGGGACAGACGGGCAAGTCCCCGGTCGAGCCGGGAGTCCGGTGATACAGCCATCGATGCGGCAGCGGATGCAGCGCCGGGCGATCTGGCGTCGGGTGGCGAATGCGCACCGGAGGGACGGGAATCGGACATCGGGATGCTCCTGGGGACGGGGCCGCCGCATGGGCGGCCCCTGGTCGTGGGCGACAGGGTCGATCAGCCGCCGCTCAGGGCGCGCTGGCGCTCAGGCCGGTGACCTCGCCGACGCTTGCGTTCCACAGCGCGGTGCACTCGGGGTAGCGGGCGTCGCAGGTCTCCGCCCACACCGGCAGCACCGCCTCGGAGGTGATCTGTTCGATGCGCGCGCGGGAGTCCTCGTCGATGTCCACCAGGGTCATGTCGTAGGCGGTGTGGTTCTCGCAGCTCGGCTGACCGGTATTGCAGGCGATGGCATCGTCGTTGACGGTGTAGGCCAGGTCCCACATCTGGTCCTCGAGGCGGGCGAAGGCCTCGCTCAGCGACGCCTGCTGCTCGGCGTCGAAGCCGTTCCAGGTGTCCAGGTTCATGAAGTGGCCCTGCACCGAGTAGGACAACGGCAGCGGTACGAAGTGATCGGTCACTTCCGGCCACTTTCCGTTGCTGCCGGCCGACGGTGCGGTCACTCCGCAGTCGGCGACGCCGCGCTGCAGCGCCAGGTAGACCTCGCTGAACTGTAGCGTCACCGGCACCGCGCCGAGTCCTTCCACCAGCCGTGACATCGACGGCGTGAACACCCGCACCTTCTTGCCAGCCAGGTCGTCGGCACCGTTGATGTCACCGTTGCAGAACATCATCTGCGGGCCGAATGGCCACAGCGTCATCAGCTTGGCGTTGAAGCGTTCCTGCAGGCGGGCGTCGAAGTCGGCGCGGAAGGCGTCCACCGCCTCGCGCTGCTGGTCCAGGTCGGCGGTGACCCCGGCCAGATCGATGCCCTCGAAGAACGGCTCGTCGCGGGAGGCCATACCGATCTGCACCGACATCACGTCGAAGGCACCGGAGCGTATGTTGCGCAGGGCGTCCGCGGCTTCCACGCCGATGGCGTCCATCGGGTTGTAGCTCACCGCCAGGTCGTCACGGGCATCGAGCTCGGCGAAGAAGGGCCGCTCCACGTTGTCCACGTGCAGCTTGTTGCCGGAGAAATTGCCGGCCACTCGCAGCAGGGTTTCGGCCTGGGCCTGGCTGGTGGCCACCAGCAGGGGGGCGGCGATCAGGGCGCCGAGGGTAAGCCGGCGGGTCGCCGTCACGAGGGAGGGAGTCGTCATGGGAGAACCTCATCTTGTTGTTGGTGGTTGTTGCAGGTGCTGATGTTGCTATTGCTGTTTCTGTGGAGAGGGGCGGGGGAGTGTCAGCCGAGCCGAGGGTCGTGAAACAGCTGGCCCCAGCCGTTGATGGCGCTCGGGTCCTTGCCTGCCAGCAGTAGGCTCTTCCACACGGTGACGCTGACCGAGTCGTAGATGGGAATACCGAGCTCTCGCTCCAGCTCCTCGACGATGCCGGCCCCGCGCAGGTTGGTGCACAGGATGGTGATCGCCTCCGGCTCTGCTCGGGCGACCTCGCGGACCATCTCGGCCAGGGTCTGCTCATCGTATTCGGAGAACGAGAAGTTGCCGCGGTCGTTGAGGTGACGCTCGGCCACCACCTCGACTCCTTCACGCCGGTAGTTGTCGACGATGGCGGCCTGGATGTCGTCAAGGTATGGGGTGACCAGCCCTAGACGCTTGACCCCGGTGCGCTCGAGCACATCGTTGAGCGCCAGCACGCTGCTGGTCGCCGGTATGCCGGTGGCTTCGGTGATGGCGGCGCACAGGCGGCGGTCGGCGTCGAACCCGAGCCAGCTCGAGGAGGTGCCATTCCAGGCGATCACGTCCATGTGGGCATCGCTGAGCAGGCGGGCGGCGTCAAGCTGTGGTGCGGGGTCAAACTGGGCCAGGGCCGCCTCGCTCAGCGAGATTTCCTTGACCGTGAAGCGCTGAAAGTGGGCACTGACCGCTGGCATGAGGTCTCGCAGGATGGCGCTGGTGTAGGGCTCCAGCACGGTGTTCGACGAGGGGGTCAGCATTCCGAGAAGGGTGCGTTGCATGGGCGTGGCGATCCTGTGCAAGGTCGTGTTGTTGTTGTGTGAGGCGTGCCCCGGAGGCGGATCGGCGGTGGCCGGTCTTGCCTGTGGCGCGCTACACTGAATCTTGAAAGAAATTCGGAATTCCAAATTTCTACGACCTTTTCAGCATTGCATAACGTCGAGTTTTTGCAAGTACACTGCATCAATCGCCGTGACATCTTGCTGTGAAGGCGGCAGTGAACACCTGGCGACCGTCGTGGAATCCGCGCCTTGGGATCTTCGATGGAGTGTGGAAACAACTTTGATTTCAGCGCTTTGTTGAGTGCTGGCGGTCGACGGTCGGCGTGCTGAGTACTCGGTGCCCGCTCCAGGGCGCTGTGGGCTGAAGCGACGCCCCAGTCCTCCGCAAGCAGCCAGCATGAGCACCCAGGAGCACCGAGGAGCAAAAGGAGCCGCCATGAACGAGTCCCTGGATCAGGACGTGCTGTCATCGCCTCGCCCGGCGCCGCTCAAGCGCTCGAGCCTTTATGAGGCGGTGGCCGAGCGCCTGCGCGAAATGGTACTGGAAGGAGAGCTGGCCCCCGGCAGCCGGATCGCGGAAAAACCTCTGTGCGAGGCCTTTGGGGTGTCGCCGACGCCACTGCGCCAGGCGCTCAAGGTGCTGGCCAGCGAAGGCCTGGTCGAGATGCTGCCCCATCGTGGGGCCCGGGTGACCAGGGTGGATCGTGACGAGGTACGTGATCTGTTCGAGGTCATGGCGGCACTGGAATCGCTGGCGGGCAACCTGCTGGCGGTGCGCGCCTCTGATGCCGACATCGCCGAGATCCGCCGACTCCATGACGAGATGATGGGCTATTTCGCGGACAATCAGCGCAAGCGCTACTTTGCCCTCAATCAACGCATTCACCAGCGTCTGGCGGACCTGTCCGGCAATCGGGTGCTGAAGGACCTGGAGCAATCGCTGACGTTGCGTATCACCCGGGCGCGCTACATGGCCAACCTGGACGCCAGTCGCTGGGAGGAGTCCGCTCGCGAGCACAGCTACTTCGTCGAGGCGCTTGAGGCGCGGGACGCCCAGGCGCTGTCCGAGGCCCTGAGCCTGCATATGCGCAAGACCGGCCAGGCCGTGCTGCAGGGGCTGCCCGACAACGCTGGCGACGACTGACCGCGAGCGTTGCCTGGCGCGGGGCCGGAGGTGCTGGCCGCGCCGTCCCCCGAACCCTTTCTGCCGAACGCTTTCTCCCGAACGCTTTCTCCCAAACCTTTGCCCTCGAGCCCCTTTTCCCAGGGCTCTTTTCCCTTCGAGCCTCCCCTCAAGCCCTGCACCAAGGGGCTCGGGCCCACTGCTCCTTGCTACCGGACACTCCCCGCCGTGCACTACTCGCCACCCATGGTTCGCCACCCATGGTTCGCCACCCACGGCTCGGCGTCCGGAAGATCTCCTGCCGCATGGCCTCCGCATGTCATAAGTCGCTTCTTGCTATATTTGAAAATTACAAATATTTGAAAAATAAGGTTTTTAAAAAAAATAGTATTCAAGATTTGGAATTCTTGGGTGTGTTCGACTAAGGTCAAAGCAGGTGGGCTCGCTTGAACGTTCCATCACCGATTCCTTACCCAATACCAACAACAAGGATTGCGACATGACGACTCCCTCCCGTCTTTCCCTGCTGGGTGCCGGCGCGCTGGCCCTGGGCCTTTGCACACCGCTGCTGGCCCAGGCAGAAGACCTGCGCTTTGGCGGCAACTTCACCGATGATCACTCCAGCAGTCGCGCCATGGCGCGCTTCGCCGAGACCCTGGCGGAGCAGAGCGATGGCGATCTGACCGCCCAGCTGTTCCCCAACATGCAGCTTGGCGGTGCCGGCGAGAATCTCGATCAGGTCAGTTCCGGCGCCATCATGGGTAGCTGGATCGGCATCTCCTACCTGTCGCGTACCGTGCCGGAACTCGAGGCGCTGAGCCTGCCGTTCGCCTTCGACAGCCGCGAGGACGCCTTCGCGCTGATCGACGGCGAGGTCGGCGAGCTGCTCGACGAGAAGCTCGCCGAGGCCGGGTTCGTGGCGCTGGGCTACATGGAACTCGGCTTCCGCCACGTCACCAACGCCGAGCGACCGCTTGAGTCGATCGAGGACTTTCAGGACCTGAAGATCCGTCTGCAGCCCAACCAGACCCACCTGGACACCTTCCGCGCCATCGGTGCCAATCCGGTGTCGATGGACATCAAGGAGGTCTACGGCGCGCTGCAGCAGGGGGTACTCGATGGTCAGGAGAACCCCTACAGCATCATCGAGACCAAGCGGCTGGACGAGGTGCAGCCGTACCTGTCCGATACCGGACACTTCTACGACTACATCGTGGTGGTCGCCAATCGCGACAAGTTCGAGGACCTGAGCGACGACCAGCGTGCCACCCTGACGGCGGCCATGGACGAGGCGGTGGCCTGGCAGCGTGAGACCGCGGCGGCCGAGGATACCCAGGCCCGCGATACCCTGATCGAGCGCGGCATGCAGTTCACTCCGATCAGCGACGAGACCCGTGCGGCCCTGCGCGAGGCCAGCCAGAGCGTAGTGGATGATCTGCGCGAAAAGCTCGGCGCTGAGCTGGTCGACAAGGTGCTCGAGGAGCTGGGGGCATGACACGGGCCTGGCAACGCCTGGAGGCCCACGCGGGCCATCCGGTTCGGCGCCATTTCCTGCATCTGCTGGCGTGGCTGGACCGTGGCTCCTACTACGCCATCCTGCTGGCCATGGGCCTGATGACGGTGCTGGTGTGCGCCCAGGTGGTGGCACGCTACCTGCTCGGCACCAGTATCGACTCCGCCGATGAGCTGTCCCGGTTGTGCTTTGTGTGGGCGATCTTTCTGGCCATTCCCCACGGTATCAAGAGTGGCATCCACGTCGGTATCGATGCCCTTGTCAGCCACTTGCCCGCCGGCGCCCAGCGCCGGCTGGCCCAGCTGATGGCGGCGTTGGGGGTGGTACTGATGGTGATCCTGGGGGTGGTGGGAACCGGTGCGGTGATCGACAAGTGGCCGCAGCTGATGCCAACCATGCCGATCACCGCGGCGGTGTTCTATATCGCGGTGCTGATCTCGGCGATCCACTGTGCGCTGCATCTGATCGCCCAGTGCCTGGAGCTTGAGCCGCTGCCTTCCGCCCCGGCTGGACCCGACTCAGGCCATGACCGCGGTGAGGAGGTGCGCCCATGACCCTGGCGATTATTCTGAGCTTTGCGGTACTGGCGCTTCTGCGTATGCCGCTGGCCTTTGCCCTGGGCCTTGCCTCGCTGGTGGGGCTGGTCGTTGGCGGCATGGACCTGGCGGTGCTGCCACAGCGCATGATGCACTCGGTGGACAGCTTTCCGCTGATGGCGATTCCGTTGTTCATGCTGGCCGGCGAGTTGATGGTGGCGGCAGGGATTCTTCAGCGCCTGGTCGATTTCGCCAACTCGTTGATCGGCCGCGTCCACGGTGGGCTCGCCCACGTGGCGATCGTCGCCGGCATGGTGCTGGCGGCGGTCAGCGGGGCGGCGGTGGCCAGTGCCAGCGCCCTGGGCAGTTCGCTGGTGCCGTCCATGCGTCAGCAGTACGACACCGGCTACAGCAGCGCGGTGGTCGCTTCGGCGGCCAACCTGGGGGCGATCATCCCGCCCAGCAACGCGATGATCGTCTACGCCTTGATGGCCGGCTCCAGCGTCTCGGTAGGCGGGCTGTTCATGGCGGGTATCGTGCCGGGACTGGTGCTGGCGCTGGGCTTCATGGGCCTGGCCAGCTTCCTGTCGATGCGCCGTGGCTATCCGCTGGCCGGCGGAGTCATCGGGCTGCGCCACGTGCTGGTGCAGACCTGGCGGGCGCTGCCGATTCTGCTGATGCCGATCGTCGTGGTCGGCGGCATCGTCGCCGGTGCCTTCACCCCCACGGAGGGGGCCGGCATTGCCGTGCTCTACGCGCTGGTGATCGGCTTCTTCGTCACCCGCCAGCTACGCCTGTCGCACCTGCCGCGGGCGATGTTCAACGCCGCGGTCACCGCCGCCATGGTGGGGGCGCTGATCGCCTTCGCCTCGACCATGACCTTTGCCTTCACCATCGATCTGGTGCCGATGCGTCTGACCAGCGCCCTGCAGGGGCTGACCAGCGACCCGCTGATGTTCCTGCTGCTGGTGATGGGGCTGTTGATCCTGGTCGGCATGTTCGTCGAGTCCAACGCCGCCTACATCATGCTGGTGCCTCTGTTGGCGCCGATCGCGCTGTCCTACGGCATCGATCCGCTGCTGTTCGGCTTTCTGTTCGTGATGAACCTGGTGGTGGGCATGATGACGCCGCCGGTGGGGGTGCTGCTGTTCGTGATGTGCGGCATCTCCAATATCAGCCTGAACGAGCTGATGAAGAGCGCCTGGCCCTTCATCGTCTTCCAGTACGTGGTGCTGGTGGCGTGTATCGCCTTCCCCTCGCTGGTCACCTGGCTGCCGCGGGCACTGGGGTACTGAATGATCGAGGTACTGACGACTGAAGTACGGCATCGACCGAACGACAAGCTACGAAAAGGCCGAGGTGTCGCATCCGGCGCCTCGAACCGGCCCACTACAAAGAGACTGCCATGAAGCTTCTGGTCATCAATCCCAATATCTCAGACGACGTCAGCGCGCTGATCGAGCGTGAAGCACGGGCAAGCCTGCGCCCGGGCAGCGAACTGAGCGTCGCCACCGCGCCCTTCGGTGTGGCCTATATCGAGACCCGCGCCGAGGCGCTGATCGGCGGCTATGCGACCCTGGGCCTCGCCGCCGAGCGCTACCCCGGCCACGACGCCGTGGTGGTGGCCGCCTTCGGCGATCCCGGTCTGCCCGCGCTGCGCGAGGCCCTGCCGATCCCGGTGGTGGGGCTGACCGAAGCGGCGCTGATGAGCGCCTGTCAGTACGGCGGGCGTTTCTCGATCATCGCCATCTCCCAGCGCATCCAGGCCTGGTACCGCGAAACCGTGGACAGCTACGGCCTGGGCTCGCGGCTGGCCAGCATCCGTGCCCTGGATGAACCCCTGGCCGCCATCGGTAGCGTGCAGCAGGACCAGGGCGGGCGCCTGATCGAGCTGGCCGAACAGGCGGTCAGAGAGGACGGCGCCGACGTGCTGATCCTGGCCGGGGCCCCGCTGGCGGGGTTGGCCCGCCAGGTCGCCGCCGAGCTGCCGGTGCCGGCGCTGGACGGCGTGACCTGCGCCATCACCCAGGCCCAGGCGCTGGTCGATCTCGGTCGCGCCAAGGCCACCGTCGGCAGCTACGCCGCGCCCCCCGACAAGCCGCACAAGGGCTTGAGCAGGGAGCTGGCAACGCTGATCGGCCGGCGTTGACCTCTCGTCCCCGGGCCAGCCCCGTCGCTATACTTGGACGCTGGCCCTATCCTTGTTCCTTTCCCTCACCGGTCGCTGGATCCTGCCCATGACGTCGACAACCGACGACGCCACCGTCGCTTCACCCTCCGATAGAGGCGCGCGTCAGCGAGCGCCTCACCGCCGCCGTATCCAGGCGCCGTCCCTGGCCGATGAAGCCTACGACCTGCTCAAGGGGCTGATCGTCCACGGTGAGCTGGCCCCGGGGGAGCGTCTGCTGGAGCCGGCTCTGTGTCGGCGTCTGGGCATCTCGCGCACGCCCCTGCGCGATGCCTTGAATCAGCTGGCGGGTGAAGGCCTGGTGACCCTGCGGCGCAATCGCAACGCCCTGGTCACCCTGCTTGATGGTGACGAACTGCGTCATCTGTTCGAGGTCGAGGCCGGGCTCGAGGCCATGGCGGTGGAACTGGCGGCCGGGCGCATGACAGAGACCGAGCTCAAGCGGCTGGCCTCACTGCAGACTCGCCTGGAAAAGCAGCACGCCAAGGGCGATCGCGACGGCTACTTCGCAACCAATACCCGTATCCACGCGCTGCTGGTCGAGGCGGCGCGCAATCCGGTGCTGGTGGAAACCCACCAGCGCCTGCTGGGTCGGTTGGAGCGGGCGCGTTATCTGGCGCTGAATCGCCTCGGCCGCTGGCAGGAGTCCACCGATGAGCATCGCGCCATCCTCGATGCCTTGATCGCCAGGGACGCCGACCTTGCCCGCCGCCACATGCACGAACACGTCATGCACACCGGTGTCGCCATCAGCGCCTTGCTGACACGCTGAGTCTTGCGACAGACATGGCGACGGTCGCCTGCTTCTTCTGGTCGCTGAACAGCGATGATCAGGACGAGCCTTGACAGGCCATCCAAACACGACCATATTGCAAACGTTAATGATTCTCATTGTTTTGGGCTATCAGCGTCTGCAGGAGGTCGTCATGTCCTATCGCATCAAGACCGCGCTTCACGGAGCCAACCCGACCCTCGAGATCTTCGACGTCAGCTCGGGCTCCATGCGCATGGCGTGGGAGTACCCGAAGGAGGTGGGCAGTGAAGAGAAGGATCCCGAGCTTGCCTCGCTGCGCCGAGAGGAGGCGATCCACGAGCTGTTTCGGCGGCTGTTTCTGCTGACCACCGAGCAGTACCTGAAAGGCGAACTCGGCAGGGACGGAAGCGAGGCGTCAGGGTCACACGGCGGTGGGCACAAGGCGCATTGAATGGGTGGTCTGGCAGGGCTTGCCGTGGCGTAGCCACAGCACCTTGTCGGTCAGGTCCATGACCACGCTGAACAGCGTTTCCATCCGCTCGGCTTCAGCGACGCTCGGGTCGAAGTGGCGACACAGGCTGTCCTCGCCGGGGGTATGATCACCGAGCAGGTCGAATAGCCGCTCGGCGTCGAGGGTGGCGCTCTCGTTGGGGGCTGTGCTCGCTGTACCCCGTTCGTCCGCAGCCAATTCATCCGCACCCGAGTCATCCATACCCAGACCGTCGAGCAGTTGCTCGACCAGCGCGTCGAGGCGACTCAGGCGGGACCAGGAGTCCGGCTTGGGGAAGTCCTCGACCCAGTGGGTGGCGGTGTCACTGACCAGGTGATTGGTATGGGTGACGACCCCGCGAGCCGGGGTGATGGTTCCCGGTTGCCCGGGGTGAACCTCGAGCCCTTCTGCCTGGCCGCTGCCGTCGGCCAGCAGGAAGTGGGCGGGCGCACAGACACCGTCGTGGGCGATTTGCCGGGCGGCGTCGAGGGTCTCGCACTCGAGCATGGCGCGCAGGGCGATATGGATCGGCAGTCCCTCGCCACAGGTCGCCGAGCGGATGGCATTGAGTCCGACTCCCACACCATTGGCGTTGAGCCCTATCTTGCCGACCATGCCGGCCTCGCCCACGCTGATCAACGGCGGTGCGCCGGGAGCCTGGATCTCGAGGATCACCAGATGGTCGAGTTGGTCGGCGCGCCAGTCCCAGTTCTGGGCGAGCCACTGGCGGCCGGCGTGATAGAGCGAAAAGGCCGAGCAGCCACCGCCGGCGCGGGTCAGCGACACCTCGCTGCGACAGTTGAGGGTCAGCACGTCGGCCAGATCACCGCCGATGCCCTGGGCGATGCCGTCGAGCTCCTCGAGGATGGCCGGGTAGCGCCGCTCGATCATCGGCAGGAAGCGTTCGGCGTCGCGTCGCGCCTCGTGCCAGCGCAGGCCCGCCAGGTCATGAAACAGTCGGTCGTAGACGTCGATGCTGGCAAGGATCGCCTCACGGTGCTGGCTGGCGTGGGCACGGCCGATGTCGAGGCGGCTGCCGGAGAGCCTGGTGGGTGTCAACGACGAGCAGGAGGGGGTGGGAGAGGACGTGGAGGGGGTCATGAAGTGCTCCCTGCGATCGAAGCGGCTGGCGCCGGGTCGCTGACATGGGTGGATATCCCCTCAGCGTAGCAGTTCTGCGCTTGGCATGGCGTCGTAGAGGTGGCCATCGAGGTGTCTTGGATGAATTTTAATATATTGATATCGTTCAGTTTTTACACGATTCGCTACCCTTCTCGACAATTCCTGGCGAGACTCCCACAGAGCGTTTCACTTTATTAGTCTGCGAAGTTGTATGCTGCCAGAGAGCCTTACCGGCCATCTCAGGAGACACAACATGAAGACCAGAAACGCGCTGCTCGTATTGGCCCTCTTGGCCCTGCCGTTGTCCGCTCAGGCAGGTGTTGTCGACGGCAAGATCGCCAAGCTGGCTGAGCCGCTGGCCCCTGCAGAAGGGCCCTGCGCCAATCATCACACCACCTACTGCGCGGCTGAACACGCTGGTGCCACGCAGGATGCCGACTTCGACGCCCGCGAGACGGCAAGCCAGGAGCAACAGGGCCACAGCTGAAAGCGATGATGCTGGCGGAACCCTGAACGACGATGCCCCGGCCAACTGGCCGGGGCATCGTCGTCTGGCAGGGGCTCGGGGGGCTGGTCAGGTCTTGTTGGCGGCGTTGTAGACGTTCTCGTCGAGTTCGCCTTCGCTCTTGCCGACCAGGGTGGTGACCATCAGGTCTCCGGCCACGTTGACGCTGGTACGGGCCATGTCGAGGATGCGATCGACGCCGGCGACCACCGCCAGGGCTTCCAGCGGCAGGCCGATCTGGGCCATGACGATGGACAGCATCACCAGGCCGGCGCCCGGGACACCGGCGGTGCCGATGGACGCCAGGGTACCAGTGACGATGATCATGCCGTAGTCGGCCAGGCTCAGGTCGACGCCGATCAACTGGGCGATGAATACCGCCACCACCCCCTGATAGATGGCGGTGCCGTCCATGTTGATGGTGGCGCCCACCGGCAGCACGAAGCCGGCGACACCCTCGGACACGCCGAGGTTCTTCGTCGCGCAGCGCAGCGAGACCGGCAGGGTGCCGGACGAGGACGCCGACGAATAGGCCACCACCAGGGCATCGAGGATGCCCTGCAGGTAGCGCACCGGATTGAGACGACCGAGCAGCGACAGCAGACCGGAGTAGACCACCAGCACGTGGACGACGCTGGCCAGGTAGGCCACGCCGATCACCTTGACCAGGGGCAGCAGCACCTCGGCGCCGTAGCTGCCGGCGACGTGGGCGATCAGACCGAACACGCCGAAGGGCGCCAGCGCCATCACCAGGCTGGTCAGCTTGACCATGGCCTCGGCGAAGCTCTCGAACACCTTGACCACCGGCTCGCCCTTCTCGCCGATCAGGGTCAGCGAGACACCGAGGCCAATGGCGAACACGATGATCTGCAGGATATTGCCGCTGGCCAGGGCGTCCACCGGGTTCTGGGGCACCAGGCCGACCACGATCTGCACCAGGCTGGGGGCTTCCTTGGCCGCGTCTGGGTTGGCCTCGAAGGTCATGTCGAGGCCAACGCCAGGCTGAAACAGCCAGGAGGCGGCCAGGCCGATGGCGATGGCGAAGGCGGTGGTGACCAGATACAGCGCGATGGTCCGCGCGCCGATGCGGCCCATCTTCTGGGGGTCACGCATGGCGGTGATACCGACCACCAGGGTAGAGAACACCAGCGGCACGATCAGCATCTTGATGGCGCTGATGAAGATGTCACCGATGGGTTTGAACACGCTGGCGCTTTCGCCCATCAGGGTGCCGACGAGGACACCCAGGGCGAGGCCGACCAGGATCTTCTGCCATAGCGGGATACGACGCCACAGGCCGGGGGAACGATCGGGGGTGGACATGGGGAGGCTCCAGAAGGACAGGGTGGATGGCCTGCCGTGCAAGGTGGGAAGACGCGACACCCATCGATAGTCAGCAAAATGTTCTCGTTGACTGCTATCGAATGGGCGATCGGCACGATGGAGGCGGATTCTACCGAATAATCTGCCTCGGTGTTTTCATCCGTTGCACACCTTCTGGTGCTCAGAGGCCACCTGGGCGCGGCTTCCAGGTGGCCGGGCTGTTGACGACGCTAGCGGTTCAGCCCTGATCCTGCTGTTCCAGGGCGCGCCGCAGCAGCTGGTGGAAGGCCGCCCAGGAGGCCTGGTCGGCCCGAGCCTGGTAGCGATCGCTGCCGAATACCGTGAAGGCGTGGGGAGCACCGGAGTAGACCTGGATCTCGTAGGGGGCGCCAGCCGCCTCCAGTTCCTCGGACAGCGCCGCCACCTGGTCCATGCCGATGGAGGCGTCGGCACCACCGTGGGCGACCAGGATCGGTGGCGTATCGGCGGAGTAGCCCTGGCCTTCCGGTGTGTCGAGGCCGCCGTGGAAGGTAGCGAAACCACGCACACCTTCGTCGGCGTTGGCGCGGGCCATCTCCAGCACCACGGCGCCACCGAAGCAGTAGCCCATCACCACGGTGTCTTCGCCGGCGCCCTGTTCACGGGCCTGGGTCAGCCCCGCCAGGGTCAGCCGGCGCATGCGTTCACGGTCATCGTAGAGCACCGCCATCTCGGCCTTGCGCGCGTCGATCTCCTCGGGGCGGTTGCCGGCGCCGTAGAGGTCCACGGCGAAGGCGTCGTAGCCCGCCTCGGCGAGCATGTCGGCACGCTTTCTTTCATAGTCGGTGAGGCCATCCCAGTCGTGGATGATCAGCACGCTGCCCTTGGAAGAGGACGCGGCGGGGGCGAAATAGCCCTGGAAGGCTTCACCGTCCACCTGGTAGTCAACGTTTTGTCCGGCCATGGCGCCGGCGCTGGCGAGAACAGAGCCGAGACCGATCAGGGCAGGGGCGAGCAGGGCGCAACGAGACATGGTGTGCTCCTTGGCGAGTGAGGGGCGTTGGTCCCGCCAGATGGCAGGGCCTGTGCTGAGTATAGAAGCCTGGCCACAGACGCCAGTCCTGAACCCCGTCTTGTTGCATCCAGCCGGCCTAGCGTTGGCGGCGGGGACTTGAGTTTTCCCCGGCGGCCTTCCAGATTGGGGGTATGAAGATCGAGTGGGCGAGCCGCAGCTGACCGCGCTCGTCTCGGCTTCATCTCAGGACAACCAGAGCGAGACCAACAATCATGAAAAAGCGCGTACTGGCGACCGCCGTGGCTGCAACCACCCTGGCGGTCGGCTCCATGGCCCACGCAGAGGTCAAGATCGGATTTCTCGGCGGCTTCACCGGGGGGATCGAGAGCCTGACGCCGCCGATCTACGACGGCGCCCAGCTGGCGGTTGACCATATCAACAACCAGGGTGGCATCCTCGATGGCCAGGACGTGGTGATGCCGACCGGCGACACCACCTGCGGCGACGCTTCGGCGGCGTCCAACGCGGCTGACCGCATGGTCAACACCGAGCAGGTCACCGCCATCGTTGGCGCGCTGTGTACCGGTGCCACCATCGCCGCGGCCAACAACGCGGCGATTCCGGGTGGCGTGACCATGGTGTCTCCGGCCTCCACGGCGCCGGCGGTCACCGACCTCGACGACAATGACCTGGTGTTCCGCACCGTGCCCTCCGATGCCTTCCAGGGCGAGATGCTGGCCAAGTTGCTGATCGACAAGGGCATCGAGGAAGTCGCCGTCACCTACGTCAACAACGACTACGGACGCGGCCTGTCCGACGCCTTCAGCTCGGCCTTCGAGGACGGCGGCGGCAGCGTGCTGGAAAACCTCGCCCACGAGGACAACCGCGCCGACTACCGCAGCGAACTCGGCACCCTGTCGGCCACCGGCGCCCAGACCCTGGTGGTACTCGCCTACGCCGACACCTCCGGCCAGACGGTGGTGCGCCAGGCCTACGAGAGCGGCATGTTCACCCAGTACGTGGGGGCCGACGGCATGGTCGGCGATAGCCTGGTCGAGGCCATCGGCGCCGACGTGCTCGACGGCATGATCGCCACCCGTCCGGGCAGCCCGGACCTTCCCGGCACCGAGATCTTCACTGAACTTGCCAACAACGCCGACATCGACCCCACCGCCGTATTCGCCGCCCAGGCCTACGATGCGGCCTTCCTGCTGGGGCTTGCCATCCAGCAGAACGGCAGTGCCGAGCGCGAGGGTGTGTCTGAGGCGCTGCGCAGCGTGTCCTCTCCCCCCGGTGAGGTCATCCTGCCCGGTGAGTGGGAGAAGGCGGTGGAGCTGATCGCGGCGGGGACCGAGATCAACTATGAAGGCGCTTCCGGTACCCAGGACTTCGACGACAACGGCGATGTGCCTGGTGTGGTACAGGAAATGGCCGTGGAAAACGGCACTTTTACCGGCAAGGGCTTTGTTGAATAGCCGCCATGACGTAAAGTAAGGCGAGTCGTCGACGGACGACAACGCATCCGGGCGGTCGCCTCCGCCCAATGACCGCGCCAATGCTCGCAACAGAGGCGCTCAAGGAAAGCCCCCGGCCATCTGGCTGGGGGCTTTATCGTTGGTAGGGGCCTGTCATTGGCGTCGAGCTGGCGATGTCGTGCGAGATGGCCAGTGATGGGGCAAGAGGCGTGAGAGGCGGGCCCTGGCGACCCTGGGCCGCCAGGATGAGACCATCAGTGACGATGACCGGCGTCAGGCACTGTCCGCAGAAGCGGTGTCGACGGACACGCCTCAGTCATGGTGCTTGACCTTCTCCGGCAGCAGCCCCTTGGGGGCGACGCGCAGCACCACCGTGATCAACAGCCCGATGACGAATACCCTGGCCTGCAGGGCTCGGCTTTCCAGGTTGCTGGGTAGCTCCCAGCCGAAGCTGGCCTGGCCGAAGTGGGCGATCAACTCCATCACGTAGAGCGCCAGCGGCTCTGACATGATCCAGATGATGTACACCGCCACCGCGCCGAACAGGGTACCGAGGTTGTTGCCCGGCCCACCCAGGATGACCATCACCAGCACCAGGAAGGTGTGGTTGAGCGGCAGGTAGCCGTTGGGGTCGAAGATGCTGTTGAAGCTTCCGAGTGCCGCGCCGCCGAGGCCCATCAGCACGCAGCCCAGCACGAAGATCTCGAGCCGGCGGCGATTGATGTCCTTGCCCATGGCGGCAGATGACACCTCGTTGTCGCGAATCGCCCGGATCATGCGGCCCCAGGGGGCGTTGTAGGCTCGGTTGAGCAAAAAGAAGATGCCCAGGATCATCACCGCCGTCACCGACAGATAGAGCGCCCGCGCCAGGGTAAAGCCGACCTCGCCGGGATCGGGTACCGGCCATGGCAGTGGCGACACGGTGGCGGTGCCACGGGTCAGCCAGTCGGAGTTCTTGAGAAAGGCCTTGATGATCTCGGCGATGCCCAGGGTGGCGATGGCCAGATAGTCGCTGCGAAGCCCCAGGCAGACGTGGCCGATAAAGTAGCCGATACCGCCGGCCAGCGCTCCGCCGACCACCCAGCCGACCCACACCGGCAGGCCGAACCCACCGATGAAGCCCATCTGGCTTTCGATGGCGTCGGTGACCTCGCGCAGCTCGCTGATCACCACCATGTAGACGACGAGGCCGATCACCACGGTGATCAGGGTCCGCAGCCAGGACGGCACGCCCAGGCGAGTCATGCGCGACAGCGCGAATACCAGCGCGATACCGACGGCCAGATACCCCAGCACCTTGGCCAGCTCACCGGGCAGCGGGCTATCCCAGAAGGCCGGATTGACCGGCACGCTGAAGGTCATGGCGCAGAAGCCGCCGAGGGCGACGAAGCCCATGACGCCTGCGTTGAACTGGCCGGCGTAGCCCCACTGGATGGTCAGGCCCAGGGCCAGGATGGCGTAGCAGCTGGCTTCCACCAGCATGCGTGTCGAATAGGCCGAACCCATGGCCATGTAGACCGCGCCGACGGCGACGGCGAGGACCACCAAGAGGCTGAGTTCGCGCACCGGAAAGCGGCTCTGGGGCGCGGTGTTGGCGTCGTCGCGGCGATGAAAGTTGTTGGTCGTCATCAGATCACCTTGCCCTTGAAGATGCCGGTGGGGCGCCACACCAGGATGGCGACGAGGATGAAGAAGGGCACCACGATCTTGTACTCGGTGCCGACGAAGGCCAGGTTACTGGGCAGCTCGAGCCACTCGGGCAGGCTGTCGCTGAAGGGCCGCAGCAGCACCCGCCAGTTGAACACCGCCAGGGTCTCGGCGAAGCCCACCACGAAGCCGCCGGCGATGGCGCCGAAGGGGTGGCCGACACCGCCGACGATGGCGGCAGCGAAGATCGGCAGCAGCAGGTGGAAGCTCAAGTCCGGCTTGAACGTCACGTCCATCGACAGCAGGGTGCCAGCGATGGCGGCCAGGCCACCGACGATCACCCAGGTCACGGCGACGATGGTGTTGGTGTTGATGCCCGATGCCCGGGCCAGGTCCGGGTTGTCGGACATGGCGCGCATGGCCTTGCCGAGCCGGGTACGCGACAGAAACAGCTGCAGCCCGATCACCGCCACCAGGGTCAGCACGAACAGATAGATCTGCGGCTCGGTGATCACCACCGGCACCCGGGCGCCCTCGAAGGGCAGCGCCAGGCGAAAGATCTCCTTGCGGTCATCGACGTACAGGCTCTGGCCGCCTGTGCCCGAGAACAGCCGGATCAGGCCCTGCAGCATCAGGGTCACGCCGAGGGAGCCGATGACCATCACGATCGGCTTGACGCCGTGGGCACGCAGCGGCTTGTAGAAGGCCTTGTCGATGCCCACCGCCAGCGCCGCCGTCAGCACCATGGCCAGCGGCAGCATGACGATGGCGGTGGGCACACCGATGACGTCGCCGGCGTGGGGGAACAGCGTCGCCAGCAGCAGTACCATGAAGGCGCCGAAGGTCATCATGTCGGCGTGGGCGAAGTGGGCAAAGCGCATGATGCTGAAGACCAGCGTCACGCCCACCGCGCCGATGGCGTAGATCGACCCGGTGACGCTGCCGGCGATCAGCACGTTGTTGATGAAGAACACGAATTCGTTCAAGGCGATATCTCCGCGCTAGGACTCGGCGTCAGCCGCCGAGGAAGCTCTTGGCCACGTCAGGATCGGCAAGCAGCGCCTGCCCCGTGTCGGTGAAGCGGTTCTGGCCGGCGGCCAGCACGAAGCCCTTGTCGGCGATGGCCAGGGCCTGCTTGGCGTTCTGCTCCACCATCAGGATGCCGACGCCGGCGGCGTTGACTTCCTTGACCCGGTCGAAGATCTCGTACATGTACTTGGGCGACAGCCCTGCAGTCGGCTCGTCGAGCAGCAGTAGTTCGGGCTCGGCCATCAGCGCTCGGCCCATGGCCACCATCTGGCGCTGGCCACCGGACAGCTCGCCGGCGGGCTGATGACGCTTTTCGTGAAGGGGCGGGAAGAATTCGTAGACCTTGGACAGCATGCGTTTCACGTTTCCCGGCTTGAGGAAGGCCCCCATCTCGAGGTTTTCCTTGACCGTCAGGCTGGGAAAGACGTTGTGCTCCTGGGGCACGAAGCCCATGCCCAGTTCTACCAGGCGGTTGGTGGGCAGGTTCTGGATCGGTTCACCGCGCAGCAGGATATCGCCCTGGGTCACGTTCAACTGGCCGAAAATGGCCTTGAGCATGGTCGACTTGCCGGCGCCGTTGGGGCCGACGATGACGCCGATCTGGTCGGCCTCGATGGCCATGTCCACCCCGTTGAGGATGTTCATGCCGCCATAGCCGCCGTGCACCTCGCGTGCATCGAGTAGAGGCATAGTCCTGTTCTCTGCATAAGAGCGCCTGTCGCGCCCTGGTTGTTGTTATCGCCGCGCCTGCAACGGGAGGGTGCCCCGGGTGGCGCGGTGTCTGTTGCCGGGCCGCTGTCAGGCCGCGCCGGCGCCGAAATAGGCTTCGATGACCTCGGGGTTGTTCTGGATCTCCTCGATGGAGCCCTCGACCATCACCGAGCCCTGGGCCAGCACGATCACCGGATCGCACAGCCTGGCGATCATGTCCATGTCGTGCTCGATGACCAGGAAGGTGTAGCCGAACTCTCGGTTCATCCGTTCGATATTGCCGATCAGGTCTCCCAGCAGGGTGCGGTTGACCCCGGCGGCGATCTCGTCGAGCAGCACCACCCGAGCGTCGGTCATCATGGTGCGGCCGAGCTCCAGAAGCTTCTTCTGGCCACCGGAGAGGTTGCCTGCCAGCTCGTTGCGCACATGATTGAGGCCGATGAACTCGATCACCTCCTGGGCCCGGCGCTTGACCTCGGCCTCCTGTGCTCGCACCGCCTTCGGCGCGAACCAGGCCTTGGCCAGGGACTCCCCGGGCTGGTCCGGGGGCACCATCATCAGGTTTTCCAGGGCGGTGAGCTGGGAGAACTCGTGGGCGATCTGGAAGGTGCGCAACAGGCCCTTGTGAAACAGCTCGTTGGCCGGACGATTGGTGATGTCCTCGCCGTCCAGCAGGATCTGCCCGGAATCCAGCGGCAGGGCGCCTGCGATGATGTTGAACAGGGTCGACTTGCCCGCACCGTTGGGGCCGATCAGACCGGTGACGGAGCCTTCCTCGACCTGAATCGAACAGTCGTTGATGACGTGAAGGCCGCCGAAGGCCTTGTTGACGTGTCGTACATCGATGATGGCTGACATCTTGGGTCCCGCCGTGTTGTCTATTGTCGTTGTTGCGTTGTTGCGTTGTTGCGTTGTTGCGTTGTTGCGTTGGTGTCGTTGCGGTCTTGATTGTCGGGCTTCCCGACGTCCCTCAGCCGCTGGCGGCTTGCTGCTCGGCCATCAGCCGGTAGGCGGCGAAGGCGCCTACCAGTACGCAGGCACCGATGGTCGGCAGCCAGTAGCCCTGGACATAGGGCAGGGCACGCAGAAAGACGAAGGCGACCCCGGTCGGCGCGATGAAGCGCACCAGAAACCGCCACAGCCTGAGCCAGCTGGAGCGGGTGTGCATTTCCTTCATCGATTCGGACTGGGTCAGCGACCAGCCGGCGAACAGCGCCACCAGCAGGCCGCACAGGGGCAGCGTGATGTGGGTCACCAGTTCCAGCACGGCGAAGGCGCTGCGACCGAACACGTCATGCACGGGGCTGGCCTCGGCCCAGACGTTGAAACTCGCCACCGTGGCGAGCCCCAGCCCCCAGGCCAGCACCGACACCAGGGCTACCGCCAGTACGCGACTGAGGTCGAAGCGCTCGACCAGATAGGCCGCGACCGGCTCGATCAGCGAGATCGCCGAGCTGATCGCGGCCCCCAGTACCAGTACGAAGAAGATGGCGCCGACCAGCGAGCCGGAAGGCATCACCGAGAATGCCAGCGGCAGTGACACGAACATCAGTCCCGGCCCTTCGTCGGCGGCAAGTCCCGCACCGAACACCAGGGCGAAGATCGCCAGCCCCGCGATTACCGCCACCAGTGTGTCGATCAGGGCGATGGCGAAGGCGGTCAGGGTCAGCGAGGTCTCGCTGGGCATGTAGGCGCCATAGGCCATGATCGCGCCCATCCCCAGACTCAGCGTGAAGAACGACTGCCCCATCGCCTCGAGCCAGCCTTCCAGGCTCAACTCGGACAGCGAGAAGGCCAGCATGAAGCGACTGGCTGCCGCCATGTCGCCGCTGGTCGCGGCGTAGAACAGCACCACCAGCAGAATGACCAGCAGGGTCGGCATCAGGATGCGCAGGGCGCTCTCCAGCCCACGATGGACACCCCGGGCGACGATGTAGGCGCAGATGGCGAGAAACAGCGTGTGGTAGAGCGTCAGCTTCAGCGGCGAGGCGATCAGGTTGGCAAAGTTGTCGGCCAGCATGGCGGCGTCGGCGTCGCGCAGTGACCCGGTCAGCATCTCGCCAAGATAGTGCAGCGCCCAGCCGCTGATCACCGAGTAGAAGCTCAGGATCAGCAGCGCGGACAGGCCACCGAGCCAGCCGATGGTCTCCCAGGCGCGGGAGGTGCGATGACAACGGGTGAGAAAGCGCATGCCCATGATCGGGCAGCGCCGGCTGTTGCGCCCAAGCATGATCTCGGCGATCAGGATCGGGATGCCGACGGCAAAGACGCACAGCACGTAGACCAGCAGAAAGGCGCCACCACCGTGCTCGCCGGCCAGGTAGGGAAAGCGCCAGAGGTTACCCAGGCCCACCGCCGAGCCGACGGCGGCCAGCAGGAAGGTGCCTTTGTGGGTCCAGATGTTATCGCTGCTCATGGGGCTTCCGTCGACATGTCGGCGTCGCGACGCGGTAATGGCTGACCGGGCCGAGGCCCGGTCTGACATGTCAACTTTGCGATACAACCATGGCGCCTGACTAGGGGCGATGCGTTTAGCAGGCGTTGGCGGGACGGGTTTCCGTCACTGGCGGGTTCTGGAACTCGTCGTCAGCTGCTGGTATGGGGAGCCAGGGCGCGGTGATCGTCGCCAAGACGCACGGTATCGCCGATCGACAGGTCGCCGATATTCTTGGTGCGCTCGCCTGTGCGCACGGAGATCAGGGCGACCACGTCGCCGATGCTGGCGGTGTCGTCGTCGACCCTGGCTTCCACCCTGACCCTGACCGAATAGCCATGGTAGCGGCCGGCGATGATACTGCCGACGTGGGCGGTGGGGTATTCGTCGGGCTTGTCGGCGAAGTAGCGCTGAACGCTGTCAGCGCTGGGATCATCCCATTCGACGTGCTTGTGCATTCGCGTATCTCCTTGTTCGCGAAGGATGACGGTGCCCCATTAGCATAGACCGCAACTAGGGCGGTCGCCGTCTTCACCCCTAACGGTTATCAGTCTGCATCAATTGTGGCAGCGCTCGGCCCGGAAAGTTCCACTGAAGTCGCGCTATGGCCGCGACCGGGCCTCGCAAAGCAGACGACGATGCCCGACGGCCACAAACGGCGATGCCCGCCATGAAGAGCCGGGCATCGATATTGTCGATACCGCAAAACGACGACGCCCGCCATTGAGAGTCGGGCATCGATATTGTCTATATGAGCATTGCCGCAAACAACGATGCCCGCCGGAAGGCGGGCATCGATGAAGCGAGAAAACGCAGCGCTTACTTCTTGGTGGCGCGCTTGCGCTCGTTCTCGGTCAGGAACTTCTTGCGCAGACGGATATGGTTCGGGGTGATCTCGACCAGCTCGTCGTCATCGAGGAACTCGATGGCCTGTTCCAGGGTGAAGCGTACCGGCGGGGTCAGCACGATGTTCTCGTCGTTGCCGGAGGCGCGCATGTTGTCGAGCTTCTTGCCCTTGGTGGGGTTGACCACCATGTCGTTGGCGCGGTTGTTGATGCCGACCAGCATGCCTTCGTAGACCTCGGTGCCGTGGTCGATGATCAGCTTGCCGCGCTCCTGCAGGGCGTACAGGGCGTAGGCCAGGGCCTTGCCCGGAACCATCGACACCAGCACGCCGTTGCGACGCTCGATGGAGGCGTCGGGCTTGAGCGGGCCGTAGTGGTCGAAGCGGCTGGTCAGGATGCCGGTACCAGAGGTCAGGGTCAGGAACTGACCACGGAAGCCGATCAGGCCGCGCGCCGGGATGATGAAGTCCAGGCGGACCCGGCCCTTGCCGTCCGGGTTCATGTTCTTGAGCTCGCCCTTGCGGTAGCCGAGCTCTTCCATGATGGCGCCCTGGTGCTGCTCTTCGCAGTCGATGATGACTTCTTCGTAGGGCTCCTGCTTCTCGCCGTCGATCTCACGGATGATGACCTCGGGACGACCCACGGCCAGCTCGAAGCCTTCACGACGCATGCTCTCGATCAGCACCGACAGGTGCAGCTCGCCGCGGCCGGAGACGATGAACTTCTCCGGGGACTCGCCCTGCTCGACACGCAGCGCCACGTTGTGGATCAGCTCCTGGTCGAGACGATCGCGAATGTTGCGGCTGGTGACGAACTTGCCGTCCTTGCCGGCAAACGGTGAGTCGTTGACCTGGAAGGTCATGGACACGGTGGGCTCGTCGACGGTCAGTGCCGGCAGCGCCTCGACGGCGGCCGGATCACAGATGGTGTCGGAGATCGCCAGGTCGTCGATGCCGGTGATGCAGACGATGTCCCCGGCGGTGGCCTGCTCGGTCTGTACCCGCTCGAGACCCAGGTGGGTCATGACCTGGCCGACCTTGCCCTTGCGGGTCTGGCCTTCCTTGTTGATGACCACCACCTGCTGGTTGGGCGAGATGGCGCCGCGGGTGATGCGGCCTAGGCCAATGACACCGACGTAGCTGGAGTAGTCGAGTGCCGAGATCTGCATCTGCAGCGGTCCGTCGAGTTCCACCTTGGGCGGCTCGACGATGTCGACGATGGACTGGAACATCGGCGTCATGTCGTCGGACAGTTGGTCAGGCTCGGGACCGGCGATGCCGTTGAGGGCGGAGCAGTAGATGATCGGAAAGTCGAGCTGCTCGTCGCTGGCGCCGAGGTTGTCGAACAGATCGAAGATCTGGTCGATGACCCAGTCCGGGCGTGCGCCGGGGCGATCGATCTTGTTGACCACCACGATCGGCTTGAGGCCCTGATCGAAGGCCTTCTGGGTGACGAAGCGGGTCTGCGGCATGGGGCCGTCGACGGCGTCGACCAGCAGCAGTACCGAGTCCACCATCGACATCACGCGCTCGACCTCGCCGCCGAAGTCGGCGTGTCCAGGGGTGTCGACGATGTTGATGTGGTAGTCCTGTCCCTCGGGGGAATTCCAGCGGATCGCCGTGTTCTTCGCCAGGATGGTGATACCGCGTTCCTTCTCCTGGTCATTGGAGTCCATGATGCGCTCCTGACCCTCGGCCTTGCGGTCCAGAGTGCCAGACTGACTCAACAGCTTGTCGACCAGGGTGGTTTTGCCGTGGTCGACGTGAGCGATGATGGCGATGTTGCGAAGATTCTCGATCACGACGGGATCCTGCTGGAAAAAGTGGGGCAGCATTATAGGGCCTGGGCGATGACAACGACCAGCCTTGTTGGCGCCAATCTCGGCATCGATCCTCAAGATGCTGAACTATCAAGCACCTGCGAGGCGAAAAAAGTAGGCGAAATCGACAGAAAGGACGATCTGACGCTCAGGCGCGCTGCACGACCATCTTGGCGCGACAGGCCTTGAGGCGAGTGGCGAGGTCCTCTACCGCGCTCAAGTCCAGCGACGGGTCGAAGCCTCCCAGCCGATCGAACCAGGTACGTTCGACGCCCAGGGCCCGGGTCGGAGTACGTCGCAGCAGGCTGAGCAGCGATAGCGGACAGGGGCGAGCAGGACGCACCACCGGGCGCGAATCATCGCAGGCGGCTGCCATCATTCGCTCGACCCAGTGGGTGTCCAGAGGGCCGAGGCAGAAGCCGAGCATGCGTCCATTGCTGTGGGAGGCGGCCAGGTTGAGGCGCCGCCCCATGGGCGCGGGCCGGCTGCGCACCTGGCGATAGCCGACGACGGCGTGTTCGCCCGGTTCGCCCAGTAGTGGTGGCGCCATATCGCCATCGTCGATGACGAGGATCTCGCCTCTTCCCTGGAAGAGGGCGACCTGCTGGCGTGCTTCCGCGAGCCGGCGAGGCAGTTCCTTGCCGGTAAGTCGGGCATCAATGATCAAGCTGATTTTCACGACGACACTCCGAGGAGGGTGACGCCGGCCGGCAGGGGAGGCGGTCGGAGTCGAACGTAATAAAGTGTATCTTTGCGTTGCGAAAGGTTCCAGCGCCCACTGACACCTCGCGATCGGCCCGGCAGAGTTTATAGATCCTGTCACAAAGGTCCAAAGTGGTGCGTCGCAGTCTTTATTGCACTTTTGTGGTGCATTGGTCGGCAGGTCCTGAAGGTGGTGGGCCTTTGTGCCCTAAGCTGGCGCAAAGGGCCTGTTTGGATAAAAAAGATTTGAAACAATGGGTTGGGATTTTTCTGGTCGATGCTGGTGCAATGCTGGCACGCAATCTGCATTGTGGTTGGCAGTGTCATCGTGTCGCGCACGTTGCCATGGGCAGTGTCCCGGGAGCGTGCTACAAAGGATCCCGGTACCCCTTTTGTTCCCTGGATCATCCCCCGTTTCAAACCGGTGACATGGGATTGGCGCCGTTGCGCAACGCTCGAGTCACGAGACAAGTTCCACTCTGGAGGACCACATGTCAGACAAGACCCTCGCCCTGATCAACGAACATGATGTGAAGTGGGTTGACCTGCGCTTCACCGATACCCGCGGTAAAGAGCAGCACGTCACCATTCCGGCCGCCGAGGTCGACGAAGAGTTCTTCGAGAATGGCCAGATGTTCGATGGTTCCTCCATCAACGGCTGGAAGGGCATCAACGAGTCCGACATGATCCTGCGTCCGGAGGACGGCACCGGCTTCCTCGACCCCTTCACTGAAGACGCGACCCTGATCCTGCGTTGCGACATCATCGAGCCGGCCACCATGCAGGGCTACGAGCGTGATCCGCGCTCCATCGCCAAGCGCGCCGAGGCCTACCTGCAGTCCTCTGGCCTGGGCGACACCGCCTTCTTCGGCCCCGAGCCCGAGTTCTTCATCTTCGACGAGGTGCACTGGAAGGCCGATATCGAAGGCGCCATGTACAAGATCAGCTCCGAAGAGGGTGCCTGGTCCACCGACCGCGCCGTCGAAGGTGGCAACCTCGGTCACCGTCCGCGGGTCAAGGGCGGCTACTTCCCGGTTCCGCCGGTGGACAGCTTCCATGACATGCGCGGTGCCATGTGCAACACCCTCGAGGCCATCGGCCAGAAGGTCGAGGTGCACCACCACGAGGTGTCCAACGCCGGCCAGAACGAGATCGGTGTTGCCTTCAACACCCTGGTCAAGAAGGCCGACGAAGTTCAGGAAATGAAGTACGTGATCCACAATGTGGCTCACGCCTACGGCAAGACCGCCACCTTCATGCCCAAGCCGCTGGTCGGCGACAACGGCAGCGGCATGCACGTCCACCAGTCTTTCTGGAAGGACGGCCAGAACCAGTTTGCCGGTGACGAGTACGCCGGTCTGTCTGAAATGGCGCTTTACTACATCGGCGGTATCATCAAGCACGCCCGCGCCCTGAACGCCTTCACCAACGCTTCTACCAACTCCTACAAGCGTCTGGTGCCGGGCTTCGAAGCGCCGGTCATGCTGGCCTACAGCGCCCGTAACCGTTCTGCTTCCATCCGTATCCCGTACACCGCAAGCCCGAAGGGCAAGCGTGTCGAGGCGCGTTTCCCCGACCCGACCGCCAACCCCTACCTGTGCTTCGCGGCGATGCTGATGGCCGGTATCGACGGCATCAAGAACAAGATCCACCCCGGCGACGCCATGGACAAGAACCTCTATGACCTGCCGCCGGAAGAAGGCAAGGCCATCCCGACCGTGGCCGAGAGCCTCGACCAGGCGCTGGCAGCCCTCGACGAGGACCGCAGCTTCCTGACCGAAGGTGGCGTCTTCACCGACGACATGATCGACGCTTACATCGAGCTCAAGAACGAGGACGTCGAGCGTCTGCGCATGGCGACCCACCCGATCGAGTTCGACATGTACTACAGCTGCTGATCGGCATAGCGCCTCGTGCGTTCCGTCGGCCCCGCGATGATCGCGGGGCCGATTTTTTTGCGCGGGCCTTGCGCCTGGGCAAGGGATCCCCTTGGCGCGGGTCGTGGCTGCCGTCATCCTCGTCAGGGGAAGGTCGGCGAGGGCAATCACGATGATGCAGCGGTGGACGCGCAGGGCAGGCCGGGAGAGGGGCGAGAGCGCTCCCTCGTCGCCGAGTCGACCGTCACTGATGGCCATTGCCTTGCTGGCAGCGTCCGGGCTGGCGTTGCCGGTGGCAGAAACCGTGCCGGCGAGCACCATCTATCGCAGTATCGGTGCCGACGGCGTCGTGCGCTACAGCGATACCCCCTCGGCCGGCGCCCGCGCGCTGGCACCGCCGCCGTTGTCCAGCGCCCCTGCGCTGGATGTGGCGGCGCCCTCCAGGCCGACGGCGCCTTCAGTACCAGGCCCGGATAGCGACGCCGATATCTTCCAGCCCCACGATGTCCTGGCCATCGCCTCCCCGGCGGATGGCAGCGTGTTGCCAACGGGGTCCGGGGGAAGATTGAAGGTGCTGGCCGCGATCAGCCCGCCTACGGCGACGGGGGATCGCCTCGGCCTGGAGGTCGACGGTGTGCTCGCCACCAGCGTCACCGGCATCGGCCCACTGTGGCTCACCAATCTGGAGCGTGGCGAGCATCGCCTGGGCCTGGTGGTGCTGGCCCCGTCGGGAGAGGTGCGTCAACGCAGTGCCGATATCGTCATCCACGTACAGCGCGCCAGCCGCCTGCTTCCCGCCAACCCCATTCGTCCTGCGCCGCCTTGACCCGCGATCTGCGGGCCTTGTGCGGACAGTGATCCAGGCGAGACTCCCCTGCACCAGGTTGGTGCACTAAAATGGTGCGTAGGTGCGCCGACGGTGACCCGCCTCCTCGACAAAAGCACCGTCCTGGCGCCTGCGCGGCGGGAGTGCGCTACTGGTACCAAGGCTGGCCCGCTTCTTGCTTTGAATGTTGTTGTCTGACGCCTGCTCGAGGCCGAGACCTGGACCGCCACCATGGCATGCCGGCTTGGCGCCGTGGCGGCCTCTATCGAGCGGGCGCTTTGCCCCATCAGGATGGACCCATGACGCCTGGCATCATCGAACACCTCACAACTGCGGTCATGCTGCTCGACGGCGAGCTGCGACCGACCTGGATGAACCCGGCGGCCGAGACCCTGCTGGCGGTCAGCGCCAGTCGGGTTGCCGGCGTGGCGCTGACCGACTGGCTCAGCGGCGAGGATGATATCGCCGAGGTGCTGATACGGGCCCGGGATGGACAGCATCCCTATACCCAACGGGAGGCGCGGCTGGTCCTCGCCGGTGGAGACCCCCTGACGGTGGACTACACCGTGACGCCGCTGTCGCCTGACGAGCTGCTGCTGGAAATGGAGCCACGGGATCGGCTGTTGCGAATTTCCCGCGAGGAAGCGCTGCAGTCGCGCCAGGAAACCATGAAGGTGCTGGCACGGGGGCTGGCCCACGAGGTCAAGAACCCCCTGGGGGGGATTCGTGGCGCGGCGCAATTGCTCGAGCGTGACCTGGAGCAGACGCCGGCGCTCAAGGAGTACACCCGGATCATCATCGAAGAGGTGGATCGGCTCCGGGATCTGGTCGATTCCATGCTCGGGCCCAACCGGGTGAGTCGGCGAGAGCCGCTGAACATCCACCGGGTGCTGGAGCGGGTACGCGCGCTGCTGCTGGTCGAACAGCCGCGGGTGAGTATCGAGCGCGACTATGATCCCAGCCTGCCGGAGTTGACCGGCGATGAAGCCCAGTTGATCCAGGCGGTGCTCAATGTGGCCCGCAACGCCGTCCAGGCGCTGGTCGAGTCCGAGACACCGAACCCGGTGATGACCCTGAGGACCCGCGCGCGCCGCCAGTTCACCCTGGGCGCCCAGCGCCATCGTCTGGTCTGCGACGTCAGCGTGATCGACAACGGCCCGGGCGTCCCCGAGACGCTGCGCGAGACCCTGTTCTATCCGATGGTGTCCGGTCGTGCCGAGGGCAGCGGCCTGGGGCTGTCGATCGCCCAGTCGGTGCTGCACCAGCACGAAGGGCTGATCGAGTGCGAGTCCGAGCCCGGACGCACCGAATTCCGTCTGTTGATTCCCCTGGAGATGAGTCATGACTGATACCGCTCGTGTAATGATCGTCGACGACGACCGGGCCATACGCTGGGTGCTTGAGCGCGCCCTGGCGCAGCCGGACCTTGAGGTCGAGGCGGTCGAGCGGGCCGACGGTATCCTCGATCGACTGCTGGCCGAGCCGCCCGACGTGCTGGTCACCGATATCCGCATGCCAGGTATCGACGGACTCGATCTGATGGCCAAGGTGCGCCAGGTGCACCCGGACCTGCCGGTCATCGTGATGACCGCCCATTCCGACCTGGACAGTGCGGTGGCTTCCTATCAGGGCGGGGCCTTCGAGTACCTGCCCAAGCCGTTCGACGTGGACGAGGCGCTGGCCTTGGTGCGACGCGCGGTGGCCCACGTGCGCGAGCGCCAGCGGCCGGTCAGCGTGCCCGAAGGACTCGACGCCGAGATCATCGGTGAGGCGCCGGCGATGCAGGAGGTATTCCGGGCCATCGGGCGCCTGGCGCACTCGCATATCACGGTGTTGATCAACGGCGAGTCCGGGACCGGCAAGGAGCGCGTGGCGCGTGCGCTTCATCAGCACAGTCCCCGCGCCGCCAATCCCTTTATTGCCCTCAACATGGCGGCGATCCCCCGGGATCTGATCGAGTCGGAGCTGTTTGGCCACGAGAAGGGCGCCTTCACCGGCGCCAGCGCCAGTCGCCAGGGGCGCTTCGAGCAGGCCAACGGCGGCACCCTGTTCCTCGACGAGATCGGTGACATGCCCTCGGAGACCCAGACCCGGCTGTTGCGGGTGCTGGCCGACGGCGAGTTCTATCGGGTCGGTGGTCATACGCCGGTCAAGGTGGACGTGCGCATCATCGCCGCGACCCACCAGGACCTCGAGACGCTGGTCGCCGATGGCCGCTTTCGTGAGGACCTGTTTCACCGCCTCAACGTCATCCGCGTGCACCTGCCGCGGCTGTCCCAGCGGCGCGAGGATATTCCACGGCTGGCGCGGCACTTCCTGGTCGAGGCGGCCAAGGAGCTGTCCACCGACGTCAAGGTGCTGACCCGCGAAGCCGAGGAGTTCCTGACCCGGGTGGACTGGCCGGGCAACGTGCGTCAGCTCGAGAACACCTGTCGCTGGCTGACGGTGATGGCCTCCGGGCGCGAGATCCTGGTCGAGGACCTGCCGCCGGAGCTGCGCGGCGGCGATGACAGCGCCGCAGGCGGAGACTGGCGTGAAGCCTTCCGCGCCTGGGCCGACAGCGCCCTGGCCTCGGGCCACACCCACCTGCTCGAAGAGGCGGTGCCGGACTTCGAGCGCATCCTTATCGAGACCGCGCTCAAGCACACCGCCGGGCGCAAGGGTGAGGCTGCCGAGCTGCTGGGCTGGGGGCGCAATACCTTGACCCGCAAGCTGAAGGTGCTGCTGCCGTCGCTAGCGGAAGACCAGGAGGTCTGAGCGGGCCGGGGCGGCGAGTCCGGGGGGCACCGGTTTAACCAGCCTGCCCGGACCGGCCTACCCCAAGGGGCATATCATCAGCCTGTTATCGGTGGCCTAGAGTGGTGGCGACGTTGCACCGCTACTCTCGGCGTCGGGGGTAGCGTCACGATTCTGAGGCCTACCCCCATGAACCTTTCACGCTCTCGTCGGCTTGGCCTGGTGGCCATGTCGCTGGTTTTCATCTCGAGCCTCTCGCTTGCCCAGGAGCGGTCCTCGCCACGCACCGTACCGGCCAACAGCGAGCCTGCTGCCAGCAGCGAGGATCTTGCTGCCATCGCCAAGGAAACCACCAATCCGGTGGGTTCGGCCTGGATGCTGTGGATGCAGAACGACTATACCCACCTGGACGGCGACGACTTCGACGGTCGCTGGTCCAATTCCTTCAAGTTCCAGCCGGTCATGTCCTTCCCCTTCGAGATGGCAGACGACAACTGGAACCTGGTGGTGCGCCCGGTGTTCCAGTACAACTCGACTCCGATGGACGAGAGCTTCGGTACCCTGGCCCGGGGCGGCAGCCCGCTGGACATCGATCCCGACGAGTGGAGCCGCAACGCCCCCCATCGCGGGCGTACCGAGGGCCTGGGTGACACCGCCCTGGTGACCCTGGCCGGCCCGGCCCGCGCCGACGGCGTCATCTGGGGCCTGGGGCTGACCCAGATCTTCCCCACCGCCGAGCATGACGTTCTGGGACAGGGCAAGTTCCAGGCCGGCCCGGCGGCCCTGATCGCGCGCCTGGCGCCCAATCCCGGTGGCTGGAACATGGGCCTGCTGGCTCAGCACTGGTGGTCCTACGCCGGCGAAGATGACCGCGAGCACACCAGCCAGACCGATCTGCAGTACTTCCTCAACTACCGGCTCAGCGGCACCGAACTGGTGGGCATGACACCCAACGTGCGCATCAACTGGGAGGCCGACAGCGGCGAGAAGGTCAACTTCCCGATCGGCCTGGGCTATTCCAATGTGGTCCGCATGGGCAGCACCCCGGTGCGCCTGGCCGCCGAGATCCAGCACAGCGTGATCCGCGGTGATGAGTGGGATGCGGACTGGAACTTCCGCTTGATGTTCATCCCGGTGGTCAAGAACCCGTTCATGTAACGGCGCTGGCAGCCTACGCAAAGGGGCCCCGCCATGGCGGGGCCCCTTTGCATCTGCGGCCGACCAGCAGGCCCGCTATCAGGCAAGCGTCAGCGGTTCGGTGCGGGCTTCGAGCCAGGCCAGCGCCTGGCCGTCGAGCCTCGGCGCCAGCCGGCGGCGGACCTCGTCGTGGTAGGCGTTGAGCCAGTCAATCTCGGCCTGATCCAGGGTGAACAGGTTCAGGCAGCGGGTGTCGATGGGACACAGGGTCAGGGTCTCGAACTCCAGGAAGTCGCCGAAGTCGCTGGGGGCCGCGGTGCGGTTGGCCACCAGGTTCTCGATGCGCACCCCCCACTGGCCGGGACGGTACACCCCAGGCTCGTTGGAGGTGATCATGCCTTCGCGCATGGCGGTATGTTCGGCAACCGAGGCGCCCGAGCTGATCACCTGAGGGCCTTCGTGGACGTTGAGGAAGTAGCCCACGCCGTGGCCGGTACCGTGACCGTAGTCGCGGCCGGTGGCCCACAGCGGCGCCCGCGCCAGAGCGTCCAGCCGCGAGGCGGCGATGCCCTCGGGGAAGCGCGCCCGCGACAGTGCAATCATGCCCTTGAGCACCAGGGTGCAGTCTTCGCGCTGAGCCTCACTGACGGTGCCGACCGGGACCATGCGGGTGATATCAGTGGTGCCACCGCGGTACTGGCCGCCGGAGTCGATCAGCAACAGGCCGTCGCCCTCGATCACCGAATGGGCCTCCTGGGTCGCGCGGTAGTGGGGCAGGGCACCGTTGGCGTTGAAGGCGGCGATGGTATTGAAGCTCTCGCAGACGAAGTCCTCGTCCTTGGTGCGTTCTTCATACAGGCGGGCCTCGACGTCCAGCTCGGTGACCCGTTCGCCGGCGGCGAAGGCGGCCTCCAGCCAGGCGAAGAAGCGACACAGGGCCGCGCCGTCGGCTTCCATGGCCTGACGCACGAAGCCGAGCTCGTGGGCTGTCTTGATGCCCTTGGCCAGGGTGCTGGGCTGGAAGGCTTCGACCACGGTCATCTCGTCCGGCAGGGCCTGGCGGGTCCCCAGCGTCAGCCGGGCCGGATCGATCAGCACCCGTTCGTCCCGCGGCAGGGCGGACAGCCGCGCCGCCCAGTCGGCGTAGTCGGCCACCTCGACGCCATCGGCCTTGAGCGCGTCGACCAGTTCGGGAGCGAGCTTGCCCGGTGCCACGAACAGGGTGGCGGTGGCGCGACCGATCAGCAGGTGGGACAGGAACACCGGATTGAAGCCCACGTCGGCACCGCGCAGGGTGGTCAGCCAGGCGATGTCGTCCAGCGTCGACACCAGATGCCAGTCGGCGTGGTGCTCGGCCATGGCCGTGCGTACCCGGTCCAGACGCTGGCGCCGGGTCTCGTCCAGATAGCGGCCGGCGTGGGGTTCGATGGCCCCGCTCGGCAGGCTCGGGCGATCGCGCCAGATCTCGTCGAGCAGGTCGCTGTCGCCGCGCAGGACGACGCCCCGTTCACCCAGGATGTCCTCGAACTGGCGGCCGTGGGCCAGGGACACCACCTGGGCGTCGTAGCCCAGGGTGTCGCCGGCCTCGAGACGCTCGGCCAGCCACTGCATCGGCGCGCTGGCCTGGCCCTGGGTCAGCTTCATCATGCTGATGCCGGTGCCGGCGAGTTGTGCCTCGGCCTGCACGAAGTAGCGGCTGTCGACCCACAGGCCGGCCTCGTCCTGGGTCACCACCAGGGTACCCACCGAGCCGTCGAAGCCGGACAGCCACTCGCGACCGGCCCAGTGCTCGGGCAGGTATTCGCTGTTGTGCGGATCGCTGGACGGTAACCACCAGGCATCGATGGCGTGGCGGCGCATCGCCTCGCGCAGATCGCTCAAGCGTTGGCGAGCGGTATCGGCACTGGCTGAGGTCATGCTCAGACTCCTGTTCTGACAATGGCTTCGGCGTCCGCGCGGTGGGCGGCCGCCGGATCGATAAGACGGTGATGCTTCAGCATGCGCTTGAACACCGGCACGAGCAACAGCAGCACCCCGGCGAAGATCACCAGGGCGATGGCCGACCGTCCGAACAGTTCCGGCAACTGCTGAAGCTCCTCGGCGTTGACGTGACCGCCGATCAGGCCAGCCACCAGGTTGCCGAGGGCGGCGCCGGTGAACCACAGGCCCATCAACTGGCCCTGGGTGCGACGCGGCGACAGCCCCGACATGGTGGACAGCCCCACCGGCGACAGGCACAGCTCGCCCAGGGTCAACAGCAGCATGCTGCCGACGATCCACCAGGGTGACACCAGCCCTGTGCCTGTCAGTACCTGTTGCGCCGCCAGCACCATCAGGCCAAAGCCGCAGGCCGCGAGCAGCAGGCCGAAGACGAACTTCATCGGGCTACCCGGTTCCAGTTGGCGACGACCGAGCGCCGGCCACAGCCAGCCGAACAGCGGACCCAGCAGCACGATGAATACCGGGTTCAATGACTGGAACCACAGGGTGGGGACCTCCCAGCCCATCACGTTGCGGTCGGTGTAGTTGGCCGCGAACAGGTTATAGGAGGTGGGCTGCTGCTCGAAGGCGGCCCAGAAGAAGGCGGCGGCGACGATCAGCACAAAGCAGATGGTGACGCGAATACGCTCGTCACCGCTGAGTCCGGAGAACAGCATCAGGTAGGCAAAGAAGCTCAGCGAGGCGACGATCAGCACGCTGGTCATGGCCTCGGCCACCGCGCGGGCGTCGATGGTCACCACGCCGGTGGCGACCAGCGCCACCAGGGCGGCGATCAGCGCCAGGCACAGCGACACGACGGGGCCGACGTGACGACGGCGCTGGGCCGGGGCGTCCCAGGTGGAGGCGCGGCCGCGCTCGGCGTCGGCGCGCTGCATGGCGGGCACCGCCCACAGGCGAAACAGCAGCAGTGCGATCAGCATGCCAAGGCCGCCCATGGCGAAGCCCCAGTGCCAGCCCAACGAGTCCATCAATAGCCCGGTGAACAACGGCGCGAACAGGCTGCCGATGTTGATGCCCATGTAGAAGATGGCGAAGCCGCCGTCGCGGCGCACGTCGCTTTCGTCATACAGGCTGCCGACCATCACCGAGATGCAGGTCTTGAACAGCCCGGTGCCGAGCACGATGAAGATCAGCCCGACAAAGAAGGCGACGGCACCGAGCAGGGCCGACAGCGCGATGGACAGATGACCGAAGGCGATCAGGATGGAGCCGTACCACACCGCCCGGCGCTGGCCGAGCCAGTTGTCGGCGAGCCAGCCGCCGGGCAGCGCGGCCAGGTAGATGGCGCCACCGTAGATGCCGACGATGGCAGCGGCGGTCTTGGGGTCGAAGCCGAGCCCGCCGTCGAACAGTGAGGCGGCGATGAACAGCACCAGCATGGGGCGAATGCCGTAGAACGAAAAACGCTCCCACATCTCGGTGAAGAACAGTGGCCCCAGGGCGCGGGGGTGACCAAAGAAGCCCTTGTCGGCGGCCGAGCCGTCGGAGGAAGTGGATTGCATGAAACCAGGCCTTTTCAGGGTGGGAAGGCGAACGTCGACGCCTCTACATCAAGCGCCCCGGGACGGAGGCGGCATGCGAACAGAAAAACGTGTGAAGAACACGATAATGTGCGAGTCCGCAACAAAAATTGCTGTGGATCACGATTTGGGCGGTGAATTCTATGGAAATCGCCGGTCAAGGGGAATACCTCTGCGGTCTGGCACCGTCAGCGTACGGACGTCTCAGCGAAAAGGCGTATGTCCAACATGAGCCAATAGCCTCTATATTGGTGAAATATCGACTTTTAGGGACTTCTTCGCCATGACGTCATCGCCGCCCCAGCGAGCACCTGCCAGGATCGAACTGACCGAAGTGGGGCTTCGTGATGGCCTGCAGAACGAGGCGCGGGTGCTGTCCACCGAGCACAAGCTCGAATTGCTGCACGGGCTTCACCGGGCCGGACTCAGGCGCTTCGAGCTGACGTCTTTCGTCAGTCCCCGGGCGGTACCGGCGCTGGCCGACGCCGCGGAACTGGTGGCCGCCGCCAAGGGGTTGGCGGATGCCCGCTTCAGCGCCCTGGTGCCCAACCTGCGCGGTGCCGAGCGCGCACTGGAGGTGGGCATCGATCGGGTGGTGCTGTTCGTGTCCGCCTCCGAGACCCACAACGCGCGCAACGTCAATCGCTCGATCGACGCCTCCCTGGCCGGTTTCGCCGATATCGTCGAGCGCCTGTCCGGCAGCGGTATCGAGGTACAGGGCGCCATCGCCACGGCCTTCGGCTGTCCCTTCGAGGGTGACCTGCCGGCCGGGCGCATCGGTGAGCTGGCGCGTCGCCTCGGCGAGCTGGGTATCGATGACCTCACCCTTGGCGATACCACCGGCATGGCCACCCCCGCCGTGGTCTCGCGGGTGGTGGGTGAGATCGCCGAACAGGCCCCCGCGGCGCGGCCGATCCTGCACTTTCACAATACCCGGGGCCTGGCGTTGGCCAACGTCATGCAGGGGCTGTCGCTTGGCGTCACGCGTTACGAAAGTGCGGTCGGTGGTCTCGGAGGCTGTCCCTTCGCCCCCGGTGCCAGCGGCAATCTGGCCACCGAGGAGCTGATCTACCTGCTCGAGGAGCTGGGATATGACACCGGCGTCTCGCTGGAGTCCTTGATCGAGGTGGCGGGGCTTGCCGCGCGGCGACTGGAACGTGCGCCGGGCTCTCAGCTGGCCCGAGCCGGCACTCGGCTCAGGCTGCATCGACCCGATGCGGTGCCCACCGCAAAGGGCTGAGCCAGATCCCTGAACCTGGCAAGACCAGACGACACCACCACAGACATACCGACGGATACGCAAACCTATGGATGCTAGCCCCGGCAGGGATGACAGCGACGACCCGCGGCCATCGACCCAGGACGCCACCGGCCTTGCCCCGGGCAGCCTGGCCGGCATACGTGTGATCGATCTGACCCGGGTGATCTCCGGCCCCTTCGCCAGCCAGATGCTGGGGGATCACGGCGCCGAGGTGATCAAGATCGAGACCCCGGGGGAGGGCGACGTGGTGCGCCGCCAGGGCAATATGGTCAACGGCTTCAGCGCCTATTTTGCCCAGTTCAACCGCAACAAGCGCTCGATCACCCTCAATCTGCGCGAGCCCGAGGGACGCCAGATCCTGAGCCGCCTGCTCGAGGACGCCGACGTGCTGGTGGAGAACTTCCGCCCCGGGGTGCTGGCCAAGATGGGACTCGACGACGACACCCTGAGGCAGCGCTTCCCGCGCCTGGTGGTGGGGCGGATCAACGGCTTCGGATCCACCGGGCCCTACCGCGACCGACCCGCCTACGATTTTGTCGCCCAGGCCATGAGCGGCTTCATGGGCGTCAACGGGGTCGAGGGGGGCGAGCCGATGCGCGCCGCGCCACCGATCAGCGACATGGTGGCGAGCCTCAACCTGGCCTTCGGGGTCAGCGCGGCACTGGTGCGCCGCGAGCGTACCGGCCAGGGCGAGATTCTCGAGACCGCCCTGACCAACGGTCTGGTGGCGATGCTGGGCTATCTGGCGGCGGAGTACTTCGCCACCGGCGAGGTCCCCCGACGTACCGGCAATGACCATCCCATGCTCTACCCCTACGGCCTGTTCGAGGCCAGCGATGGCGAGGTCGCCATCGCCCCCAGCAGCGAGACCATGGTGCGTCGTCTGCTGGAGGCGCTGGGTCGTGTCGATCTGCTCGAGCAGCCGCGCTTCGCCGACAACGCCCAGCGCATGGCGCACCGCGAGGCGCTGCGCGAGATCCTCAACGAGGTGACGCGCCGGCGCAGTGTGGACGACTGGATCGAACACCTGAACACCGCCGGCGTGCCCTGTGGCCGAGTGCAGGATCTGCGCGAGACCTTCGATGACCCCCAGATCATCGACCAGCGCATGCGCCTGACCCTGGATCAGGGCGAGGCCGGACAGATCGCCACCACCGGCTTTCCGGTGAAGATGCGCGAGGCCCCGGCGATGATCCAGCGACCGGCGCCACAGCTTGGCGAGCATACCGACGAGGTACTGGCCGAACTCGGTTTCGGTGCCGACGAGTGTCGGGCGCTGCGCCAGCGCGGGATCGTCTAGGCTGGGTGGCGGTCCCCGCCGGACAACGCCAGGCGAGTGGCCGCGCAAGATGGCGACTCGACAACCGCCAGGCAATCCGCCGGATGGCCGGTGCCGGCTGGTGACAACGATGCAGGACCGCAGGACCGCAACACCCACAACGAAAACGCCAACAACGAAAAACAAGGAGCCTTCCATGCCCTCGACTCTGACCACTCGCCTTGGCCTGCCGCTGCTCGCGCTCGGCCTCGGTATCTCGACCTCGGCCAGCGCCCTGCCCATCGACGAGTGCATCGCCCCGGCCGACCCCGGTGGCGGCTGGGACTTTACCTGCCGCAGCGTCGGCAAGCTGCTCACCGACCTGGAACTGACCGACGGCTCGGTGCAGGTCACCAACATGCCCGGCGGTGTCGGCGCGGTGGCCTTCTCCAACGTGGCCTCCAAGCGTGCCGATGACAGCAACCTGATCGTCGCCACCAGCACCGTGGGCATGACCCAGATTGCCCAGGGTCGCTATCCCGGAGGTGCCGAGACCATGCGCTGGCTGGGCATGCTCGGTACCGACGTCGGCGTCATCCTGGTCGACGACGAGAGCGAGTACGAGTCCCTCGAGCAACTGCTGAAGGCCATCGTCGCCGATCCGACCTCGGTGGCCATGGCCGGCTCCAGTGGTGCCGGTGGCTGGGATCACATCCGCGCGCTGATGCTGGCCAAGGCCGCCGGCCTGCCCGGCGACCAGGTCGGCGCCCTGCGCTGGGTGCAGTTCGACGGCGGCGGCCCCGCGGTAACCCAGATGATGGGCAACCACGTGGACGTGGTCTCCACCGACCTGGGCGAGGTCGCCGGCTTCATCGAGTCCGGCGACGTGCGGGTACTGGCGGTGATGTCGGACGATCCGCTGCCCGAGCCCTTCGACGAGCTGCCCACCGCGGTCAGCCAGGGCTATGACGTCACCGGCTACAACTGGCGCGGCTTCTACACCGGCGGCGAGGTCTCCGACGAGGACTACGCCAGCATGGTCGAAGACCTCGAGACCCTTTACGCCAGCGACGAGTGGAAGGACGTGGCGGCGCAGAATGGCCTGGTGCCGCTGTGGCGTGGCGGTGACGACTTCTCGAGCTTCGTCGAGGAATCCATCCAGCGCGTCGAGGCCATCTCGCGCGAGATCGGGGTTATTCAATGAGTCAGATGAGCGACCTCGACGCTCACCAGCATCGCCGGCCGGCCCAGGTCGGCGATCGCCTGGCCGGCGCGGTGCTGCTGGTGCTGGCGCTGGGGGCCTGGTGGCATTCTCATAGCTTCGTCACCGGCTTCATGCAGCCGGTGGGGCCGGGGGCTTTCCCCCGGCTGGTCAGCCTGCCGCTGGCGGCGCTGTCGGCCTACCTGATCCTGCGCCCGGGCTTCAACGAGCGCTGGCCGGATCGTGCCGGCCTGGCCCGACAGCTGGCGGTGCTGCTGCTGCTGGCGGCCTACGCTGGCCTGCTCGAGCCGCTGGGGTTTGTTCCCGCCACCCTGGCCTTCGCCATCGTACTGACGCGGCTGTTCGGCGCGGCCTGGGGCCAGGCGCTGATCGCCGGCACAGGACTGGCGCTGGGGCTGTACGCACTGTTCGAGTTTGCCCTCGGCATGCCCTTGCCGGACGTGCCCTGGTGGGGAGGGGGACACTGATCATGGAAACGCTTGCCTTTCTTGCCCAGGGCTTCGCCGTGGCGACCCAGCCGGAATTTCTGCTGCTGGCGCTGATCGGCTGCGCCGTGGGAACCCTGATCGGGGCGCTGCCAGGGCTCGGCCCGGTCAACGGGGTGGCGCTGATGATCCCGCTGGCCTTCAACTTCGGCCTGGATCCCACCGCCGCGCTGATCCTGCTGGTCAGCGTCTACTATGGCTGCATGTACGGTGGGCGGATCAGTTCCATCGTGCTCAATATCCCCGGCGACGAGCCGGCGATGATGACCACCCTGGACGGCTACCCGATGGCCCTCAAGGGGCGCGGAGGCGAGGCCCTGGGGCTGTCGGCGGTGGCTTCCTTCGTCGGCGCCACCATCGCCACCATCGGGCTTACGCTGTTCGCGCCGCTGTTGGTGGACCTGGCGATCAAGTTCGGTCCGGCCGAGTACTTCGCGCTGTTCCTGCTGGCCTTTGCCACCATCGGCGGGGTGACCAGCGGCAGCTTTACCAAGAGTTTCATCGCCGCCTGTCTGGGCCTGCTGCTGGGGACCGTGGGCATCGACCCGGTGTCCAGCGTCGCGCGCTACACCTTCGGTACCTTCGAGCTCTACGACGGCATCGACTTTATCGTGGCCCTGGTGGGACTGTTCGCCATCTCCGAATGCCTGGTGTTTCTCGAACAGCGCCACGACGCCGACAAGCCGCATATCAAGCTGGGCTCGGCCTGGCCGGGGATGAAGGCGTCGCTGTCGTGCAAGGGCACCATCGGTCGTGGCTCGCTGATCGGCTTCGTCTCCGGGGTGCTGCCCGGCGCCGGCGCCTCGCTCGGCAGCTTCCTGTCCTACATGCTCGAGAAGCGCTGGCTGGGAGCCAAGGGTGACTTCGGCAACGGCGACCCGCGCGGTGTGGCCGCGCCCGAGGCGGGCAACAACGCCGCCGCCGGTGGCGCGCTGATTCCGATGCTGTCACTGGGCATTCCCGGCAGCGGCACCACCGCGATTCTGCTGGCCCTGCTGCTGTCGATGAACATCACCCCGGGGCCGCTGTTGTTCGCCCAGCAGCCCGAGATGGTGTGGGGCCTGGTGGCGGCGCTGTTTATCGGCAACATCATGCTGCTGGTGCTCAACGTACCGCTGGTGGGACTGTTCGCTCGGGTGCTGCAGGCCCCCAGCTGGCTGCTGATGCCGATGGTGGTTCTGATCGCCTTTGTCGGGGTCTATTCGCTCAACAACAGTCCCTTCGATCTGTACATGATGCTGGCCTTCGGGGTGCTCGGCTATGTGCTCAGAAAACTCGAGATTCCCACCGTGCCGGTGGTGCTCGGCCTGCTGCTGGGCGGGCAGATGGAGTTCAATCTGCGCCGGGCGATGTCGATCAGCGGTGGTGACTGGAGCATCCTGGTCAACAGCGGGATCTCGATCGGGATCTACGCCTTCGCCGCCACCCTGATTGTGGCCGGAGCGGTCTACGCCATGATGCTCAAGCGTCGGCTGGCGTAGAGAAGCGTCGCTAAAGCGTCGCTAAAGAAAGAGGGCCCGGTGGAGGTGTATCCACCGGGCCTTTCCATCGACTTTCCATCGATGCGCCTAGGGCCTGTCATGAGGGTCCTGGCGACCTCGCGGTCGTGGCCTTGCAGGTGTCGTCCCGGGTGTCAGAATGGAGGGCCACAAGGAGGGGCCATCGATGAAGACCATGAACTGGGAACGACTGCTCGATCCGGGCCGACTGCACGATCCGCGTGGCGGGACTCGTGACGAGGTGGGACGCAGTCCCTTCCACAAGGATCACGATCGCATCGTCTTCGCCGGCTCCTTTCGTCGCCTGGGACGCAAGACCCAGGTGCATCCCCTCACCGACAACGACCATATCCACACCCGCCTGACCCACTCGCTTGAAGTGGGCTGCGTCGGCCGTTCGCTGGGCATGAGCGTGGGTGAGCTGCTGCGTGACCGCCTGCCCGACTGGATCACTCCGGCGGATCTGGGGGTAATCATCCAGGCGGCCTGTCTGGGACATGACATCGGCAACCCACCTTTTGGCCATGCCGGTGAGTACGCCATCCGCGACTGGTTCAAGTGCGCTGAGGTCAACGGCAGCGGGCTGCTCGAGGGACTGTCGCCGCTGGAGCGCGAGGACCTGCTGACCTACGAAGGCAACGCCCAGGGCTTTCGTATCGTCACCCAGATCGAGTACAACCAGTTTCGCGGCGGCATGCGCCTGACCGCAGCGACCCTCGGTACCCTGCTCAAGTATCCGTGGACGGTGACCCACGGTGGCAAGGCCGGCAAGTTCGGCTGTTATCAGAGCGAACTCGGTGCACTTGAGCAGGTGGCCGACCATCTGGGACTGATTCCCCAGGGCGAGCACCGTTGGTGTCGCCATCCGCTGGCCTGGCTGGTGGAGGCCGCCGATGACATCTGCTACGCCCTGCTTGACCTCGAGGACGGGGTGGAGATGGATATCCTGGCCTTCGACGAGGTGGCCGAGATCCTGACCCAGATCGCCGGTGGCGAGCCGTCGGACTACGCCGAGATGAACCGTACCGGTGTGTCTCAACGCCGGCGTATCGCGGCGCTGCGAGGGGCGGCCATGGAGCGAGCGGTCACCGACGTGGGCCAGGTGTTCGTCGAGCATGAGCAGGAGCTGCTTTCCGGGACGCTTCAGGATGACCTGCTGGAGCTGTGCCACCCGGATCTGGACTGGGGGGTCAAGCTGGCCAAGCAGCTGGCGCGCAAGCGCATCTTCCGCAATACCCGCAAGGCCAAGCTGGAGATCGGTGCCTACACCACCCTCGGCATTCTGCTCGAGGCCTTTATCGGCGCGGCCCACGAGTTGCACCACACCGGCCATTCGAGCTTCAAGCACCAACGGGTGCTGGCGCTGATCGGCGAGAACACCCCGCTGCCGTCCTGGTCCCTGTACGACAGCTATCGACGCATGCTCGACTTTATCGGTGGGATGACGGACCACTACGCGGTCGACCTGGCGCAAGAGATGGGCGGAAAGCTGCGGGGTGATTGAAGAATTGAGTGTGTTCAGGCGGCAAGCTGCGGGGTGATTGAACCAGGGCGTTCCGGCCAAGGGAGTCCAGCGGCGGACGATAGGGCGTTTGTCGCTGCGCGGCCTAAGTCAATGGATGACGTTTGATGCAGGAAGACTGCGTATACTGGGGAAAACGATAACAAGGGTATGGCCCGTGAAAAGGAAATCCTCCCCCGCCTCTTCCGATCAAGGCTTTGATGCGATCGACAAGCCCACCTTCTTCGGTTCGCTGTTTCTCCTCCTTGCTGTCACTCTGCCTCTGGTGGTGTTCCCCGAACAGGGGGCAACCTGGGTCATCGCGGCCAAGAACTTCATTACCAATGAACTTGGTGTGCTGTATCTGGCCCTGGGGCTCGGGGCCAGCGGCTTCATGCTGTTCATCGTGTTCAGCGATATCGGCCAGATCAAGCTGGGTGACCCCGAGGAACAGCCGGAGTTCTCGACCCTGTCCTGGGCGGCGATGCTGTTCTGCGCCGGTATCGGCGCCTCGATTCTCTACTGGTCGATGATCGAGTGGATCTACTACTACCAGGCGCCACCCTTCCATGTGGAGCCTCAGTCGCCGGATGCGGCGCGCTGGGCGGCGGCCTACGGTATCTTCCACTGGGGGCCGGTGGCCTGGTCGATCTATCTGATCCCGGCGATTCCCATTGCCTACTTCTACTACGTGCGCAATCACAGCGTGCTCAAGATCAGCGAGGCGCTGATGCCGGTGCTGGGCGAGAGCCGTGCCCACCGCTGGCCGGGCAAGCTGATCGACGTGCTGTTCGTGTTCGGTATGCTGGGCGGCGGTGCCACCACCCTGGGACTGGCGGCGCCCTTGATCAACGAGGGGCTGCATGAGCTGTTCGGTTTTCCGAAGACCCTGGCGACGCGCATCTTCGTGCTGATGCTGTGTACCGTTGTCTTCGGCTACAGCGCCTTCGTCGGCCTCAAGAAGGGTATCAAGGTGCTGTCGGACATCAACTTCTGGCTGGCGGTGTCGCTGCTGACCTTCGTCTTCATCGTCGGGCCGACCCAGTTCATGGCCAGCACCGGCCTGGATGCCCTTGGCAGGGTGCTCAGCAATCTGGTGCACATGGGTACCTGGACCGAGCCCTTCGCCCGCTTCGAGAATTTCCAGGACACCCACTTCCCTCAGGACTGGACCATCTTCTACTGGGCCTGGTGGCTGGTGTTCGCCCCCAGCGTCGGCCTGTTCATCGCGCGCATCTCCCGCGGCCGCACCATCCGCTCCATGGTCGCGGGCTCGATCTTCTTCGGTACCCTGGGCTGCGCCCTTTTCTTCATCATCCTCGGCAACTACGGTCTCTACCTGCAGCTGTCCGGCACCCTGGATCTGGTCACCATTCTCAATGAGCAGAGCCCCACGGCGGCGATCTTCGCCACCCTGTCGACCCTGCCGCTGAGCTACCTGGTGATCTTCGCCTTCACCCTGCTGGCGCTGATCTTCACCGCCACCACCTTCGACTCCATCTCCTACATCCTGGCGGCGGTGGTGCAGAAGGAGGTCGACGAGGAACCGATGCGCTGGAATCGACTGTTCTGGGCCTTTGCGCTGTCGTTCATGCCGGCGGTGCTGATGTTCATCGGTGGGCTCGAGACCCTGCAGACGGCCTCGGTGGTAGGGGGTGTGCCCTTGCTGCTGGTGGCGCTGTTGTTGTGCATCTCGACCGTGCGGGCGGCCCACTACGATCTGCGCTATCAGCCGGACTACACCGACAAGGAAATCTATATCGAGGAATTCCCCGAGGACGACCCCTGGACCGAGGATGGCACCTGGGAGTTGCCGGAAGGGGAGCACCACGGTGTCGATCATGACGACAAGCCCCACCAGGAGGGCGACCCGGCGAGCCATCCTTCACGGCTGTAATCAGCGCTCAGCGCCGACTGCTCGGGCCACCGTCATTGCGACGGTGGCCCGTTTTCTTGTGGTCGATCTTGTGAAGGGGGATCGCTCCGAGAGCGGCGACCAGCAAGGCTCAAGGATCAGGCCGCCTGGCGCCAGCTATCCTGCTCGAGGTGTTCGAGGATCGCCTCTCCCACGCTGGTCTCGGGGGAGTCGATGCCCTGGTTGCCGAACAGGCGGTTGAACTCCAGCACCATCGGGGCGTTGTCGACCATGGCGATGTCGAAGCCGGCATGATCGATGCCCAGGCGCTGGGCCAGGGTGGTGGCAAGCTCGATGGCGGAGGCCGGCACCGGGTCGTGGCGGATCTCGCCGCCGCGTGCCACATTGGTGCGAAAGTCGCCCAGCGGGCTCTCGCGCCAGTAGGCGGCCAGCACCCTGCGCCCGACCACCACGATGCGCAGGTCGCGTTCGATGGGCAGGTAGCGCTGGGCGTAGAGCAGATTCTCGCTGGACAGGTGATCGATCAGCGCCTCGCGGGAGCGAATCAGGCGCACGCCCTCGCCCATGGAGCTGCGCACCCGCTTGACCACGAACGGGTAGCCGAAGCGCGCCTCCACCTGGTGGATGGCGTCTGAATTGACCCCGAGGATGGCGGTATCGGGCGTTGCCTCGGGGCAGCAGGCCTGGAAGGCGCGGGTCTGTTCGATCTTGTCGTGACCCAGGTGATAGCTGGGTAGACTGGGAAAGACGCGCGGATTGAGGCCGTAGGCCAGGGCATTGATCTGCCAGTATTCGGGGAACAGCAGGGCGTCGGCATCGGCCAGGGCCTGGCGATGGTCATTCATGTGCTCAGGCTTGATGTATCGCGCCCCCGGGACCCCCAGACTCCGTAACGGATCGAAGGTGATCAGGTTCATGAGACAGTCATCCGAGAAAGACGAAAGAGGATTGAAGCGAGGCGGCGCACCTTGCCAACTGTGGTCGCCGATTGCAAGGCGACAGGGGGACCGGGGAGCCCGTCGACGGCAACCATGGCGTGCGCTGGCTGCGGTGCTGCTGGCCCTCACCATGGTCGCTGGCACCCAGGCCCACGAGCCGCAGGAGCAGCGTGAGGCACTGGAGGATCTCGAGCGAGAGCACTTCGATCATTATGTGCTGGCGCTGACCTGGCATCCCGGGTTCTGCGCCAGCCGCCGTCAGCCGCCACGAGAGTGCCGGGATCCGTCGCTGATGGTCGGGGCCGACGACGGCTTCGTGATCCACGGGCTGTGGCCGTCACGCCCCGTCAGGCTGATCTCACAGGGCGTCAGTGTCAGCGAGTGGCGCCGCCAGGGCTGCTTTCTTGAACGCCCGAGGCCAGCGGGCGACTTCTGCCAGGCAGGGCCTGCCATCGATATCGGCTCATCGCTTGAACAGGAGCTCGACGACGCCATGCCCGGCAGGGCCAGCTGTCTCGACCGTTACGAGTACGCCAAGCACGGTGCCTGCCTGTCGATCAGCGATGATGACTTCTTCGACGGTGCCCTGGCGCTGACCGAGATCGTCAACGCCGGGGCCCTGGGGGACTTCATGCGCGACAACCGAGGTTCGACGGTCAGGCGCAATGCGCTGATCGCGGCCTTCGAGGAGGCTTTCGGACGGGGTACCGGCAGCTCCCTGTCGCTGCAGTGCGGGGGCTCGGGCAACCGACTGCTCACCGAGGTGCGCATTGGCCTGGAGGCGGAGCACATCGATGACTTTCCGGCCAGAAAGAGCTTCGCTCCGGTGGATCATGGACGCTGCCCCAGCCGGATCGAGCTGCGCCGCTTCTAGGGCTCGTCCGAAAAGTGCCTGCGCTCGGTAATACTGCGTTAAAAATCGGATCAAAATGCTCATTTACACCCCGTAAACTGCGCTTTCTCACCGATTTTTGCCTTGTCTAACCTTCGCTCGTCGACTTTTCGGACAGAGCCTAGATGGACGGGCCTTCCAGGTGGCCAAGCTCCCGCGTCAGTGTTCGCCGGTTCAAGGCCTCGATGACCCGGTCGTGCAGCGTCGGATCCATCGGCGCGATACCAGGGCAGACGTCGGTCAGATGGGCGGCAAGCCCTTCTCCGCTGACCACGGCAAGATCGTCGTCGGGGACCTCACGTTCGATCTTCCAGCCGGGCAGGGCAAGGATGCCCTTGACCGGCACCGGCTGCCCCAGTTCGCGACATAGCCAGGAAGCGACCCAGCGGGTGGCCTGGCGGGCCTTGCGCTGGGGGCGTCGCTCCATCCAGCCGGGAAAGCGCAGGCGCTCGTGTTCGACCACCACGGTGTCCTCGGTCTCGCCGGCGGGACTGATGGCCGGGGTGCGGGCACGGGTCTCGATGACGAAGACGGCGTGGGGGGTGATCGCCACGTGGTCGATCACGAAGGTGTCGGCGGGCACGTCGTGAAACACGAAGTAGGGGTGGGCCTCGGGGCGAATCAGGCGTTCGAGCTCCTGACCCACGGCCAGTTCGCAGGCGAGCCCCAGCTTCAGGCGACGGATACGCTGGTAGTCACGCATCAGTCGGAAGCTGACCACGATCGCCAGCAGTGTGCACAGCACACCGTAGAGCGCCCATTCGATCCAGTTCTGGTGGCGCGAGAACAGCATCCGGCCCATGCCGTAGACCAGTGGGGTCAGCACCAGCACGGGGCCGAGGGCGGCGTTGAGGAACAGGGTGGCGAAGGCGCGATCCAGCCGATCGCGCAGGGCCTGCCCAGGCTCACGCAGCGGGTGGGCGTCGAACGGCGAGCGTACTCGCGCGTCGTGCAAGCTTCGGAGTGCCACCACCACCGTGGCGGCCGCCGCGAGGGGGAACAGAAAGAACAGCGGCAGCAGGTAGTCCAGCCAGGCCATCGGCACTCCTTGCCCGTGAAGAATCCCGTCCATTGTAGACAACGACGTGCCTGTTGGGCCATGGCGCCCTTGGTCTTATCGATCGCCCGGGGGTAGTCTTGGCCATGGGGGCAGGGCCGGCGGGCCTGTCCCGGGTGCTGGTGCGCGGTCACAAGGGGAGGAGCAATGACGAATGTCGGCGGCGGTAGCGAGGCACGAACTTGCGTCAACCGAGAAGCGTCAGCGTCGGCGATGGATGCGCTGTACGCCCTCGTCTGTCGTCACCGGCGCATCGCCGTGCTCAGTGGCGCCGGCATCAGCACCGCCAGCGGTATCCCCGACTATCGCGACGCCCAGGGCGAGTGGAAGCGCTCGCCGCCGATCGACCATCGCGACTTCATGTCTCGCCACGCCTCGCGTCAGCGCTACTGGGCGCGGGCGATGATCGGCTTTCGCGTGCTCAACGAGGCCAGCCCCAACGCGGCGCACCGGGCCATCGCCGAGCTCGAGCTGCGCGGCAAGGTCTCCGGGGTGATCACCCAGAACGTCGATGGACTGCACCAGCGCGCGGGTTCCCGGCGGGTCATCGATCTGCACGGCAGGGCGGATCTGGTGGTGTGCATGAGCTGCGGTGCGCGCCAGATGCGCCATGCTCTGCACGATGAGCTGGCACGCTGCAATCCGCAGTGGGTGGCGCAAACGTCGCCGGTGCGGCCTGCGCCGGACGGCGATGCAGACCTGGAGGCGGACTTCTCGAGCTTTCGGGTGCCCTCCTGTGGCCGCTGTGGCGACGGTATCTGGAAGCCCGATGTGGTGTTCTTCGGCGACAACGTGCCAGCGGCGACGCTGGCCAGCGCCCGAGGGCTGCTCGAGGACAGCGACGCCCTGCTGGTGGTCGGCAGTTCGCTGATGGTCTATTCCGGCTTTCGCTTCGTGCGCGAAAGCGTGAAGGCGGGACGCCCGGTGGCCTGCATCAATCTGGGGCGCACCCGCGCCGATGAACTGTTCGACGTCAAGCTCGAGGCCCCGGCCGATCAGGCGCTGGAAGCGCTGGTCCGGGACCTGGGCTAGGCGCCGGCCCAGCCAGTTTTCAGACGAGCCAGAGCTCAGCCTCCGGCCAGCTTGACCCTGTAGCCTTTCTTCTCCAGGGCGTCTTTCAACACCTGGCGATGGTCGCCCTGGATCTCGATGACGCCGTCCTTCAGCGCGCCACCGGTGCCGCAGCGCTTCTTCAGCTCCTTGGCCAGGGCCTTCAACTCCTTGTCGGCAAGCGGCACGCCGTCGATGGTGGTGACACCCTTGCCCTTGCGCCCGCTGGTTTCCCGGCGGATTCGCACCACCCCATCCAGGCTGGCCAGGCGCGCCTGGTCCTGGATCTCGTCGCAGCGGCAGGCGTCCTTCGGTTCACGGCAGTCCGGGCAGATGTCGCCGTGTTCGGTGGAGTAGACGAGCGAGCCGAGTTGTTCCTTCAGCGATGCCATGGTGGTGCGCTCCTGTCGGGTGGTGCGATGGTGCGGTCGGATCAGGCCAGCTGGACCGGGATGGCGTTGCTGGTGTGGCTGATCTCGTTGCCTTCCTGGAGGTAGACCAGGGAGGGCTTGTGCTGGTCGAGTTCGCTGTCGCTGTAGTGGGCGTAGCTGCAGATGATCACGCGCTGGCCTTCGCTTGCCAGGTGGGCAGCGGCGCCGTTGACCGAAATCACCTTGGAGCCTTCCTCGGCACGGATGGCATAGGTGGTGAAGCGCTGGCCGTTCTCGACGTTGTAGATCTGGATCTGTTCGTTTTCGCGGATACCGGCGAGGTCGAGCAGTTCACCGTCGATGGCGCAGGAGCCTTCGTAGTTGAGCACGGCGTGGGTCACGCGAGCCATGTGCAGCTTGGCCTTGAGCATGATGGTGTACATCTAGGGGGCTCCTATCGAGGTAGCGTCACAGTGAGGTTGTCGATCAGTCGCGTGGCGCCGAGACGGGCGGCCACCAGCAGGATGGCGTCACGGGTGGTGGCGGTCACCGCGCCGAGGTCACGGGCGCGCAGCTCCAGATAGTCGGGAGCAAAGCCGTGGGAGGCCAGGCGCGCGCGTCCCTCTTTAAGGGTGGCGTCGATGTCGGCGCCGGCCTCGAGGCTGCGCGCAAGCGTCACCAGGGTGGCCTGCAGTTCGGCGGCGGTGGCGTGCTCGGCCTCGCTCAGGTAGCCGTTGCGCGACGATAGCGCCAGTCCCGAGGCCTCGCGCACCGTGGGCACCCCGACGATCTCGATCGGCATGTGCATGTCGTGGACCATGCGGCGAATGACCGCCAGTTGCTGGTAGTCCTTTTCGCCGAAGCAGGCGAGGTCAGGCTGGACGATATGGAACAGCATGCTGACCACGGTCGAGACGCCGTCGAAGTGGCCGGGTCGGGCGCCGCCACACAGGCCTTCGCTGACCTCGGGTACCCGCACCAGGGTCTGGCCGTCGAGGCCGTCGGGGTACATGGTCGCCGGGGTCGGGGTGAACACCATGTCGCAGCCAGCGGCCTCGAGCTTGGCCAGGTCCGCCTCGAGGGTGCGCGGATAGTTGTCCAGGTCTTCGCTGGGGCCGAACTGCAGCGGATTGACAAAGATCGAGGCGACCACCAGGTCACAGCGCTCGCGGGCCGCTTCCACCAGCGCCAGGTGGCCCTGGTGAAGGTTGCCCATGGTCGGCACCAGGCCGATGCGGGCACCACTGCGGCGGTGAGGCGCGAGCGCTTCGCGAAGCTTGGCGATGGCGGAATGGACGTGCATCGCAGACCTCCTAGAAGCAGTGCTCGGCAGCCGGGAACTCCCGCGCCAGCACCGCTTCGTGGTAGCGACGGAAGGCGCCTTCGATGTCCTCGGCTTCGGCCAGGAAGTTCTTGACGAAGCGCGGGGTCCGCCCGTGGGTCACGCCGAGCACGTCGTGCATCACCAGGATCTGGCCGTCGGTGTCGGGGCCGGCGCCGATACCGATCACCGGCACTTCCAGAGCTTCACTGACGGCACGACCGAGACTCGCCGGCACGCACTCCAGCAGGATCACCGAGGCGCCGGCCTCGACCAGCGCTCGGGCGTCCTCGAGGATACGGCTGGCGGCTTCGGCCTCGCGTCCCTGGACCTTGTAGCCACCGAGCTGATGCACGGTCTGGGGGGTCAGCCCCAAATGGGCGCAGACGGGCACCCCGCGACGGGTGAGTTCACGGATGTCATCGGCCATCCAGCCCTCACCCTCGACCTTGACCAGCTCGGCGCCGGCCCTCATCAGCGCGGCGGCGTTGTCCAGCAGGCGCTCGCGACTGGGATTGCCCATGAATGGCAGATCGACCATCAGCAGGCTGTCGCCCTTGCCGCGTGCCACGCAGCGGGTGTGGTAGAGGATGTCGTCCATGGTGACCGGCAGGGTGCTGTCGTGCCCCTGCAGGACCATGCCAAGGGAATCCCCGACCAGCAGCACGTCGATGCCGGCGCGCCCGGCGGCGGCGGCAAAGGAGGCGTCATAGGCGGTCAGGCAGCTGAAGGGTTCACCGGCGCGCTTGCGAGCCTTCAGCGAGCTCAGGGTGACGGAAGTCATGGCGTGTTCTCGTGTTGGCGGTGGGGCGACTTCTATGACTGCCCCAGAGTGATCACCGCGGATTGTTACCGATGGGTGAATCTGTGTCGATAGGTAACGTTGACCAAGGCAGAGCAGGGTTCAAGGTAACAGCGACCAAAGTGGTAGAGGTCGATCGGCGTCTAGTGAGTGCCTGGAGGCTTCGGGCCACCTGGGCTCCAGGTGCTCAGCGAACGGCCTCGGTGGCGTTCAATGGGGATAGATCACCCGAGGTGAGGGCGCCGTTCCAGCGCTCGGCCAGCGATGCCAGGGTCTGACCGTCGGGCAATCTGAGGTCTGTTGCGATCTCGGCCAGCGGCAGTACCACGAAGGCGCGGTTCGCCAATTCCGGGTGTGGCAGCGTGAGGCGCGGGTGGCGCCACTCGGCGGCATCCATCCACAACAGGTCGAGATCCAGGGTGCGGGGCCCCCAGTGGCGCCGGCGTAGGCGTCGATGACGCTGCTCCAGCGCCTGCAGTTGGTCGAGCAGGGCCAGCGGCGACAGCCGGGTGTGGAGTTCGGCCACGGCGTTGACGTAGTCGGGCTGGTCCTGGGGACCGACCGGGCGGCTGGCGTACAGCCGAGAGGCCGCGACACGGCGCGTCAACGGCAGCCGGTCGAGCTCCTCGAGAGCCTGCTCGACCTGACGACGGGGGGCGTCGAGATTGCTGCCGAGGCCGATAAAGGCCTGGGTATGGCGCCCCACCTGGCTCACTCGTCCGACTGCGGCGGTTGTTGCGGGCGCGGCTTGCGCCGCCGGCGACGGCGCTTGCGCGGGGCGGCGGTGCCGGCAGGGTCGGCGCCTACCTTGCCCAGCAGACGGCGCTGTTCGTGCTCGTCGGCTTCCTGGAAGGCGGTCCACCAGTCACCCAGTCCCGGTTCGAGTTCGCCGGCGGCCTCGCGCAGCAGCAGGAAGTCGTAGGCGGCACGGAAGCGCGGATGGTCACGGGTCTGGAAGGCACGCTTGCCACGACGTAGCGGCAGACGCTGCTGCAGGTCCCAGATGTCTCGCATCGGCATGCTGAAGCGCTTGGGCAGTGATACGTGCTGCAGCTCGCGGCTGATGACCTGCTGGGCGGCGGTCTGCAGGGCCGGAACGGGAGGCATGCCGTCGGCCTCGAGATCACACTGGCGCAGCTGCACCGGCCCCCACATGAAGGCGGCCAGCAGGAAGGCGGGCGTGACCGGGCGATCCTCGCGAATGCGACGGTCGGTGCTTTCCAGTGCCTGCTCGATCAGCGGCTCGGCCCAGGGTAGCTCGGCCATGCACTCGTCGGCTTCGGGGAACAGCATCGCGAACAGGCCATAGTCCCGCAGCAGACGGAAGGTGGTCAGACCCTCGCCGGACAGGAACAGCTTGAGGATCTCATCGAATAGCCGCGCCGGAGGAATCTGCAACAGCAGCGGCGCCATCTCGGCGATCGGCGCCTCGGTATCCGGGGCGATATCGAAGTCCAGCTTGGCGGCGAAGCGGATGGCCCTGAGCATGCGCACCGGGTCCTCGCGGTAGCGGGTCTCCGGGTCGCCGATCAGGCGCAGGGTGCGCGACTCGATGTCGTCGACCCCACCGGCGAAGTCATGCAGGCTGAAGTCGGCGATGCTGTAGTACAGGGCGTTGACGGTGAAGTCGCGACGCAGCGCGTCTTCCTCGATATTGCCCCAGACGTTGTCGCGCAGCAGCAGGCCGTCATCGGACTGGGAGGCGACATGCTCGCCGTGGTCGTCACGGGGCTTGCCACGGAAGGTGGTGACCTCGATGACCTCGCGGCCGAAACGCACGTGCACGATACGGAAGCGGCGGCCGATGATGCGTGAATTGCGAAACAGCTGCTTGACCTGCTCCGGCGTGGCGTCGGTGGCCACGTCGAAATCCTTGGGAGCGATCCCGAGCAGGGAGTCACGCAGGCAGCCTCCGACCAGATAGGCTTCGTAGCCGGCGTTGTGCAGGCGGTAGAGCACCTTGAGGGAGGCTTCGCTGAACTGGCGACGGGACACGGGGTGTTCGTCGCGTGTGAGTACGCGGGGCATCGGCGGTCCTGCGGCGGCTTCCTGAGCGCCGAACAGCGACTTCAAGTGCTCGCCTGGGCTCTGTAGAAAGCGGGTAAATCCTTTGATCATGCGGCGATTTGGACTCGCGGGGTACGGAAAGGTGATGAGTGTAGCGGACGCTCCCGGCCTTGCAAAGCGCAGTGGACAAAGCCGCTCGGGTGTCAAGGACGACAGTCGGCGCAGTGTTCGTGCTGCGAAGAGGCGCAAAAGGTCCGGTTGCCCATGGCGATTGAGCCCTTGGGGGCTGTCTCGTCTGGCGGGGCAACGACTGGCTTGACGCTCGGAGGCCAGACAGCAGAAGGGGAGGCCAAGGGCCTCCCCATCAAAGCAGGATGCAGCGTCCGTGCTGCTAATTTTTCTTCGTGATGGCGCATCGCCTTGAATACGCACCACAGTCACCAAGGAGTTTCAGGCAAGCAATGATGTTGTTGTTATTGGCGCTCCTGACGGCGACCGTCTCGTATTCAAAACAATAGTCCAACCACGACGGCATGGGATCATGCCTCCTCCCGGATTATTGGCATTGTTGCCGGGAGTGCGCTCTGACGACCCTGTTGTTCTTGTTGGTCGGTCATCGTTGGCGCGTCGCGTCCTGGTACTCCGGGCCTCGTCGTCTAGTTGTTGTTCGACGAGTGGTAGCTCCGCAGGTCCGTATTGTTGTTGTCAAGGCTGCGGTGCCTAGTGCCCAATCCGCCTGCTTCACCTGGAAGCGTTGTTGTTGTTGGGGCGGCGGATTCGATCGTGGCGGTGCAGGTTATTGTTGTTGGCTGCCCACGATCGCCGGAATTTGTTGTTCTTGCCCAGACTTACTGCAGTTGTCGTGCCTACTTTGATTTTTTTCTTTTTTATCAGCCGCTTGCTTCATTGTCGTTGGTTCGAAGCAAACCGCCGGGTCATTTGTGTTACCTCGGGCTACCCATTTTGGCGCACTCCCCTGTGTGGGATGGTAACAACCGGTGCATCAAGAGGTAGCTGGCGTGCAGGGCCTACAATGCCTGTATTGATCGCTACAGACACTTGCACCATGGTCGAATGAACCAAAGCAGGGGGCATGGCAGGAAGCGGCAGGCAAGGGCGAGCCGAGGGGCGAGCCGAGGGGTGAGTCGAGGGGTGAGTCGAAGGGAGGGCAAGGTGAGCGGCCCAAGGGAGGCCGGGGCGAAGCGCGGGGCGAGGGCCCCAGGGTGTCGAGCCTGTGGTCTCGCGTCAGTGGCGCCGCGCCGCCTTCTTGCGCGGGATACCCAGACGCTGGCGGCGCTCCCACAGGCACTTGCGTGAAATTCCCAGCTTGTTGGCCAGCTCCGTCTCGCTCATCTGGTCCTGATGTTCGAGCACGAAGTGCTGGAAGTAGTCTTCCAGCGACAGGTCGTCCTCGGTAGCCGTGTCGGATCTTTCGGAGGCGGGCGCCTCCAGTGACGTGGCCGCCTCCTTGGGGGGACTGGGCGGGCGCGTTACCGGCACCGTTGCCAGGCCCAGGTCGTCCGGATGGATCAACTGGCCTTCGGCAAGGATCACGCCACGCTCCAGGGCATTTTCCAGCTCCCTGACGTTGCCTGGCCAGGGGTAGTCGGCGATGTCCCGCCGTGCGGCGCGAGACAGGTGCAGACCGTCGCGGGCGTGGCGCTTGCAGGCCTTGGCCAGCAGCACGTCGGCAATCTCGAGAATGTCGTCCTCGCGCTCGCGCAGCGGAGGCAGGTCGATCTGCATGACGTTCAAGCGGTAGTAGAGATCGAGACGGAAGTCTCCGCTGCGTGACAGGGCGCGCAGGTCACGGTGGGTGGCAGCGATCAGCCGAACGTCGACGTGGCGCGTCTCCACCGAACCGATGCGGCGTATCTCGCCTTCCTGCAGCACCCGCAGCAATCGGGCCTGGGCGTCCAGCGGCAATTCGCCGATCTCGTCGAGGAACAGGGTGCCGCCGTCGGCGGCCTCGACCAGTCCGGTACGCATGGCGCTGGCCCCGGTAAAGGCGCCCTTCTCATGACCGAACAGCTCAGATTCGATCAGCGTCTCGGGGATGGCTGCACAGTTGACGCAGACCAGCGGCGCCTCGGCACGGCGGCTCTGCTGGTGCAGGGCCTTGGCCACCAGCTCCTTGCCGGTACCGGATTCACCCTGAATCAGTACCGTCACGTCTGCCGGGGCGGTCTTGCGGATACGGGTGTAGACCGCCTGCATCGCCGGGCAGTTGCCGATCATGGTGTGGCGCCGTCCACCCTCGTCGGCGATGGCGGGCGGCGTGCTGCGCTGACTCGCCTGGCGGTGCAGTACTCGAGCCACGGTTTCCAGCAGTTCATCATGATCAAACGGCTTGGCGACGTAGTCCACCGCGCCGAGTTTCAGCGCATCCACCGCCGAGCGCATGCTGGCGTAGCTGGTCATGATCAGTACCGGGCAGGGGGCGGCGGCCTTGATCAGGTCGGTGCCGGGTGCACCGGGCAGGCGCAGGTCGCTGATGATCAGGTCGTACTCGCCAAAGCCCTGCCCGCATGCCTGCTCCACCGACTCGCATTCGCACACGCGGTGGTCGTGGCGTTCGAGCAGGCGGCGCAGGGCGCTGCGGATGATGGCTTCGTCTTCAACGATCAGGATTCGGCTCATGGATCGGCATATCCCCGGCAGGTCGATGGACATCGGGAGAAGGTAACCATACCTGAATTCTGGTGCCACCGGCCTGCCCCGGCAGGGGCGACTCCACCTCGACCTTGCCCTGGTGCTCGGCCACGATGCTTACCACCAGGGCGAGACCAAGACCGGTACCTTGGCTTGGCGGCTTGGTGGTGGTGAAGGGCTCGAACAGGTTTTCGCGCACGCTGGGATCGATGCCGGGCCCCTGGTCGGTGACCGACAGCCAGTGACGCTCACCTTCCTCGCCGGCGTCGATGACCACCAGGCCGTTGGCCGGGCTGGCGTCACGAGCATTGCTCAGCAGGTTGATCAATACCTGCAGCAGGCGCTGCTCGTCTCCCGTGATGTCGAGCCGCGCCGGACAGCGATTGTCGTAGCGAACATCGTCGCTCTTGCGGGCCAGCTTGAGCAAGTGCAGCGCCTGGTCGGCCAGATGCCTGGCCGATACCGGCGCGAAGTCGCTGCCGGTGACGTGGCGACCGCCGTGGGCAAAGCCCACCAGTGAGCCAACGATACGCGACACGCGCTTGGTCAGTGTCTGGATCTGTTCGGCGGTCTCGAGCACGTGGGGATCCGTGGTGTCATAGCGCAGGTTCTGGGCCAGCGATGAGATGCCGGTGATGGGGTTGCCAATCTCGTGGGCCACGCCGGCGGACATCTGGCCGATGGAGGCGAGGCGAGCCGCGTGGATGAGTTCGTTCTCCAGCCATTTCATCTCGCTGTGGTCCTCGACCAGGATGACCGTGCCACCAGCGGCGTCTGCCGCCGGCTCGTCCACCAGGCTGGCCTTGAGCAGGCTGACGTAACGCAACCCCCGGGGCAGCTCCACAGCTTCCTGGTAAAGCCGGTCCTTGTCGCTTTCCAGAATGGTCCCGAGCAGCTCGGCCCAGGGCGCGGGCAGGGCCTGGCGATGGGCGCCAATGATCTCCTCGCCGGAAATCTCGCTGAGCTCGGCCAGGGCGTCGTTCCACATCAGTACCTCGCCGTCGTCACCGAAGGCACACAGCCCGACAGGCAGTCGCGTCAGCATGCGGCGATGGTGACGTCGCAGCTCATCGAGTTCCCGCGCGAGGCCAGTGAGGCGAGATCGGTAGGCCTCCAGGCGGCTTTCGACGAAGTGGATATCTTCCTTCGGCACTCGCCCATCGCGCCGATAGGGCAGGTAGTGATCGACGATGTCCTGGGCGACCGATGGGCCCATCAGGCCGGACAGGTTGGCCTGGATACGGTCGCGCAGACGTCGCAGCGCGTAGGGCCTGGCATCCTTGGCAGATTGATGGAGGCTTGCCAGCGCCCGGGTCACTTCGCGCTCGGCGACCTCGTCGCCCAGCGCCATGGCCAGGCGCCGCCTGACGTCATCACTGTCGGCCAGATTCAGCGGCAGGCGCTTGGGGCGGATGACCGCATCCACCGAGCAGGCCTCGGCGGCCGCTCGTTCTCCGGCGGAGGTGGGGGTGATCAGCGACACCAGAATCAGGCTCAGGCCATTGACGCCAAGCGATACCAGGGCGACCGGATACCAGGCGGGCGAGTCGGTGACAGCCTCGTCGCCCAGGAGCCCGAGCAAGGCGTCCAGCGGCGCAAGCAGCGGCGGCAGATCGCTGAGCAGCGGCAGCCACAGGCCGGCACACCAGATCGCCACACCCAGGCCGAGGCCGGTCATCACCCCCTTGCGGTTGGCACCGGGCCAGTACAGCAGGGCCAGCAGACCCGGCAGACACTGAGCCATGCCAACCACCGCCACCAGCCCCAGTCGGGTCAGCTCGGTATTGGCGTCGACGGCCTGGGCGAACAGCCAGCCGGCCACAATGATGGCGCCGATCAGGCCGCGCCTTAGCCAGCGTAGCCAGCGATAGAGGTCGGGGTGCTCCACCGGGGGATGGGCGACCAGCACCAGATGGTTCAGCACCATCCCGGCGAGCGCCAGCGCGCTCAGGATCAGGGTGCCGCAGGTGGCGGCCAGTACCGCGACAAAGGCCAGGGCGGTGACGGCGGGGCTATCGGACAGCGCGAAGATGACGTAGGCGGCCTCCTGGATATCATCGGCCACCCCCATGCGCTGACCGGCCCACAGCACCAGCGGCACCGGCAGTGCCATCAGCAGCAGCACGAGCGGCAGTCCCCAGCCCGCGCTGAGCAGGGTTCGGCGACTGAGCGGGCGGGCGAAGGTCACGTGAAACATGTGAGGCATCAGCAGCGCAGCGGCGAAGAACAGCAGCAGCAGGGTTCTCCATTGGGCGGCATCGAACTGGCTCGCCTGTGCCTGGTGGACGCGGCCGGGCCCGTCCAGCCAGTGCTGCAGGTCGCCGGGGCCGTCGAAGATGGCGTAGAGCGCAAAGGCGCCCAGCCCGAGAAAGGCGACCAGCTTGATCAGCGACTCCAGGCCGATGGCGGCGGTCAAGCCGTCGTAGCGCCGATGGACGTGGGTATGACGGGCGCCGAACAGTATCGCGAACAGTGCGATCAAGGCACACAGCAACAGCGACAGCAGGCCTGGAGAGGCAGCGTCGGTGTAGCGATGGATGGCATGTCTCATGGCCTCCACCTGCATCGCCAGCAGCGGCATGACCGCCACCAGGCTCAGCAGGGTGACGCAGGTGCCGACCCAGCGGGAGCGAAAACGAAAGGCGAACAGGTCCGCCAGAGAAGACAGCTGGTGGGTTCGCGTCATGCGCTGCAACGGCAGCAGCAGGACCGGTGCCAGCACAAAGGCGCCGGCGGCACCCAGGTAGTAGGCGAGATAACCAAATCCCCGCTGGTGGGCCACGCCAAGACTGCCGATCACCGCCCAGGCGTTGGCGTAGACGCCCAGGGCCAGGATGCCGATCAGTGGGTGGTGGACCAGCCGCCGCGGAATCCAGCCGCGCTCCACCGCGCTGGCGGTGGCGAACAGTACCGACAGGTAGCCAAGCCCCAGCAGTACAAGGGAGACGAGCTCAGCGCTCATCCAGCGCTCGCTTCTGCTCGAGCCACAGGGTCAGGGCGATCAGTGCCCCCCAGATCAGGAACGGGCGGTACCAGGCGTTGCCGGGCTGGCCCCAGCCGGTCATCAGCAGCGGCGAGAGCAGATACCCGCAAAACACAAGCAGCAGCATGATGCGGTAGACGTACATGGCAGGCTCACTCGTTGGTGTCAGCGTCGTCGCCGTCCACTTGCAGCCCCTGCGAGGCGATGTCTGCGCGGGGGATCTGTCGAGGACGCCAGCGGCGGCAGGCGGCCTCGAGCTGCTCGGCCACCGGCGCCTCGCTCGCCGCCGGGTCGGGGGACTGCCCCAGCAGTGCCAGGGTGGCATGCAGCAGCCGGCGTACGTCACGGGGATCTTCGGGCAGCGGTCGGGCCAGGTTCTGCTTGGACAGCTTCTGCCCATCCTGCCCTATCACCAGCGGCAGGTGAAGGTAGCGCGGCGGCTCGGCACCGAGGGCTTCGAGCAGCTGCAGCTGCCAGGGGGTGTTGTCGAGAAGATCGGCGCCGCGCACCACGTCGGTGATGTTCTGGTCGATATCATCCACCACCACCGCCAGCTGGTAGGCCCAGAGGCCGTCCTTGCGCTTGAGCACGACGTCACCCAGGGCGGCAGGGTCGAAGCGCTGCAGACCCTGCAGCCGATCGTGCCAGCTGACCGGGCGCTGCCCCAGGTCGCTGCGCAGGCGCCAGGCCTGCGGGGCCTCGGGCTGGCATACGCCGTCGCGGCACCAGCCTGGATAGATGCCGTGGTCCCGCCACTGCTTGCGCGAGCAGCTGCAGGGGTAGGCCATGCCCTGCTCGGTCAGCCGCGCAAGGGCACGTGCATAGGCGTCATGGCGATGACTCTGGTAGCGCACCTCGCCGTCCCAGGCGAGGCCAAAGGTCTCGAGCTGGCGCAGGATGGTATCGACGCTGCCAGGAGGGCAGCGGGGGGGATCGACATCCTCGATGCGCAGGCTCCAGCGGCCTTGCTGGCTACGCGCATCCAGATAGCTCGCCACCGCGGCCACCAGCGAGCCGGCGTGAAGCGGTCCTGAGGGGGTGGGGGCAAAGCGACCATGGACGTGGTGCATGGGGGCTCCAGCGCTATCGGGAACAGGCAACCCTCGTGAACAGGCAGCCGCGGGGCAGGTGATCACGCAAACGGGCACCCTGAGGTGCCCGTTGTCGAAGGTCCGGCGAGGGGGGGATCAGCCGCCGAGCTGCTTTTCCTTCAGTTCGGCCAGGGTCTTGCAGTCGACACAGAGGGTGGCGGTGGGACGCGCTTCCAGGCGACGGATGCCGATCTCCACGCCGCAGGCATCGCAGAAGCCGTAGTCGTCCTCATCGATCATCTCGAGGGTCTCGTTGATCTTCTTGAGCAGCTTGCGCTCGCGATCGCGGGTCCGCAGCTCCAGGCTGAAGCCCTCTTCCTGGGTGGCACGGTCAGCCGGGTCGGCGTAGTTGTTGGCCTCTTCCTGCAGATGGCGAACAGTACGGTCGACTTCTTCCATCAGCTCCTGCTTCCAGCCAAGCAGAATCTGGCGGAAGTGCTCGAGCTGCTTCTCGTTCATGTATTCTTCACCCGCCGCCGGCTCGTACGGGATGAACTTCTTGGGCGCTTCCGGTTTTTTCTGTGCAACTGGCATGGGATTGCCTCATTACTTTAGTGACTGCTGATCAATACCCCACGCTAGGCTAAGGTATCTCACGCCAAAGGGAAGGTTGTTTAGCGGATATTTGGCCGTAGTGCAATACTTTTGCGCGATAACTACCAGTTTTCTCCCCGAAAGTCGTAGCCCGCATCGTCCGGATCAATGATTGGCGTCCTGGACGGTGACGGACGGCGACCAGGTTCCATGTTTCAATACCTCCATTGGACCATCAAGCAGGGCTCGGGTTCGCTGCGGGCCGCGATCAAGAGAGGAAGCCATGAGCTTTAACGCCAGGGTCGAAGGGGTCGCCCCTTTCCGTGTGATGCATCTGCTGGAACTTGCTCAGCAGCGCGAGGCGGCCGGCGAGGACGTGATCCATCTGGAGGTCGGCGAGCCGGACTTCTCGACCCCACCTGCGGTGCGCGAGGCCGGCCACCGTGCCCTGGACGAGGGACGCACCCGCTATACCCCTGCCACCGGTATTCCTGCGCTTCGCGAGGCGATTGCCGGCCACTATCGTGAGCACTTCGATGCCGAGGTGGCGCCGGAGCGGATTATCGTCACCCCCGGCGCGTCCGGGGCGCTGCTGCTGGCGAGTCAATTGCTGGCGGGGCCCGGAGACGGCGTGCTGATGGCCGACCCGAACTACCCCTGCAATCGCCACTTCATGGCGCTGGCCGGCGCCCGGGTAGACGCGGTGCCGGTAGGGCTTGATAGCGGCTGGCAGCTGAACGCCGAGCTGATCGAGCGGCATTGGCGCGACGATACGCGCCTGGCGATGCTGGCCTCGCCGTCCAACCCCACCGGCCATGTGCTCGAGCGCGCGGCGCTCGGCGCGGTGGTGGACGCGGTGGCCGAGCGTGGTGGTGAACTCTTGGTGGACGAGATCTACCAGGGGCTCAACTACGGCATGGCGCCGCTGTCGGTGGCGTCACTCAGCGATCGGGCCTTTATCGTCAACAGCTTCTCGAAGTACTTCGGCATGACCGGCTGGCGCCTGGGCTGGCTGGTGGCGCCCGAGGACGCCGTGGAGCCGCTGACGCGTCTGGCTCAGAACGTCTTCCTGGCCGCCTCCACGCCGGCCCAGCACGCGGCGCTGGCCGCTTTCAGCCCGGAGTGTCAGGCGTTGTTCGAGGAGCGCCGGCGAGAGCTCCAGACACGCCGGGACGCCTTGCTGGAAGGGCTGTCGCGGCTCGGCCTGGCACCGTCGCTGCCGCCCCAGGGGGCCTTCTATCTTTGGCTCGACATCTCCGCCTACAGCAACGACAGCCAGGCGTTCTGCCTGCGCCTGCTCGAAGAGGAGAACGTGGCGATTACCCCGGGGACCGACTTTGCCCTGCAGGGCGGCGAGCTCCACGTGCGCATCGCCTTTACCACCGAAGTGCCGCGTCTGCAGGAAGCGCTGGCGCGTCTGGAACGTTTTCTGGCACGGCAGGGCTCATGAACTACCCCACCCTGGTCGGCGGCGTATTGCTGCGCCGCTACAAGCGATTTCTGGCCGATGTGCGCCTCGACGACGGGCGCGAGGTGGTCGCCCACTGCCCCAACACCGGCTCGATGCGCGCGGTCAATGTCCCCGGCGCCCGGGTCTGGCTGTCCCCCAGCGACAATCCGGCGCGCAAGCTGGCCTGGACCTGGGAATTGATCGAACTGCCGTCTGGCGACGCCCAGGCCGGTGCTGCGTCGGCGTTGGCCTCGGTGCATACCGGACGAGCCAACCGGATCGTCGAGGAGGCTTTGCGCTCGGGGACGGTGGCCGAACTCACGGGTTATTCGGCGATCAAGCGCGAGGCCAAGGTGGTCAACGCCCGGCTGGACTTTCGCCTGGATGACGACGAGCGCCCGAGCTGCTTCGTCGAGGTCAAGCAGGTCACCCTCAAGGAAAGCGATGGCCACGGTTACTTTCCCGACGCGGTCAGCGAACGTGGGCGCAAGCACCTCGAAAGCCTGGCGCAGCTGGTGGCCGAGGGGAAGCGAGCGGTGTTGCTGTTCCTGGTCGTCCACGAGGGCATCGACGATGTCGCCCCGGCGATGCACCTGGATCCGGGGTACGGCGATACCCTGAGACGGGTGATGGCCGAGGGCGTCGAGGTGCTGGCCTACCGCATCCGCGCCCGGCGAGACGACCAGGGCAGGCCACTGTCGCTGACCCTGGATGCAGCCTTGCCGGTGCGGCCGATGGCGCAGTTCGTCGAGGCCTGAATCGGCGCTTCTGTGAGGGGCGGGTTCAGTCTGCTGCGGACGGACGGCAGTCGGGCAGGGCCGCGAGGACGCGCAGCATGGCGGTGTCGCCCTTGGCTCCCTCGCTGACCTGGTCCCACCACTGACGATGGATGCCGCGGACGCGCACCTCGACCCGTGGTATGCCGATCACCTGGGCCATGGCCATGCGGTGCAGTCCCTTGTTGATCTTGACCAGCTCGCCGTGCCGATCCACCGCCGCGCCCAGACGGTCCTTGCCGAGGCCATTGTCGAAGCCGAAACAGGCCATGGCCTCCATGTACAGGAGGTAACGGCGCAGATAGGCGAGGATGCGTTCGGGACGATCCAGCACCATGCCGTCGGAGTGCGAGGCCACCGGCTTGCCTCTGGCCAGGCGTTCGGCCAGCTGGTGGTAGCTGCGGCTCTGGCTTGGGTCGCGACGGTGTGCCCAGATGTCGGCGATGAAGTGCATGCGACGGCTCGACAGGGCGTGGGTCGTCGACAGATCCCAGTCGCCGTCCCATAACAGGCGATCGCTGATCCGGTGACGCTCGCGCCGATCCGGGAAGGAGCGTGGATAGTGGATCTGCTTGAGCAGCCGACGCGGGTCGACGCTGACGTCCAGGGCCTCGCCGTAGCGTGATTCGATACCGCGTCGGGGCAGGCCGCGGGCCTCGAGGGGCCGGCTGCCTGGGGCCTCGGACAGCCACAGGCGCAGGGCCAGGTGCTCCAGCGGCAGTGTCAGCGAGCGATTGATCAGTCCCTTGGCCCGCTGGGCCAGTCGTGACAGGCTCATGCGCGGGCCCAGACTGGGATCGTACAGGCTGGGGTCGGCGGGCTCACCGCCGGGCGTCAGCGGCATGTCGCGGCTGGCATCCAGCAGGCTGATGGCACAGCACAGTCGTGCCTTCAGGGCATCATCCACCGACGCCGGAGGCAACTGCTGGTACAGCGCCATCAAGGCGTCCAGCGTCGGGCGCTGGGCATCCGTCAGCGGAGGCGGCAGAACGACGCGGTCGACATCGAGCCGCCAGGGCGTGGCATCGGCCGGTGTGGCCAACGCCAGGCGCTGGCTCGCCAGGCGCGAGGCGAACACCTGCATCAGCCACGCATGGGGGGACTCGGCGGCGGGGTCGAAGCGCCAGACGTTGTGCCATGCCAGCACCAGGGTGTCGTGGATCACGTCCTCGACATCCCTTGGCGCGTCGAGAAAGTGGCGGGCGATGGCGGTCAGGTGAGGCACCGTCAGCCTGGCAAGGGTCTCGAGGCCGCCGGTGGCGCCCTGAGCGCACTCTTTCAGGGCGTCGCCGACCGCCGAGGTGACGGGTAGCGCGGAAGAGAAAAGGGGATCACTGGTCACGATAGAACCGTTTCAAGAAGCTGACTGCCTCGGGGGAAGCGTTGCGGTCAAGCTGCAGCGAGAGCCGAAAGCGCATCGGCGCACTGGTGTCGATGGCGAAGGTGGCGTAGCGCGAGATGCCATCGCCTTCCCGCAGGGTGCGAAAGGCCAGAGGTGTCTCGCCGGGCTTGCCCACCACCGAGACGCTGCCTTCGGTGGCGACGTTGAGAGCCTGGCCATCGGCGTCGCGAACGCTGAGGCTGACCAGACCCTGGTGCGGGCTGCGCTGGATATCCAGACGGCGGGCCATCTCCTCGGGGAGAAAGTCGGTGGTGATGGCGCTGTAGTGCGCCTCGATATCGCCGAAGCGCTCGAACTGCTGGGCCTGGGCTGGCGCCGTCGGCAATGCCTGCAGCGCCAGCAGCACCAGCAGCGACAAGGCGAGCGCGTATCGTCGGTGGCTGGCTCGATTGACGTTCATCTCATCCTCCTTGGCAGCAGGCCTGCCTGCTGACGTCCGACCCATTGCTGCCTTGACCCTCGGCCCATCCTGTCGCGCCGAGGCCTGTGGCGCGCCCGCGCCAGGTGTCAGCCGTCGCGGCTCACGCGAAAGATCGCGATCTCGCCAAACAGGTTGGGCCACAGCCGTGACAGCCGTCTACCTTCGTGGTCCTTGATGCCCACCGCGCGGTCGACGATGGTCACCCCCTTGTCACGACACAGCGCCTCGAAGTCATTGAACGTCGACAGGTGGATGTTGGGGGTGTCGTACCAGGCGTGGGGCAGCGACTTGGACACCGGCATGTAGCCGCGTAGCCCAAGATGGACCCGGTGGCGCCAGTAGGCGAAGTTGGGGAAGGTGATGATGCATTCCCGGGCCACCCGCAGCATTTCGTCGAGCATGCGGTCGGGGCGGCGCAGCGCCTGCAACGCCTGGGTCATGATCACCAGATCGCAGGCGTCATCCTCGAAGTTGGCGAGTCCTTCGTCGAGGTTCTGCTCGATGACGCTGACGCCCTTCTCGATGCAGGCGGTGATGCCGTCAGGATCGATTTCCAGACCGTAACCGGTGACGCCCTTGTCGCGCGCCAGAGCGTGCAGCAGGGTGCCGTCACCGCAGGCCAGGTCGAGCACATGGGCGCCCTCGGGAATCCAGCAGTGAATCAGGGTGAGGTCAGAGCGCATGGTCGGCCTCCTGGCGTGACGGCAGCTTGAGGTCATCGGCGACGCGTCTCATGAAGCCGGCGAAGATCGCTTGATAGCGTGGCTCCGGCATCAGGAAGGCGTCATGGCCGTGGGGCGAGTCGATATTGGCGTAGCTGACCGACTTGCCGGCACGAATCAAGGCGTTGACCAGCTCCTTGGAGCGTGACGGCGGGAAGCGCCAGTCGGTGCTGAAGCTGACCACCAGGAACGGACACTCAGCCGGGGCCAGGGCCTTGGCCAGGTCGCCCTGGTGGGACGAGGCCGGGTCGAAGTAGTCCAGCGCCTTGGTCATCAGCAGATAGGTGTTGGCGTCGAAGGAGGTGGAAAAGGCGTCGCCCTGGTAGCGCAGGTAGGACTCCACCTGGAACTCCACGTCGAAGCCGAAGTTGAGGTCTTCGCTGCGCAGATCGCGGCCGAACTTCGAACCCATGGCGTCTTCGGACAGATAGGTAATGTGGCCGACCATGCGCGCCAGCTTCAGTCCGCGACGGGGCAGGGTCTCGTGATCGGCGTAGTGGCCGTCGTGGAAGTCGGTGTCCGAGCGAATGGCCTGACGCGCGACCTCGTTGAAGGCGATGTTCTGCGCCGACAGCTTGGGCGTGGCGGCGATGACCACCGCGTTGGCGATGCGTTCCGGATAGGCCAGTGACCACTGCAGCACCTGCATGCCGCCCAGGCTGCCGCCGACGACGGCGGCGAAGCGGCTGATGCCCAGGCGATCGGCCAGGCGAACCTGGCTGTCGACCCAGTCGCAGACGGTGACCATGGGGAAGTCCGGCCCCCAGCGGCGGCCGGTGTCCGGGTTGATGCTGGAAGGCCCGGTGGAGCCGTGGCAGCCGCCGAGGTTATTCAGCGAGATGACGAAGAAACGATCGGTGTCGATGGACTTGCCGGGACCGATGTGGGCGTCCCACCAGCCTGGCTTGCGATCGGCCTCGTCATGATAACCCGCGGCGTGGTGGTGGCCGGACAGGGCATGGCAGATGAGGACCGCATTGCTGCGGTCCTGATTGAGGGTGCCGTAGGTCTCGTAGACCAGGTCGTAGGCCGGCAGCGTCTTGCCGCAGACCAGGGGCAGAGGGTCGTCGAAGTGCGCCACCTGCGGCGTCACCAGTCCGACCGAATCGCGAGTCGTCTCGGGCATCAGTCGTGTGTGTCCAGTGAAAGTTGGTGTTGTCGTGGCCGTGTACGCGAGCGTTGGTCGAGCCTAGAGCCCGACCAGCATCCCGGAGATACCGGCGGCCCGGACCAGCGAGCCCACCACGATGCCATCGATCAGGTTGATGCCGATGAACACCACGATGGGTGACAGGTCGAGCATCCCCAGCGGCGGAATCACTCGGCGTACCGGCGCCATGATCGGCTCCACCAGTTGCATCACCAGCAGCGCGCCGGGATGGCTGGCGTTGGGGGCGACCCAGCTGAGGATGATCATCACGATCAGCGCAAAGAAGTAGATCTTCAGGATCGCGCTGGCCAGGGCCGCGACGCCGGCGATGGCCAGGCCATCGAGCCTCGGCATGCCGACACCGGCCAGCTGCAGCAGGATGATGATGCTGATCACCTTGACCAGAAAGCCCGCGGCCAGGGTGGCCAGGTCAAAGCGGCCCATCACCGGGCCAAGCACGCTCTGGAAGGGACGCACCACCGGCTGGGTAATCTTGACCACCGACTGGCTCAAGGGGTTGTAGTAGTCCGCCTTCGAGGCCTGCAGCAGAAAGCGCAGCATCAGCAGGAACAAGAAGATGTTGATCAGGGTGTTGACCAGCAGCAGGCCAGCGTTTCCCAGTTGACTGCCCATGTGGGCTCCTCCGTCTTTGATTAACCCTTGCCGAGTTCGGCAGACATTTCCTGGGCACGCTTGGCACAGGCTTGCATGGCGCCGTCGAGCGCCTGCCGCAGTCCTGCCTGCTCCAGATATTCGATGGCCCTCTCGGTGGTACCCCCCGGGGACATCACATTGCGTTTCAGTTCACCGGGATCACGGTCGCTCTGCATCGCCATCGAGGCGGCCCCGTAGGCGGTCTGCATCGCCAGTCGGCGAGCGCTTTCTGCGCTTAGCCCGAGTTTGACGGCGGCCTCTTCCATGGCCTCGAACATCAGGAAGAAGTAGGCCGGTGCACTACCCGAGACGGCGGTGACCGCTTCCAGCAGGGCTTCGTCCTCGACCCATTCGATGATGCCGACGGACGTCATCAACTCGCCGACCAGGGCGCGCTGCTCGTCGCTGACGCGCGGGTTGGCATACAGCCCGGAGGCACCGGCACCGACCAGCGACGGAGTGTTGGGCATGCAGCGGACCACCGCCAGGCCGCCACCCAGCCATTGTTCCAAGGTCTCGGCGCTGAGGCCAGCCGCCACCGACACGATCAGCGGCCGACGCTTTTGCACCGAATCCCGTAGAGTCTCGCACACCTGGCGCATGATCTGTGGCTTGACCGACAGTACGACCACGTCGGCGTGCTCGATCGCCGCCAGATTGTCGGTGGTGGTATGGATGCCCAGGCGCTCGGCGAGCGGCGCCAGGGTGGCGTCACGGGTGGCGGTGGCGGTGATGGCATCGGCTGGGTAGCCGCTGTGCACCATGCCGCCGAAGATGGCGCTGGCCATGTTGCCGGCGCCGATAAAGGTCACGTTGCTGGCCATGCGGGGCTCCTTGAAGGGTAGGGCATTGGATATTCGGACAAACAGGGTAGCGTCACCAGGCCTGTCGTGGCGACGGGCTCACTGGCGCGAGCCAAAGATCGCGGTGCCCAGGCGCACGATGGTGGCGCCCTCCGCGACGGCAGCCTCCAGGTCGGCACTCATGCCCATGGACAAGGTGTCCAGCGGTGCGTCCGGCAGCTCTCGACGCAGCGATGACAAGGCCTCGGCCAGTAGCCGGAAGGGCTCGCGCTGCGCTTCTGGGTCTTCGCTGGGGGCCGGGATGGCCATCAATCCGCGCAGACGCACGTGAGGCAGCGCCGCCGCCAGGCTCGCCAGCTCAGGCAGCTCCTCCAGGCTGACGCCTGATTTGGTTGCTTCGCCGCTGACGTTGACCTGCAGACAGATATTCAGTGCGGGAAGGCCATCCGGGCGCTGATCGCTCAGGCGCTGAGCGATCTTGGCACGATCGACACCATGGACCCAGTCGAAATGGCTGGCCACGTCACGTGTCTTGTTGGATTGCAGCGGTCCGATGAAGTGCCAGTGTATGCCAGGGCAGTCGCCCAGTTGGGCCTGTTTATCCAGCGCTTCCTGTAGATAGTTCTCGCCGAAGTCGCGCTGGCCCAGGGCATAGGCATCCCGGATCATGTCGGCTGGCTTGGTCTTGCTGACCGCCAGCAGCAGGGCCGCGTCGGGCGCTCTTCCCGCCGTTGCAAGTGCCTGATTCAGGCGTGTCCGGGCTTGGGTCAAGGATTCGGCAATCGTCGTGGTCATCGGCCTGGGTCTGTCCTATCGTGGGGCTCCCTGCCCCCGAGTCGGGGGTTCAAGCCTGGTAAGCCCATGGATATTACCGAACTGCTGGCACTCTCGGCAAAGCAGGGCGCCTCGGATCTGCACCTGTCGGCGGGACTGCCACCGGTGATGCGCGTCAATGGTGAACTGGAGCGTCTGCCTGGCCCGCCGATGGGCGATGGTCAGGTCAGATTGTTGCTCGAGTCGTTGATGGACGAGGAGCTGCGCGAGCAGTATTCGCGTACCCACGAGGCCGACTTTTCCCACCAGATACCGGGTCTGTCGCGTTATCGCGTCAATGCTTTCGTCCAGCAGCGCGGGGCGGCGGCGGTCCTGCGTACCATCCCCGATCGCATCCCGACGCTTTCGGAGCTGGGGATGGGCGAGATCTTCGAACGTCTTGTCGCCCTGCCGCGGGGGCTGGTACTGGTGACCGGGCCCACCGGGTCCGGCAAGAGCACTACGCTTGCGGCGATGATCGACCATATCAACCGCCACCGTCGCGACCATATCCTCACCATCGAGGATCCCATCGAGTTCATCCACCACAGCCAGCAGGCGCTGGTGTCCCAGCGAGAGGTACACCGCCACACCGAGGGCTTTGCCGTCGCCCTGCGCAGCGCCCTGCGCGAGGATCCCGACGTCATTCTGGTCGGAGAGATTCGCGACCTGGAAACGGCGCGCCTGGCCATGACCGCGGCCGAGACCGGGCATCTGGTATTTGCCACCCTGCATACCGCCTCCGCGGTCAAGACCATCGATCGGATCATCGATGCCTTCCCGGGTGATGAAAAGAATGCGGTGCGGACCATGCTGTCGGAGTCGTTGCAGGCGGTCGTCTCCCAGGCGCTGCTGCCCAGCAGCCGGGGCGGGCGAGTGGCGGCACGCGAGATCCTCCTGATCAATCAGGCGATCCGTCATCTGATCCGCGAGGACAAGCTGGCCCAGATCTACTCATCGATGCAGACCGGCGGCCAGGCCGGCATGCAGACCCTGGACGCCGACCTGGCGAGACTGGTGGCGTGTGGCGAGGTGGCGCCGGAGGATGCCCGGCGCCTGACGCGTGAATCTCTGGTCGATAGCGCGCCGAGCGCCGGCTGGAGCGGCGGGCAGAACGAGGGCTGGGTGAGCCCCCAGGGCGAAGGCTGGGGGTGAGGCGGTGGTTCAGAGCCAGTCGTGACCCTTTAGCGGGCGTAGAGCCCGCCGAGCACGCGCTCTGCGCTGGCGCCGGTGACCGACGGAAGGTTGCCGGGTTGCAGATTCAGTCGGGCATGGGCCAGCCAGGCAAAGGCGGCGGCTTCCAGCCAGTCGGCCGGCCAGCCCAGGGATTCGCTGTCCAGTAGAGTGGCCTCCGGCAGCTGGCGCGCAAGGCGTGCCAGCAGGTCCAGGTTGCGTGAACCGCCGCCGCAGGGCACCAGGTCGAGGGAGGCAGGGGCGGTAAAGTGCTCCCGCGCCATCTCGATGCCCAGGGCGACGCTGGTGGCGGTCAGTTCCGCCAGGGTGGCCTGGACGTCCTGTGGTGACTCTGAACCGTTCAACTTCGCCTCTGCCCAGTCGAGAGAGAACAGCTCACGCCCGGTGCTGCGAGGCGGTGGGCGGTGAAAGTAGGGCTCTGCCAGCCAACGTTCTAGCAGTGCGGTATCCACCTGGCCGCCGGCAGCCCAATCGCCGTTGGCGTCGAAGGGGGTGCCGCGATGGCGTTGGTGCCAGGCGTCGAGCAGGGCATTGGCAGGCCCGGTGTCGAAGCCCAGCGGGGCACGCGGGTCCGAGGTCGGCGGCAGCAGCGTCAGGTTGGCGATGCCGCCAAGGTTCAGCACCAGCCGCCAGCGTTCGGGGTGGCGAAATACCTGCTGGTGGAAGATCGGTGCCAGTGGTGCGGCCTGACCACCGGCGGCCAGGTCGCGGCGGCGGAAGTCGGCGACCACGGCACAGCGAGTCAGCTCGGCCAGCCGGCTGGGATTGTCCAGTTGCAATGTATAGGGGGGCGAGCCTGGCTGGTGGCCGTAGGGGGCATGCTCGATGGTCTGCCCATGGCTGCCGATGGCAGCGATGTCCTCGGGTTCAAGTCCCTGTTGCTCGAGCAATCGCTGGACTGCCTCGGCCTGGCACTGGCAGAAAGCCTCCTCGGCCCAGGCCAGGTCAGCAAAGCTGACCTGATCGGCGTGGGCCAGTTGCCACAGCCGCTCACGCAGAGCCTGCGGCATGGGAATGCCGACGCTGGCCTCCAGAGCTGCCGTGCCTGTGGCGTCAAAGCGCACCAGGGCGGCGTCGATCCCGTCCATGCTGGTGCCCGACATCAGTCCAATGAAGCGTTGCATGGGCCTTGTCATCTCAACCGGTGGAAAGGTTCATGGTAACATCCCCGCCACTGTCTATACCTGGCGCCGGCGCCGTGACGACGTGCCCCTGCTGACGGGGGCGTCGATGTCCGCGCAAGGGCCGATTGACCAAGCCAAGCCGAGCTGGAAAGCCGAATTGATAAGTGGAGTGAATACCATGAGCGATGTGGACGAGGCCCTTGCGCTGATTCAGCGCGGCACGCACGAGATTCTGCTGGAGGATGAGCTGAAGAAAAAGCTCGATTCCAGGCGCAAGCTGAGAATCAAGGCGGGCTTCGATCCGACCGCGCCGGACCTGCACCTGGGCCACAGCGTACTGTTGACCAAGATGCGCCAGTTTCAGGATCTCGGCCACGAGGTCATCTTTCTGATCGGCGATTTCACCGGACGCATCGGTGATCCCACCGGCAAGAACGTCACCCGCAAGCCGCTGACCGAGGCCGAGGTCAAGGCCAACGCCCAGACCTACAAGGAGCAGGTGTTCAAGATCCTCGATCCCGACAAGACCGAGGTTCGCTTCAACGCCGAGTGGTTCTCCGAAATGAGCGCCGCTGACATGATCGAACTCGCCGGTCAGACCACCGTGGCGCGGATGCTCGAGCGCGATGACTTCGAAAAGCGCTACAAGGGTGGCCAGGCCATCTCGGTACACGAGTTCCTCTACCCGCTGGTGCAGGGCTATGACTCCGTCGCCTTGAAGGCTGACATCGAGCTGGGTGGAACCGACCAGAAGTTCAACCTTCTGATGGGCCGCGAGGTGCAGAAGCACTTCGGTCTCGAGCCCCAGGTCGTCATTACCATGCCGCTGCTGGAAGGCCTCGACGGCGTGCAGAAGATGTCCAAGTCGCTGGGCAACTATGTCGGCGTCGACGAAGCGCCGGGGGCGATGTTCAACAAGCTGGTATCGATGCCCGACAGCCTGATGTGGCGCTATTTCGAACTCTTGTCGCTCAAGGACAATGCCGCCATCGAGGATCTGCGCGCGCGGATCGAGCGCGGTGACAACCCTCGTGACATCAAGATGGAGCTGGCGCGCGAGCTGATTGCCCGCTATCACGGTGATGAAGCGGCGGCGAACGCACACCGAAGCGCCGGTAACCAGTTGGCGGAAGGTGAGCTGCCCGAAGACCTGCCCGAGGTCGAGGTGGTCTTTGAAGGCAGCGATCAGGCGCCGATTGCGGCAGTGCTCAATCGCTCGGGACTTGCCAACAACAGCGCCCAGGCCAAGGACATGCTGGGTAATGGACGTGTGCGCGTCGATGGCGAAGTGGTGGCCAAGGATCTGATGCTGGCGCTCGGCCAGAGCTATGTCATCCAGGCCGGCAAGAAGCGTTACGCCAGAGTGACGCTGCGCGGCTGATCCGCCGGTGTGACCATCGCTTCCGGGACGCTCGCCACTGGCGGGCGTCCTTCGTTTTGCCACCCGCCTGCCTGCGACCTGTCCACAGGCGGGTGCGAGAAGATGGCTGTGGGTAACATGAAGGCGCGAGTCGTGGGGCAGGCGAAGGCCAGGGCCAAGGCTGGCGCAGCAAGGAAAGCTGGCGCAGCAAGGAAGGTGCATCAAGCAAGGTGCAGCAGGCAAGGTGCATCAAGCACGGCGCAGCAAGGAAGAGACGCAGCAAGGGTGGCTTGGTAACGACAGGTGCGGCTTCCGGGGGCGTAGCGGCAAGTGAAAGGACAGGCCGGCTCGCTGCACCAATCAGCTATTGAGCAATGGTGTGGAATAGCGCAGTAGAAATAGCGCAGTAGAGACGTGAAGTATGGGGTGGGTGTTGGAGGCTTCTGGCTCATGACGATGTGATGACGCCGGCGTGAAGTTTTTTTACACGAAGTGCTTGCCAAGGCCGGTCCCGATCCGTAAAGTACGCATCCGCTGCCGGCGACGAGCAAACGTCACAGGCGGTAAAGAGTGGTAAAAGTGATTGTTTTGAAAAGGCTTTTTCAAGTCTCCGAAAAATTCTCCACTTGACGGGCAACGAGAAATCGGTAAAATGCTCGCCACTCGATCGGAGTCGCCAGGACGGCATCGCAGGATGCGCGTCAGGCTCGCTTCGCTTTCTCTTGGGTCCTGCAGGCATCGCTTGCACGGCGAAAAAAGAAAGCCTTGACGAAACACTTCGATTCTGTAGAATACGCCTTCCTCGCAGGGCGCTGCGCCAACAGGCGCTGCAAAGCGAGAAGCTCTTTAAAAATTGATCAGGTAATTCATGTGGGCGCTTGCCGATGAGTCAGTGACACTGTCACTGAAATATCAAGGCAAGCGACTCGTCAAACGAGACGTTTGAACCTTGAGCCAAGTTTGGTCCGCTTA
>NZ_JAHVHR010000029.1:0-293292 GCF_019802175.1 Halomonas sp. DP5N14-9
GCCACAGCCGGAACCTCGGGCCCACGGCGTCGTAGAGCACCTTGACCCGGATATGGCGGTTGGAGGCCAGCGCGGCCGGGCCGCCGAGACAGAAGCTGACCGCCACCAGCATGACCACGCTCTCGTGGACCCAGGAGGTGGGCGCGCCGAAGCCGTAGCGCATGATCACCTCATAGACGCTGATGGCCATGGCGATGAACACCAGCCAGGCGGCGAACTGGGCCACCCGGACCACGCCACGATCGAAACGACTGCGCACCACATCGGGGGCACGCTCGGGCGTCCTGTCCGCCGACGGGTCGGGGTTCGGGCCGCGAGAAGGCTCGGGTGAAGGATCATGCGAAGGCTCGTGCGAAGGCTCTTGTGACGGATCAGGCGGCCGCCCGGCGCCGTCATGTGGCGATCCGGCGGGGGTGTTGTGGGAGGAGGGAGGCGTCATGGTTGCTCCAGGCCGCTGGCGGCGTTGGTCAACAGGTTGAAGGTCACGACCACGGGTGCGGTCAGCAAGTCGTCACGGAGCTGCCCCCCGGTGTCAGCAGGCTGGACCGGGGGGCAGGGCCCCCATCGGGGGCAGGACGGCTGGCGAGGCTTACAGTTGGCCGCGGGCGGTCAGGAAGCCGGTGGCGGCGTCGTAGACCTTCTGGGTCATCTCGTTCTTGCCGGCCCACTCCTGCCATTCCTGTTCAGCCGCCTGACGGAAGGCCTTGCGTTCTTCGTCGGGCAGGTCGAACGGGTGAACCTCCGGGTCCTCCTGGAGACGGGCAAGCGCTTCGATGTCCTGGGCCTTGAGTCGGGCGATCAGGTCGTAGGCCATGGCGTCGAAGGCGGTCTCGAGGGTGGTCTGAAGGTCTTCGGGCAGGCCGTCCCAGATATCCTTGTTCACCGATACCGCGATCATCGGCATAGAGTGGAAGCCCGGGTACAGCGGGTAGGGCGCAAAGGCGTGGAGGCCCTGGGCGTCGTTGTTCGACAGCACCGTGGAGTCGGCGGCGTCGATCACGCCCTTCTCAAGGCCGGTGTAGACCTCGGAGCCGGGCAGGTTGACCGGCGTGGCGCCGATGCGCTCGAAGATGTTGTAGACCATGCCCTGGGGCGCACGAATCTTGAGTCCCTCGAAGTCTTCCAGCGACTCGATGGCCACCGTGGACGGGATCGACTCCAGCGGGAAGGTCGCCGCCGCCACCAGATGGGCGCCGTAGGGCTCCACCAGCTCGTTGTAGAGATCCTCGCCGCCGGCGTTGTTCATGAACTCGAGGAAGTCGTAGGGGTCGTTCCAGGCGCCCACCAGATTGCCGAGCATGCCGAAGGCCGGGTTCTGGCCGGAGAAGTAGCTGGGGTCGGTCATATGGCCCTGCAGGATGCCGGAACTCACCGCCTGCAGGGTTTCGGTGGGACCTACCACCGAGTTGATCGGCAACACCTCGATGGCCACACGGCCATCGGTCATGGTCTCGATGCGCTCGGCCCACTCCTGCTTGATCTTGAAGCTCGGCTCGCCGGCGGTCTCGGAGGCCTGGAAGGTCCACTCGTATTCAGCGGCCTGGGCACTGGCGGCAGCAGTGATGGCGATGGATGCCGCACCGATGGAGGCGGCAAGACGGGAAAGCCTGGGGATAGCTCGCATGGTCGATCTCCCTGATGAGAGCGTGATCGTTATTGGTGTGGCGGCAAGTCTTGACCGAGTTGCGAGTATGTTCAACATATACTTTCGTATGTGTGTACTTTGTGGCGCCCGCGACGTAGGCTTGCCCAGGACCCGACGAGCGGGTCGGTATTCGCCATGACGTCAAAGGCCAGCGATTGGCCCGAGACAGCAGGCAGACCGGTTGCCGCTCGCCCCGTGACAGAGTTGAAGGAGCCAGGCAATGGCCGATAGTGATCAGGATTCCCCAAGCGTGGGTGTCGAGGCAGCAAGCGACGAAGCGGCGACCGAAGTGCCCCAGAAGGCACGCTTTCGTAGCGCCGAGTGGTTCGGCAGTGCGGACAAGAACGGCTTCATGTACCGCAGCTGGATGAAGAATCAGGGGATTCCTGACCACGAATTCGATGGCCGCCCGATCATCGGTATCTGCAACACCTTCTCCGAGCTCACACCGTGCAACGCCCACTTCCGCAAGCTGGCCGAGCACGTCAAGAAGGGGGTGCTGGAGGCGGGCGGCTACCCGGTGGAGTTCCCGGTGTTCTCCAACGGCGAATCCAATCTGCGTCCCACCGCCATGTTCACCCGCAACCTGGCGAGCATGGACGTGGAGGAGGCTATTCGCGGCAATCCGCTGGACGGCGTGGTGTTGCTGACCGGCTGCGACAAGACCACTCCGGCGCTGTTGATGGGGGCGGCCAGCTGCGACATCCCGGCCATCGTGGTCACCGGCGGGCCGATGCTCAACGGCAAGCACAAGGGCCGGGATATCGGCTCCGGCACCGTGGTCTGGCAGCTGTCCGAGGAGGTCAAGGCAGGCAAGATATCGATCCACGACTTCATGGCCGCAGAGGCCGGCATGTCACGCTCCGCCGGCACCTGCAACACCATGGGCACGGCCTCCACCATGGCCTGCATGGCGGAATCGCTGGGGGTGTCGCTGCCCCACAATGCGGCGATTCCTGCGGTGGACTCGCGCCGCTATGTGCTGGCGCACCTGTCGGGCAATCGCATCGTCGACATGGTCAAGGAGGACCTGCGGTTGTCTCGGGTGCTGACCCGGGAGGCCTTCGAGAACGCCATTCGCACCAACGCCGCCATCGGTGGCTCGACCAATGCGGTGATCCACCTCAAGGCGATCGCCGGACGCATGGGCGTCGAGCTCGAGCTCGATGACTGGAACCGGGTAGGGCGTGGCACCCCGACCATCGTCGACCTGCAGCCGTCGGGGCGCTTTCTGATGGAGGAGTTCTACTACGCCGGCGGGCTTCCGGCGGTGCTGCGGCGCCTCGGTGAGGCAGACCGCCTGCCCCACAAGGAGGCGCTGACGGTCAACGGCCAGACCCTGTGGGACAACGTCAAGGATGCGCCGCTCTACAACGATCAGGTGATTCGTGAGCTGGACAACCCGCTGGTGGACGACGGTGGCATGTGCGTGCTGCGCGGCAACCTGGCGCCCAAGGGAGCGGTGCTCAAGCCCTCGGCGGCGAGCCCCGAGCTGATGCGTCACCGTGGTCGCGCGGTGGTGTTCGAGAACTTCGACGACTACAAGGCGCGGATCAATGACCCGGATCTGGAGGTCGATGCCGACAGCGTGCTGGTGATGAAGCACTGCGGTCCCAAGGGCTACCACGGCATGGCCGAGGTGGGCAACATGGGCCTGCCGGCGAAGCTCCTGGCCCAGGGCGTGACCGACATGGTGCGGATCTCGGACGCTCGCATGAGCGGTACCGCCTATGGCACCGTGGTCCTGCATGTGGCGCCGGAGGCGGCGGCCGGCGGTCCCCTGGCGGCGGTAGAGAACGGCGACTGGATCGAGCTGGATGCCTACGACGGGCGTCTGCATCTGGACGTCGACGAGGCCGAGCTCGAGCGGCGCCTGTCCGCCAGCGATCCCACCGAGGCGTCGCGCCGTATCGCCTCCAGCGGCGGCTACCGTCAGCTCTACATCGAGCACGTGCTGCAGGCCGATGAAGGCTGCGACTTCGACTTTCTGGTGGGCTGTCGTGGCGCGGACGTTCCGCGACACTCCCACTGAGCGCTCCCGACCTTCGCACCCAATGGCAGACCGTTGCCGCTCGCATGCCGGCGGCAACCGCAGGAGAACACCATGACCCAGCGCCCCCGCCTTACCCCCGACCAGCTGCGTTCCCGCTGGTGGTTCGACAACCCCGACCACCCGGGTACCACTGCGCTGTGCATCGAGCGCTACCTCAACTACGGGGTGACCCTCGATGAGCTGACCTCGGGCAAGCCGATCATCGGCATCGCCCAGTCCGGTTCCGACCTGACCCCCTGCAATCGTCACCACATCGAGCTGGTCAAGCGGGTCAAGGACGGTATTCGCGCCGCCGGCGGGGTGCCCTTCGAGTTTCCCCTGCATCCGATCCACGAGAACGTGCGCCGGCCCACCGCAGCACTGGACCGCAACCTGGCCTACCTGGGCCTGGTGGAAGTGCTGCACGGCTACCCGCTGGACGGCGTGGTGCTGACCACCGGCTGTGACAAGACCACCCCGGCCTGTTTGATGGCGGCGGCGACGGTCAACATTCCGGCCATCGTGCTGTCCGGCGGCCCCATGCTCAACGGCTGGAGGGGCAACGAGCGGGTCGGCTCCGGCACCATCATCTGGGAGCTGAGAAAGCGCCTGGCCGCCGGCGACATCGACTACGCCGAGTTTCTTGCCCGGGCCAGCGACTCGGCGCCTTCGGTGGGCCACTGCAACACCATGGGCACCGCCTCCACCATGAATTCCATGGCCGAGGCGCTGGGCATGAGCCTGCCGGGGTCGGCGATGATTCCCGGGCCCTACAAGGAACGCGCGATGGTCGCCTACGACACCGGCCAGCGCGCGGTCGAGATGGTATGGCAGGACCTACGCCCGCTCGACATCCTGACGCGCGAGGCGTTCGAGAACGCGGTGGTGGTGTGTTCGGCGCTGGGGGGATCGTCCAATGCGCCGATCCACGTCAACGCCATCGCCCGCCATGCAGGCGTTGCGCTCGACAACGACGACTGGCAGCGGCTGGGCCACCGGATTCCGCTGCTGGCCAACGTGATGCCGGCCGGTGCCTACCTGGGTGAGGAGTTCCATCGTGCCGGCGGGGTGCCGGCGGTACAGCACGAGCTGCTCGAGCGCGGTCTGCTGCACGGCGACGTCACCGGCGTCGACGGCCGCCGCCTGGCCGACAGCATCGCGGGCCGCGAGACCCTGGACGAGGAGGTCATCCGACGCTTCGACAATCCGCTGGTCGAACACGCCGGCTTCCTGAACCTCAAGGGCAACCTGTTCGACTCGGCGCTGATGAAGACCAGCGTGATCTCGCCGGACTTTCGTCGGCGGTTTCTCGAGAACCCGGACGACCCGGAGGCCTTCGAGGGCCGGGTGGTGGTGTTCGACGGCTCCGAGGACTACCACGCCCGCATCGACGATCCCGAACTCGGCATCGACGCCAGCACCATCCTGATCATGCGTGGGGCGGGGCCGGTGGGCCATCCTGGCGGCGCCGAGGTGGTCAACATGCAACCGCCGGAGGCGCTGATTCGCCAGGGGATCGAGTCGCTGCCGTGTCTGGGCGACGGGCGTCAGTCGGGGACCTCGGGATCGCCCTCGATCCTCAACGCCTCGCCGGAAGCCGCCACCGGCGGGCCGCTGGCGCTGGTCCAGACCGGCGATCGACTACGCGTGGACCTGGGCCGCTGCGAGGTCCGCCTGCTGGTGGACGACGACGAAATCACCCAGCGTCGACAGCGTCTCGACGCCCAGGGCGGCTATCCCTATCCGGCCCACCAGACGCCGTGGCAGGAGATCCAGCGCACCCTGATCGAACCACTGGATCGCGGCATGACCCTGCGCGGCGCCGACGCCTACCGTGACGTGGCGCGCCAGAGTCCGCCCAGGGACAATCACTGAAAGGGTGATCCTCGTCCTTGTCTGGGCGCCCGCCAGGGCCTTCGCAGCAGCACACCAGGGCTGACCCGACCTTTTGCCCGGGGTAGCGAGGGTGGAGACAGGTCCCTGGCGTAGCTGGGGCAGGGTTGGTCACGCCCCTCGGCTCAATTATGCTGTGCTCCTTGATTACATTGAGGTCTCCGCGGGGACCGCTCCAGGAGGCAGTAATGCGGCAGTTTCGACTGGGCGTGGCCGGCGCCGGCAAGATCGTCCGGGATCAGCATGTGGACGCCATCCGAGCCACCGAAGGTCTTGAGCTGGTGGCGTCGGCGGACCCTCATTCGCGCCTGGAGGACGTGGCGTCCTACGCAAGTCTCGAGGAGATGCTCGACGCCGAGCCGGATATCGACGCCGTGGCGATCTGCACTCCTGCCCATCTGCGCCACAGGCTCGCCAGTCAGGCGCTGGCCCGTGGCAAGGCGGTGCTGTTGGAAAAGCCGCCGGGGGCCACCCTGGCCGAGGTGCAGGACCTCAAGGCACAGGCCGAAAAGGCGGGACTTACGCTGTTCGCCGCCTGGCACTCGCGCTTTGCCCCGGGCATCGCCGCGGCCGCTGACTGGCTCGCTGGACGCCGGGTCGAGGGCGTCGATATTCGCTGGCACGAGGACGTGCGGGTGTGGCATCCAGGCCAGGCCTGGCTGTGGGAAGCCGGCGGCATGGGGGTGTTCGATCCGGGCATCAACGCCCTGTCCATCGTTACCGCACTGCTGCCCGATCCGTTCTTCTTGAAGCGGGCCAATCTGGTCGTGCCCGCCAACGCCCAGACACCCATCGCGGCGACGCTTGAATGGCGTACCGCCGATGGCGTCCTGCTGAGCGGTGACTTCGACTTCCGCCACGAGGATCCGCCGTGCTGGGAGATGACCTTCGTCACCGATGGGGGAAGCTTGACCCTGGAGGCTGGGGGCGCCCGTCTTATCGTCGATGGAAAGACGCTGATCGATGAGCCGGAGCGCGAATACCAGGGCGTCTACGCGCACTTCCACAGCTTGCTCGAGGCTGGCCAGAGCGATATGGACATCACGCCGCTGCAGCAGGTGGCCGACGCCCTGATGCTGGGGCATCGTCAGGCCACCGAGGCCTTCGTCGACGATGATGGCAGCGCGTGAACACGACACTTCGCGTCGATCTCTCGATGACCCACGACGTCGTCGCTTACTTGGAGTGAGCTGAACCCGCCAGAAACAGCGGGTTATACGTCAGTGGCGAATTCGTCGTGGCGAGCCAGCAGCTGGCACAGTACCTGGGCGGCAGCGCCGCGGGCGGCAGTCGCCAGGCTGTCGTCGAGGATGCGCACCGGGATCGGCGGCGCCTGTGGCAGCAGATGGTTCTGATGACGAGTGAAGAACGCAAGCGCCGGGTCCAGCAGCGGTGCGCCCAGCTTCACCAGCGAGCCACCGATGACGATGCGCTCGGGATTCAGGGTGAGGTGGAGATTGAGCAGCAGCAGGCCCAGGGCTTCCCCTGCCTGGTTGAGGGTCTCGGCCACCAGGTCGGGGTCGCGGTGATGCTCGACGCCTTCGCTCAAGGAGGCGCCGGCCTCGATACCCAGGGTGTCACGCAGGGCCCAGCCACTGACCAGGGTCTCGGCGCAGCCGTGGTTACCGCAGTGACACGGCTTGCCCCCCGGCGCCAGGAGTGTGTGGCCGATCTCGCCGGCCAGCCCATGCACGCCGCGAATCACCCGGGGCGGCGTGCCTTGCACTACCAGCCCGCTGCCGATCCCGGTAGCCGCGCTGACGTACAACAGTGACGACGGCGTCGCGGCATCCTGGCCGCTGGACGGGCTGCAATAGAGCTCGCCAAAGGCCGCCGCCTTGGCCTCGTTGTCCATGCACCAGAATCGTCTCGAATCATCGTCGAGTTCCGGCAGGCGCTGCCTGAGCATCTCGAGCAGCGGGACGTCTCGCCAGCCCAGGTTGGGCGCCAGGCTAAGCCGCGACTGCTCCGGCGACGTCGGCCCCGGCACCGCCAGTCCCACACCGAGCAGTGTCCTGTGTGAAAGCGCCGTCCGGATAAGCTCGCGCACCATGGGCACGATCTGATCCAGGGTATCGTCTGGCCGGGTCGGCACCACGGCCTGGTGTCGCTGGGCCAGGATCTGGCCATGAAAGTTGATGGCCAGCACGTGCAGCCCATGGACCCCGATCTCGATGCCCAGGATGGCATGGCTGTCGGGATTGAGGGACAGCGCCCGTCCGGGGCGACCGCTACCCCCACGCAGCAGATCGCCTTCGACCAGCCAGCCCTGGTCCAGCAGCGTCTGTACGGCGGCGCCGACGGTTACCTTGGTCAGGGCGGTGCGCTGGGCAAGCTCGGCACGGGTCAGCCCGGGCTGGCGGCGCAGCCACTCCAGCAGAGAGGCGCGGTTGCGTGACTTGAGCGCACCTAGGTCGCCGGCGGTGGAAGAGGCGGTCATGAACGAAAGTCTCCGACCCTGTCAGGGATGGGGAAGGTCGCGTCGAGTGTATCAAGGCGGGCGACGGGCCGCAGCGCCGTACAGTAGCGCCCGGCTGCATCGCCCGACTGCATCGCCCGGCTACATCGGCCGAACAAGGATCCTGAGTGAATCCGTGCGACGCCTGTGCCGCTTTTCAGAAGAGCACTGGATTTCAGAAGAGCACCGGGCGCCATCAAGCACCTTTCCGCTGGGAGGCTTCTGTTCGACATAAGTGCAATGGCACATGGCGTCCGACTCGACAAGACTGTGCACTTAGTTAGGACAAATTACTAACGAGATATTAGTAAAGAGAAGTAACAAACATCTCTCGTCGAACCAACGGATCTCGCCAGACGAAAGGCTTCGCCAATCGAAAGACTTCGCCAATCGAAAGGCGAAAGCGGTGACGCGCGCCGCCTCCAACAGGCCAAGCCGATACGTCGACGAGCGCAGGCGCTTCCAGGCAAGTCCTGGATGGCTTAGGTACAACCCCTACAACAGCAACGGGAGTCACGCTGACATGACGATGGAACACAGAGGACCGGTGGCGCTCTACCCAGGCCTTGCGGGCAGGCGGGTGGTCATCACCGGTGGCGGCTCGGGAATCGGAGAGGGGCTGGTGGAGGCGTTTGTCGAGCAGGGCGCCGAGGTGCACTTTCTCGACCTCGCCGAGGCGCCATCCCAGGCGCTGGTAGCGCGTCTGACCGAGCAGGGTGCCGGCCGCGATCGGCTGCAATTCCATCACTGTGACCTGACCGATCTGGCGCGTCTCGACGAGGTGCTGAGCGCGATCGGTGATGTCGATGTGCTGGTCAACAACGCGGCCAACGACGATCGCCATCGTCTGGCGGACATCACCCCGGCCTATTTCGACGAACGCATCGCCGTGAACCTCCGCCACCTGGTGTTCGCCACCCAGGCGGTGGCGCCGGGCATGGCCAGGCGTGGCGGCGGTGCGGTGATCAACCTCGGCTCGATCAGCTGGCACCTGGGCCAGGCAGGCCTGGCGCTCTACGAGACGGCCAAGGCCGGCATCGAGGGGCTGACCCGGGCGCTGGCCCAGGAACTGGGTGAACAGGGCATCCGGGTCAACTGCGTGATCCCCGGCAACGTCAAGACGCCGCGCCAGTCCCGCTGGTACAGCGCCGAACAGGAGGCCCAGATCGTCGCCGAGCAGAAGCTCAAGGTGCGCCTCGAGCCTCATCACGTCGCGGCGATGGTGGTGTTTCTCGCTTCCGACGCGGCCAGCGGCTGTACCGCGCACAACCACTGGGTGGACGCCGGCTGGCTGTGACCCAGCCTTTTTTCAACTGCGATATCACAACAACAAGGAGTTCAGCATGCCTATCGTATCCTCACCGGCGGACGCCGCCTCGCTCAAGCGACAACGCTATGTGTTCGCCATCTGCTGTATCGCCGCCATCGGCGGTTTTCTGTTCGGCTTCGACAGCGGCGTGATCAACGGCACCGTCGATGGTCTGCAGACGGCCTTCGACTCCGACAGCGTCGGCACCGGCTTCAACGTGGCCTCGATGCTGCTGGGTTGCGCCATCGGTGCCTTCTTCGCCGGCCGCCTGGCCGATCGCTACGGCCGTCGTGCGCTGCTGATCGTGTCGGCGGTGTTCTTTCTGGTCAGCGCCTGGGGCTCCGGGGTGGCGACCGGCTCGCTGGAGTTCGTGATCTACCGGGTGCTTGGCGGCATGGCGGTGGGCGCGGCCAGCGTGATGACGCCGGCCTACATCAGCGAGGTGGCGCCGGCCGAGCGGCGCGGACGGCTGGCCACGATCCAGCAGGTGGCGATCATCTCGGGGCTGTTTATCGCCTTCGTCAGCAACTATGTGCTGGCCAAGATCGCCGGCGCCTCCACCGCCAGTCTGTGGTTCGGCTTCGACGCCTGGCGCTGGATGTTCTGGATCGAGATGCTGCCGGCGGCGATCTTTCTGCTGGCACTGCTGGGTATCCCGGAGAGCCCGCGTTTTCTGATCAGCCGCGGACGCGACGACAAGGCGACACGGGTGCTGGTCACCCTGCTCGGCGAGCAGGCGGGGCAGGCCAAGGTCGCCGAGATCAAGGCGTCGCTGAACGCCGACCATGTGCCGAGCCTCAGGGATCTGATCAACGCCACCAGTGGCAAGGTGCACGGCATCGTCTGGGTCGGTATCGGGCTGGCGGTGTTCCAGCAGCTGGTCGGGATCAACGTGGTGTTCTACTACGGTGCGGTGCTGTGGCAGGCGGTGGGCTTCTCCGAGGGTGATGCCCTGCTGATCAACGTGATCAGCGGTGCGGTGTCGATCGGCGCCTGTCTGATCGCCATCGCGCTGATCGATCGGATCGGTCGCAAGCCGCTCTTGTGGGCAGGTTCAGTGGGTATGGCGCTGACCCTGTGCCTGTTGGCCTACGCCTTCTCCACCGCCAGCATGGTCGACGGAAAGCTGGCCTTGGCCGGTGACATGGGGGTGCTAGCGCTGCTGGCGGCCAATGCCTATGTGCTGTTCTTCAATGTGTCCTGGGGGCCGGTGATGTGGGTGATGCTCGGTGAGATGTTCCCCAATCAGGTGCGCGGTTCGGGACTGGCGGTCTCGGGGCTGTTCCAATGGCTGGCCAACTTCGCCATCACCATGACCTTCCCGATCATGCTGGCGGGAATCGGCCTTGCCGGGGCCTACGGTGTCTACGCCTTCTTCGCGGCCTGCTCAGTGGTGTTCGTGATGAAGTGGGTCAAGGAGACCCGTGGACGGGAGCTTGAGCAGATGGCCTATGAATAAGGTCCGCGTCCAGGTCCTGGTCCAGGTACAAGGACGCCAGGCCACAGACCGGTCCGAGCAGTAGTGATCAGGCCCCGTCGAGTCTCACTCGACGGGGCCTGATCATGTCGGGGTGTCGGCGTTTGCTGACGGCAGCTCCCCCGCAAGGGCTCCTAGCGCCTGACGATGGTGGGCCTTGAGCACGCTGATGGGACGGGCGCGGCGAACCTGGGTGATGGCTTCCTCGACGTCACCGGCACGCCCGGTCAGCAATAGCCAGGCAGCAACGGCGCTGGTGCTGCGCGAGACTCCGAGGGCGCAGCACACCAGCACCGGGCCCTCCTGGCGATAGCGTTCGATGGTCTCGGCGGCAAGGCGCAGCGTCTGCGGCGATGCCACTGTCAGGTCCATGACGCCAAGGCTCGTATAGTCTCTTGCCCCGGACGGCGCTGGAAGCTCGGCGCAAAGATCGACCAGGGCCATCGTCGGTGAGGGCATGGTGTGCCAGGGGAGTCGCCCGAGGTAGACCCCGTCGGTTACCACGTCGGGTTGCGGGCGTCGACGGGTCCACACACGAGCGTTGAGCCAGGCGGCCAGTGTGTAGGGGGCGTAGAGCAGCGTCGCCGCCAGTGAGAGCCGCCCTGTGGCGTCCTTTTGAAAGCCTGACGGGCCGAGCCAGGCGTAGTTGAGCGCGACCAGCAGCAGGGACAGCGCTGGCCAGGCGAGCCACAGCGCGGCGCCGCCGATGGCCAGGGCCAGTCCGCACAGGGCCGTCGCCGCCAGGGCGTAGCGCCAGGCCAGTTGGTGGTTCGCCGAGGGAAGTGACCGGCGTGACGCGAGAAGAGCCAGCGGCGAGCGAGCCTGGGAGGGCCATAGCCAGAGGCTCAGTGCACCGACCAGGGCGCCGCTCGGCACGTCGATGAAATGGTGCTGCCAGGTGGTCAGCACCGAGACGCCGATAAGGCCGCACCAGCCATGTAACAGCCAGCGCCAGCGGCGGTCAAGGTGCGCGGCATAGGCGTGCCAGAGCACCACCAGCAGCGCGATATGCAACGACGGCGCCTGATTGTAGGGCAGGTCGAAGCCCATCAGGATATCGAAGAGCGAGCCAAAGACGCCGTCCAGCTCCGGGCGCACCAGGCCGCAGCGCAGTGGGTAGGCCAGAAAGCCGATGACGCAAAGCAGCTGCACGCTCAGCAGGCGCTTGACCAGCCGCGACAGCTCCCCTCCATCGCGCGGCAGCCACAGCAGCGCCAGGGCGTACATCAGGTCGATGGACCAGTAGGGCACGATGGTCCAGGGCAATAGCGGGATCGCCGATTCCCACGCAAACATCATGCTCGGCAGCGGTTCGCGCGCTGCGCTGAGGTGGTTGCAGGCGGTGTAGCTGGCAAAGAATATCAGCCCAAGCACCAACAGCGAGAGAGCCCCCTTGACGCGCAGGGCGAAGCAGGCGTGGTAGCGGTTGTCGCTGTTTGCGCTCATTGCGGGAGCCGGCGGGCGAGCATCACCGAGAAGATCCCCCAGGGATCGATACGCAGGGTTTCGACCACGAATCCGCTGGCGTGAAGGAGCTGGCGCATCTCGTACTGGCTGCGACAGCGCATCACCCAGGGCTCGCCCTGGCGGTGAGACGACAGGGCCCTGGCGATAAAGGTGAGCTGTGGATGCCAGGGCTGGTTGGTGACGATAAGGCGACTGCCTTCGGCCATGCTGTCGGCCAGACCGCACAGGGAGTCCATGACCCGATCATTGTCGCAATAAAGCTCGTAGAGTCCCGAGACTACGGCCAGCGTGGGGGCGGGAGAGATGCGGGCGAGGCTAGCGCGGTCAAAGGCATCGCCGGCGTTGAAGCGAACGCGGTCGGCAAGGCCCATTTGTTGGATCATGGCCCTGCCGGCAGCGACGTTGTGCTCGCTGTAATCGCGCAATAGCACGCTGTCGGGCGCTGGGTCCATGGCTGCCACCGCAGAGAGAACGTAGCGACCGTGACCGGCGGCAACATCCAGCAGGTGCAGGTCGCGATCTTCGTCACGCAGGCATCCGGCAGCCAGGGAAATCAGTTCTTCCAGGTGGCGGCGTCTAAGGCGAATGCCGCGCCAGCCAATGGCGTCGAGGTGCACGCGGTCGATCAGCCGGCCCAGGCGGCTCGAGCTCTCGGCGCGGTGGCGATAGACCTGATCGAGCATTGCTCCTGAGTCAAAGCCGCGTTCGATGCCTACCTTGAGGCTGCTGGAAAGACGCGCGCCGACCCCGAGAGCTGCCCGCATCAGACGCCAGTAGCCAGCCTTCAGCGAGCCTGCTGCAAGTGGGCGGCCCAGCGCTTCAGCCTTGGCGCAGCCCTGTCCGTGGAGGTGGGCGGCAAGGCGAGTGAGCGGTAGAGCGGGCGCCTCAAGCTGGCGCAGGATAAAACGGCGCATGGGGGACAGGGCCAGATGACGATCGCGCTCGCCGAGGGTGTCGTGGAAAAAGCCCTCGAGCAGGTGGCACTCCTTGTCCGGGTGGGGCAGTCGCGCAAAGAAGTCGAGCTGAGGTCGTCGGTCGACCACATGGTCACGACCAGACAGCAGCAACTGGATGGGAGTATCGATGGTGTCGGCGTCATCGACGATACGCCGGGAGGTATCGGCAAGACCGATCAAGATGCGCGCCGATATCTGGCGACTGATGGCCGGGTCCGTGGCGTAGCTGCGTTGGCGCTCTGGGTCGTGGGTCAATAGCGAGGCACGCACGTAGCTCTTGATGAAGACTTTATCGGACAGTCGGGTGGCGAGCCTCAAACAGGGCAGCGCCAGGGGAATGTACAACTTGACCTTGAAGGCAGGCGCCGCCAGTACCGCGGCGCGTATGTCGGGGGCGTAGTCGTGAAGCCAGCTTGCTATGATCACGGCACCGACGCTCTGGGCGACCACGATGGTATCGGCGGCGGCTTGACGGTGATGGGTGGCGAGGTGGTCAAAGAAGGTCTGCACGTCTCGCGCATAGGTAGCAAAGTCCGGGGCGTCGCCACGAACCCCATCGGAGGCGCCGTGACCACGCGCGTCCCATGCGAAGAAGGCGACGCCGGGCAGGTCGAGTTCATCGACCAGATGGGCCATCCGGCCGCCGTGCTCGTGGCCACGATGAAACAGCACGATGGCGCCGTTGCGGTGGTCTGCCGTCGCCGGCCAGTGGCGATAGTGCAGGCGCTGACCGTCGTGGGTGGTGAAGTCGAGGGACTCCTGCGGGCGCGTCATGGTCTTTCATCCCGGTCGCCTGGGGTAGCGACCTCGGCGATGCCACGCTGGACGCGATGGTACAGCGAGACCAGCATCAGCACCGCCATCAGCCAGAATACCGCTGCGATGAACCAGCCTGCCGCCAGGCCCACCGCCACCACCAGGGCGAGTATGCCGATGACCAGGGCGCGATCGCTCTTGCCCATGGGGCCGTCGTAGCGTCGGGTCGCCCCGACCAGGGGGCCCATGACGCCGGCGTACTCGACGATGATCGCCAGCACCATGGCGATAAGGACGGCGCCGGGGCCTGTCTCGGGCAGCAGCGCGAAGGGGACGAACAGGGCGGCGTCCGAGACCACGTCGCACAGCTCGTTGAGGTAGCCGCCCAGGGCCGTCTGCTGGCCGTGTTCACGGGCGAGCATGCCGTCGATGGCGTTGAGCGCCATGCGTAGGGGGAGCCACAGTGCGATCAGTACGAACCAGAGCTGCGTCTGCACGTTGAGGCCAACCACTGCCGCCACCAGCAGTGACAGCACGGCGGCCAGCAGGGTGACCTGATTGGCGCTGACGCCACGCTGGTGAAGGCGGCCCACCAAGGGACGCAGCAGGGCTTGAAAACGAGGCTTGAAATCATACACGGAGGCCATGTCAAAGGTCCTTTTTGACGGGCTAGGCGAGGGGGACGGGGCTGGCGGGTGCGTGGGCTGCGCCAGGCCGCCAGCATAGCATGGCGGCTCCCACAGGACCTTGACTCAGCCGGTAGGTGGCAACTCCAGGTCGCTGCCGAGCACCGAGTCGCCGGGTTTGATGCCCAGGGCGTCGGCGGTACCGGCCAGCACCGCCTGGGCGGCGCGAAAGGCGTCCTGGGGGCGTCGCGTGCGTATCGCCTCCATCAGCTCGCGGTGACGCTCGAGGCTGTCCTCGGGGTCGCTGGCGCTTTCGTTGGAGGTCTCGATCAGCAGGTAGATCGAGGGGCGCAGGATATGCGAGAGCTGGGACCAGACGATATTGCGGGTGGCCTTGAAGATGGCCACATGGAAGGCGATGTCGTGATCGCTGTGCAAGCGCTTGGCGTCGCCCTCGGCGGCGTTCATGGCGCTTTCCATGCCCTCGAAGGCCTCCTCGATGGCGACCAGATCGCGGGCCGTCGCGCGGCGGGCTGCGGTCATCGCCACGTAGGGCTCGACGTCGAGGCGGAAGCTCAGGATCTCGCGCTGGATCTCGGGGTTGGGAGCCGCGTAGCGGGTCATCCAGTCGGTGACCGACGGGTCGAGGATGTTCCAGGCCTCGACCTCGCGCACCTTGGAGCCGTGGCCGGAAATGCGTTCGATGATGCCCACGTCCACCAGCTGGCGCAGGTCGCTCCTGACCGCCGAACGGTTCAGTGCAAACTGTTCGGCCAGGTCGACCTCCTTGGGCACGAAGTCGCCGGGGCGATAGCGTCCGCCGAAGATGGCCTCGGCCAGGTAGTCGGCCACGCTGGGGCGTTTGCTGTTGCTGCGAGATGGGACGGCCACTGACTTGCTCCTGGCGAATGCAGTGACGATGCTAGCGAATGTGCAACATAGTGACAATGCGCCTTAGTGACAACGGGGCACAGTGACAACGGGGCATAGCGACAACGGGGCAAAGCGACAACGGGGCATAGCGACAATAGGGCACAGTGGCAGCGCTGGTGGGCTCGCGGGCAGGCAGTCTAGAGGGAACCGTCTTCTCAGAAGCCGCTCTCGCGGATCACCACCGAAGCGAGCCAGGTAGTGAACTGTCCGACCAGGCTCTGACGCTCGGCGTCGATGTGCAGTTGGCCGGCGGCCTGCCTGCCGCCTGTCCAGGGGCTATCCAGGCGGGCTTCGATCGCGATCAGCGCGCGTTCAAGACGCAACTTGCCGCGCTCCTCCGGGTCCTCGTAGGTGGACAACGGGCCGCCGTGACGTGCCGCCAGCAGGGTGTGACTCAGGTGCTCGGCGCGGGTGGCACCGATGCTGGTGACGTGTCCGGCCAGTGGTCGGGTGTGGCCCTCCACCAGAAAGCGCACCCGAGCACCAGGACTCAGGCGGTGGACCTCGTCCTGAGGCACGTAGGCATCGATGACCCAGGTCGAGGGGGCCACCAGTACGCCCAGCGGCTCTTGGGTCGCGACCCATTGCCCCGGCGTCTGTTGTCGATCGAAGCGCTGCCATTCGCCGGCGAAGGGGGCGTTGATGACCAGTCGCTGCTGCTCCCGCCGGGCGGCCTGGCGTCCACTTTCGCTGACGCGGTGTAGCGCCAGGGTAGCGCTGTCGCGATTACGCCCATCGTCGGCGTCGAGCAGCCCCGCGAGTTCGGCCTCCAGCAGGTCGAGCTCGCTTTCCTGGGCCAGCTCACGACGTCGGATATCCGGCTCGCTCAGCCGCACCAGGGCCGCCTCCCGCTCGACCCGCCCGGTGGCGGCGATGGTCTCCAGGCGTGCGGGAAACGGCGAGTACAGGGTCAGCTCGCGCTCGGCGTGGAGCACGCCAGGCCCGCTGACGCGGGTCTGCAGGGGCAGGCAGGCCAGCAACAGCAGTAGGCCGAGGGCCAACAGCCAGGCCAGGCGAAAGCGCCGGGGGACGGCGCGGCGATGGGACCACCAGTGCTGCAGTTCTCGGGTGACGGGCATCAGGATGAACCAGGCTATTTCCACGGCGAACAGGACGATGCCCAGCGCCTTGAAGAACAGATGATAGACGGCCAGGGCGATGCCGAGGAACAGCACCAGTCGATACAGCCAGGTGGCGAAGGCGAACAGCACCAGCGAACGTCGCTGATGACGGGGAAAGGGCTCGGGCCAGGCCTCGTCGAGCCCCAGCAGTCGACGGCGCAGCCACACACGGGCCTGGGCGCCGGCGCGCTCGTGCAGGTTGGGGAAGTCGAGCAGATCGGTCAGCACGAAGTAGCCGTCGAAGCGCATGAAGGGACTTGCGTTGATCGCCAGGCTCAGCACCCAGCTGGTGGTGGCCAGGTACAGAAGTGCCGAGTTGACGGCGCCCGGCTCGGTCAGCACCCAGCCGAGGGTCGCCAGGCCTGCCAGGCCAAGCTCCACCAGCATGCCCGCCGACGAGATCGCCAGCCGCGATCGACTGCGCCTGAGTTTCCAGCTCTCGCCGGTGTCGGTGTAGAGCATCGGCCACAGCACGATAAAGGCGACGCCCATATGCGCCACCTTTACCCCCAGCCGGGTCGCCACCAGGGCATGGCCGAGCTCGTGGCAGGCCTTGGCGACCACCAGTGCACAGGCGAAGCTGAGCATGCCCGACATCGAGAAGGCGTCCATCACCGCGTGGGTAAAGTGGTCCCAGCGGCGCACCACCAGCACCAGCCCGAGCAGTCCGAGCAACAGCACCGCCGTGACCATGCCACGGCTGAACAGCCAGGGCAGGGCGCGCACCACGGCGCCAAGAAAGCGCTGCGGGCGCACCAGCGGCAGGCGAAAGAACAGATAGTGATGCAGCCACCAGGACAGCTTGCGCCAGGCGGCGCCTGTGGCGGCCTCGCGGGCCAATCGGTCGGTGCTGTCGGGCCCGGCCCGCAAGAGACGGTGATGCTCGAGAAAGTCCACTAGTTCGAGCACCTGCTCGAGCGACGGCTGCATCGGCGTCTGGGCGGCGATCTCGTCGCGAATCCGCGCGGGGCTCGCCCCCCAGCGCGCCAGACACTCGAACTCGAGCCAGCCGATCCGGTAGAAGCGATTGGTCACCGGGTCCTGGATCGACCATTGGGGCTCGCCATGGCGATCACGACCCGCATCCACCAGCACCAGGTCCTCGCGCAGCGGCGGCGGCGGACGATCCGAGCGTTCATCGACGCCGGCGGTGTGATGGGCCATCGTCGCGCTAAAGGGGCTGGCGTTGACTTCCGTGGGTGAGGCAGCCGCGCCGTGGGAAGCCCCCGGGCCATGGCTTGCGGGTGTCGCTGAGGCCATGGCTACCACCCCGTCCAGGCGCGCAGGGCCGACAGCGGCCGGCGCAGCAGGTAGTAGCCGAGACTGACCTCTTCGCCGTAGACCTTGGCGGTGCCGTGCAGCCCCAGGCGTACTTGGTTCGCTGTCGAGTCGGTCTGGGTATCGGTCCCCTGGTCGAGGCTCTGTCCGGCGCTGTCTTTCACCTCGGTCGGCGCAAGCTCGGCCAGCAGGCGATAGGCGGCGACGCCATCTGCGTCGGTCGAGGCTTCGTAGCTGGTCTGGGTGAGGCGCGCGCCGATCGGTTCCAGCGGACGGGCGCTGAGGAACACCTTGACCTCGGCCCCGGGTGCCAGGGTGATGGCGTCGGCGGCGGCCAGCTGGATCTCCACCGCCGGCTGATCGGGGTCGGCCAGGCGCAGGATGCGCTCGCCGGTGGCGACGGGGCGTCCTTCCCAGTCGTCGGGGTCGCTGTAGACCGCGACTCCCGCCGTCGGAGCCGTCACCAGGGTGCGTTCGAGCCTGGCCTCCAGTGCCTCCAGTTCGGCCTGGCGCTGCGCCTGCTGGCGCCTCAGGCGGCTTATATCGGCGAGCCGCGAGCGGTCGTCGAAGGCCAGGTTGCCGGCGGCGTCGAGCTCGGCGCTGGCCACCTCGAGCTGACGCCTGAGTACCCCGGCGCGGCCTTCGAGTTCGCTACGATCCAGGCGGAACAGGGGGGTGCCGGCCTCGACGCGTGAGTTGGGCTCTACCAGCATCTCGGCCACCACACCGTCCAACGGGCTGGTGATGGCGGCGCTGTCCAGCGACACGATCTCGGCCGGGGCCAGGGCCGACTGGCGCACCGGCAGGAACATCGCGGCGATCACTGCAACCAATAACAGCCAGCCGAGCCGACGACGCGGTAGCTGCCAGGCGCGGCGGCGTGGCGCCAGGGCCTGCCAGCAGTAGCGCCAGGTGGCGGCCAGGCCACCGAGCTGCTGGCGCAGCGCCTGGGGCGGTGGCTGCTCGAGCAGAAACAGCGCCCAGGCATGGTCGCTGGACGACTTTCGGTCGACGTCGGTGCCGCCGGGACCCAGCGGCACCAGCCACAGCACCTCTGGCCACCACTGGGCCCAGCCCTCGGCCAGGTCCTCGGGGAGTTCCAGTTGATCGCGCAGCAGCAGCCTGGGGCCATCGATGTCGTGTTGATCGAGTAGCCAGGCGCCGAGCCTTTCCACCCAGTTGACGAAGGGGGTGCGCTCGGTGGGCGTGGCCAGCCCCGAGACACAGCGCAGCCTGAGCGCGCCCCGGGCACGGCCCTCCACCACCAGGGCCTGACGAAAGCGCAGCAGCGGATAGGGGTCGTTGGCGATGGAGAAGGCCAGGGTGGTGCGTGACTCTGCGTCCAGCGCGCGATCTCGCAGGGCCAGGCTCAGTGACGCCAGCGATGCCGGGCGTGGGTGTTCGCTGGCGCTCATGGCGTGCCTTCGTCGCTGTCCTCTGTGGTGGGCGACTCGGCCACCAGGGTGGCACGCCCAGTCATGCCCGGCATCAGCTCGTCATGGGCCTGGTCGAGGCGTGCCTCGAGCTCGACGGTCTGGGCCACCGCATCGATGCGGGCACTCACCGCGCTGAGCGTGGCGGCGTAGCGCTTGCCGGTCTCGCTGACGTCAAGACTGACTGGCTGGCCTTCACCGAGCTCGGACAGGTGCGCCGAGGGGGCATTGAGCCGGACCTTGAGAGGGCCATCACCGACCAGATCGGCGATCGGCGTACCGGCGGCCATGGTCTGGAACGGCTTGACGTGAACCGCGGCGATGCGCCCGGCGAAGGGCGCCTTCAAGGTACAGCGATCACGCTGGACGGCGGCAAGGTTCAAGGCGCTCTGGGCCTTGTCGACCTCCGCCCGGGCCAGCGCCACCTCGAGATCGCCCACCGCGTCCAGGCGGCGCAGGCGGTCCTTGGCCTGGCTGTTGAGCCGGGCCACGCCGAGTTCGGTATTGGCCACGTTGACCCGGGCCTGCTCGATTCGGCAGTCGAAGCGGGCCAGCACATCGCCCTCGGCCACCGTAGCACCCAGCGACACGGCCAGCTCGTCCAGGGTGCCTTCCATGCGGCTCGACAGGGTCGCCTCCTGCTGGGGGGCCAGCAGGGCGCGCATGGTCAGCTCGCTCCGGCTTTGCTGTGCCGAATGCTGGGTCGACTGCTGGGTCGATTGAGGTGCCGACTGCTGGGCCGATGCTGGCGCCGACAGCCCGAGCAGGGGCAGTGCGAAACCGAGGAGCATCCCGGCCGAGCGCGGGCGAAGACGACTAGACGGCATCGGTTCCCCCCTTATCGGCGCCCGTCCCCGGCTGCGGGCGACGCGGCTCCAGGGTGGGCCCGCCGGCTGGCGCCGGTGGCTGGCCCGGGTGAGGCGCAATGATGCCTTGGCGCTCGTGGGTGGTCATGATCCGCTCGATCTCGCCGGCCAGGGTCTGTACATCGTGCTGGGCGACGGTCTCGGGCAGCACGTCCAGGCCCACCGAGTTGAACAACCGGCCCCAGGCGGCCTGGGCGCGGGAGTAGGCCGCCTCGCGCTGGTACTGGGACAGCAGGTAGCGGCTCTCGGCGCGAATCACCTCGAGCTCCGAGCCGATGGAAGAGGAGGCCGCGGCCTTGGCGTAGGCCAGCAGGTCCTCGTCCACCTCGAGGCTCTCGTCGCTGTACTCGAGCTCCTCGCGGGCCAGGTGGTAGCGCAGGGCGCCCACCCGCACCTGGGTCAGTACCGCCATGGACAGGGCGGTACGGCGCAGGTCGTCGGCGTCACCCTGGGTGTCCTGGGCTTCGTTCAGATCGGGATAGGACAACAGCTTCAACAGGTTCAAGGACACGTTGACGCCGGTCTCGGTCCAGTCGTTGTTGTACAGGTAGTCGTTGGAGTCGTACTCGATGCCCGCGCTGACCGTGACGTTGGGCCACAGCCTGAGCTTGGCGGCTTCCAGGTCGTTCTGGTTGACCCGCTTGCGGTACCACTCCTCCATGATCTCCGGGCGGTGCTGCAGCGCCAGCTGTTCCAGGCGCTCGATATCGCTGACGTCCGGGGGAAGATCCGGTTCCGGTTCGTCGGCCAGGATCAGGCGGGTACCGGGGGGCAGCGACATCAGTGCGGCCAGTTCGGTCTTGGCCAGCTCCAGATCCTGGCGGCGCGCGGTCAGCAGGGTGGTGGAGTCGAGCAGCGCGCGCTGGTAGGCCAGTACCTCCTGGCGTGGCAGCAGTCCCTGGCGCTGGGCCTCACGGGCGGCGTCCAGCGCTACCTCGGTGCGCGCCAGCAGTACATTGAGGCGAGGAATCAGGCGTTGGGCGGCCAGCGCCCGCCAGTAGGCGTTGCGTACGTCGCGCAGCACGTTCTGGGCGACCTTGCGCCGGCGTTCCTCGGCCATCAGCATCTGGTCGGCCTTCTGCTGGTTCTCGTAGTAGGCCAGGCCGAAGTCGAGCAGGCTCCAGGACAGGCCAAGGCCCGCGGTGGAACGGTAGCGCTGCTCCGAAGTGGAGGGCCGCAGGCTTTCCTCGCCGTCCTCGATACCGATGGAGGTGCCGCCGGAGTCGTTGCTGCGATCACTGTAGCCGGCCTCGGCGACGATACGTGGCAGCAGTTCATGGCGCGAGACGTCACGCAGGTTCGAGGCCAAGGCGCTTTCCATCAGCTTCAGGCGATAGTCGAGGTTGTACTTGAGTGCCCGGGCGGCGGCCTCGTAGAAAGTGACCGGCTGATTGAGCGGCTCCTGCAGGCGATACATCTGGGCCTGGTCGCTGATCGCCCGCTGACGGATCTCGGTGGCGTCGAAGGGCTGGGGCTCGAGGCTGGAGCAGGCACTCAGGGTCAGGCCGGCGGTGACCGCCAGCGTGGTGAGCGGTAGTCGATGCATGCGGTGTCCTTGTCGTTCGAATCTCACAGGTCCTGCTCCCCTCGCAGCGGCGCGGTGGAGCCGGCCATGGCCGTCAGTTGTGCGCGAAAGCCTGCAGCGACCCTGGGAGAGGCGCCGGAGGTCTCGTCTGGCCCGCGCCAGCCGTCCTGGGCCAGCGCTGCCGGCGCGAGGCGGTCGTCCCTGTCCACATCGGCGATCCATTCGGCCCCCGGCGGCAGCACAGGCCGGCCGTCATCTGCCGCGTCGCGGTTCGGCGCCTCGGCCGAGCCAGGTTGAGCGTCGCCCGGCGTCGAGCTTCGCGTCGGAATCGTCGGTTCGCCATTGGTACCAGTGGCGTTGTTCAGCAATTGTTCACGGGTGGGAGCGTAGAGGGAGGGATCGGCCAGCAGGCCATCCGCCGTCAGGTCGGTGCGGCCGTGGCGACCCAGCAGCAGCAATTGATCCTGCTCGGCGTACAGGCGACTCAAGGCTACGCCGCGTAGCACGTACTGGCCTGGCACCTCACCCAGGCCACTGGCCAGCGACGGGATCTGCATCTCCAGCGGCCGGACCAGCCAGGGCTGGGCGCCGTGGGACAGGCGCAGGTAGTCGAAGACCTGGCGGCTGTTGCGCTCGACCTCCGGGGTGACATAGACCACTGGGTCGACATCGCCGAGGGTGGCGCGCGACTGGCGCCCATCGTCCGGGCGCAGGAAGTGGGGGCCGGCGCCATCCCTGATCGGAATATAGGGTGCGGCGATATCCAGGGTCAGGGTCAGGGTGGCGGTGTCGCTGGCGCCGGCCTGGTCGGTCAGGGTGTAGACGAAGACCTCCTGCAACAGCGGACCCAGGCCGCTGGCGCGCAGTACCTCGCTGTTGGTGCGGTCGATAAAGTAGCGGTAGCTGCCGTCCGCCTCGATGATCAGGGTGCCGTAGCGGCCCGCCAGGCGCTCGCCGGGCGCCGCGCTGACGCCGTCCTGTGCCACCAGGGTGACCCTTTGGGTCTCGCCGTAGCGCTCGGCGTCGACGTCGGTGTCGTTGGGCAGCACATTGCCGGTGGCGTCGGGGCGGCTCGCGCCTCCGCCGATGTCCACGGCGTCGCCGCTGTCGTCGCGGGCCGTCGGTGTATCGTTGCGCCCATCGATGGTGATCGTCAGGCTGGCACTGGCGGGGCCGCCCCAGCGGTCCTCCAGCGCATAGGTGAAGACGTCGACCAGGGTCTGGCCGCTTTGACGCAACGCCTGGACCTCCGGGTTGTCGTCATCGACCTGGTAGCGGTAGCTGCCGTCGGCCTCCATCACCAGGCTGCCGTAGCGGCCCTTGAGTGCCTTGCCGAGGGTGCCTTCGGTGCCGGCGCTTGGGTCATCGCCGGTGCGAACGCCGGTCACCGTCAGGTTGGGGCCGAGCAGGTTGACGCCGAGGTTGATGTCGCCATCGACGTCGCTGTCGTTGTCGAGCACGTTACCCACGGCGTCCGCCCCGGGCGTGGCGTTGTCGCGGCCACCGGCCTCCACCGCCAGGCCATCGTCGGTGCCGGGCACCGGCGCCTGGTTCTGGCCGCGCACGAACACCGTCAGTTCGGCCAGGTCCACCAGTCCCGCCAGATCACGGGCCTCGTAGGTAAAGACGTCACGGCGGAACTCCAGGGGGCCAAGCCCGAGGATCTCGGCGTTGGACTGGTCGACCGCGTAGCTGTAGCTGCCGTCGGTAGCAAGCGTCAGGGTGCCGTACTGGCCTGTCAGGGTTATCGTGCCGGCGCTGGGGGTGGACAGGGCCCCGCCTGCGGCCTCGGTGCCGGGGCGGGCGCCACTCACGGCCAGTTGGTCACCGGCGTCGATATCACTGTCGTTGTCGAGCACATTGCCGCTGGGATCACGGCCGGTGCCCTGATCGCTGTCGGCCACCGCCAGGGCGACGTTGTCGGCGGCCACCGGGGCATCGTCGCGTCCCTCGATGGTCACGGTCAGACGCGCCGTGGTGCTGGCACCCAGGGGATCGACGCTGCGGTAGACGAAGACCTCGGTGAGGGTATCGTTGGCGGTTCTTAGGGCCTCCACCGCCGGATTGCTGTTATCGACCACATAGGAAAAGCTGCCGTCGGCGTTCAGGGTCAGGGTGCCGTAGCGTCCTGCCAGCGGCTGGCCGGCGTTTACCGTGGTGGTGTTGAAGCGGACCTGATCGACACTCAATGGCTGTCCATCCACGTCGTCGTCGTTGGTCAGGACATTGCCGCTGGGGTCGTCACCTGGGGTGGCGTTGGCGGTACCCCCGGCCTCCACCGCGATGGCCTTGTCGGCCACCGGGCTCGGTGGATCGTTGGCGCCGGTGACGGTGACGACCAGCTCGGCCAGGTCCGGATTGCCGGCGGTGTCGATCAGCCTATAGGTGAAGGTCTCGCTCAGGGTGGCGCCTGCCGCCAGGGCCTGTACGGCGGCGTTGTCGCCGTCGACCACGTAGCGGTAACTGCCGTCGGCGTTTACCGTGAGGCGCCCGTACTGACCATCGACGCTGGCGCTGACGCCACCGAGGCTGGTCATGGCGCCGCCGGCCGTCTCGCTGCCGGGGCGAATGGCGCCGACGGCGAGTGCACCCTGGTCGATGGTATCCACGTCGGCGTCGACGTCATCGCCGTCGTCATCAGCGATCAGATTGCCGGTGCCGTCCACCGCCGGCGTGGCGCCGTCGGTGGACGGTGCCTGGGCGCTGGTGGTGTTGTTGGTGGCGACGGGGTTGTCCTGGGCGCCTTCGATGGTGATGGTCAGCACCGCGATGTCATCGAGTCCCTCGGCGTCGGTGACCAGGTAGCTGAAGGTCTCGCTCAGGGTATCGCCCACCGCCAGGGCTTCGACGTCTGCGTTGTCGTCAGCGATGACGTAGGTATAGCTGCCATCCTGGTCGATGGTCAGGGTGCCGTATTTTCCGATCACGTTGGTGGCGCCGGTGACCTCATCGAAACTGCCTAGGAGCTCATCGCCATCGCGGATACCTGTGACCGCCTTGGTCTCGCCGTTGAGGTCGACGTCGGTATCGTTGGTCAGCACATTGCCGGTGGCGTCCTGGCCGGCGGTGGCGTTGCCGATACCGCCCGCCTCGATGGCCACGCCGCTGTCGTCGACGCCCACCGGGGCGTCGTTGGCGCCTTCGATGGTGATGGTGATGGTGGCCCGGGAGAGGACGCCCGCACGATCGCTGATTTCATAGACGAAGGTCTCGGGCAGCGTATTGCCGCTCAGCCTCAGCGCCTCGACGGCGGCGTTGTTGTTGTCGAGCAGGTACTCCGCCGAGCCGCTCGAGGAGATCACCAGGGTGCCGTAGGTGCCCTGGATACGGGTGGGCGAGGCGGGGTCGCTGTTGACCGCCTGCAGTGAGCCCGCGGTGGTGCCCGCCCGGACCACCGTCAGCACGTCGGGGTCGGCGTCATTGAGGTCGTTGTCGGTATCGTTGAGGATGACCAGGCCGTTGGGGTCGATGCCGCCGATATTGAAGCGTCCCCCGGCCTCCACGGCGATGGCGCTGTCGTCGTTGGCCTCAGGCTCGTCGTTAACCGCGATCACTTCGATGGCCAGGGTATCGCGGTCGGTCAGGGCGTCGGCGCTCTCGCCGGGAGTGCCGTTGCCGGTGTCCGGGTGGTCGCCGAAGTTGCCGTTGTCGCTGGTAACGAGGGTCAGGGTATCGTCACCGTTGAAGTTGGCGTTGCCGGTATAGGTCAGGGTGGCGAGGGCAGCGTTGATCTCGTCGACGCTGCCGGTGAGGATCAGCTCGCTGGTGCCGCTGCCTGACACACTGGCGCCACCGTCCCCGGAGGCGCTCAGGGTGCCGTTGTTGACGCTCAGGGTGGTGGTCAGGTTCTGGGCGGCGGGGGCGCTTGGGGCGCCGGGCGTCAGGGCGTCGGGGTCGGCGATCGAGATGCCGGTGATGGTAATGTCGGTGTCTTCGTCACCGGAGACCGGCGAGGCCGGCAAGGTGTGGACCGGGGCGTCGTTGAGTTCGACATAGCCGATATCGGCGTCGAAGGTGGTGTCGCCGTCTACGGCGCCGGTGATCAACGATAGGCTGCCGTCGTCGGAGGGTCCGCTGTCGATACGCGCCTTCAGCTCGCCGGCATCGGCGTCGGTGAGGCTTTCGCTGGCCGAGATGCGATAGCTGCCCTTGGGCAGCACGCCGAAGGAGTAGTTGCCGTTTGCGTCGGTGACGGTGTCAAAGGTGAGATCTTCGTCGTCATCGAAGTCGCCGTCGTTGTTGCCGTCCCAGGTCAGGGTCACACTGACGCCGGCCAGACCATCGCCATCGGGTGTCTTGCTGGTGTTGGCGCTGAGGGTGTCATTCCACAGGGTGCCTTCGATCAGCCCGAGACTCGCCCCGGCGGTCAACACATAGTCATTGAGCCCGCCGCTTCCGTCGGCATCGGTACGCTCGCCCGCTGCCGAGCCGTCGGGGCCGACATCGCTGCCAGCAAAGCCATCGAAACTGCCGTCGTCGGGCAGGCTGGACCAGGCAAGACGGGCCTCGGCGGCGGTGGCCGTCACCACCGCATCGTTGGGTACCTCGAGGCGATAGGACACGCTGACCTCGCTGCCCGGGTCGAGCTGTGCAAAGGTGACCTCGATTCCACTGGCGGTGGCGTTGGCCACGACTCCGGCCGGCAGGCCGCCCAGGCTGTAGCTCTGGCCATCGATGACCACACTGTCGATGACATAATCGCTGCCCGAGGGAAAGGCGTCGGTCAGCACCACATCGTAGGCGGGCATGCCGCCGTTCTGGGTAAAGGCAACGGTGACGCTGGCGGTGCCGGTGGTGTCATCCGGGGCCGGATTGAAGTCCACCACCGTCTTGGTCATTTCTTCGAAGGACGGCTCGACGATACGCTCGATCAGGGTGTCGCTCTTGCCGCGAACGCTGTCGTTGACGATCTCCTGGGCGAACACGCCCAGCGCGGCGCCGGACTCATTGCCCTCGGCGTTGGTGACGCGCACGTTGAAGTCGATGGAGATGCCTTCACGATTGGCGCCAGCGGTTTCGCTGTTTACGAGCCGGCCAAAGTCGAAGGTGAGCACCTGCTTGCCGCCAACGGTCGCGGTGGTCAGGATACCGACATCCATCAACTGCGCTGCCGTGGGTGATATCGCCTGGTCAAGGGTCAGTGCCTGGGCCAGGGCACTGGTCTCGTCACCGACCACGTTGAAGTCATCACCGATGCTCAGGTCGTTCAGTTTCGAACTCGACAGCCCACCGGCGTCGGAGATCAGCGCCAGGTTGATGCGGTTGTCGGCAAAGTCGACAAAGGACAGACCCGCATCCAGGGTCACTTGAAGCTTGTAGGAGTCGCTGTCGCCCTCGGGGGCCAGGGCGACCACCCGATAACGGATGATCTCGCCCACCGCCACGTCATTGGTGGCGGCCTGGCTGTCGCTGGCGTCGCCGGTGCTGTCGAGGCCACCGATGCGTGAAATATCCAGATAGCTCGCCACCGGTATCGCCAGGGTATCGCTGCTCCGGTAGTCATTGATGACATTGACGCCAGGCTCGCCGTCGGCGCCGGTGCGCTCGACCACTGGGCTGGTCTGGACGCCGTCGAGGCTGGTCCACTGCACGCTGGTCGAATTGTCCAGCGTCACCTGGTTGGGGGCATTGGCCGATACCGTCCCGTCGATGGTCAGGGTGACGATGTCACCATCTGCCAGGTCGAGATCGAACCCACTCTTGACGCTGACTTGATAGCCATCGGTGGCGTTGCCGGTGATCTCGAAGGGATTGTCGGCGCCGCTGACGTCGATGACAGAGCCGTTGATCGTCACTTGGCCGATGGTGGGGGACACCAGTTCGGGCGAGATGTCGCCGTTGACGTCCAGATCGAAGGCATCGACTCCCGAGGTATTGGACAGGGTGATGGTGTAGCTGACGGGGTCATCGGCATCGACGCCAAGGCCCGGATCGGAGGGAGTGGTCAGCGCCTGTTCGATGCTGACCGTGGGTTCTACCAGGGTGGTGGTCGGGCCCGTACCGGGCTGACTGACGTCGCGATCCACGGCGGTGCTGCCGTTTACCTCATCACCGTCGACATCCTGATAGGTCAGGCCCGCCTTGTGTTCGTGTTCGGTGCCTTGCTGGTTGTTGAGGGTGTTGGTGGCAATCAGGCGGACGCGCAGAACAAAGGTATTGTTGCCGGTGTCGTTGTCGCCGGTGGCGCCGGCGGCGCTGAAGGTGAACTGGCCATCGACGCCATCGACGCCATCGACGCCTAGGGTGCCTCCACTGCCGGCAAGGCCTGAGACGGAGACGCTGCCGGCGAAGTTGGCGCTTAAGTTGTTGCTGTCGGCGGATGCGGTAATCAGCCGATAGCCGGATCCGTTGTAGGAGGTATCCAGCGCCATGCCCGGCGGTATCAGGTCATTGACCCTGAGTTCCTGGGTAGTGCCTTCCGGCAGGGTCACCACGATGTCGTAGAACATCGACTCGCCGACCACCAGATCGGCGCCGTCGGTATGGCTGGCACTTGAGTCGTTATCAGTGGCGGCGCCGCCGTCCGCGAAGGTGGTCGTGATGGTTGGCGCCGCCACCTGCTGGGTCGCGTCGTCCTCGAGGTCCGTCGGGGTAAAGTCGGTGCCGCCGTCGACGCTTGCATAGTTGGTGAGCGTTGCCGTGGTGCCGAGGGTGCGACTGGCGCTGACCGCCGCGGCCACGGTCACGTCGTAGGTGATGACGATGATGTTGGTGCCGGCGGCGTCGCTGGCGCTGCCATCCCGCCCGGCCTGCAGGGTGGCCTGGCCGCCGGCATCCAGCAGGGTGATGGTGGTACCACTGACGCTATAGTCGGTGCCCTCGATCAGCACGCTGCCGTCACCGAGCGTCAGGGTCAGGTTGGCACTACCCAGGCTGTCGCCGACAAAGTCCAGGTCCGTGGGCAGTTCGATCTCGGTCGTCACGTCGAAGGCGCCGCCGCCGCCGGTGTTCTCGAGCAGGGTGGCCAGGCGCAGGGTGTCGCCGGCGTCGATGTCGGTGACGTCGCCGTCCACCGCCGCCGGGTCGGTGATGCTGCCGGTGAAGGGCGCACCCGCCGAGCCGGGCGCATTCCAGCTGCCGCTGGTGCCGCTGACGCTGCCGTTGGTCGAAGACACCACCCCATGGGTGATGGTGACGACCGGCTCGGCCACCGATTGCACCTTGACCACGTCCTGGGTCACCAGTTCGGTCTGGTCGAGGGTGGTGGTCTGGCGCGATTCGGCCAGCACATCTAGCGAGCGGCCGTCGGCGAAGGGCTGATCCCCCACCGTCATGGTAAAGCTCAAGGCGATGGTGCTGGCCTCTGTCGTGGACAGGTCTGCCAGGGTAAAGACGATGGCATTGCCGGGACCGCTCGCTACGCTGGTGATCTCGCCCGCCCAGCTGTTGTCCGCTGCCAGGGACCACTGGCCGGAGTCAGTACCTTGCGTCCAGCTGATACCGGAGGTGTCGAGCAGCGGCAGCGGCAGGTAGGCGATCAACTGGAAGTTCTCGTGGTCGCCGGTGACCAGCTCGTAGCGCAGGGTGAAGGTCACCTCGTCGCCGGGGGCCAGTTCGCTGACGCCTCCTTCGATGGCGATGTCCACCTGGCTGGTGGGCACCGTCAGTTCGGTGCTGGAGTCGTCGGTCTCGCTATCGCCGGTCAGGTTGTTCGGGTTGAGCAGCAGGGTGGCATCGACCTCGGCGGCATTGCCCAGGCTGTCGCCTTCGTTGATGGTAGGGTGGTCGGTCACGTCCTCGTCTGCATAGGCGTCGTCGATGACCGCGCGATAGCTGATCAGCGCACGGGTGGCGCCGGCGTCGATCACCCCATCGAAGGCGGCGTCGCCGGCGAGCCAGGCCTGGTCACCCAGAGCGTTCTGGATCGACAGGGCGATATCGAAGCCAAGGGTGGTGGTGCCATCGGCATTGACGCTGGTGGTGACCACCAGATCGATGGTGGTGGCGTCATCACCGCTGTAGAGGATCAGCGTCGGGGTGCCCTCGAGGGTCTGGCCGTCGCCGAGGGTATCGGTGACGACAAACTGACCAACGAGCTGGGTGTCCTCGCCAAAGGCGAAGTAGTCCGACAGCGCCATCTCCAGCTGGTATTCCAGGGTGTCACCCGGAGTCAGGCCGCTGGTGCCGGTATCGATGGCCAGGGTGGCGGTCTTTTCCAGGGTGATCGACTTGGCAACGAAGCTCAGCTCATCGCCGGTACCCTCGAAGCTGACCTTGCCGTCGGGATCGTCGGGATTGCGGTCGCGATCGTCCAGCGGCAGCCAGACGCCGCTGCCGGTGGGGGCGCCGAACTTGATCGTGGTGTCGTTGCCAGTCACCGGGTCGAGGACAGGGGCGCCGTTGGCATCGGTCTCCGGCACATAGAAGTCGACCCGGCTGGACTGGGCCTCGGTGAGGTTGTCGTAGGTCACCGTGTAGGAGGTGATGAAGGCATCGCTGTCGATCAGCGCCTGTATGGTCAGGTCACCGGTGTAGGTGTTGCCGCTGGCCAGGGTGATGGAGGTCAGGGTGCCGTTGCCGGGATCGATGGCGGTGACCTGAACGTTGTCCGGAACCGGCTGGGTGATGACTACGTCGGTCAGGGTCTGGGCGGTGGCCCCGGCGCCTGCCGGGCGCACCGTGGTGACCAGGCTGTGGGGGTAGTTCTCGCCGGTGGTGGTGTCGCCCTCGCTCATGTCGAGGCTCTGCTCCACCGCGATGACCGTGGGGGTGATGGTGAAGGCGACCGCGCTACCGATCAGGCTGGGGTCCTGCTCCGGGTTGGACAGGGCATCGTTGCCGAGCTCGAAGCCGGCCATGGCCTGGATGACCAGGTCCGGGCTGCCGTTGGTCTGGGAGGTGTCAGCCAGCTCACTGAGCTGGCCGGTAAAGGTGACGTCGATGCTTGGCTGGTCGCTGGTCAGGCTGGCGAAGGGCAGCGCCGCCACCACCAGGGTGTCGCCGGCCTGGGCGCCATAGGCCGAGGCCAGCACGGTGATCGGTTCGCCATTGGCGTCCTTTGCCAGGGGATGCACCGCCTCGCCGTTGGCGTCGAAGGTCACCTGGTAGAGGTCGAGTTGCCCTCCCAGGTAGCTTGCCGAGGTGATGACAATGCCATCGTCGACCTCGGCGCCGGCGCCGTCCTTGCCGGTAGCGGGCACGATCAACTGGACAAAGGGGGCGTAGCCCTCCTGGGCGGTGGAGGCATTGGACACGCTGACGGTGAACTGAAATTCCTCGCCCAGCGGCACCTCCGCGGCAGATTCGCCGAGCGACGCCGTCGGCTCGGCGTCGGCCAGCAGGCCATCCAAGGGTGCCAGGGCGGCGAGTGCCACGCCACGGTCGTCAGCCAGTTGCCCCTGTTGACGCTCCAGTTCCCAGTCGCCGCCCAGGCCACTGTGGCCGGTATCATCGGTGGAGGCGCCCACGTCCATGCCGGTGGCGCTGGCGAGACCTTGCACCAGTTCGAGCCCTGCGTCGGTGGCGCCGATGCGACAGCCGTAGAGCAGCAGGTCGGCGTCGGCCGTCAGTGCCTCGCGCCACTGGCCGAGGCTCGCCGTCAGGCTCGTGAGAGTGTCGTTGCCGACCAGGGTATCGCCGAGCTGAAACTGGCCTGAGGCGCCGTGGCTGAAGATCTCCACGCTCTCGACCTGGTCCATGCCGGCCAGGGCCGCGGTGATGGCCTCGATACCGTTTTCGTCGGCGTCGACCTCGAGCAGTTCGGCGTCGTCGGCCAGCCCCTCGCGGATCGTCTGGCGCTGGGCGTCGGAGAGGCGGGCGTCCACCACCACCAGATGGCGAGCCGGCGCTCCGCTACCACGGGGGCTGTCGCTGTCGCCCTGGGTGGCCGGTGCCTGGCCGTCGCCGTCTGTCGGCTGGTGCTGGTTGGTTTTCCACCGTCGCCATCGCTGGCGGGGTCGGGGGTGGCCGCCATGGCGCCATCGAACAGCAGGCGTGGCTCCAGCGCGATCAGCCGTGAACGAGTTCCCTTCATACCGACTCCTGCCTTTCCTTATTGTCACTGTATCGATGGCAGATGACGCTTTTAATGCCATATCTGCACAATACCCTAAACATAGACGTTGATTCTCATTCTGTGCCGAAAAAGTGGAGGAGTGGCTACGCGGATCAGGACGGTAGTGACAAGGCTATGGTAGGCGGCTGGCGCCAAGGCCCCAGCCCTTCACTCGAGGGCTGGCAGGGCCCTTTTTTGGGGGAGGGCGAACGCCAGCAATGCGCGCTGAAGCAAATAACGTGAGGGTTAACGCCGAAAACGATGTGGAATCGCCGACGATCCCGGGATGGACGTGAGTCGAGGACGGGCGAGCCGAGCAGGCGCGTGAGGAAAAGGAGAAAATGCACCCTGTGCCGGCGGTCGATCGACGTTGGCCGGCACAGGGAAAGGCGGGAAGGTCACATCGACATGGGCGTCGATGCCGGTGCGGATGGCGAAGCGACGTTACACCCGACGTGGTTGTCCAAAGGGGCGCCAGGCGCGACGTACCGGTTGTACCCCCGGGAAGTGGTGTTCGACCTGACGCAGGCACAGCGTCAGCACGATGGTCAGCAGCAGATAGACGGCGGCGATCAGCAGCAGTGGTTCGTAGGTCAGGAAGGTCTCGTCGCGAATGATGTTGGCCGCCTGGAGCAGATCCATCATGGCGATGGTCGAGACCAGCGGGATCGACTTCAGCAGCAGGATCATCTCGCCGGTGAGGGTGGGCAGACACAACTGTACCGCGCGGGGTAGCCACAGACGCCAGAATACCTGGAACGGGTTGAGGCCGAAGGCCCGCCCGGCCTCGCGCTCGCCTGGCGGTACGCTGAGCAGGGCGCCGCGCAGGATCTCGCCGCTATAGGCGCCGACCGAGAGGGTGAAGGTAAGGGTGGCGTAGAAGAACGGGTCGCGCAGCAAGCCCCAGAAGATGCTGTCCTGGATGCCGGGGATGCCTTCCAGCAGCCGACCCACCCCGTAGTAGAAGAAGAAAAGCTGCACCAGCAATGGGGTGCCGCGAATGACCGAGGTCACCGCCGTGGCCGTCCAGGCCAGCGGTCGGGGGCCCCTGATGCGTGCCATGGCCATGCCGACGGCCAGGGTGAGGCCGGCGATGGCCGATACCAGCAGCAGCCACAGGGTATTGATCAGGCCTTCGATGAGGTATTCCTGATAGAAAGGGTCGCTCAACCAGCTGAAGTCCATGTCAGGTCTCCCGGGGCTGGAGGTGAGAGTGGGGCTGGCCGCGTTTGACATGCCGTGAACGACCAAAGGGCGCAATGAAATGACACCAGCGCATATCAGGTCTCCCGGCTCTGGGGCTGTCCACGCCTGACCCGGCGCTCGATCAGCGCGAAGACCAGGTTGGACGACAGCGTCATCATCAGATAGAGCACACCGGCGGCGGCGTAGAACAGAAAATGCGCACGGGTGCTGGCGGCGGCCTGTTGGATGGTGAAGAACAGTTCGCTGTAGCCGATCACGCTGATCAGGGCGGTGTCCTTGATCAGGATCAGCCAGAGGTTCGACATCCCTGGCAGGGCGTTGGGCAGCATCGCCGGCAGGGTGATGTGGAGAAAGCGTGCCCAGGGGGAAAAGCCGAAGGCGTCGGCGGCCTCGAGCTGGCCCTTGGGGATGGCGGAGATGGCGCCGCGGAACACCTCTGTCATGTAGGCGCCCTGGACGAAGGCCAGCACCCCCACGGCGGTGACGAAGCCGTTGATGGCGACCTGCCCGGGCAGGCCCAGGGCGTTGGTCAGGGCGGTCAGCGCCTGGGAGCCGGCATAGTAAAGCAGGATGATCAGCAACAGCTCCGGCACCGCACGCACGCCGGTGGAGTAGGCGCCGCCGATTCCGCGCAGCCAGGCGTGTCGAGACAACCGGCAGGCGGCACCGACAAAGCCAAGCAGCACGCCGATGGCGTAGGCCAGGCAGGCGATCTGCAGGGTGGTGAGGGCGCCGTCGAGGATCGGTCCGGCCCAGTCGGCCAGCCCCTCCTGAGAAGCGTTGTTCATGGGGCATTCTCGTCGTGGGTGAAAGTCGCGATGGCAGCGGGCCTGGTGCGCATCCGGCGGCTGTTGCCGGCGTTCGACCAGGCCACGGCCTCAGGCAGAAGCGTCGTTCACACGAGCGCAGACATTTTCGTACAGGCCCTAGCCCACGCAGACGTCGGTGCCGAAGTAGCGCTCGGACAGCTCGCTGCAGATGCCCTGCTGATTGACCGCCTCGATGGCGGCGTTGACGTCCTCGGTCAGGGCGTCGTCCTCCTGGCGCAGGCCGATGCCGACGCCTTCACTGTAGGCCTCGTGGTGCGGCGCCGTGGCCTTGATCTCGAAGTCGGCGGCTTCATCGCGTTCGACCAGCTCGGTCATGGCGATCTCGTCGGCCAGGATCAGGTCCAGGCGGCCGGAGAGCAGGTCGCGATTGACCTGTTCGGCCTGGTCGTACAGACGGATGTCGACGCCGCTGTCGCGCAGGGCGCGACGGGCGTAGGTGGCGTTGGTGGTGGCGCTCTGCACCCCCAGCACCTTGCCGTCCAGGCCCTCGGGCGGCTCGATGTCCAGGGAGCGGGCGGCGACGTAGGCACCGGGCGTGAAGTAGTAGGGCGAGCTGAAGTCGATGACTCGCAGGCGCTTCTCGGTGATCGACATGGAGTTCATGATCATGTCGATGCGTCCGGCCTTGAGCGAGGGGATGATACCGCTCCAGCCGGTCGGGGTGATCTCGCACTGACGGCCCATCTGGTCGCAGATGGCCGATGCCAGTTCCACCTCGAAACCGGTCCAGTCACCGTCGGAGGAGGTGTAGGTGAAGGGCGGATAGGGTTCGGCGGAGATGCCGATCTTGAGGGGCTCGCCAGCGTCCTGGTTGGCTTCCTGGTCGGTCGCATGGGCGCTGCCGATGGTGGCGGCGCCGAGGGTCGTGGCGAGCGCGACGCCCAGGGCAAGGCGACGAGCGAGGTCGGCTGACGGGCGCAGGGGATGGGATACGGTCATGGGAACTCCTGGTTGTTGTGTGACTGGCAGTCAAGCTGCGGGGGCGATGAAGCGCCGGCAGCGTTCGTTGTCGCTGTGTTCGAAGATGCGCTCGGGGGGGCCGGCTTCGCCGACGACGCCGCGGTCGAGAAACACGATCTGGTCGGATACCTCCCGGGCGAAGGCCATCTCGTGGGTCACCATCAGCATGGTGCGCCCCTCGTCGGCCAGGCCGCGGATGACCCCCAGCACCTCGTTGACCCTTTCCGGGTCCAGCGCCGAGGTAGGCTCATCGAACAGCAGGATCTCGGGCTCCATGGCCAGCGCTCGGGCGATGGCCACACGCTGCTGCTGGCCACCGGAGAGAAACGCCGGGTAGGCGTCGGCGCGCTCGGCCATGCCGACGCGCTCCAGATAGTGGGCGGCCAGGGCGTTGGCCTTCCTGCGTGAGATTCCCTTGACCCGCACCGGGGCCTCGCTGACGTTGCCGAGCACGGTCAGGTGCGGCCAGAGGTTGAACTGCTGGAATACCATGGAGACCTTGCCGCGCAGGCGTTGCAGCTGATGGCGACTGAGCGGCATGTCGGTATGGCTGCTGCGGGGGCCCTGCTCGGTGAAGCGGATGCGTTCATCGGCGATGGACAGGCTGCCCTGCTGGGGCCGCTCCAGCAGGTTCATGCAGCGCAGCAGGGTGCTCTTGCCGGAGCCACTGGCGCCGATGATGGTGGTCACGGTGCCTTCGGCGACGCTCAGGGAGACGTCGCGCAGCACGCTGGTGTCCCCGTAGCGCTTGACGAGGTGACGAGCCTCGACCACGGGGGAGGTCGGGCTCAAGTCGTCGCTGGTGGTGACGGATGGTGGCATAGGCGACTCAGGGGCTGGTGACAAGACAGGCATCGGCAAATTCACGAAGCCGTGTTGCGGCGCGCCTCAGGCGCTCCGGGGGCTGGGTCAGGCTCAGCCGTACGAAGCCAGCCGCCGAGGGGCCGAAGGCCTCGCCGGACAGCACCGAGATGCCGCATTCGTCGAGCAGGCCATCGGCGAACTCGGCCGATGACAGACCAGTGGCGCGGATGTCGACCATCACGAACATGCCGGCGTCCGGGCAGATCGCCTTGACCGAGTCGGCGCCGTCGAGGGCGCGGCAGACGCTGTCGCGGCGCTCGCGGTAGGCGGCGTGCATGGTGGCAAGCTCGGGGAGGTCGCTGTCGAGCGCGGTGATCGCCGCGTCCTGGATAAAGTCCGGGCAGCCGTACAGCATGCACAGCGCCAGATTGTCCAGGTGCTCGATCAGCGCCTCGGGCGCGACCACCCAGCCCAGCCGCCAGCCGGTCATGGCGTGGGACTTGGACAGGCTAGAGATCACCACGCTGCGATTGGCCATGTCGGGCAGCGCCAGCGGGCTGTGGTGCTCGCCCTCGAAGATCAGCTCGGCGTAGACCTCGTCGGAGATCAGCCAGAGGTCATGGCGGTGACACAGCTCGGCGATCTGCTCCCACTGCTGCCGGGTCATCGACTGGCCGGTGGGGTTGTGGGGGCTGTTGAGCAGGATCGCCCGGGTGTTGTCGGTGATCGCGGCGGCGATATCGGCCACGTCGAGTCGAAAGCCGGCCTCTGGCCGCAGCGGCACTCGGGCCAGTCGTGCACCGGTCGACTGGATCACCGCCTCGTAGGTGACGTAGCTTGGCTCCGGCACGATCACCTCGTCGCCTGGATCGAGCAGGCACTGGGCGGTGGCGTAGAGCCCGCACTGGGCGCCGGCCATCACGATCAGCCGCTCGGGGGAGACCTCGACACCCTGATGGCGACGATAGTGGCGGCTGATGGCTTCGCGCAGTTCACCCTTGCCCTGGACGTCGGCATAGTGGGTCGCGCCGCGGTCGAGGCTTTGCTTGGCCGCCTCGATGATCGGGGCGGGGGTGGTGAAGTCGGGATCGCCCACCGACAGTACGGTGATGTCTTCACCGCTGGCCTGGCGCTTCAGCGCACGCACATGGATGTCCCAGGCGGCGGCGCCTTCGCCGGCGATGCGTTGGGTCAGGGCGGAGACTTTCATGGTGAAGGGTCCTTGTTGTCGGAAGCGGCGGGAGCGTCGATGCCGAGGCGGCGCAGTTCCGCCCGCCAGGCAAGCTCGGTGCCCTGGGGGCTCGCGGCCCAGTCGTCGTACTGGCGGGCGACCTTTTCGCAAAGCTCAGGACTGGCGCTGACCAGCGCCGCCCCGGTGGCCTGGGCCGCGAGCTGGGCCTGGCAGGAGCGCTCCAGGTCGCGCATGCGCAGAAAGGCGTCGCCGACGCTTTCGCCGACCACCAGCAGGCCGTGCTGGCGCAGGATCATGCTCATGTGCTCGCCGAGGTCACGCACCAGCCGTTCGCGCTCGTCCAGGTCGAGGGCGATGCCCTCGTAGTCGTGATAGCCGATGCGCCGATAGAACTGCATCGCCCACTGGTTCAGCGGTGCGAGGCCCTGCTCGAGGCAGGACACGGCGACCCCGGCGACGCTGTGGGAGTGCAGTACACAGTGGGCGTCGGGACGCGCCGCGTGGATGGCGCTGTGGATGGTAAAGCCGGCCGGGTTGATGCCGAGGCCGGTGGGATCGTCGAGCACCTGGCCGTGCTCGTCGACAGTCACCAGAGAGTCGGCGGTGACCTCCTCGAAGCGCAGACCGAAGGCATTGAGCAGGAAACGCCCCGGGGCGACTCGTGCCGAGATATGGGTCGAGATGCCGTCATCCATGCCATCCATGGCCATCAGCCGGTAGGCGGCGGCCAGGTCGCGGCGGATGCGCTGCTGGCGGCTGTCTTCGCTCACAGGCTCGCCTCCAAGGCGGCCAGGGCGTCATCGCCGTCGCGGGTGGTGACGCCTTCGAGGAAGGCAGCGCGCTTGTCGGGATGCTGCTCGAGCCACTCTCGGGCGACCTCATCGAGGTCACGCTCCTCGAGGCTGAAGGCCTTGATGAACTCGCTCTGCTCATGCGCGCTGAACACGAACTGGTCGAGCAGTCGGGTCAGGTTGGGATTGGCCTCGGCGAACTCGCTGGCGACGATGGTCTTGACGTCGCTGCGGCCGTTGTCGGGGCCGAACACGCCTTCGCTGTCGTCGAGAATGTGCACGTCGTACTCGGGGATCATCCAGTGGGGCGTCCAGCCGTAGAAGACGATCCAGCGCTGTTCGTTCACCGCCGCCTTGACTTCGCTGAGCATGCCGGGGGTCGAGGAGGACATGACCTCCCAGTCACCGAGCCCGTGGGTGTCGCTGTCGATGGCGGCGTGGATGAAGTCGGTCACGGTGGAGCCGCTTTCGATCGAGTAGAAGGTGTGCTCGAAACGCTCGGCGTTCTGCGCCTCGCCCAACTGGGAAGCGTCGGTGATACCGGCCTCGGCCACGTAGCCGGGCACGGCGAATCCCATGCGCGCGCCGGTCACGTTGTTGCCTAGATCGACGATGGCGTCCGCCGCCATGGCGGCGTCGTAGCTTTCCTGCTGGGCCGGCAGCCACCCGGCCAGAAAGGCGTCGCTGTCGCCGGTGGTCAGGGTCTTGTAGCCCACCGTGGAGCTGAGCTCCTGGCGTTCGACCTGGTAGCCCAGGGGCGCGACGAGCTGCGCCAGGATCTCGCTCTTGACGGTGACCCCGGGCCAGGGCGGGACGACCAGGCTCAGCTCATCGTCGCGGTCAGCGGCCTGGGCGGAGGCGGCGGCAAGGCCGAGCGCGGCTGCCAGGGCGATGGAACGGGGCTTGTGCGAGAAACATCGAGTCACGGGGAACTCCTTCGTTATTTTATGGATGCATAACTGATGCATAAGTGATGCATGGTCGGGACGCTGTCGATCCGCTCGGCGCAGGCGTCCTGCCTCAGTGTTCGATCCTGCGACACCAGGCCAGGGCGTCGATCTCGACGATCAGCGGTGAGCCGGCATCATTCAGGCTTGAAAGCGCCGACGCCAGGTCGTCGGCGCTGGCGGCCTGGCGATAGCGGCAGTCGAAGGCCTGGGCGAGGGCGGCGAAGTCCGGGGGAGCCAGATCGACCCCCACGTGAGCCACACCGTCGGCGCTCATGTAACGGCGTATCTCGTCGTAGCCGTCGTTGTTCCAGATCAGGATCGCCAAGGGCCTGGCCAGGGCGGTGTCGGCGCAGGCCGCATCGCTCGAATCACGGTCGTTTGACCCCTGCTCGGTGCGAGCGCGGTCGGCCTCCAGGGCGATATCCCGGGCGGTGGCAAGCTCTCCCAGCACGAACTGCAGGCCGCCGTCGCCGACCAGCGCCACCACCGGCAGATCCGGTCGTGCCAGCCCCGCGCCCAGGGCCGCAGGCAGGCCGTAGCCCAGGGTGCCGAAGCCGGTGGCGGCGTTGAACCAGCGACGTGGCGCCGGGCGTCTGGCCACCACGTTGCCGGCGTACACCGGGCCGGTGGAGTCGCCGACGATGATCGCCTCGGGCAGTACCTCGTCGAGGGTGGCAAACAGCGGCCGATAGCGCGCGAGCTCCGGGTCATCGGCGAGGGCCAGCTCGTGGCGCACGCGCTCGCAGCGCTCGCGACCGACCTCTCGTTGCGGCCGGCCTTCATCTTCGCCGTATTCCAGTGCGACCAGCAGGGCCTCGGCGGTCAGCCCGATATCGGCCACCAGGGCCAGGTCGGCGATGTGACTGCGCGCCAGCTGCTCGGCGTCCAGATCGACCCGGATCAGGCTGCCCTCGAGCTTGAAACCGTCGTCGAACACCAGGTCGTAGTCGGTCTCGCCGAGTTCGGTGCCAAGGGCCAGGATGACGTCGGCCTGCCGGGCCAGTCGGCGTGTCGCCGGCAGGCTGGCGGTGGCGCCCAGGTCCAGCGGATGGTCGGCACCGAGCAGCCCGCGGGCATTGATGGTGGTCAGGGTGGGGGCGTCCAGGTGTTCGACCAGGGCGGTGACGCTGGTGGCGGCGGCGCAGGCGCCACCTCCCACCAGTACCAGTGGGCGCTGTGCCTCGCCCAGCAGTCGGCTGGCGGCCGCGAGGGCCTGGGGCGCTGGCGCCGGTGGAAAGACGCGCATCGCCGCAGGCATCGGTGCCTTGACCGGGGCGGCGAACAGATCGATGGGGATCTCGATATGCACCGGCCCCGGGCGTGCGCCCTGGAACACGGCGAAGGCGCGGGCCAGCACTTCGGGCAGCGCCTCGGGATCGAGCAGGGTATGGCTGAAGCGCGCCACCCCGGCCAGGGTCTGGCCCTGATGGGGCATCTCGTGGAGACGGCCCTGGCCGCGCCCAAGCGTCGACACGGTATTGACGCTGGAAATCACCAGCATCGGCACCGAATCGGCCAGCGCCTGGCCCATGGCGGTGGCGATATTGGTCATGCCCGGGCCCGTGATGATGAAGCAGGCGGCGGGACGCCCGCTGGCCCGGGCGTAGCCGTCGGCCATGAAACCGGCGCCCTGTTCGTGGCGTGGCGTGACATGGCGAAGTCGCGAATGCTCAAGGCCCCGGTACAGCTCGACGGTGTGCACGCCGGGAATGCCGAAGACGGTGTCGATTCCCTGGGCCTCGAGCAGCTCGATCAGGCGCTGGGCGCAGGTAGTCATCGGCAGGCCTCCCGGTCATTCGCCTGGGGCTCGGGGCTCGAGTCGCTGTCCTCCACCACGCTCGGCAGGCCACCGAAGGGTTCGCGGCCCATGACGTTTTCGATCATCGGCAGGAAGGCGTCCAGTGGCAGGGTGTCGTAGTCGGGGTCGAAGCTGGTCTGGTCCCAGTCGTCGCAGAAGCGCACCGTGCGGGCGTAGGCCGGGTGGTCGCGATAGGCCTCACGGGCGTGGCGATCCTGGCCGAAGAAGTGGCGGTAGTGGTAGCCCTGAAACAGCTCGTGGTGACGGATCATCCAGACATTGAGCGGGTCGACGAAAGGCTCGAGGATGGCGGCGGCGATCTCGGCGTGATTGGCCGGGGCCAGGTCGTCGCCGATGTCGTGGAGCAGGGCACAGACCACGGTCTCTTCATCGGCGCCGTCACGCAGCGCGCGGGTGGCGGTCTGCAGACAGTGCTCGTAGCGGTCCACCGGGTAGCCGTGGGTGTCGCCCTTGAGTCGCTCGAGATGGGCGAGCACACGACGGCAGGCGTCGCTCTGGTAGGCACGAAAGTGCCGGTCGATCAGGCGCCACTCTTCGGCGGTGCTCTGGTCAAAGCGCGCGAAGCGGGCCTGGGTCAGTGCGAGATCGCTGGTGCTCATGCGCTGGCCCCCTGGGTGGTTCGTGCGAGGTTGTCGGCGGTACCGGCTTCCGAGTCGTGTGCGGGCTTGAGCCGATCCTTCAGCAACAGGCGTCGACTGGCGGTGCTGTCACGGTCCACGTAGCCCTGGCGCAGGTGGCGTACGCCGCCTTCGAGCTGAAAGGCGGTACGCCCGTGCAGCAGGCGGTAGTTGTCCATGATCAGCATCTCGCCAGGGGACAGCTTGAGTTCGAGGGTAAGCTCGGACGAGCGAATCAGTTGGTAGAAGGCCTTGCGGGCGGCGTAGTAGCGGCGCAGCAGGGCGCTGTCCATCAGGTCGATACGCTCGGTGCGGTTGGAGTAGCGTACCCGCGTCACCTCGCCCCGGGCGTCTAGCTCGATCAGCGGACCTTCGCTCTCCAGACGGGTGGTCTCGTCGTGGTAGCGAAAGCGCGGGGTCACTTCGGTCAGGCAGGCGAAGGCGTCGGGATCCTGCTGACGCAGGCGTCGAGCGGCCTCGAAGCCGTCCACCAGGGTGCTGTCGCCACCATCGGCGGCGTTGGTCAGACAGTGCAGCCAGATGTAACCGGGGATCGGATCGCGATAGGGGTTGTCGGTGTGGGGCTCGAGGCCGCGCTGGGTCATGGTCAGGTCGTAGGCGTTGGCCACCGACTTGACGTCGGCGATGCCGCCCCAGTTGGTCCGGCGCAGCGGGCCGATACGGTCGATCAGCGGCTGCATGCCGTCTTCGCTGACCGGTACGTCCGTGACGCGCACGAAACCGAAGCGATGTAGCTGGTCGAGCAGATCGAGCAGCGCCGGATCGCTTTCCAGTGCTTGCTTGAAGCTGGCCTGCGGGGGTGTGGCGAGCGTCGAGTCCCAATACACCCGTGAGGCGTTGTCGTCCGAGCGCTGGCAGCGCACGGCATCCTCGAGCTCGTCGATCGTGATGCTGCCTCGATGGCCATCGGAGAAGGCCACGACCAGCCGCTCATCCTGGATTTCTGCCTGGGTGAGGATCAGATCCAGCGGTAGTTCGGCGGCCTCGATCAGACGCTGCCCGGTCTGGGGGTCCAGGGTTTCGGCATCGGGCAGGCGTTCGCGCAGCCACAAGGCATCAAGACGGTGATGCCCTTCACCAAGGGTCAGCGCCAGTTGGCGGCCGTCATCGGTCAGTTGCGGGGGCGTCTGCTGGGTCATCGTCGAGGCTCTCTCCGGATTCGATCGGTCTGGCGTTGTTAAAGGCTCACCAGGTCGAGGAAGGGCGGTTCGACACCTGGCGTCGCTGTCTGGGTTACAGGTTACTGTGCTATTTGGGATACAATTTGATCAAATTCGCCATAGCCTTGATAAAATTCGCCCCATGTCGGACGTTGATCACCACTTGCACAGTGACATAGACAGGCACGCCAACAGCCACGCCAACAGCCACGGCAACAGCCACGCCAACAGCCACGGCAACGGCCACGCCAAAAGCCAGGCAGACAGCGAGGCCCGCTGGCCCGACAGCCATCCCTATCCGCGCCCGGACTCGCCGCCGCTGTTGTCGCCCGACCAGGCCGAACACACCCTGGACGTGTGGCTGGTGCCCAAGTTTTCGATGCTGACGCTGTTCTGCCTGCTCGAGCCGCTCAGGGTGGCCAACCGTTTTGGTCGGGATCTGTTTGCCTGGCGCCTGCTGTCTGCCGATGGCGAGGCGGTGACGGCCAGCAATGGCGTACGCATCGATGTCGATGGACGTCTGTCCGAGGTTACCGAGGCCGACTGGTACCAGGGGCTGGCGTCCAAGGGGCGTCTGATGGTGGTGTCGTCCTATGAGCCGGAAGCCTGTATCGGTGTCGAGGATCTGGCGTTGCTCAAGCGACTGGCGGCCCATGGCGTCTGGCTTGGGGGGGTGGACACCGCACCCTTTATCCTGGCCAGGGCGGGCGTACTGGAGGGCTATCCGGTGGCGCTGCACTGGGAAAGCGTGCCGGCCTTTCGCGAGGAGTTCCCTGAGCTGATAGTGCGAGCGGACAGCTACGTCTGGGAAGGCGGACGTCTCACCGGCTCCGGCGGCGCCGCCAGCATCGACATGATGCTCGAGTGGATCGTGACCCTTTATGGTCCTTCGCTGGCCGAGGCGGTGGGGCGACAGATCGTGCATTCGCGGCCTGCGGAGGCGAGGGGAGCCGCAACAGCGCAGCAAGTAGCAGGGAGGGCTGGGGCCAGCACCGGCTGGGTAGCGGATCGGGCTTCGCCCAGGGAGCTGCCGCGTGGGGTGCTGCGCGCACTGGCGGTAATGGAGGCCAATCTCGCCCAGGCGCTGCCGATTCCCGACGTCTGTCGTCTGGCGGGCCTGTCCCAGCGCCAGTTGACCCGGCTATTCGTGCAGGAGTTCGGCGAGACGCCCAAGCAGTGCTATCTGAACATGCGGCTGGACCAGGCCCAGCGGATTCTGGCCGACAGTCGCATTGCGGTGACCGAGGCCGCGGTGGCGGTGGGCTTCAGCCACCTGGCGCACTTCTCCAGAGCCTACCGCAAGCGCTTTGGCGAGGCGCCGAGCGTGACCGCCCGGCGTGGGCTGCGGCCACCGGCGTCGGCGGAAGGCTAGCCGGTGGCCTTGCCTCGCTGCTAGGCCTGTCCGGCCTCGGCCAGTTCCCGCTCGCGGCGACGGCGCTGGACGATGCGATAGCGTGAGCGCACCTCGTCGCGCTCGAGGTAGCAGCCCTGCAGCCAGCGGTGGCCGGAGTCGCCTTCAAAGGCGTCACGAGCGTGCAGCAGGCGGCGATTGTCGAAGATCACCAGGTCGCCGGGGGCGTAGGTGAAGCGCAGGGCGAAACGGGGCTCGCGCAGGCGCTGCTGGAGCGCCATCAGTGCCCGGTAGGCCTCCTCGACCTGGTCGAAATCGGTCATCAGCGGGCCGCGCAGGAAGTCGGCGATGCGCACCTCGAGCAGTTGCTGCTGTTCATCGAGCACGATCATCGGCGAGTGCCAGACGTAGTCGGTGGTCTTGGCGGTATTGGCGTAGCGCCAGTGGACGCGAGTCAGGGTAGCGAAGGCCTCGGGGTCTTCCTCGCGCAGGGCCTCGGCCACCGCGAAACCGTCGAGCATTACCGCCTGGCCGCCGGCCACGCTGTTCTCGAGACAGTGCAGGAACTGAAGACCGGGATGGTACTCGCGGGTCGGCAGGTCCACGTGGGGCGGCAGGGCAATCGAGGTGTAGGCGTTGGAGTCCGGGTCCGGCTTGGCGCGAACGTTGAACAGGGTGCCGAAGTTGGTGGCCCGCAACGGCCCGAAGCGCTCGGCGATGTTCTCCAGGGTGCCGGGCTCGGTGGGCAGGCCGCGCAGCCGCACGAGGCCGTGGCGCAGCAGCGCGTCGAGCGCCGGGGCCAGGATCGTCTCTTCTTCGGGGCTGTCGGCCTGGGTCGTGGTCCAGCCGCCGGCGTCCAGGGTGACCGGTTCCTTGTCCTGGCCGCCGAGCCAGGTCTCGACCGGTACCAGCGGCGCCAGCGGATCCTCGGTGTTGTCGTAGTCGTGGGCTCTCAGCCAGCCGGGGTGAAAGCGCAGGCTGCGCTGTTCCGGCGTCATTAGCAGTTCGACGGCGCCGCTGGCGTCCAGCGTCGCTTGGGCAATTTCCGGCCAGGCGTCCAGGCTCGACAGATCGAGGATGCGCTCCCTTGTCGCCGGATTGATGGTGCTGTCGTCGGCGGCGTTTTCGCGCAGCCAGACGCTGTGATAGCGGCTGACACGGCCGTCCTGCCAGTTCACGGTCAGCACCCTTGGCGTCGAGGCAACGCTTGCGATGGGCACCTCGATCGGCCAGGCGTCATAGTCCGGGGTGCGCGGTAGATCGACCGACGCGGACTGCTGGTGTTCGCTGGTGTGCTGTGGCTGGTTCATCGGGACTCCGTCGAAGCTGGGACGGGCGCGTGGTGCGTCATGGATGGCAGCGCCCGCGCTGTGCGTCATGGATGGCAGCGCCGGCTGGCGCTCAAGTGGCACCAGCTTGCCTGTCAGGCAGCACCGAAGTCGTGCATAAAACGACAGGTATCGTGCAGAATCCGACATGCCAGGTATGCCAACTGGCCAGGGCGAACAGGGCAACAGACAGAAGGCCCGTGTCAAAGGAGGCGTCGTCTTGGCTCCCGGGGACTGGCGCCGTGGCGTGTAGTAGACAGAAGTTGGTGGGCCAGTGTTAAAGCAGGCGTCGTCTTAGCTCCCGGGGGCTGGCGCCGTGGTGCTGGCGAAAGGCGCGGGTGAAGCTCGAGGCGGAGGCGAAGCCGCTGGCCAGGGCGATGTCCATGACGCCGTGACGAGTGCTGGTCACCAGATGGTGGGCCAGCGCCAGGCGACGCTCCAGATACAGCCGGCTCGGGGTACGGGCCAGGTGATGCTGACAGTCGCGCTCGAGCTGACGCTCCGACAGGCCGATCTGGGCGGCCAGTTTGGCGATGGCCAAGGGGGACTCCAGGTGGCTGTCCATCAGGCCGATGACCCTGGTCAGGCGTTCGGGCAGCCGCTCGAATTCGCTGGCGTCACGTTGGCGGCTGGCCGGCAGGCGACGATGGTCGTGCACCAGTTGCTGCTTGACCCGACGGGTCAGGGCATCGCCGTGGCGGCGGCGGATGGTATCCAGCGCAAGGTCAATGGAGGCGCTGGCGCCGGCGCCGTAGAAGCCGACCGGGCCGACCTCGTAGAGCGACTCCACCGCTTCGATGTCGGGATGGCGACGTCGAAACTCGGGCAGGCTTTCCCAGTGCAGGGTCACGGTGTCCTCGATCAGCCCGGCATCGGCCAGGCAGAAGACACCGGTGTCCAGCGCCCCCAGACAGGCGCCCTGGTCCCGGCGCTGCGTCAGCCAGTCTTTGAGCGGCTGGTCCACCGCGGCCATCGGCTCGAAGCTTGCGCACACCGCCAGACTAGGGAGCCAGGGGGCATTGTCCAGGTCATGCTCGACGCTCAGGGGAATGCCGTTGCTGGCGGTGACCGGCTCGCCGTCGCGGCTGATCAGGTGCCAGCGAAACAGCGGCTGTCCGGCCAGACGATTGGCGATTCGCAAGGGGTCGATGGCCGAGAACAGCGCCACCATGGAGAAACGCGGCAGCAGCAGAAAGCCGATGGGTTCCGGGACAGGGCCCTGGTAGGTCAGACGCATGGTGGCCTCATGGATGGCGGGGGCGGGACGGCGCTGGCCGCGCCAGGATCGGTGGTTCGGGTATCGGCGCACCAGCGGCAGCGGATTCACGATCGGCCCGGTCCACACCGCGCTGCAAGGGTGCCACCCTCGTGCGCTGCCCTCAACTCAGGGCGCAGGCGAGACACGGCCAGCCAGGAGGCGCGGCCCCACTCTACTCAGCCTTTGGACGTTATCGTCGATATCCTCATGCTATGCTGCGCCGCAGTCACGGGCGTCGGTAAGGAGGCGGACAGCGATGGTAGAGCTCAGTGGTCAACGCCTGGAGGCGAGCGCCGGTGAAATCGAGCAGGCCGAACAGCGGCTGGGTTTTCTGCTGCTGCCGCAGTTCTCGATGATGGCGTTTTTCTCGGCGGTGGAGCCGCTGCGCATCGCCAACCGCATCGCCGGTCGCGCTCTTTATGACTGGACGCTGATCGGGCTGGGCGGAGGGCCGGTGACCGCCAGCAACGGCATGACCCTGCTGGTGGACCACCCCATGGAAGACGTCCGCAATCTGCCGTGGCTGGCGGTATGCAGCGGCTTCGATCCGGAATTGTGGATCGGCCACGGGCTCAGCGCCTGGCTCAACCGGCTCGACCAGGGTGGCTGCTGCATCGGCGCGCTGGACACCGGCGCGGTGGTGCTGGCGGAGGCCGGCTTGCTCAGGGGGCATACGGTGACCCTGCACTGGGAGACGCTGCCCACCTTCAACGAACGCTATCCCTCGATTCGCACCTGCGACGAGCTGTTCCTGCTGGAGGAGCGGCGCTTCTTCTGTGCCGGCGGCGCGGCGGCCATGGATATGACCCTGGAGATGATCGCCCGTCGCCACGGTATGGCGCTGGCGGTGGACGTGTCCGAACAATTGATTCACGACCGCCTGCGCTCGCGCACCGACCAGCAGCGAATGAGCCTGGTCAGGCGTCTTGGCACCCACCAGCCGCGGCTGGTCGATGCGGTAGCGCTGATGGAGTCGCACCTGGAAACGCCCCTGCCGTTGGCCGAGATCGCACGCCGCAGCCGCGTGTCGAGTCGCCAGCTACAGCGCTTGTTTGCCGATGTGCTGGGCACCTCTCCCAGTGCCTACTACCTGTCGCTGCGCCTCAAACGTGCCGCCCAATTGCTCAAGGATACCGACCTCGATGTGCTGGCGATCGGGCTCAGCTGTGGATTCGGCTCGGCGTCGAGTTTCAGTCGCGCCTTCCGCAGGGCGTTCGGAACGGCGCCGCAGGCCTTTCGACACCACGGCTGACCGGCACTCAAGTCAGATCTCGGCCCACATCCGCAGCAGATTGGCCAGGCTCTTGGAGATGCTGTCGAACTCGGCGGTCTTGCCGTCGCGCTCGAAGATCTGGCGGCGAGTGGTGTCGAGGTCGAACAGCACTTCACGCTGTTCAGGCTGGCGTACCTGGCTCTGCAGCCAGCCCACCGCGGCCAGTCGCTGCCCCTGGGTGACCGGGTCGACGCGATGCAGCGTCGAGGACGGGTACAGGATCATCGAACCCGCCGGCAGCTTGAAGCGCTGTTCGCCCTGGGTGGTCTCGGTGACCAGCTCTCCGCCCTCGTAGCTGTCCGGATCCCCAAGGAAGATGGTGAAGGACAGGTCGGTGCGCATCGGCCCCTGGGGGGTGGGCATCACCGCGTCGTCGACGTGATTGCCGTAGGTCATGCCTTGCTGGTAGCGACTGAACATGACCGGCTTCATTCGGCGCGGGCGCGCGGCGATCTGGAACAGGGTGTGTGCGGACAGGGTCTGCATGACCTCGTCACGCAGGGCGGCGATGGCGGGCTCCTGGCTGCTCGCCTGCTGGTTGCGCTTGACCGTGCGCGCATGCCAGCCGGCGGTCTCCCGTCCGTCACGAAAGTCGCTGGCGTCCAGTGTCTGGCGAATACGCTGGAGCTGGTCGTCGGTCAGCACCTTGTCGATACACAGAATCATCGGAGGCTCCCGCAAATGGCCGTCAGTATACCCGACTGTTAATCGTTTGCATTACACTTCGTGACACGCCAGTCTAGTGGGCAGGCACCTGATGGTTTGACTGGCGCAGACATTGCCAGATCGGACATGGGTTTGCGGCAAGTGGACCCTGGTTCCATCGAGCGCGAGCCCTGAACAAGAAATTGGCCCCAAGTAGACGTAGAAGGAAGGAGCACCCCATGACGCAAGAGACTCGTACCAAGCTGTGGATTGGCGTTGGCGCCAGCATCCTGCTCGGATCCAGCGCCGCCTGGGCCGACCATCACGGCGATGGCGACGATATGCATAAGGACGACGCTGCCTACGAACAGAGCCACGGCGGTGAAGGTGGCGAAGGTGGTGAAGCCGGCCACGGCGGTGAAGGCGGCGAAGGCGGCGAGCACGGCCACGGTGGTGAAGGTGGCGAAGGTGGTGAAGCCGGCCACGGTGGTGAAGGTGGCGAAGGTGGCGAGAAGGGCCACGGCGGCGAAGGCGGTGAAGGTGGCGAGAAGGGCCACGGCGGTGAAGGTGGTGAAGGTGGTGAAGCCGGCCACGGCGGCGAAGGCGGTGAAGGTGGCGAGAAGGGCCACGGCGGCGAAGGCGGTGAAGGTGGCGAGCACGGCCACGGCGGCGAAGGCGGCGAAGGCGGTGAAAGTGCCTCCCTCGCCAGCGATCCCTATGCGGTCTTTGCCTATCTGACGGCGTCTTCCGGTGGTGAAGGTGGTGAAGGTGGCGAAGGTGGCGAAGGTGGCGAAGGCGGTGAAGGCGGTGAAGGCGGTGAAGGCGGTGAAGGCGGTGAAGGTGGCGAAGGCGGCGAAGGTGGCCACGTCGACGCGGCCAACCCTGGCGTCTACACCACTGAGCTCGCGCTGATGCTCGGCCACCTTGAGGTCGCCAAGGAGCTCTACACCGAGGGGGCCAAGACCGCGTCCTACCCCCACTTTGGTCATCCCTACCACGAGGTGTACCCCGGCATCGCGCCTGCGCTGGAAAGCCGTGGCATTGACGCTTTCGATACTGAGCTGGAAGCCTTCTCCGGCAAGGTGCAGCAGGGCGGTGACTGGAGCGAGGTCGAACAGGATTACGCATCGCTTCGCGAGACCATCCTCTCGGCCATGGCCGACGTCGACGATGGCCTCGAGCAGGATGCGGGCTTTCAGGCCAAGGTCCAGCTGGCGCTGTTGAAGACCGCGCTGCACGAGTACGAAGAAGCCGTGGATGACGGCGAGTTCAAGAACGTGGTCGAGTATCAGGACGGTCGTGGCTTTGTGCTGACCGCCCGGGAGTCGCTGGAGCGCCACGCCGACATGTTCCGTCAGGCGGGTGCCTACGATGCCCTGGTCGAGGGCTACGACGGGCTGCTCGAGGCCTGGCCGACGGCCAAGGCGCCGGAGTCTCCGGTGATGACGGTAGGCGAGCTGTCGGCGGCGATGTTCCCGCTGGAGGCCGAATTGGGCAAGTTCTGATGGAACTGCCCTTGAGCTAGCATCCCAGAGCTAGCGTGAAGGGGCCGGCGTCTGCCGACGCTGGCCCCTGGACGTAAGTCCGCCAACCACACCTGGTCATGACGCAGACAGGGCCTGTTTACAGGCCCTGTCTGCGTTGGTCGTTGGGGTGGCACTCGACAATGCGGCTCAGGAGTCCTGGCCCTGCCTGTCGCTCAGATCATCGTGTCTGCCTCGGATGCGCACCAGGAAGGCGGCGACCAGGGCGAAGATTCCGAAGGCGACAGGCACGGCAGCGACCGAGATCAGGGTCAGAATGACCTTGAAGATGTCGCCTTCCAGCCAGTTGATCACCACCGCCAGGGCGGCCATGGCAACGATCCAGAAGGCTCGTGAGCGGCGCACCGTCAGCATCTCGCAGACCAGTCCCGCCGAGTCGGCGCTGGTGACGAAGAACAGCAGGATGTTGAGCGCCAGGACGGCCGACAGCACGCCATGGCTGTCGAGGGTCGCCATCAGGGCGAAGACGTCCTCGGAGCCGGTCTCGAGTCCGCCGAGGCCGAAGGTGGTAAACCACAGGCAGGAGAACAGACTCGGCACCAGCATCACCCCCAGTACCAGCTGGCGCAAGGTGCGGCCCTTCGAGATACGCGCGATGAATACGCCGGTGAACACAAACCAGCCGTACCAGGCGGCTTCGAAGGCGTACAGCCAATCCGCCAGCCAGGCCTTGTGCTCGGGATCGCCGAGGCCGATATCGGTCACCATCGCCGGGTACTTCACCAGGTATTCCGGCAACAGTCGGGTGAAGGTGCCGAGGATGTCCAGCGGTGAGGTCAGCACGAAGACGCTGACCATCAGAAACAGGGCGAACAGCGTGTTGTAGTTGCTCAGCCACTTGATGCCACGCTGGAGCCCCGAGGCGCTGGAGGCGATCGCGAACAGCGACAGCACCAGTATGATCAGGGTGGGGCTGGCGTCGATGCCGAAGAACTGCTCGAGGCTCTGTTTGAGCGGATCGGTGGCGTAGGAGAAGGTCAGCGACAGGCCGATGACGGTAGACACCACCAGGCTGACCAGGTTGAGCTTGCTGAGAAAGCCGCCACCAAGCAGCGTCTCGGCGGGCTTGTCGATGTTCAGGTTGTACATGGCGTGAGCGAAGATCACGCCGATCGCCAGATAGCCGGCCCAGGCCAGCAGGCCCCAGTGGTTGAAGGCGTACAGCAGGGCCTGGTCGGTGCTGTGGCCGGCATCGACGTGGTAGCGCGGTTCCAGCACGCCCCAGGTCACCAGGCCGATGCCCATGCCGGTGGCGAACAGCATGCCGAGCCAGGCCAGGGTGGAGAATTCGGGATCTCCCTGGCCGAACCGGAGCCGCCCCAGGGGGGTGAACATCAGCACGGTAAAGACGATGGAGGCGGCGAAGGCCGGGTAGGTGAAGATGAAACCGAAGTTGCCGATGACGTTGACCTTGATGGCGTCAAGCAGCGTCTGGAAGGGGCCTGGGGCGAGGGCGGCAAAGGAGATCAGGGCGATGACGGTGGCCACGGTGGCGACCGAAGTGGTGATGTTCTGGTTCATTGGCGTCTCGTTGTCGTTTTGGAGGGGCGGGCGGTCGGCGGTGTCCTCGGTTGGGCAGGGTAAAGGCGACGAAAATGTGCCGGTTAGTCGATTCAAGCACTTGAAAAACAGGCGTTTATAGAAAAGACTCTAGTCAAGATGTGCGGCAAGCGCACGGCAGAATGCTCGCCAGGCAGCCTCCATGGCAGGCAGTGACGAGCGCGCGTGCAGGGCGCCGTGCAACATGCCCTCGGCCATATGCACACCGATCTGGTGGTGGCAGCGGCGCCATTCATCCAGTGTTGCCAGCAAGGGGGGCGTCAGCGGGTCATGCTCCACGGCCAGGCACTCGATGGCCCGGCCGGCGGGCAGGTCGTCGCCGATCCGGCGAGCCTGTTCGGCGATCATTGACCAGGCTGCCAACACGTCCTGACGGCTGAGCAGCGGCGCGTCCGGTCCGAGGCTTGTGTCGCTTGGCGTGCCGAGCAGCGGGTAGACCAGGCCCAGGGGGCTGTCGTCGGCAGCACGCCTGGCGGCGTCCAGCACCAGCCGGGCACCGGCGCTGTCGCCGACCAGGGCAACCGGCGCAAGCCGCTGACGGACCACCTCGACGTCGTTGAGCAGCGCGAGATAGCACGCCTCGGGCATCAGCCGGTAGTTCAGGCTGACGACCTCTCGCCCGAGGGCCTGGGCAAGACCGGCGGCGACACCTTGGTGGCTCTCTACCGAACCGATGGTGAAGCCGCCACCGTGGGCGTAGAGCACCACGCCTTCGGCGCCGAGGTGCGGCCGATAGCGGCGCACGCCGACGCCGTCGATGACCTCGTCGGTAACTGCGATCGTGGCCGGTACGGGGCCGGCGAAGCTGGCGCAGAGCTCGTCGTAGTGGCGCCTCGCCTGGTTCATCGGCATCGTCGCCATGGCGTCGAGCCCGGCCTGGAAACGTTCGGCGAAGTCATCGATGGTCATGGTCTGGTGTTCCCTGGCCGAATCTGCGCTGATGGCGCCGTCAGCGTCGGACGATGCCGATACGCCGCCCGAGTCCCTCGGGAGCGGGCGATGAGATGGCCGGTAGCGCAGCGATGGCGGTGTCCACCGCCTCGGGGAAAGGTCCCGGGCGCCCGCTGTCGAGGTCGATGCCCATCAACATCTGTTCGCTGGTGGCCAGCAGCTCTTCGCCGCTGTACAGCTCGAACCACAGATGCAGGCGCTTGGCGTCACGATCGACCAGCGCGACCTCGACCTGAAGGGGCTGCCCCTGGTGGGCCTCGCGCAGGTAGCGCAGATGGGTCTCCAGGGTGTAGAGGGTGTAGCCGTGCCGGTGGCGCCCGGCCTCGTCGAGGCCGATGCGCTCCATCAGGGTGTCGACCGCCAGGGAAAACACCCTGGCGTACTCGGCGTCGTTCATATGGCCGTTGTAGTCGACCCAGTCAGGCTTGACGTCGGTGTCGAGCAGCGCCATCAGATGCGCCCCTCGAGGCCTTCCGCCTCCGGCCAGTACTTCTGGACCAGCCCGAGCAGCTCGACCAGAAAGTCGTCACGACGGCGATCCAGCTCGGACACGCTGCGACCCGCGGCCTGGTGCTCGCAGCCCTCGACCACCCGATCGATCAGCTCGTCGGTCAGCTCCGGGGCCTCGAGCTTGGTCCAGGGCAGCTTCAGGGCGGGGCCGAACTGTTCCAGCATGTGGCGCATGCCCTGATCGCCGCCGGCCAGATGGAAGGTCAGGAAGGTGCCCATCAGTGACCAGCGCAGGCCGCAGCCGTAGACCACGGCGGCGTCGATCTCTTCGGTGGTGGCGACACCGTCGTTGACCAGGTGCAGGGACTCCCGCCACAGCGCCTCCATCAGGCGATCGGCGATATGCCCTTCGATCTCGCGACGCACCACCAGCGGGCGCATGTCGAGTGCCTGGTACAGCGCCTGGGCACGCTCGGTGTGCTCGGCCTGGGTGGCCTCGCCGCCGACCAGCTCGACCAGCGGCAGCAGATACACCGGGTTGAAGGGGTGGGCGACGATGACCCGGCCGGGCGCGTGCTGACAGCCCTGTTGCAGGTCGCTGGGCTTGAAGCCCGAGGTCGAGGAGCCGATCAGCACCTCAGGCGGCGCCGCGGCGTCGATCTGGGCCAGGATGCTGCGCTTGAGCTCGAGGCGCTCGGGCACGTTTTCCTGGATCAGGTCGGCGCCGTCCACCGCGGCTTCCAGCGACGTCGCAAAGCGCAGGTTGTCGGGGCTTGCGCCCTCGGCCAGGCCGCGTTTTTCCAGTGACGGCCAGGCATTGTCGACGAAGGCACGGGTGCGTGCCTCGGCCTTGGGGTCGGGGTCAAAGGCGGCAACACGCCAGCCGTTGGCCAGGGCTCGAGCGATCCAGCCGTTGCCGATGACGCCGGTACCGATGACGGATAGCTGTTTCATGCATCACCTCCAGCGCTGTCGCCGGCGATCTGACCGGTGGATGGGTCGCGCAGCTTGAGGAACTTGCGGGTTTCGGCCGGGGTCATCACGTTGGCGCCAAGGTGGTTGATCATCCGACCGGCTTTCTCGACCAGCTGGGCGTTGGAGGCCAGTACTCCCTTTTCCAGGTAGAGGTTGTCCTCGAGGCCGACGCGGGCGTGGCCGCCGAGCAGTACCGCTTGGGCGGCCATGGGCATCTGGTGGCGACCGATGCCGAAGGCCGCCCAGTTGGCGTTGGTCGGCAGCTTGTTGCGCATGGCCAGCATGGTCTCGGTGTCGGCCTCGGCGCCCCAGGGGATGCCCAGGCACAGCTGGTAGAGCGGGTCACCGTCGATCAGGCCTTCGGCCTGGAGCTGGCGGGCGAACCATACATGGCCCAGGTCGAAGCACTCGAGCTCAGGCTTGACCCCGGCGGCCTGCACCAGGCGGGCGTGTTCACGCAGCCAGTCGGCGGAGTTGACGTAGATCATGTCGCCAAAGTTGAGGCTGCCGCAGTCCAGGGTGCACAGCTCAGGCAGCAGCTCGCCCACCGGCTCATGGCGCTGGGCCGGGGTCTGGATGTCGGTGCCGGGGCCGCCACGGGTCGGATCCTGGCTGTCCGGAATCCAGTCCCCTCCACCGCCGGCGGTGATGTTCATGACGATGTCGGTGTCGGCCTCGCGCACCCGCTCCATCACCTCGCGGAAGTGATCCAGCGAGTGGCTGACGCCACCGGTCTCGGGGTCGCGCACGTGGATGTGGGCGATGCTGGCGCCGGCCTTGGCGGCCTCGATGCAGTCGTTGGCGATCTGCTCGGGGGTGACCGGAACCTTGTCGCTCTTGGCGGTGGTGTCGCCGGCGCCGGTCACGGCGCAGGTCAGAATGACGTTGCGGTTCATGATGCTCTCCTCGTCGTGAATGGGCGCAGTGTGGCGAAGATGACGGCCTGTCACTTGGCACCAACCGTCGTTTTGTTGACGTCATGCGACATCCTTGGTGTCGCTGCCAATCTGTGCCAGAACAGGCGTGATGAGGAGGGTAGGGAGAGTGCGAGGAAAGGATTCGGCAACGAGCGCCACCAAGTAGCACGTTCATCGACGTATCCCTTCACCTCTGTATTGGAATAGAGACCCATGACCGACTTTACTCAGCACGATCTGTCCAGCGCCCCCGAAAAAAGCCGCCCCCTGCTCGAGAAGGCGCAGAAGGAGATGGGCATGATCCCGGCCCTGTATAGCGTGATGGCCGAAGCGCCGGGCGTGCTGGAGGCCTACCAGCGACTGCATGAGCTGTTTCTCGCCTCGAGTTTCGATGCCGCCGAGAAGACGGTGGTTTGGCAGGCGATCAACGTCGAGCATGATTGCGAGTACTGTGTGGCCGTGCACACGGCGGTGGCCGGCATGATGAAGGTGGACCCCGCCATCACCCAGGCGCTGCGCGACCAGCAGCCGCTGGAAGACGCTCGTCTGGAACTGCTGCGCCAGACCACGCTGGCCATCGTGCGTGATCGCGGACGTCCGGATCCGGCCGTGGTGGAGCACTTCCTCGAGGCAGGCTTCACCCGCCAGCAGCTGCTGGACATCGTGCTGGGGGTGAGCCAGAAGATTCTGTCGAACTACGTGAATCACCTGGCGGACACGCCCATCGACGACGCCTTCAAGCGCCACGCCTGGACGAAGGGGGTTGCAGGTACCGACGCGGCGGCCTGATCGAGGGGGCCTGATCGAGGGGGCCTGATCGAGGGGGCCTTCACCGGCGACGCAGTGGCGGGCAGCCAAGCGGCAGACTGCTGTTTGCATAGGCCGTAGGTAACAACGACCGCCGCTGGAAAAGGCCAGGGGTCACAACGGATATTGGCAAGAGCCGCTAATGGTAAAAACGAATAGTGGCAAGAGCCGATACGCCCAAGAGCCGATAGCAGAAGCACCAAGGGCGCCCGCTGGGCGCCCTTGGCATATCTGGCTGGTGTCAGAGACCGACGGGCTATTTACCGCCTGGCTGTTGATGGCTGGCGACACCCAGACAGCAGCGTCGGTCGCTCGCTTTAGACCTCAGGCGCTGGCGTGAAGGTCGGCGGCGCCGACACCATAGAGATCAAAGGCCAGTTCACGTCCGGTGGTGGTGAGCACCAGCCGCCCCTGGCTATTGTGGGCCACCAGCTCCTGGCGCAATAGGCGGCGCAGACGCGAGGCCTGGGACCGTGAGCGGGTCAGAGAATCGAGCCGCTCGGCGCTGAGCCCGCGACTGGGCTGGGTGATCGCCTCCAGCACCTCGCCATCGCGGTAGAGATCCTCGATGAAGGCGGTGAGGTCGATGCGCTGGGCGGTGTCGTTGTGATCAGCGGTGAGGGCCATGGTCCCATCCCGAATAAGAAGATGGGACCAGTATACGACAATCGTCGAATTAGACCAAAGTCTATAAGTGCGTCGACCAGGATCTCAGCCGTTGACCTGACCCAGCATCAAGAACTCCAGCAGCGCCTTCTGGGCGTGCAGGCGGTTGCCGGCTTCCTGCCAGACGACCGCGCGGGGATCGTCGAGCAGGGTCTCGCTGATCTCCTCACCGCGGTGGGCCGGCAGGCAATGCAGGAACAGCACGTCCTTGGCGGCGGCGTCGAGCATCGCTTCTGTGACCTGGAAACCGGCAAAGTCCGCCTCGCGACGAGCCTGCTCTTCCTCTTGGCCCATGGAGGCCCAGACGTCGGTGGTGACGAGGTCGGCGCCGGCCACGGCGGTCATCGGGTCGCGCTCGATCACCACCCGATCACCGGCGGCGGCCAGGATATCCTCGCGGGGGTCGTAGCCCTCGGGGCAGCAGATACGCAGCTTGAAGTCGAACTGGCGCGCGGCGTTGATCCAGGAGTGGCACATGTTGTTGCCGTCGCCGATCCACACCGCGGTGCGGCCCTTGACGCTGCCGCGCAGCTCGGTCCAGGTCATGACATCGGCCAGCAGCTGGCACGGATGGTAGTCGTCGGTCAGGGCGTTGATCACCGGTACGTCACTGGCGGCGGCGAATTCCTCGAGACCCTGGTGGGAAAAGGTGCGGATCATCACCGCATCGACCATCTCCGAGAGCACCCGCGCGGTGTCACCGATGGGCTCGCCGCGCCCCAGCTGGGTGTCGCGCGGTGACAGAAACAGGGCGTGCCCGCCAAACTGCGCCATGGCGGTCTCGAAGGACACCCGGGTACGGGTCGAGGATTTCTCGAAGATCATCGCCAGGGTGCGGTTGGTAAACGGCGTGTAGGTGGGGCCGTGGGCCTTGAGGCCGTTCTTGATGGTGATGGCGCGCTGGATGAGGTAGCGCAGTTCATCCTGGCTCAGGTCCAGTAGGGTCAGGAAGTGGCGGGTGGCCATGGCATCTCTCCAACGAGGTAAAAAACGACCATCCTAGCCAGCCCCGAGGGGATGCGCAACGCGCCGCCGGGCCGTACAATGCGGCCATGCAAAGGCCGAGTGTGGCCATCGGGTATTGCCTCCTGCGAGGTAGTCCGCCGGGGCCGCATTGAAAATGGGGCGGGATGCCCCCATTGTCCCGGTCTGCGTCACTTAGCAAGGGCGAGCAAGCCAAGCCCGTTTCAACGAGGAGCCGTGATGAGTACCACCGTCGAGAATATTCAGCGCCAGATCAGCGAAAATCCCATCCTGATCTACATGAAGGGGTCTCCGCAGCTGCCGCAGTGCGGCTTCTCCGCCCAGACCGTGCAGGCGCTGATGGCCTGTGGCGAGCGCTTTGCCTTCGTCAACGTGCTGGACAACCCCGACATCCGCGCGGAGCTGCCCAAGGTGGCCAACTGGCCGACCTTCCCGCAGCTGTGGGTGGAAGGCGAGCTGGTCGGCGGCTGCGACATCGTCGTCGAGATGCACAACAACGGCGAACTCGAGCCGCTGGTCAAGCAGGCCGCCGAGCGTGCCCGCCAGAACGAGGAAGGCGCTGCCGACTAAAGAGCGCTGTTGGTGGCCCTGCGCCCGCCAGGCCAACGCCTCTCCATAAATCGTTGTCCGGCGGGACCACGTCGACCGGCTGCCGCGAAAGCTTCGCAACTACGATAAAGGCCCCGATGGTCATCGACCATCGGGGCCTTTATCGTCTTGAGACTTTAGCGACCGAAGGGGATCAATCCTCTTCCATGCCCTGTTCCTGCTGGGCCAGCCGCCATCCTCCCAGGTCCTTGTAGCGATTGACCATGGCGCAGAACAGCTCGGCGGTGCGCTCGGTGTCGTAGCGGGCCGAGTGCGCGGCGTTGTTGTCGAACTCGATGCCGGCGGCGCGACAGGCTCGGGCGAGCACGGTCTGGCCGTAGACCAGGCCGGCAAGCGAGGCGGTGTCGAAGCTCGAGAAGGGGTGGAAGGGGTTGCGCTTGATCTCGCAGCGATTGACCGCGGCGTTGAGAAAGCCGTGGTCGAAGGCGGCGTTATGACCCACCAGGATGGCTCTGGTACAGCCGTGGGCCTTGATCGCCTTGCGCACCGGTCGAAATATCTCGCCAAGCGCCTCGGACTCGCTGACCGCCACCTGCTTGCGCAGCGGGTCATCGAGGCGGATGCCGGTGAAATCCAGCGCTGCCTGCTCCACATTGGCACCGGCAAAGGGTTCGATGTGGTAGGCGAAGGTGGCGTCGGGCAACAGGTTGCCCTCCGGGTCCATGGTCAGGGTGACGGCGGCGATCTCCAGCAGGGCGTCGGATTCCGGGTTGAAGCCGCCGGTCTCGATATCCACCACCACCGGCAGAAAACTGCGAAAACGTTGCGCCATGAGTTCGCGGGCGATCAGCTCGCTCATGCACCTCTCCTTAGTCGGGCCGTGTGGGGTCAGGGGGCCTGCTGTTGGCAGGCCGAAACGGCGAAAGTCTAGCAGTTTGGGGCAGCGGCGTCCCGTGGCCGGTATTCGGCACCCCAGATGCACGCTATAATCGGCGCTCTTCGGGCGTTATTCGCGCCGCGAATGCGTTGGTCACACCATGGTTGGTTACAAGAAGGAGCCCCTAGCATGTCCGATGTAAAGAAGGTCGTGCTCGCCTATTCCGGCGGACTGGACACATCCGTCATCGTCAAGTGGTTGCAGGAAACGTACGACTGCGAGGTGGTGACCTTCACCGCTGACATCGGTCAGGGCGAGGAAGTCGAGCCTGCCCGTGCCAAGGCCGAGGCCCTCGGCGTCAAGGAAATCTACATCGAGGACCTGCGCGAAGAATTCGTGCGCGACTACGTGTATCCGATGTTCCGCGCCAACACCATCTACGAGGGCGAGTACCTGCTGGGCACCTCCATCGCCCGTCCGCTGATCGCCCGCCGCCTGATCGAGATCGCCAACCAGACCGGTGCCGACGCGATTTCTCACGGCGCCACCGGCAAGGGCAACGATCAGGTGCGTTTCGAGCTTGGCGGCTATGCGCTCAAGCCCGGCGTCAAGGTGATCGCCCCGTGGCGCGAGTGGGATCTCAACTCCCGCGAGAAGCTGATGGCCTACTGCCAGCAGCACGATATTCCGGTGGACTTCAGCAAGAAGAAGAAGTCGCCGTACTCCATGGACGCCAACCTGCTGCATATCTCCTACGAGGGCGGCATCCTCGAGGATCCCTGGGCCGAGGCCGAGGAAGACATGTGGCGCTGGAGCGTGTCGCCGGAGGCCGCTCCCGATACCCCGACCTACGTCGAGCTGACCTTCGACAAGGGTGACATCGTGGCCATCGACGGCGAGCCGATGAAGCCCCACGAAGTACTCGAGAAGCTCAACAAGCTGGGTGGCGACAATGGTATCGGCCGTCTCGACATCGTCGAGAACCGCTACGTCGGCATGAAGTCCCGCGGCTGCTACGAGACACCCGGGGGCACCATCATGCTGCGTGCCCACCGCGCCATCGAGTCGCTGACACTCGACCGCGAAGAGGCTCACCTGAAAGACGAACTGATGCCGAAGTACGCCGAGGTCATCTACAACGGCTACTGGTGGAGCCCCGAGCGTCGCATGCTGCAGGCGGCCATCGACGAGACCCAGAAGAACGTCTCCGGTGTGGTGCGCATGAAGCTCTACAAGGGCAACGCCATCGTCGCCGGTCGCCGCTCCGACGAGTCGCTGTTCGACGAGTCCATCGCCACCTTCGAGGATGACCAGGGCGCCTACGATCAGAAGGACGCCGAAGGCTTCATCAAGCTCAACGCCCTGCGTCTGCGCATCGCTGCCGGCAAGGGTCGTCGTCAGGACTGAGTGGTAACGTCGCGCGACAGGCCAAAGGAGTTCCCATGCTGAAGCAACTGTTCGGAGCGCTGTTCAAGGGGGACGGAAAGTCGTCGTCCCGGGCCGCGCCCGAGGCCGAAGCGGTCGAGTACCGTGGTTACCTGATCATCTCGCAACCCGAGGAGCAGGGCGGTCAGTTCCGCGTCAGCGGTGTCATCCGCAAGCCCATCGAGGGCGGCGAGACCCTGGAGCATCGGTTCGAGCGATCCGACCTGGTGCCGGGGCGGGAAGCCTGTGACGCCCTGATGCGGCAGAAGGCCGAACGCTACATCGATGAAGTCGGCGACGAGATGTTCGAACCGCGCTGATTGCTCACCACGACAACGGCGCCCTCCGGGGCGCCGTTTGTGTCTGTGGGGCGGTTGTTTCAGGCAGGTCGCTGCCGCACCCGTCAGCCCAATCAATACGCCCCGGCCCATGCCGGGGAAAGCCGCACCTCAGGCCATTGCCTGTCTCAGGGAAAGCCCCGCCTCAAGGCATGACTCGTTCCAAGGAGAGCCCCATGATCGTCGTGCACCATCTGGAAAATTCGCGTTCACTGCGTATCGTCTGGCTGCTGGAAGAGCTGGGCGTGGACTACGAGATCCGCCAGTACGCCAGAGATCCGAAGACCATGCTGGCACCCGCCGCACTCAAGCAGGTGCACCCGCTGGGCAAGTCCCCGGTGATCACCGATGAAGACGCAGGTAGCCGCGTGGTGGCGGAGAGCGGCGCCATCATCGACTACCTGCTCAGGCGCTTCGATACCGAGCATCGACTGTGGCCGGAGCCGTCAAGCGCCGACACCACCGACTTCGTGTTCTGGATGCACCACGCCGAGGCCTCGGCCATGCCGCCACTGGTCATGAATCTGGTGTTCAGCCGACTCGGCAAACCGCCGGTGCCGGCGCTGATGCGGCCGCTGGGCCGGCTCTTTGCCGAGGGCGTGCGCAAGCAGTATCTGGGGCCGGAGATCCGCCGTCTGATGGACTTCTGGGAGCACAGCCTGGAAGGGCGAGAATGGTTCGCGGGCGAGCGCTTCAGTGCCGCCGACATACAGATGAGCTTCCCGCTGCTGGCGCTGGAAGGTCGTGGCCAGCTGGGCGACCACCCGCAGCTTGGCGCCTTTGTCGAGCGCTGTCGCCAACGGCCCGGCTATGTCCGCGCCGTCGAACGGGGAGGCGAACTGTCGCTGTAACCTGGTGCGGAAGGACGCTCGCGCATCGTCTGGCAGAAAGGATCCTGTGGGAATGGCCGAAGGACCTTTTGGCAAGCACCTTGTGGGAAGGACCTCGCATGAGGAGCGTGACAGTAGGAGCGTGCACGAGGGGTGTGCTACCAAGCGCCTTGCCTGACAAGGCATTGCGCCTGCTGCGTTGCTCGGCATTCGCTGGAGCGAATATTCATGTCGGCAAGTTATGAGCATGAAAATTATTATTCATTGCAAGCATATTGAGTTTGCTGCTCCGAGCGGGATAATGGGCGTCAACACCCACCTAGGAGGTCAAGATCATGCTGAGGTCCCTGACATTTGCCGGTGCCTTGCTGGTGGCAGGCTCCGCCCAGGCGCTTGAGGTCGATCCGCTGGTCAGCCCCGCCTGGCTGAGCGAGCATCTGGACAACGATAATCTGGTGGTGCTGGACATTCGCTCCAGCATCGACAATGGCGGCGATCGCTCGAGCTTCGAAGACGCCCATATCCCGGGCAGCCTGTACTCGAGCTATACCAAAGACGGCTGGCGCGAGAGTCGTGACGGCGTCACCGGGGTGATGCCGCCGGTGTCGAGTCTACAGCGGCTGATCGGTGGGCTCGGTATCGACAACGACGATACCGTGGTGCTGGTACCGGCGGGCACGGGCGCCACCGACTTCGGCAGCGCGGCGCGGGTCTACTGGACCTTCAAGGTACTCAGCCATGACCAGGTGGCGATCCTCGACGGTGGCTTTGCGGGCTGGAAGGAACAGGGGCTGGAGGTCGTCAGTGGCCCCGTCGAATATCCCGACCCGGTGCGCTTCGAGGGCGCCCTGGACGAGTCACTGCTGGCCACCACTGAAGAGGTCGAGGCCGCACGGGAGTCCCAGGGGCAGCTGGTCGACGCTCGCCCCGAGGATTACTTCAAGGGGGACAATCAGTCGCCGGCGGCGGCGGCCCCCGGCACCATCCCGGGTGCCTTGAACCTGCCTCACCAGAGCCTGCTGGCCAACGATGGCGGCGCCTGGCGTCTGGACACCGCCCAGGTGACCTCGCGGATACAGGCGGCCGAGCTGGACGCCAGCGCCAAGACCGTGGCCTTCTGCAACACCGGCCACTGGGCCGCCACCGACTGGTTCGTGCTCAGCGAAATCGCCGGCTTCGACAATGTGGCACTGTACGACGGCTCCATGGCCGAGTGGACCCAGGATGAGTCACGCCCGTTGGCGGTGGCCAAGCAGGGACTGGGCAAGGTGCTCGACGCCCTGGGCCTTGGTGACGACTGATCGCTCTGAGGCTCCGGCTGCCCTGAGGCTCCGGTTGGCGCCTTGTTAAAGCGTCGATTTCGCGCAATTGCTGCGCCTTTGCTACGTTATCGTTGCCTCGCTTCTGCGTCCGTGCCGGACCTGTTGCTGGATGGCAGGGTTTGACGCTATCGCCACGCCGCCGACCCCGGGTCGCCGGCGTGGCCCTCTCATCACGAGTAGATCACTACCATGACACAGACTTCCGCTGCGGCCCCCGTCCAGGGCCGCCTTCCTGTCGATCGTTTCGTCGTCGGCGTGGCCCTGGCCGGGATGCTGATCCTGGGCGGGCTGGTGTGGCTGGAGACCGCTCCTTTCCTGGTGGCGCTGTTCGGCGTCGGTATCGCGCTGGGGATGGCGCTCTACCATGGGGCCTTTGGCTTTACCGCCGGCTGGCGCAACCTGGTCACCAAGCGTCGCGGCGCCGGCATGCGTGCCCAGTTGATCCTGTTTGCACTGACCTCTGCGCTGATGATTCCGCTGCTCGGCAGCGGAGAGCCCGGCATGGTGGGGGCGGTGGCGCCCATCGGCACCTCGCTGGTGGTGGGCTCCTTCGTGTTCGGCCTGGGCATGCAGCTCGGTGGAGGCTGTGGCTCAGGCACGCTGTTTACCGTCGGCGCCGGCAACCTGCGCATGCTGGTGACACTTGCGTTCTTCATCATCGGTGCGGTGGTCGGTTCGATCCACCTGCCGTGGTGGCTCGACCTGCCGAGCCTGGATCCTGTCAGCCTGATCGACAGTGTCGGTGTCATCGGCGCCATCGCGGTACAGTGGGCGGGACTGGCGCTGGTGATGCTGTGGGTCAATCGCGTGGAACGCCGCGCCCATGGTTCGCTGGAGCGCTCCGAGCTGCGCCTGGCACCTGCCGAAGGCGGGGTGCTGCGCACCCTGGTGCAGGGACGCTGGCCCTTCGTCTGGGCGATCCTGGTGCTGGCGATCGGCAACACCCTGACCCTGGCCATCGGCGGGGCGCCCTGGGGCATCACCTTCGCCTTCAATCTTTGGGGCGCCAAGGCGTTGCAGGCCATCGGCGTGGACATGAGTCAGTTCGAGTTCTGGACCTGGGACTACCCGGCCATGGCGCTGGCCGATTCGGTGCTGGTGAACATCACCTCGGTGATGAACTTCGGTCTGCTGCTGGGTGCCATGCTGGCGGCGGGTCTGGCCAATCGCTTCAATGAAGCCAGTCGCAAGCCCATCGAGGGACGTCAGTTCCTGGCGGCGATCATCGGCGGCCTGCTGCTGGGCTACGGTGCCCGCCTGGGCTTCGGCTGCAATATCGGCGCGCTGTTTTCGGGACTGGCCTCGGGCAGCCTGCACGCCTGGGTGTGGTTCGCCTGCGCCTTCGTCGGTTCGCTGGTGGGGATTCGCCTGCGCCCCTGGTTCCGGCTGCCCAACTGATCGACCGACCCACTGATCCATTGTTCAAGGTGATTCCCATGAAAGCCGCCTATCATCGAAGCCGCGTCATCGGTCTGTTGCTGGCGATTCTGGTATTGATCATGGCCGACCACCTGGCCAGTCCCACCTTTGCCTTCAACATGGGCGACGGCCACGCTCGGACCTCGCTGAACCAGCGTGACGCCAGCGCCTGTGCGCCCTGTGGGGCGCCGTGCCCGTCCACTCGCCAATAGGGCTTGCATGAAAATTGCCTGCGCTCGCCGACTTTTCGTAGAAAGCCTGGAATTATGCCTGCGCTCGGTGACGGTTCTCGGTCCAGGCCCTGTGGGCTCACCCTAGTGTGAAGGCATTGGCGATAAAAGAGGCGCCCCTGCCATGGCAGGGGCGCCTCTTGTGGTCGTCAGTCTGACGGGGAGACGATCATTCTCGTGGGTCCTGTTCCCGGCGGGGGATCTTCGGCCCCAGCGGCCCGAGCCACAGCCAGACCTGAAGCACTACCAGGATCGGTAACAGCCAGGTCGGCGCGCCCACCGTCCACACCAGCACCTGGTGGATCATGAAGGCGGTCAGGCCGCCGAGCAGGCCAAGCACCGGGAACATCAGAGGCCGCTCGGAGCCCGGGCGGCCACTAAGCCGGAACAGCGAGCCGGTGAAGGCGCCGAAGCTCACGGCCATGGCCAGCGGAATCCAGAGTTGCTGTAGCACTTCCTGCATCGTTAACCGCTCATGTTGAGACTTGGGCCCTCAGGCTAACGCGTCTGGCCGCCGGCTGCGCTTGAACTTTGGCGTAATTCGCCTGGCTTTCGGCTTTCGGCTTTCGGCTTTCGGCTTTCGGCTTCCGGCGCTGCATCCTTGGTGATGGGCGCTTTCGCCTGTGGTGCTGGGGGCCAGGACGGGCGAAAACCGTCGCTGGGTGCAGTCGCGGCCCATGCAAGGTCTAGATGTCGGTCTTGTCCTTGAACTCGCACAGATCCTCGATGACACAGCTGCCGCAACGTGGCTTGCGTGCCACGCAGGTATAGCGACCATGGAGGATCAACCAGTGGTGGGCGTCCTGGCGAAATTCGCGGGGGACGTGGCGCACCAGCCGTTCCTCGACCTCCACCACGTTCTTGCCCTTGGCGATGCCGGTGCGGTTGGAGACCCGGAAGATGTGGGTGTCCACGGCGATGGTGGGCTGGCCGAAGGCGGTGTTGAGTATCACGTTGGCGGTCTTGCGTCCGACCCCGGGCAGGGCCTCCAGCGCCGGACGGGTGGCCGGCACCTCGCCGCCATGGCGCTCGATCAGCAGATGGCAGGTCTTCATCAGGTTTTCGGCCTTGGTATTGAAAAGGCCGATGGTCTTGATGTGTTCCTTGAGCGCGTCGATCCCGATATCGATGATCGCCTGGGGTGTGTTGGCCACCGGGAACAGGCGAGCGGTGGCCTTGTTGACGCCGACGTCGGTGGCCTGCGCCGACAGCAGTACCGCGGCCAGCAGTTCAAACGGTGTGCTCCAGTTGAGCTCGGTGGTCGGCTCGGGATTGTGGGCCCGCAGGCGGGTAAAGATCTCGTGGCGTTTGGCAGCGTTCATGCTCGTCTCTTTGGTTGGCAAGCCAGGGGCTGAATCGACAGCGGGCCAGGCCGGGCGGATCTTCAGCGCACGACTCCGGTAACCCGCACCCGGCGTTCGTCCCTGGGCGTCCGGGTCGGCGCCGGGCGTCGGCGCTTCACGGCGTCGTCGATGGCGTTCTTGGCGGCGATCAGCAGCCCGGTGATCAGAAAGGCGCCTGGCGGCAGCACCAGAAACAGCATGCCGCCATCACCCGGCAGGTGCACTGTCCAATCACCGGCTGCGTCGCCCAGCAGCAGGTCCATGCCGGCGAACAGGGTGCCTTGCCCCAGCAGTTCGCGGATACCCCCGATCAACACCAGCACCAGAGAGAAGCCGAGGCCGTTCATCAGGGCGTCGAACAGGGCCGGCTTGAGCGGTTGGCGGGAGGCAAAGGCCTCGACCCGAGCCAGGATGGCGCAATTGGTGACGATCAGCGGCAGGAAGATGCCGAGCACCTGGTAGAGCTCGTAGGCCAGCGCCGCCATGGCCAGTTCGACGCAGGTCACGAAGGCAGCGATGATCAACACAAAGGCCGGCAGGCGTACCTCAGGGCGTACCTGGTGGCGCAGCGCCGAGGCCGAGGCACTGGCGCCGAGCATCACCCCCAGGGTGGCGATCCCGAGCCCCAGGCCATTGACCACACTGCCGGTGACGGCCAGTAGCGGACACAGGCCGAGCAACTGGACCAGGGCGGGATTGTTGCTCCACAGCCCCTTGATGGCGATGTCGCGAGCGTCGCTGCGGGTCATGGGCTGGGCTCCTGGTTACTGGCATCTGGCGTATCACGCGGCGACCCGGCAGCCAGCACCGCTTCGTTCACCGCCTGGATGACGGCGCGAGAGGTGATGGTGGCACCGGTCAGGGCTTCGATGGCGCCCTGCGGGGCCAGGTCGAGCTGGCGGCGCGCGAGGCCTTCGAACTGATCGACCCAGGGGCCCTTGCGGCGCTCGATGGCGTCGCCAAGCCCTGGCGTCTCGCGGTGATCGACGACGCGCACTGCCGTGACACGCCGCTGCGGTGTCAGTGCCACCAGCACCTCGACGGGGCCTGCGTAGCCGAGCGCTGAAGAGGGTTGCAGGGTGGCGAGCAGCGTGCCGCTTTCGTCCAGCGCCTGCCAGCCTTGGTCACCGGCCGGCGCCGGCACCAGCCTGGCGGTGCCCTGAGGCGCCAGGCTTTCCAGCAGGGCGTCCTGGTGGGCCTGGCGATTGGCCTCGATACGCCCCTCGCTGAGCGCCTGGGTCAGGCTGACCGCACCCAGGGTCACCAGGGCGAACAGGGCAAGTTTCACGGCCAGTGTTCGCGGAGCCGACGTGTTGCTATCAGGGCTATTCATCAGCGCAGTCTATCAGTGCTTTCCAAGTGAGGCGGTCGTCCATCAGCGCTCTTGACCAAGGCGGGTCGCTGGCTAGCCGTCATCGTTGTGCCTCCGGGTGGCTCGAGCATTCGATGGCCGGTCGGGCACCAGCTGGTCGAGCAGGGGGGCTGCCAGGTTCATCAGCAGCACGGCGAAGGCCACGGCGTCGGGGTAGCCGCCATAGGCACGGATGATCATCGTCAGAGCGCCGATGCCGGCACCATAAGCCAGGCGTGCACGACGACCGCTGGCGGCACTGACAGGGTCGGTGACGATAAAGAAGGCGCCGAACATGGCCGCGCCGCCGAGCAGGTGGAAGCCGACTCCGCCGCTGGCCGACAGTTGATCGAACAGCCAGGCGAGCAAGGCCATGGAGGCGAGCATGGACAGCGGCAGGCGCCAGTCGATCAGCCGGCGGTAGAGCAGGTAAAGACCTCCGGCCAGCCAGGCCACGGCGACTTTGCGCCAGGCCTCCAGCGCCGCTGGTGCCACTAACTCGGCGAGGCTGGCGTCTGCGGGGCGATGGCGGTAGGCGTCCAGCGGTGTGGCACCGCTCATGGCATCCAGTGCCGCTGGCGGGTGCTGGCCCAGCCAACGTGCCAGCCAGGTCGAGGGCTCGACGGCGTCGGGGCCGAATAGCCCCGAGGGTGCGGGCCACAGGCTCATCTGGGTGGGGAAGGACACCAGCAGCAGGGCGTAGCCCACCATGGCGGGGTTGAACAGATTCTGGCCGAGCCCGCCGTAAAGGTGCTTGGCCACCGCCACGGCGGCAAGCGAGCCGATCAGGATCAGCCACAGGCTGGTGCCCGCCGGCAGCGCCGCACCCAGCAGTACCCCGGTCAACAGGGCGCTGCCATCAGCGATGGTCGGCGAGACGGGCCGCCGACGCGCCACCAGCATCATCGCCTCGATCAGCACACAGCAGGCCGCTGCGGTGATGACGTTGGTGACGACGCCAAGGCCGAAGAACCAGCTCTGGGTGATGAGTCCGGGCAGGCAGGCCAGCGTCACCCGACGCATCAAGGTAGCGCTGTCGTGTCCACGGCGAGCGCTGTCTGCGCTGGTGTGGCGGTGAAGGTGGCTCATGGCCGGGTTTCCTCCTGACGGGCGGCCTTGAGTCGTGCATCGGCGGCGGCGAGGTGCTGTCTGGCGGTATCCAGCTGAGTCTCGAGGTCGGCGAGGACATCCGCCGATTGCTGCTGCTGGGCGGCGCGCTCCAGCGCCTTCTCAGCCTTGCGTGCCGCGGCCTTGGCGGCTGCCTGGGCGATGCGCAGGCCACGCACGTCCGGGGCGCTGGCAGCGCCTTTTGCACCGGCTGAGCTATCCTCGGCGCTGCTTGCGTCACGCTCCTGGCCGCGCCGGGTGGCGGCCTGACGACGGGCCTGGCGACGTGCTTCACGCTCGGCCGCCTCGCGCTGCTCGCGGGCCTGGCGTGCCTCGAAGCGGTGGCGGGCCTGGTCGGCCCGGGCGCTCTCGGCGCGCGCGGTGCGCAGGCGCTGCTTGGCCTCGCCGAAGCCGTTGGCCAGCGGCAGATGGCTGGGGCAGACGTAGTCGCAGGCGCCGCACTCGATGCAGTCGAACAGGCCGTTGGCCTCGGCCTTGTGGTCTTCGCCTGCCTGGGCGTGCCACCACAGCTGCTGAGGGGCAAGGCCCGCCGGGCAGGCCGGCTGGCAGTCGCCGCAACGGATGCAGGGGCGTGCGGGGGGCGGCGTCGGCAGTTCTGCCGCGTCAGCGGCGATCAGGCCGTTGGTGGTCTGGGTGATGGGTTGGTCAAGCGAGCTGATCGCCTGGCCCATCATCGGCCCGCCTTCGATCACCCGCGACAATCTGGCGCGATCGAGGCCGGCGTCCTGCAGCAGGTAGTCGATGGCGGTGCCCAGGCGCGCGGTGACATTGCCGGGGCGTGCCAGTGCTCGGCCCGCCAGGGTCAGGGTGCGTTCGATCATCGGCTTGCCGAGCGCCACCGCGTCGTGGATGGCCGCCAGGGTCCCGGGATTGTGACACAGCACGCCGGCGTCCACCGGCAGCTGGTCCGAGGCGAGGCGGCGGCCCAGCAGGCGCTCGATCAGCTGGCGCTCGCCGCCGCTGGGGTAGCGGGTGGGGATCACCTTGAGTCGTGCCGGACAGGGCAACTCGTTTAGCCGGGCCCGCACGGCGCTGGCCGCCTCGGGCTTGTCGTCTTCGATGCCGATGACAATAGAGGCGGCCCCGGTGGCATGGGCCACCATCGCTGCACCGGATAGCACCCGGTCGGTGTGCTGGCGCAGTGTCTGGTCATCGGCGCTCAGGTAGGGTTCGCACTCGGCGGCGTTGACCACCAGGGTATCGATGCCCGCCTGGCGTGCCGCGCGGACCTTGAGATGGGCCGGAAATCCGCCGCCGCCCATGCCGGCGATGCCGGCGTCGGCAATCCGTTGGATGATCTCGTCGGGGGCCGCGCCTTGCCAGTCGAGCGGCGGCAGCCAGTGGTGCTGTGAAGCGCCGTCGGCCTCGATCACCACGGCGGGCGGGTGTTGTCCGCCGGCGTCCGCCTCGTCGTGCATGAACAGCGCGCTGACGTGGCCCGAGATGCTGGCGTGCACCGGCAGCGCCAGATGGCCGACGGCGCGTGCCACTGGCTCGCCGGCACGCACGTACTGGCCTGGCTTGACGATGGGCTGGACCTCCCGCCAGGGCTGGTCGCGGCCATCTTCCAGCAACAATGTCACCCTGGCCGGTAGCGGCGGCGTGCGTATGCCCAGGTCACGGGTCTGCGACTTGCGGGTAGGGGGCAGCACGCCGCCAGCGGGCCGGGTACCCGCCGCCAGTGATCGCCAGAGCCGCTCAAGTACTGCCATGAAGCGTCTCCGTGGTGCGGTCGCTGGCGATGATGCCGGCGGTCCAGTGGGGTTGTGGCTCTCTTGGCAGCATGTCGATGCAGTCCACCGGACAGGGAGCGATACACAGATCACAGCCGGTGCATTCGTGTGCGATGACCGTGTGCATCATCTTCGAGGCACCGAGGATGGCGTCCACCGGGCAGGCCTGGATGCACTTGGTGCAGCCGATGCATTCATCTTCCCGAATAAAGGCCACCCGGGGGGTATCGTCGGCGTCGCCGTCGAGCGCCAGAGGTTCCCGACCAAGCAGTTCGGCCAACTCGAGGATGGTTGCCTCGCCGCCCGGTGGACAGCGATTGATGGCCTCTCCCTGCTCGACGGCTTCGGCGTAGGGCCGACAGCCGGGATAGCCACACTGGCCACATTGGGTCTGGGGCAAAAGGGCGTCGATCTGCTCCACCAGGCCATCCTCGCCGTCCTTGAAGCGACGGTTCAGCCAGCCCAGCAGTCCGCCGCAGACACCGATCAGTGCGACCATCAGGACCACGCCGACAAGACTCGTCAGGCTCATGGAGAGCCCCCGGTGGCAAGTCCGGTGAAGCCCATGAAGGCCAGCGACATCAGGCTGGCGGTGATCATGGCGATGGCTGCACCGCGAAACGGGCGCGGTACATCGGCGCCCGCCAGGCGTTCGCGCATGGCCGCCAGCAGGATCAACACCAGCGAGAAGCCCAGAGCGGCGCTGAATCCGTACAGCAGCGCATCGAAGAAGCCGCCGTCGCGACCCAGGCTCAACAGCGCCACGCCCAGCACCGCGCAGTTGGTGGTAATCAACGGCAGGAAGATGCCGAGCACCCGATGCAGCAGGGGGCTCAGGTGGCGCACCATGACCTCGGTGGCCTGGACTACCACGGCGATCACCACGATAAAGGCGATGGTGCGTAGGTACTCAAGATCCAGCGGCACCAGCAGATAACGGTGCAGCAGGTGACTGGCCGCCGATGACAGGGTCAGTACGAAGGTGGTGGCAAGGGACATGCCCAGCGCCGATTCCAGCTTCGAGGACACCCCCAGGAAAGGGCATAACCCGAGAAACTGCACCAGCACGAAGTTGTTGACCAGGGCGGTACTGACGAGGACGAGAAGAACGTCGGTCATGGAATACACGAGATAACGGCCGGCGGGCAGGGCCCCGCCGGCGCATGGGCGTGATGGAACCCCTTAGCTGACCCGCTGGCCGGGTTCTGCGCCACTGTGGGGTTCGAGCAGATAGATGCCGTCGTCGTTGCCAGCCGCCAGCACCATGCCTTCGGAAACACCAAAGCGCATCTTGCGCGGTGCCAGGTTGGCCACCATGACGGTCAGCTTGCCTTCGAGAGCCTCCGGCGAATAGGCGCGACGGATGCCGGCGAAGACCTGACGGCTTTCGCCGCCGAGATCCAGCGACAGCTTGAGCAGCTTGTCGGCCCCTTCGACGTATTCCGCCTTGGCGATGCGGGCGATACGCAGGTCCACCTTGGCGAAGTCGTCGAAGCTGATCTCGTCGGCGATCGGCGTCTCGGCCAGCGGTCCCTTGGGTGTTTCCTTGAGCTTCTGTTCTTCCACCAGATCCTCCTTCGATGCTTCGATCATGGCATCGATACGATCGTTCTCGACCCGGGTCATCAGCGGCTTGAACTTGTTGACGGGGTGATCGCCCAGCCAGGTCTCGCGGCTGTTCCAGTCGAGGGTGTCGAGATTCATGAACAGTCTGGCCTGTTCGGCCATGGCCGGTACCACCGGGGCCAGGTAGACCATCAGCTGACGGAACAGGTTGATTCCCATGGAGCAGATGTCGAGCACTTCCTGCTCGCGGCCTGCCTCCTTGGCCAGCACCCAGGGGGCCTGGTCGGCGATGTAGCTGTTGGCCTCGTCGGCCAGTTCCATCACCTTGCGCATGGCGCGGCCGAACTCCCGCTGTTCATAGTAGTCGGCGATCTCGTCACCGGCGGCGATGAAGCGTGCCAGCATGTCCGGCTCGGCGCAGTGAGTCGACAGCTGCCCACCTCCGAGCTTCTTGACGAAACCGGCGCAGCGGCTGGCGATGTTGACCACCTTGCCCACCAGGTCGGCATTGACCCTGAGCGCGAAGTCCTCGAGGTTCAGGTCGAGGTCATCGACACGGGAGGTGAGCTTGGCGGCGAAGTAGTAGCGCAGGTACTCGGGATTGAGATGCTCGGCGTAGGTCGCGGCCTTGATGAAGGTGCCGCGTGACTTGGACATCTTGGCGCCGTTGACCGTGACGAAGCCGTGGCAGTTGACTGCGGTGGGGGTGCGCATCTCGGCCCCGTGCAGCATCGCCGGCCAGAACAGGGCGTGGAAGTAGACGATGTCCTTGCCGATGAAATGGTAGACCTCGGCCTTTGAATCGCGCTCCCAGTAGCTGTCGAAGTCCAGCCCCTCACGCTCGCACAGGTTCTTGAAGCTCGCCAGGTAGCCGATCGGAGCGTCCAGCCAGACATAGAAGTACTTGCCCGGCGCGTCAGGAATCTCGAAGCCGAAGTAGGGCGCGTCGCGGCTGATGTCCCACTCGTTGAAGCCGGACTCGAACCATTCCATCAGCTTGTTGCGGATCTGCGGCTGGACATGGTCGTCCTTGATCCAGGCACTGAGGAAGTCGGCGAAGTCAGGCAGCTTGAAGAAGTAGTGGGTGGAGCTGCGGACTTCCGGGGTGGCGCCGGAAATAGCCGATACCGGATCGATCAACTCGGCAGGGGTATAGGTGGCGCCGCAGGCCTCGCAGTTGTCGCCGTACTGATCCGCGGTGTGGCACTTGGGACAGGTGCCCTTGATGAAACGATCGGCCAGGAACAGACCCTTGACCGGATCGTACATCTGCTCGATGTCACGGGTGGCGATGTGCCCCTTGTCGCGCAGGCGCTTATAGATAAGCTCGCTGAAGTGGCGGTTTTCCTCGGAGTGGGTCGAGTGGTAGTTGTCGAAGGCCACGCCGAAACGGGCGAAGTCCTGCTGGTGTTCGCGGGATACGCGGTCGATCAGCGCCTCGGAGGTGATGCCCTCCTGCTCGGCACGCAGCATGATCGCGGTGCCGTGGGCGTCATCGGCGCAGACGTAGTGGCACTGGTGGCCGCGACTCTTCTGGAACCGCACCCAGATATCCGTCTGGATGTACTCCAGCAGGTGGCCCAGGTGAATGGCGCCGTTGGCGTAGGGCAAGGCGCTGGTGACCAGAATCTGGCGCTTGTCGGGTGCGGTGATGGACATGGTGTGACGTGATATCCCGTTGAAAATCAGGCGACGATTGTAGCTAGGATCGAGGTCGTGTGCATCCGCTATCGTGCTTGGGCGCAGCCATGAAAAAGCCGTTGCGCAGACGGTGCATTGTCAGGAGGACGCCACCAGCAGGCCGACATGCTCAAGGCCTCGGTCCTTGAGGTGCAGCGCCTGGAGGCGGCTCATGACGCCCTGGTCACAGTAGAGGAGATAGCGGGTGTCGGGATCCAGCGCATCGCTGCGGGTCGCCAGTTCATAGAAGGGAATATGATCGACGGGACAGGCGAGTGGCCCAAGCGGACGGCGCTCGACGTCGTCCGGGGGCCGCACATCGATGACCCGGGTCGCCGTTCGGGCGAAGTCGTGGAGCCCTCCAAAGGAGACTTCTGCCAGGGGCTCCTGGGAGGGTGCGCTGACGCCTTTGGATACTGGCGCATCGACAGGCTGGCGAGTGGCGCTGGCCAGGGCGCGATCCAGCAGGTCGGCCGGTAGCCTGGCCTCTGCCACCTGAAGTTCCTTCTCCGACGCCTTGACCCTGGGGCGGCTGGACATCCCGCCGCAGTACTCGGGCATTCGGCTCGACGCCTCAGCGGTAGCGATCCGGTGGGCCTCATCGATGATGGTCTGCTTGTCATCGGTCAGCAGCGGTCGCAACACCGGCAGGTGGCTGGCGCGGTCGATCAGGCCGAGATTGGTCAGTGTCTGGCTCGATACCTGGGCGATCGCCTCTCCTGTCACCAGGGCGGGGATGCGCGCGCGTTGCGCGACTCTTGCGGCGGCCTCGATCATCAAGCGCTTGAGCACCAGCGACACCAGGCCATCAGGTACCTCGCGACGCAGTGTCTCGACCACTTCCTCGAAGGGAACGGTGATGAAGTTGGCCTTGTGGGAGGCGCTGTATCGTTGCCACAGGTCTCGGGTCAGCGCCTTGACCGCGCTTTCCTGTTCCTGTCCGCCAAAACGAAAGAGGACAAAGTGACACTTGATGCCGCGCCTGAGCATCCGATAGGCCGCCACCGGGGAGTCATAACCCCCTGACATCAGTACCACTGCCTCTCCCTGGGTGCCTAGTGGAAAGCCACCGAGGCCCGGCCCAAGGTCGACTTCCTCGATCAAGGTGTCGCCATCGATCCGCAGTGGCACCACTACCTCCGGGGTGCTCAGGTCGACCCTGGCATCAGCAGCATGGGCGAGCAGCGCTGCGCCCAACGCACGCTCTACCTCCACCGAACCGAAGTCGTGATGTCCCTTGCGCTTGACCTTGACCTTGAAGCGCTTGCCTTCGATGTCCGATGCCCGTTCGCACGCCAGTTGTTCGATGGTGTTCTGCCAGTCCCCAAGCGGCCTGTTACGTGTCCTGGCCACGCGCTGAACGCCCGGTATCCGGGTCATGCTTGCTTCCAGTGCCAGACGATCGCCGCGAGAAAGCTCCCGCGGAAGTCTTACGACCAGATGGTCCCATTGGGCAACGACCTTGGTCTTGGGCTCCTGGCGCCTGAGTGCATTGCGCAGATTGGTGGCCAGGCAGCGACCCATGTGGCGTCTCACCGAGGCGGACTTGGTGGCGATGTCGGCAGAAAGGGAAAGACGATATTCCATGGTGTGAACGCCGAAACTACGATGTAAGAATAGTAACCTTGATCCAGATCAAGTTTGATGGAGATCTTCGAGATTCCGCCGACGGCAGGGGGGCGATCGGCGGGGGGGCAGGAAAAAAAGACGAAAAAATGCGTCAGTACAGCGCTTTTTCTTCCTGTACGACCTCTTTGAGAAGCTCCAGGAAGAGCCGGTCGGCTTCGGAGTGCTCCTCGGCGCTGTCAGGGATATGAATGCTGGTGGTGTCCGAGATTTCGTTGGCAATGTCGGCCATGACGCCACTGTCGCTGCCACTTTCCAGGTGCCGGCGGGCGATCTCGAGAGAGGTCTCCAGGACCTTGGGGTCCTGCAGCAACTTTTTGATAAAGCCGGTCAATTCATTGATGACACGGGTTTTTTGAATTTCGGATGAGGCCATCGGTGACTCCTTGGCTAGGCGCTTGATCCAAGGGATTACGATAGCATGTTTGTGGACTGCTACGGGACAGGTTTGCTGTAGGGCGATGTTGTGGATTCTGTCAAGTGGTGCCTTGCCTGACCATGATGACATTGAATGACGATATGTTACTGAATGTGTTCGAATGTGAGAGGATTGTAGTTGTAACAGTAGTTGTGGCTGGATGGGATGTTAGCAGCGTTGGGGAAGCGCTCGACAATCGGCGCTACAGGGAAACTGCTCGCCCATCCCGGGGATGATGAGAATGGTAGCGCCGAAGCAGCACGGCTGGTCCTGCAGAATCCGGGGTTGTTGGGCTAGTTCGTTGGTACTAGATTCAACTGTACTGGCTGCGGCCATTGATAATTAAGGGAACACGAATGAAAACGATCCGCCGAGAACCTCGCTCTTCCATGGTGCGGCCGCTGGTCAGTGCCATCGCATTGGCCTCTACGTCAATGCTGATGGGGTCAGGAGTCATGGCCCAGGACGCGCAGACATTGCCGCCTGGCACGACATCGCCCGGTGCGGCGACCCTGCGTGACGTCGTGGAGCAGACCATCAATACCAATCCTGAGGTGCTAGCGGCCTGGAATGGCTTTCAGGCGGCGGGCCACGATGAGCGGGTGGCCTTTGGGGGCTATCTGCCTCAGATTGACGTCAATGCAGGCGTCGGCCTCGAGGATCGTCAGAACGATCAACAGGGCAGCTACGACACCGACTATGTCGAGGTGACGCTGAACCAGATGATCTATGACGGCTTCGCCACCGCCAGTGAGGTCGAGCGTCTGAGCCGGGCAGAACTGGTACGCTACTACGAGCTGCTGGGGGCGAGTCAGGACGCGGCGTTGGACGCAACTAATGCCTATCTTGATGTTCAGCGTTACCGTCGCCTGGTGGGCCTGGCCCAGGACAACTATCAGAAGCACCTGGAGGTCTACCAGCAGATCGAGGCCCGCGCTCTGTCAGGTGCCGGTCGTCGTGTCGACCTCGAGCAGATCAGCGGTCGCCTGGCACTGGCCGAATCGAACCTGATCACCGAAGCCTCCAACCTGCACGATGTGTCTGCGCGATTCCAGCGTCTGGTGGGGGAATTGCCGCCGGAAGCGTTGGCGCCGGCGCCGACCTTCGCCGAGCAGCTACCCGCTGACGTCGCCCAGGCGTTGCAGCTAGCCTACGAGGGTAACCCGGACTTCCATGCCGCCATCGAGAACATCGAGGCCGCCCGCGCCGAGCGTGAAGGCACCAAGTCGCCCTTCCATCCCAGGCTTGACCTGGTGGGCCGCAGTGGTACCTACAAGGGCAGTGACACCGACGGCGACTTCATTTCCGACAATGATCATGAAGACCGTCACAGCATCGAACTGGTGGGTAGCCTCAATCTGTATCGCGGCGGCAGCGACCTGGCGTCGTTCCGCGCCGCCAGTGATCGCGTCGAGCAGGCGGTCAATCTGCGTGACAAGGCATGCGTCGACATTCGTCAGACCACCACCATCGCCTACAACGACACCCGTCGTCTGCGCGACCAGTTGGAATACCTGAACGAGCACCGTCAGACGACCGATCGCGTACGCGGAGCCTACAAGCAGCAGTTCGATATCGGTCAGCGTTCGCTGCTCGACCTGCTGGACATCGAGAACGAGTATTTCGAGGCGAGTCGTGCCTATGTGAACGCGCAGTATGACGTCGCTCTGGCAGATGCGCGCACCCTGCGTGCCACCGGTAGCCTGCTGGAGGTGCTGGAGGTGCGCAAGGATGGACTGCCGAGCCTCGCCGAGCTGGACAGCAACGGTGTGTCGATCACGCCGGATATCGTCTGTCCGGCGGTAGGTCCGCGGTCCTACAGCATCGAGGAGCTCACCGGCTCCACACGGGCTCCGGACGTCGTCATGCCTGCGGACGCTCTGTTCGAGATCAACAGCTACGTGCTGAGTGCGAGCGCCAAGCAGGAACTGAGTGCGTTGGCCGACCGTATCCGTGGCCGTAACGACCTGGTCCGGGTATTCATCGCTGGCCATGCGGACATCTCGGGTACCGATGCCATCAATGATCCACTGTCGCGTAATCGAGCGGCAGCGGTGGGCCAGTACCTGGTCAGCCAGGGCGTCAGTGCTTCGCTGATTGAAACCCGGGGCTATGGCTCGCATCGGCCTGTTCAGTCCAACGACACCGTCGAAGGTCGTCGCCAGAACCGTCGAGTGGAGATCACACTTGAACGCAGTGGCGAGAATCTGGACATGGGGGCATTGCCTGGTTCCGCCGGTGATGACAGTGTGTCCCTTGCCTGGGCGCGAGGGGAACACGGTCGCGGCCTGGAGGGCTAGAAGCTCAGTGGATGATCGCGTCCTCGCTTCTCGGGGACGCCATTTCCCGGAATATGGATGCAACTGCCACGTTCTGGTCCTTGCATTGCCGCAAAGGAAGCCGTGACGACAGCAGGGATGATAGGCCGGGTCGCACGGAAAGGGCGTTCTGGTACAGCCATCGGCCGACAGAGAGGTTTACGTGGACGATTCACGAGTTGCGGATGAAGCAGAATTTACAACACCTGAAGCGCAGGAGCAGGACGAAGACAGAGGCCCAGTCAAGGATGAGTTGCTGGAAGTGCTGCTGTCGATTGCTCACTACCACGAGCATGATGTCAGTGCGGATTCCCTGACAGCGGGCCTGCCGTTGGAAGATGGCGCACTGACGCCAGGGATATTTCCCCGGGCGTCGGAACGTGCCGGGCTGACGGCGCGACTCGTCAAGAGTCGCCTCGTTCAGTTGAACCCTGCGCTATTTCCTGTCGTGCTGTTGCTGGAGCCAGGGCGCGCCTGCGCATTGCTCGATATCGACGTCAAGGCGCGTACCGCGCAGGTGATTTACCCCGAATTGGGGCAGGCGTCTGTAGAAATCTCGCTGGACGAGCTTCACGAACGTTACAGCGGGACGGCGATCTATACGCGGCCGCGGTTCCGTTTCGACGCCCGGTCGAAGGATGTCAACGAGAAACGTTCTGGGCATTGGTTCTGGAGCGTGATCAAGGAAAACAGACGCCTTTACCGTGACGTGATACTGGGCTCCGTCGCCATCAACATCTTCGCGCTGGCGATGCCGCTGTTCGTTCTCAATGTCTATGACCGCGTGGTGCCCAATCACGCCACCGAGACGCTGTGGGTGTTGTCCATCGGTGCCCTGATCGTACTGGCATTCGACTTGACGCTCAGGTTGATGCGTTCGAGCTTTGTCGATCTTGCGGCCAGTCGAGCTGACGTCAAGCTCTCGTCGCGTATCATGTCTCGCGTCATGGGGATGCGGATGGAGGCCAAGCCTGCCTCGACCGGTTCCTTTGTCTCGATGCTGCAATCCTTCGAGTCGGTTCGGAGCTTTATCGGCTCCGCCACCGTGATCGCCATGGTGGACCTGCCGTTCGTTCTGATGTTCATCGCCATCATTGGCCTGATAGGACCTGCACTGGTCATTCCTATCGTGGTTGGCGTGCTGTTTATCTTGCTCTACGCCCTCGGTGCCCAGGGAAAGCTGCACGACTTGTCGGAAACGACCTTGAAGGTAGGGGCGCAACGTAACGCTACTCTGGTGGAATCGGTCTCCCAGCTCGAGACGGTCAAGACGCTGCGGGGCGAGAGCCGAGTTCAGGGGCAATGGGAGCAGGCCAGCGCCTTCCTTTCGCGTACCGGCGCTCAGCTGAAGTTTCTCGGAACCTCGGTCACCAGTATCGCCCAGTGGACCCAGAATACCGTCGGTATCTGCGTCATCCTTATCGGCGTCTATCTGATCATCGACGGCAATCTCTCCCAGGGCGGGCTGATCGCTGCCTATATGCTGTCGTCTCGTGCGCTGGCACCGGTCAGCCAGGCCGCCGCACTGCTTGCTCAGTATCATCAATCTGCCACGGCCCTGGAGTCGTTGGATAGAGTGATGGAAATGCCGGTGGAACGTGAGGAAAAGAGCTACATCGATCGTCCCGCCGTCAAGGGACTGGTGAAGTTCGACAAGGTTACCTTCCGCTACCCCCAGGCCGAGAATGACAGCCTTCGCGACGTCTCTCTGTCGATAGCACCAGGCCAGAAGGTGGCGCTGCTGGGACGAGTTGGCTGTGGCAAGACCACGTTGCAGAAGTTGCTGCTCGGTCTGTACCAGCCGACGTCGGGAGCGGTGCTGATCGACGATGTGGACATTCGTCAGTTCGACCCCCTGCAGTTGAGGCGACATATCGGCTATGTGCCTCAGGACGTTCGTCTGTTTTACGGCTCATTGAAGGACAACATCATCGCCGGTGCCGGCAGCGAAGGGGTGGATGACGATCTGCTGCTCAAGGCCATTCGTATCAGTGGACTCGATGGACTCGTCAGCACACACCCTCAGGGCGTCGAGCTGCAGGTAGGCGAAGGCGGACAGATGCTTTCGGGTGGGCAGAAGCAGGCGGTAGCGATCGCGCGTGCCATCGTGCACGATCCGGCGATCTTGTTGCTGGATGAGCCGACCAGCGCCATGGACCACGCCAGCGAGGAGGCCTTCAAGCGCAACCTCAAGGATTACGCTGGGGGCAAGACGATGGTGGTGGTGACGCACCGCACGTCCCTGCTGTCGCTGGTGGATCGTATCGTGGTCATCGACTCTGGCAAGGTGGTCGCAGATGGTGAGCGTGACAGCGTCATGGATGCGCTGCGCAAAGGCCAGATCGGGAGGGCCAGCTGATGTCCAGCAAGAGTGCCGAACAGAAGGGATTCGAAGGCGTCGGTCGCGTATCACGCAAAGGTGGCAAAGTCTTTCGCCCCTTTATCGACCGGTTGTTTGCGCGTCGCGTCAGCGCATCCCATCTCAACAGAGATTGGGCGAGTGACGCTGACTGGGCGCGAATGCAGCAGGATCCTCTGCGCGCCAGGCTGATGCTGTACATGGTTGTCGTGGCGATCATCTGCGTGATCGTCTGGGCCTGCTTTGCGCCGATCGATGAGGTGACACGCGGCAGCGGCAGGGTCATACCCTCCAGCCAGCTTCAGCGGGTGCAAAGCTTCGATGGAGGCGTGGTTCAGGAGATTCGCGTCAGCGAAGGTGATTTTGTTTCCACCGGCGATCTGCTGATGCGCATCGACCCGACGCGTTTTCTCTCGAACTTCAACGAGAACCGGGCGAAGGCGGAAACCCTGCAAGCCAAGGCCGAGCGACTGAGGGCGCTGGCTACCGGGTCGGACTTCTCTCCATCGGAGGCATTGATCGAGCAGGCGCCCAATATCGTCTCCCGTGAGCGCGAGCTATACCACAGTAGTCTGGAAACGCTGGATGAGCAGAAGCAGATACTGCAGGAGCGACTGGCACAGCGCCGGGCGGAGCTCAACGAGGCGACTGCGCGTCGCAACGCAGCCAGTCGCGAGCTGAATCTCGCCAGTCAGGAACTCAACATGACGCGCCCTCTGCTGTCCAGCGGGGCGGTCTCAGAGGTTGAAGTGCTGCGCTTGCAGCGTGAGGTCTCCAGGGCGAGTGGTGAGCGCAATCAAGCGACGGCTCAGGTGTCGCGGCTGGAGTCGGCGATTCAGGAGGCGCTGGGCGAGCTTCGCGAGGTCGATGCGAAGGCGCGCAATGAGTGGCGTCAGGAGCTTTCGGCGACCCTGGGTGAACTGTCGGCCCTGGACGAGTCCAGCGAGGGGCTTCAGGACAGGGTGCGCCTCTCCGAGATACGTTCGCCGGTCGATGGTGTCGTTCAGCGTCTGGCGATCAATACGATCGGCGGGGTGGCTCAGCCCGGTCAGGAGGTGGTCGATATCGTCCCGACCGACGACGCCCTGGTGGTCGAGGCCAAGATCGCGCCGCAGGACATCGCGTTTCTACGCCCGGGCCTGCCTGCGACCATCAAGCTGACGGCCTATGACTTTTCCATCTATGGCGGGTTGGATGCCCAGCTGGAGCACATCAGCGCGGACACTACCACCGATGAAGAGGGAAACACCTACTATCGGGTTCGAGTGCGAACCGAAGACAGCGCTGAAGCCGAAGCGGTGGATGTCATCCCGGGCATGACCGCTCAGGTGGATATCCTGACCGGCAAGCGAACGGTGATGCAGTTCCTGCTGAAGCCGGTACTGCGCGCCTGGGGTAACGCGATGGGAGAGCGGTGATGACTCGATACCTGGTCTACCTAGGAAGTAGCGAGGTACCGCGCTGGAATGATGCCTTCAGTGAACTGGAAGTGGTCGCTCCTCACAGTGTCATCGATCATGCCGTCAAGGGCGATCTCGCCTGGGTAGTGGTTGAAGGCGGCGACTGGACGGGACTGTGCACGCGTTTGGCCAGCAAGGGAGTGCTGGTGTCGGTGCTATCCTTCAACCCGCATTCCGCAGAAGCGTATGAAGCCTTCACCGCTGGCGCCAGGGGCTATGTCCACGCGCTTTCTACCCCCGAAGTGCTGCGTCAGGTCGATGTCGTGGTGAGGCACCGGGGCATCTGGCTTTGGCCCGAGTTGATGGACAGCCTGGTGGGCGGTGTCTTCAAGGCCATGGGTGGGGCGCCTGCCGTGCACCACGACATGCTGGAAGGTTTGACCGAGCGCGAGAAGGATGTTGCGCTGGCTGTGGCGGAGGGCCAAAGCAACAAGCTGGTGGCGCGAGAGCTCGGTATTACCGAGCGAACCGTCAAGGCCCATCTCGGGGCAGTCTTCCGCAAGTTGGGGGTCAAGGATCGGATGCAGTTGATCCTGCGCCTCTCCAGGGATCGTTGACGGCGAAAAAAGTGGTCATTACCGCGCGACAGTTTAAAGGGGGCTTTTTGCCCCCTTTTTCTGTGGTAGAACGGTTGATCTGATGTCGTCAAGTGCTGGCGTCTCGGTCTCTGCACCTTACTCCGGAAATAGAGCCCTGGAATAGTGCCGTTACTTTTCGGTCTGGGAAAGTCGTTGGTTGAAGTAAGAGATTATCTTTATATTTTGCAATAAACACTTCTTAATTGTGCTTTTGTGGGTTGTTCCGATGGAGAACTCTCCCACTTGACCTACTAGACAGTATCGCCCGCACGGGGCCGCCCCTATTTTCTGTGGAAACCCAATAAGCAGAAAGCACGGGGCTAAACCCATGAATATCATTGCTACCGCAGGAAGTGTGTGGATTGTCGACCAGGCAGGCGAACAGCGGGTGGCCAGGCCCGGCGATGTGCTGCAGCCAGGCCAGCGACTTGTCGCCGGAGATGACGGGCGAGTGGTTGTTTCGTCAAGTTCCGGACAGCTACCGCTGGTGCTTGAATCAGGCGAGACAATGGAAATACCGCTGGGCCAGGGCGACGCCCAATCGTTTCCCTCAGATGAGTTGCTTCTTGCGCAGAGTGTCCCGGCCGAGTTGATTCAGGCTTCGCTGCTGCAGGACGAGCAGTTGGAAGAGGTGTTCGAGGTGCTGGAATCGGGCCGGGACCTCTTCGATGTCTTCGACGAGCCTGACGCGGGTCCGGGTGCTGGCCCCGGCAACGACAATGGGCATTCTTTCGTCCGTCTTTTGCGTATTCTCGAGCAGGTTTCTCCACTCGCCTTCGAGTACGGCCTGGACTCGTCCGATGGACAGGAACCCCGACTATTCCTGGGAGATATCGTCGATGGCGACAACCCTGGCGAGGACGGTGGCAAAGAGGAAGAAGACAACGATGTCAGCCTAGGCGGCTTGGAAGGTGGTCCAGACGGCTCCGGTATAGACCCAGACGCTGGTGATCTTCCGGGGGGGCTGGAAGGTGCCGAGCTCGTGGTACGAGAGTCTGCGCTAGCCCAGGGTAGTCGTCCATCGGCGGACGCCTTGGCGCAGTCCAGCAGTTTCAACTTCGACACTCCCGATGGTCTCGGCGCGCTGACGTTGGGAGGGACGCTCTCCTTGACGCTGGCGGACCTTCAGGCCCTGGAGGGGACTCCCAGGTCCCTCGATACGCCCCATGGCATCCTCTGGCTTGATGGTTTTCAGGGTGACGCCACTGGCGGGACCGTGCTTTACCACTTTGAGCTGACCAATACCGTCGACAATGACGAGACGCAGGGGGCCACCGATGGCGGCTTCCTGGAGCAGATCGAAGTGACGGTGACGGATGTCGATGGTGACGGCCGCACTGCCAGCCTGGATGTGCTGATTCTCGATGATGTTCCCGGCATCGAGCTGGGCGGTCCCGCCGAGGTGGGGGAAGGCAGTACCATCGAGGGGAGCTGGAGCGCCGTTGATGGTGCCGATGGTGTGGCCAGTCTCGTTGTGTCGGTCGCTGGCATCGATGAGTCCTTTGCGCTGGGACAGGAGATCGTGCTCGAGGAAGGACGGTTGATCGTGAAGGCTGACGGAAGTTGGTCATTCACCGCTGCCGTCGGACTCGATCAGGGAGCATCACCGTCGGTGGAGTTCAGTCTGGTACAGACCGACGGAGACGGTGATCAAGCCGATGCTCACCAGCGTATCGAGATCTTCGACGCAACAGTCCCGACCACACCCACGGATGGCGGTGATCCGGATGCGGCACCGGCCGAGGTGGTGCTCGATGAGGATGGCCTGGACGATGGCAACCCGGGCGGTGATGGCGATGTCGCGGGCGAAGCCACGGTCATCACCGGTGTGCTCGGTTACGACTTCGGCGACGACGGGCCGGCAGTCAGCGGCGCCTTTGCCTGGTCGCAGGTGGGTCTGCCGGCGTTGAGCTCCAGCGGTGAGGTGCTGAATTTCGCCGTGTCGGATGATGGCCTGAGCCTGGTGGCGGCCACGGCAGCGGGCGAAGAGGCGCTGCGCATCACCCTGACAGACCTCGCCAGCGGTGCCTTCGAGGTGAGCCTGCTGCGTCCGCTCGACCATCCGGAAAATTCCACCGAGGACGATCTGGCCATGTCGGTCGGTTACACCGTCGCCGATGTTGACGGTAGCGAGGCATCCGGCCAGCTCGACATTCGCATCGATGATGATACCCCGGTGGCGTCGGTGACCACGGGGAACACCCTGATCGACGCCAACGCCAGCTCAGGCGTTATCCAGGTGGCCGAGGGCGCCACCGTCGAAGGCAACTGGTCTCTGAGCCCCGGCGCGGATGGACTCTCCGTCATCGACGTACTGATCAATGGGGCGCCCCTGAGCTTTTCCAGTCTGCCTGGCAGTGACGAGCAGACCACGTTGACCCTGGCGCAGGGCGACCTGACCCTGAGAGGTGACGGTAGCTGGTCCTTTACGGCAGCCAGCGGACTCGACAACAGTACGCCGCAGAACGTCGATGTCGTGCTTCGCGTGACCGATGGTGACGGTGACGTCGTCGAACTGGATATCAGTGGCGAGATCCTGGACGCATCGGGGCCCACCACCCCAACGGATGGCGGTGATCCGGATGCGGCGCCTGCCGAGGTGGTGCTCGATGAGGACGGCCTGGATGGCGGTATCCCCGGCGGTGATGGCGATGTCGCGGGCGAGGCCACGGTCATCACCGGTGCGCTCGGCTACGACTTCGGCGACGACGGCCCGGCAGTCAGCGGCGCCTTCGCCTGGTCGCAGGTGGGTCTGCCGGCGTTGAGCTCGCGCGGTGAGGTGCTGAATTTTGCCGTGACGGATGATGGCCTGAGCCTGGTGGCGGCCACGGCAGCGGGCGAAGAGGCGCTGCGCATCACCCTGACAGACCTTGCCAGCGGTGCCTTCGAGGTGAGCCTGCTGCGTCCGCTCGACCATCCGGAAAATTCCACCGAGGACGATCTGGCCATGTCGGTCGGTTACACCGTCGCCGATGTTGACGGTAGCGAGGCATCCGGCCAGCTCGACATTCGCATCGATGATGATGCGCCGGAGGGCATCGTCTCGGAAGCTTTACTGCTTGAAAATGGCAGCACTGGAGAACTGGCACTTCCGGGCGGGTATGGTGCGGATGGGCAAGGGGCCCCGATCCGCTTCGACGGTGCGCTGGATGGGGCGCCGGTGGAAGACGTCAATGGCAACACCATCATGTTGGATGGCGGACCACTGTCCTGGAGGCTGGCCGACAATGGGGTCGAGCTGGAGGCGGTGACAGCCACCGGACAGGTAGGCTTCAGCGTGGTGCTGGATGAATCAAGCAATCAGGCCCGTCTCGTTGTCGGGGAAGGTGAGCTGTCTGTTTTCACTCGGCTTGATGGTGACATCGTGGCGACCGCCATTTCGCAGAGCGCGACCCAGGGTGTGCTGGATGTCTCCGAGGGCGGTCTTGATTCGCAGCTGGTGTTCTCCGCGGTGGCCGGCGTTGCGATTGCCGACGGATCACTCATCGTCGGGGCGGGACAGATTGATGAAGGAGACCAGCTGCGTGTCGATATGGTCGCGGGGGCCGAGGAAACCGGCGGTGTGGTGTCCTGGGACTCACATGTGCGCGTCGGCGAGTTTCGCCAGAGTATCTCGATGGCTGGCGCTGACAACGCGCGAGCCACCCTGCTGCTCAGTGCCCGGGCCTACTCGTCACAGCAGGGGGAAGATGAGCCTCTGCCGCTGTCGGCCGGGGACCTGCGCATTCTCGATCAACGGGGCGTGGATGTGACGTCGGAGGTTCAGATCGATGTCATCGATGGGGATCTCAAGGTTGAAGGCTTGCAGGATGGCTGGTCGTTTGTCATCAACAGCGCCGAGGGCATCCAGGCCATCATCATCGAAGGCGGGAACGGTGAACCCTTTGGGCTTGGCAGCGTGGACATCGTCCGTGGGGCTGCGCCAGGAGACGCATCGGTGCCGCTGCCCCTCGAGGCTGCCGATGGCGACGGTGACAAGGCGTCCGGTGAGCTTTCCTTGATCCTGTCAGGCCCGGGCGAGCTCGTGGTGAGCAACAATGCCAACAATACTATCACCACGGGTGGGGGCGACGATGTCGTCATCGCGGACAAGGGTGGGGCAACGATCATCATCGACCCAGCAGGCAACTATAACCTCTCCTTTATTCTCGACTCGTCGGTCAGCATGAATGCAGAAGTCGATACGCCCAGGCCGGATGGATCGGGCAACTATACCCGCCTCGAGCTGCTGAAGGCAGCAATGCTGCGACAGCTCGAGACCCTGGCAGACTTCGAAGGTACCTTGAATCTTCAACTGATCGATTTCGACGGCGTAGCACGAAATCCTGTCGTGTTCGAAGACTTCAGTAGTGCTGACCTGGCTGCGGCCAGGGCCTATATCCTCGGTATGGAAGCCAAGGGATCCACCAATTTCGATGCAGGCTTCGTTGCCAGTACGGACTTCTTCACCCGCATGTCGGATATCAACAGCTTCGAGTCAACGGCGGTCTTTGTCACCGACGGGCTACCGACAATCTGGCTGGACGAGGATGGCAAGCTGGTGATACCCGAACCGCTGGAGCCCGGTTCTCTTGTGGCGGTGGAGGAATCGGTGGCGTCCTTCGAAGCACTGCTCGAAGTGGCTGATTCGGTCCACGGGATCGGCATAGGGGAAGATAGTCTGGTTGATTACATCCGCCATTTTGACAATACCGACATCCTGGCGAGTGACGTCGAGACTGCGTTGGAAGACGGCAATACCTATACCGGCTCCGCCGGTGAGATCAACGTGGTCAACACCGAGGAAGATCTAAATCTTGCTCTTGATACGGGGTCAAGTACCTCGGATCTAGAACCCTTGGGGAGTGACCAGGTGTTTGCCGGGGCGGGGGATGATCTTGTATTCGGTGACACGGTCAACTCCGATGATCTCGAATGGGTTAACGGCGATTCCGGGGAGGAGTTTTCATCGGGTGAGCACAATGGTCTAGGTTATGAAGGCCTCTATGAGTTTCTGAAGTGGTCTCCCGATTTTGGCAATGGCACCGCGCCAACGACTGATGAGGTCAAGGCGTATGTTCTGGCCAACGTAGATTCACTGATGAACCTTGAGCGCCAGGACGGTGGTATCGATGAGCTATATGGTGAAGAGGGCGATGATGTCCTGATAGGCGGGGCAGGGCAGGATGTTCTGGTGGGCGGTAAAGGAGACGATGTTCTGTGGGGAGGCCTGGATAGTGATCAATTTGTATGGGATGCCGCAGACGCCGAGGTCCCTTCTGTTGATCGTATCGAGGACTTCACTCTCGGAACCACCGATCAAGCTGACAAGCTCGATCTGAGCGGTCTGTTGATCGATGGCGCTGCGTCGGACCTGTCCAGCTATCTGGTGGCTGTCGACGAAGGCGAGGATATTCTCCTGAAGATCAAGACCGATGGCGGGATTGACGCGTCCGGGAACAACGCTGATCTGACCATCGAACTGGGCGGCCTCGGTGTGGCCGGAAGTGGTGAACAGGTGCTGCAGCAGATGCTTGATGATGGACAATTGATCGTCGAGTGACGATGCGTTTTGCAAAAGGGCCTGGCGATGCCAGGCCCTTTTTGTATGCGTCAGTTCACATTCGAGTATCAACAGCAGGACTTTCCTTCAGAAGCAGCCAGAGATGGCTGTGGTGGTCCGAGCGAAGCCGGGAAAGGAGGCATGATCCAGCTGCTGACGCTTTGTCATGTTTTGCTTTGCAGCTTCGCTATTTCTTCCTTCGTTTGTGCGAGGATTGTTCTTTAGTACGGTGCGTGTGCTCCCTTGCCTGTCATTTTTAGTGTTGTATGGATGAAATCGCATTAGGGACAGGTAAAGTGTCATGGAAGATGCCGTAATCGTCGCCGCTTCAGGAGGCGTCTGGATAAAAGACGCCGAAGGAAATCTGAAGGTGGCCTTGGCGGGAGATCGCCTTGAAGAGGGGAGTGTTCTGGTAACAGTGCCGACGCGAGTGGCTCGAGTAGATAGGGGAAAGGGCCTGCTCGACGAGCACAGCCTGCCCAAAGGTATCGCCGGCGGTCCCGGCGACGCCCCGGGAACCGAGGTGGTGAACACCGGCTGCAACGACAGCGCGAGCGCCAACCTCGGGTTCGACGCTGGGGCTGATGGTGCTGCCGTGCAGGGTGCTTTCCGCTGGGATCTCGACGGGCTGCCTGAGTTGACCAGCCGAGACTCTCCAGTCGAGTTTGTGGTGAGTTCAGACGGCTACACCGTGATGGGCAATGATGCTGATGGCGAGCGGGTCCTGACCATTAGTCTGGTGGATGCCGAGGCCGGTGATGTGGTGGTCTACCTGAGCAAGGATGTCGACCACCCGAAGGGCGGCCAGGAAAGCGATCTGTCGCTCGAGTTGGGCTACGCCACTACCGACAAGGATGGCTCGACAGTGAGCGGGACGCTTGAGGTGGTGATCAATGACGATACGCCAACCATCACCGGCATCGATCCGGAGGGCTTCGGGGCCGCGATGGCAGGGTCAAGCCGAGCAGCCGCGCTACCGCTGTTGGCGGAAGAGGATGAGCTGGCCTGGAGTCTGGGAGAGCCTGCGTCCAGCGCTGACAGCTCCTACGCCACTGCGGTCGATGTCTTGGGCAATATGCTGGATCTAAGAGAGTTGCTCGAAGACATTGGTGATCTGGAAGGTGGTGAAAAGGTCCTGGCCATCGCAGATGGCGAAGACACCGTGGTCCACGTGAAGCTCGATGGAGGGCTCTTGCAGGACGGCAGCAATGCGGATGTTCAGGTGACGCTAACGGGGGTGTCCATGGACGGAAGCAGTGACGACTTTCTGGTCAGGCTGCTGGAGAGTTCACAGCCGGATATCGGTTGAGCGAGTGGCAGCACGCCCGGCTGTAGCCGGGCGTGCTGTCAGGATGACGGCAGTGCTTTCTGGCGAGACAGAGTTGTCAGGCCGGCTGCTGTCGGTCAACGGCAGGTTGCGGTGACGCCAGCCGTTGCACCATTGCCGTCACCATACGGCTGGAGTGATCAGCCGCCTGCTCGAGGAATTCCTCGAAGGACAGGTGGTTGTCACCTTGCCCGGCGATATCGGACAAGGCGCGAATCACCACGAAGGGGCAACCGTAGAGGTGGCAGGTCTGGGCAATCGCGGCCGCCTCCATTTCTGCCGCCAGCATGGTGGGAAAGCGGTTGCGGGTGCGCGAGACAAGATCGGGGCACGCCATGAAGACGTCGCCGGTCGCGATCAGGCCCTCGACCACCTTGACCTCAGCCATGCCTTCGACGCAGTCCCGTGCCACCCGAACCAGGCGTTCATCCGGGAGATAGGCCGCCGGCATATTGGGCACCTGGCCATGTTCGTAGCCGAATACCACCGCGTCGACATCGTGGTGGCGCACCTCGCTGGACACCACCACGTCGCCGATCGACAGTCCTTCGCCGAACCCGCCTGCGGAACCCGTGTTGATGATCGCCTCGGGCTGGTAGTTGTCCAGCAGCAGCGTCGCCCCGATGGCGGCGTTGACCTTGCCGATCCCGGATTGCAGCAGTACGACCTCGACCCCATGCAGGCGGCCGATGTAGAAGGTGGAGCCGACGTGGGTGCGGGTCCTGACGTCTTCCAGCTGGGCCGCCAGTTGGGCGACTTCCTGCGCCATGGCTCCGATGATGCCAATGCGTTTCATGCGATTCCTCTTGAGGTGGAGCTTCGGCTCAGGCGAAGACCTGGTGCCACTCGTCACGCTTGGCCAGCAGGCCTTTTGCCAGCTCCTGGGCGCCTTCCAGGCTGTGGGATGCGGCCCAGCCACACTGCATTTCGTTGCAGGCAGGAACTTCGGTCGCTGACAGCACGTCGTTGAGCGTACCCTCGATCAGTGCCAGCACGTCGTCGTAGTCGTCGTGGTTGATCATGGCGATATAAAAGCCGGTCTGGCAGCCCATGGGGCTGATATCGACAACCTTGTCCGAGTGGTTGCGCGACAGCTCGGCCATCAAGTGCTCCAGGGAGTGCAGGGCAGGCATCTCCATGTGCTCCTTGTTGGGCTGGCAAATCCGCAAGTCATACTTGTGGATGCGATCGCCGTTGGCGCCGGTCTTGATATCTGCCAGACGCACATAGGGGGCGCGAACCTTGGTGTGGTCGAGGTTGAAGCTCTCGACATTCATCTTCTTGTCGCTCATGGAGTGTCTCCGTGATCCTGTGTTGGATGGGCGCGATGCTACGTCAATTGAGTCCATCACGCATGGATGTCGCAAGTGCAGGTTCAGCCGTCGGGAGTTTCGCGATGCTGGCCGTCATGAATGTCTGCGGCCATCAAGGTGTTTTCCAGCAGGCTGGCTACCGTCATCGGGCCAACGCCACCCGGGACCGGTGTGATGTGACCTGCACGTCGGGCGGCCTCGTCGAAGTCGACGTCGCCCACCAGGCGCCCATCTTCCTGTCGATTGATGCCCACATCGATGACGATCGCGCCGTCACGTACCCATTCGCCTTTCACCAGTCCTGGTTTTCCGACCGCAACCACCAGCAGTTCCGCCTTGCGTACCTGGGCCTCGAGGTCACGGGTAAAGCGGTGACAGACGGTGGTCGTGCAGCCCGCCAGCATCAATTCCAGTGCCATCGGCCGTCCCACGATATTGGAGGCACCGACCACCGTGGCGTCGAGGCCTCGCACCGCTAGACCCGAGTGATGCAGCAGCGTCATCACGCCCTTGGGGGTGCAGGGGCGCAGCAGCGGCAGACGTTGGGCCAGCCGTCCCAGGTTGTAGGGATGGAAGCCGTCCACGTCCTTGCTTGGCAGGATGCGCTCGAGGATAGGGCGAGCGTCCAGGTGGTCGGGCAGCGGAAGTTGAACCAGAATGCCATCGATGGATGCGTCGGCGTTGAGCTGGTCGACCAGGGCTTCGAGCTCTGCCTGTGATGTGGAAGCGGGCAGGGCGTGTTGAACAGATGAAATACCCGCCTGCTCGCAGGCGCGATGCTTGTTGCGTACATAGACGTGGGAGGCGGGGTCTTCACCGACCAGCACCACAGCAAGCCCCGGGATGCGTTCTCCGGCATCGATCCGCGCCTGTACCTGACGGGCGACCTGCTGGCGTACTGTGGCGGCAATGGACTTGCCATCGATGAGCTGGGCGGTCATGGGGTTCCCTCGGTCAGAAGTGGGTGTGCTGGATGAAATTGGCGGCCACGGATTTTCGCACGCTCCGCCATCCAGGCAAAGCTTGAGCCCGAATGACAACAGGAATGTCTCGGTAGCCTGTTGACTTGGCGGGAAAGTTCCGTAGAATACGCAGCGCTTGCAGAGACTGCTTCGGCGGTTTGCATGGCCGAGCGGCTGGCCGGCGGGGTGTAGCGCAGTCTGGTAGCGCGCCTGCTTTGGGAGCAGGATGTCGGGGGTTCGAATCCCTCCACCCCGACCACAACAGCTTGTTGGAGAAGAAGTTTTTCTCGAAAAGCGGGTTGTGGTGAAGAGTTCGGTTCTGTAGAATGCGCCTATAGCTCAACCGGATAGAGCAACGGCCTTCTAAGCCGTAGGTTGCAGGTTCGAGTCCTGCTGGGCGCGCCAGTGAAGTTTGCTGGTAGCTGCTTTTGACAGGCTCGCGCAAAGGTTGTAGCGGTGTTGTCCTGATATGGTGGATGTAGCTCAGTGGTAGAGCCCCGGATTGTGGCTCCGGTGGTCGTGGGTTCGATCCCCATCATCCACCCCATTCAGGCGATGCAAGTGTGGTCAAGCCCGAACGTGGGTTCGGTAGCTGACAGGTTGTGGTGGATGTAGCTCAGTGGTAGAGCCCCGGATTGTGGCTCCGGTGGTCGTGGGTTCGATCCCCATCATCCACCCCATCAACCTGATTCCTTCCCCGAGTTTCTTTCTTGAACAAGTCGTTGTCGAATCTGAAGCTGGCAGGCAAAGTTGCTTGTCCGGCGTTTTGTCGTGCCTGTGTTTCGCCCTCGGCGGCGGTCGTGTCGTCATTCGGTGGCCACGAATTTTCCGATAGCCCCTTGTAAAAGACATGCCAGGCCCCATGTTGTGGGCGTTGGCGCTTGCCAGTGCCCGGCGGGATTCTTAGAATCTCCCCTTTGACGTTTTCAATTTTTCAGTACGCCCCCAGTCGGTAGAGGATTATTCATGCAAGTTTCCGTCGATACGACCTCCCAGATCGAACGCCGCATCAACGTCCAGGTGCCGGCCGCCGAGATCGACGAGGCCGTCGCCGCCCGTCTCAAGGATGCCGCCAAGAACGTTCGTCTCGACGGTTTCCGCAAGGGCAAGGTGCCGATGTCGGTCATCCGCCAGCGCTATGGTGCTGATGTGCGCAACGAGGTGGTGGGCGAGGTCATGCGTGAGCGCTATGTTCGCGCCATTACCGATGAGAAGCTCAATCCGGCCGGCTACCCGCAGATCGAAGCCACCGTCAACGAGACCGGCAAGGACCTGGAGTTCACTGCCACCCTCGAGGTCTATCCTGAGTTCGAGCTGGCGACCATTGAAGGCGCCGAGGTCGAGCGTCCGGTGGTTGAAGTGACCGATGCCGACGTCGACGAGATGATCGAGACGCTGCGCAAGCAGAACGCTGCCTGGGAAGAGGTTGAGCGTGCTGCAGAGCAGGGCGATCAGGTCAATATCGACTTCCAGGGCTTCCTGGGTGACGAGCCGTTTGAAGGCGGCAGCGCCGAGAGCCACGATCTGGTGCTGGGTTCCGGCAGCTTCATCCCGGGCTTCGAGGATCAGCTCGAAGGTGCCAAGGCGGGTGAGGACAAGGTCATCAGCGTGACCTTCCCCGAGGACTACCAGGCAGAGCAGCTGGCCGGCCAGGAAGCGACCTTCAAGGTCAAGGTCAACGCGGTCAAGGGCCAGGCGCTGCCGGAAGTCGATGCGGAATTCATCGAGAAATTCGGTGTCGAAGGTGGTGACGTCGAGGCGTTCCGCGCCGAGGTCAAGAAGAACATGAGCCGTGAGGCTGACCAGGCGGTCGAGAATCGCGTCAAGCAGCAGGTGCTCGAGGCCCTCAAGCAGGCCAACGAGATCCCCGTTCCCGAGTCGCTGGTCCAGCAGGAGGTCGATGGCCTCAAGCGTCAGGCGGCGCAGCAGTTTGGTCTGGGCGAGGACTTCGACGTCAGCCAGTTGCCCAACGAGCTGTTTACCGAACAGGCCAAGAGCCGCGTGCAGGTCGGTCTGCTGCTGGCTGAGGTGATCAAGGTCAACGAGCTGGATGCTTCCGACGACGAGATCAAGGCAAAGGTCGAGGAGCTTGCACAGCAGTATCAGGAGCCCGAGCAGGTCGTCGAGTACTATATGGGCAACGAGCAGATGAAGACCCAGGTCAAGTCTGCACTGCTGGAAGAAAAGGCCGTCGACGCTTTGCTCGATCAGGCCAATGTGAAGGACGTGGAAATGTCCTACCAGCAGGCCCTGGCTGCCGCGCAGCAGCAGCCGGGCGACGAGGCGGAGGAAGGCGAGGACGCTTGAGGCGCCTCTCCTGGCCGGCCCCGTCGGGCCGGCTTCGTCGTTTTGTCACGCAAGGAAACAAGGACATCTCCTCATGAACACCGAGTTCGATATCAACGCTGCCGGCGGCCTTGTGCCCATGGTGGTCGAGCAGAGCGCCCGCGGCGAGCGTGCCTACGACATCTACTCCCGGCTGTTGAAGGAGCGGGTGATCTTCCTGGTGGGGCCGGTCGAAGACTATATGGCCAACCTGCTGGTCGCCCAGCTGTTGTTCCTGGAGTCCGAGAACCCGGACAAGGACATCCACCTTTACATCAATTCGCCCGGCGGTTCGGTGACGGCGGGGATGTCCATCTACGACACCATGCAGTTCATCAAGCCTGACGTCTCGACCGTCTGTATCGGTCAGGCGGCGAGCATGGGAGCCCTGCTGCTGGCTGGTGGTGCCGCTGGCAAGCGCTATTGCCTGCCCAACTCGCGGATGATGATCCACCAGCCGCTGGGTGGCTATCAGGGGCAGGCCTCGGACATCGAGATTCACACCCGTGAAATTCTGGGCATCCGCGAGCGACTGAACCAGATCCTGGCGCACCACACCGGCCAGGATATCGAGACCATCGCCAAGGATACCGATCGCGACAACTTCATGAACGGCGCCCAGGCCGCGGAGTATGGCCTGATCGACGCAGTGCTGGATAAGCGCCCGGCATCCTGATAGCGTGATAGCTCGCGCGATGACTACGTGATTACCGGTGGCCCCTGGGGCCACCGCTGCCAGAGAGGTACGCGAATGGCCGACGGCAAAGGCAAGGACGACAACGGCAAGCTTCTGTATTGTTCGTTCTGTGGCAAGAACCAGAACGAAGTACGCAAGCTGATCGCCGGTCCGTCCGTTTATATCTGCGATGAGTGTGTCGATCTCTGCAACGACATCATTCGCGAAGAAGTTCTCGATGCCGATGCCGAGAGCGACGAGGAGCGTCTGCCCGTTCCGCGCGAAATTCGACACACTCTCGATGACTACGTGATCGGTCAGGACCGCGCCAAGACGGTGCTGTCGGTGGCCGTGTACAACCACTACAAGCGCCTGCGTCACAGTGGCAAGGATGAGGTCGAGCTCGGCAAGTCGAACATCCTGCTGATCGGGCCCACCGGTAGCGGCAAGACTCTGCTGGCGGAGACCCTGGCGCGGTTGCTCAATGTTCCCTTCACCATCGCCGATGCCACCACGCTGACCGAAGCGGGCTACGTCGGCGAGGATGTCGAGAACATCATCCAGAAGCTGCTGCAGAAGTGCGACTACGACGTGGACAAGGCCGAGCGTGGCATTGTCTACATCGACGAGATCGACAAGATCTCGCGCAAGTCGGACAATCCGTCGATCACCCGGGACGTTTCCGGCGAGGGCGTGCAGCAGGCGCTGTTGAAGCTGATCGAGGGCACCACGGCCTCGGTGCCTCCGCAAGGTGGTCGCAAGCATCCGCAGCAGGAGTTTCTGCAGGTCGATACCGGCAATATCCTGTTTATCGTCGGCGGTGCCTTCGCCGGCCTCGACAAGGTTATCCGGGATCGTGCCGAGACCGGTGGCATTGGCTTCAATGCCGAGGTCAAGAGCAAGGATGAGACCAAGGGTGTCGGCGATCTGCTGCTGGACGTGGAACCCGAGGATCTGGTCAAGTTCGGCCTGATTCCCGAGTTCGTCGGACGTCTGCCGGTCATCGCAACCTTGACCGAGCTGACCGAAGACGCACTGATTCAGATTCTGACCGAGCCGAAGAACTCGCTGGTCAAGCAGTACGCTCGGTTGTTCGACATGGAAGGCGTCGAGCTGGACTTCCGCGAGGATGCCCTGCGCGCGGTGGCCCACAAGGCAATGGCGCGCAAGACCGGCGCCCGTGGCCTACGTTCGATTCTCGAGTCGGTGCTGCTCGACACCATGTACGAGATTCCCTCTCTCGAGGGCGTCAGCAAGGTGGTTATCGACGCCTCTGTCATTGGTGGGGAGAGTGATCCCCTGCTGATCTACAGCCAGGCCAGCGACGCTGAGGAAGACACTCGCGTGGACGGCACCGACGGCTAGTCCGTCAGCGCTTCCCGCGACGCCGTCAAAAGGGGCCGCAGACGCGGCCCCTTTGTCTGCCGGAGCCTTCGATGGCGATTCGGCTAGGCGTTTCCCCTTGCAATGCCTCGGGGCTGCCCCCATCCCCTTAGGTTTCACCCGCTAAGTTTGAGGAACGTCTGCGATGCAGCAGAACGCCGAACAGACTATGAGTCTGCCCCTTTTGCCACTGCGTGACGTGGTGGTATACCCGCAGATGGTCATCCCCTTGTTTGTCGGCAGAGAGAAGTCGATTCAAGCGCTGGAAGCCGCCATGGCGGATGACAAGCGGGTCTTGCTGGTCGCCCAGCGTGAGGCGAGCAAGGATGATCCCGATGACGAAGATCTGTTCGCCATCGGCACGGTAGCCGAGATCATGCAGCTGCTGAAACTCCCGGACGGTACCGTCAAGGTGCTGATCGAGGGCGAGTCTCGCGCCGATATCGGTGAGATCTCGGTAGCCGAAGAGGGTTACTCCACGGCCCAGGTGATACTGCGTTCCAGCGAGCCCCTGAGCGAGCGTGAGCAGGAGTCGTTGGTGCGGGTGCTGCTCAACCAGTTCGAGCAGTACGTCAAGATGTCGAAGAAGGTGCCCAACGAGGTACTGAATTCGCTGTCCGGGATCGAGGATCCCAGCCGCCTGGTGGATACGATCTGCGCCCATCTGTCGCTGAAGATCGGCGACAAGCAGGAATTGCTCGAGATGGATCGCGTCCGCGATCGTATCGAGCACCTGATGGCGCTGATCGAAGCCGAGATCGACCTGCTGCAGGTAGAGAAGCGCATTCGCTCCAGGGTCAAGGACCAGATGGAGAAGTCCCAGCGCGAGTACTACCTCAACGAGCAGATGAAGGCCATCCAGAAGGAGATGGGCGAGCTCGAGAACGCGCCAAACGAGGCCGACAAGTACGAGCAGGCCATCAAGGACTCCGGGATGCCCAAGGAGGCCGCCGACAAGGCCAACCAGGAGCTCGGCAAGTTGCGCATGATGTCACCTTCCTCGGCGGAGGCGACGGTGGTGCGCTCTTACCTCGACTGGCTGGTGTCGGTACCGTGGAAGAAACGTACCCGGGTCAAGCACGATCTGATCAATGCCCAGAAGGTGCTCGACGAGGACCACTATGGACTGGATGAGGTCAAGGAACGCATCCTCGAGTATCTGGCCGTGCACAAGCGGGTCAAGAAGCTCAAGGGGCCGGTGCTGTGTCTGGTGGGGCCTCCCGGCGTCGGCAAGACCTCGCTGGGCAAGTCCATCGCCCGGGCGACCAATCGCAAGTATGTGCGTCTGGCCCTCGGCGGCGTGCGTGATGAATCGGAAATCCGTGGGCATCGCCGGACCTATATCGGCTCTCTGCCCGGAAAGCCGATCCAGCGCATGGCCAAGGCGGGGGTGAAGAACCCGTTGTTCCTGCTTGATGAGGTCGACAAGGTTGGCATGGATCATCGTGGAGATCCTGCGTCTGCGCTGCTTGAGGTGCTGGACCCCGAACAGAACAACACCTTCAGTGACCACTACCTGGAGCTGGACTACGATCTGTCGGAAACCCTGTTCATCTGTACCGCCAACTCGATGAATATTCCGGGGCCGCTGCTGGACCGCATGGAGGTGATACGCCTCCCGGGGTACACCGAGGATGAGAAGCTGGCCATTGCCACGCGCTATCTGGTGCCCAAGCAGCTGGCCGCCAATGGCTTCAAGGAAGATGAGCTGAGCTTTGGTGAGGATGCGCTGCTGGAGCTGATTCGCTACTACACCCGCGAAGCCGGCGTTCGCGAGCTCGAGCGGCAGATCGCCAAGGTCAGTCGCAAGGTGTTGCGTGAGCGGCTCGAGAAGGAAGGCAAGGAAGGTGCCCTGGGCTCGCAGACGCTGGCGGCCGAGGATATCGAAGCCTACGCTGGCGTGCGGCGTTACAGCTACGGTCTGGCCGACCAGCAGGACCAGGTCGGTCGTGTGACCGGACTCGCCTGGACCTCGGTGGGAGGTGAGTTGCTCAATATCGAGTCGGTGGTGACGCCTGGCAAGGGGCGTCTCAACAAGACCGGTTCACTGGGTGACGTCATGAAGGAGTCGGTGAGTGCCGCCCAGACGGTGGTGCGGGCCCGCGCCGAGGCGCTGGGGATCGATCCCGAGCGGTTCGAGAAGGAAGACCTGCATATCCACGTGCCGGAGGGAGCCACCCCCAAGGACGGCCCCAGCGCGGGTATCGCCATGGTGACCGCCATGGTCTCGGCTTTCTGCAACCGTCCTGTGCGTTGCGACGTTGCGATGACCGGTGAAGTCAACCTGAGAGGCGAAGTCATGCCGATCGGTGGGCTCAAGGAGAAATTGCTGGCGGCCAGGCGCGGTGGTATAAAGACGGTGCTAATACCCGAGGAGAACCGTCGCGATCTCAAGGAGGTCCCTGAAAATATCAAGGATGCTCTGACGATCCATCCGGTTCGCTGGATTGATGAAGTGCTCGAGCTCGCTCTGTCACAAAAGGTGGATCATAAAACCGACGATTCACTGTCGACAGAGTCGTCTGCGACACACTCAATGGTCAGCACACACTAGTGACGTTTTTTCCATGATCTTGGGTGTAGAATGCCGAGTTCATGCGGATTGGCAAGGAAGGTTGCTTGACAGGTCTTTTGCAGCATTGCTATAAATTATCGCCATGCTGCGATCGAGCCTGTCGGCAAGAAGTATCGCCGTTTCGAATTTTTTTCTGTAATAGTCAAGGGGTGAAGTGTGAACAAGTCCGAGCTGATTGATGCCATTGCCGCGTCTGCCGATATTCCGAAGGCCGCCGCTTCTCGCGCGCTGGATGCTATGGTGGAATCCGTGACCGAGAGCCTGAAGCAGGGCGACAGCGTTTCACTGGTTGGCTTTGGTACCTTCTCCGTCAAGGAGCGCGCTGCACGTACCGGCCGCAACCCGCAGACCGGTCAGCCGATCGAAATCAGTGCCGCCAAGGTGCCGAGCTTCAAGGCCGGCAAGGCTCTGAAGGATTCCGTCAACTAAGACGCGTGGTCTCGGCGGCACGTCGAGCATCGTCACGTTGACACGAGTCTGGCGGCCACCGCCTACGCCGGACTCGCCAAGGGCGCATCGCTATCGCGGTGCGCCTTTTTCATGAGTTTGGGGGAGGTCGCGCCAGGCCCTCGGGTGCGTATACTGGTGCGCGACGAATCCCCATCCTTTCGCAGAGGCATGCATGCTGCAGAGTATTCGCGACCGATCCCAGAGCTGGATCGCAAAGATCATCATTGGTGCCGTGATCGTCACCATGGCACTGTTTGGCGTGGAGTCGTTGATTGGTCTATTCGGACAATCCGGCGACGAGGTCGCCACGGTCAATGGTGAGCCCATCAATCGCCAGCAGGTCGAACTGAATGTCCAGCGCGCCATGCGCTCCAACCAGGTGCCTGCCGACCAGGAGCGCGCGCTTCGCGGCGAAGTGCTCGAAGGCTTGATCAGTGACCGCTTGATGATCGATTACGCCAAGAACGGCGGACTAGCGGTTTCGGACAATCAACTCGACCAGTTGATCGTCAGTCGCCCGGAGTTTCAGAATGCCGATGGCCAGTTCGACCAGGAGCTCTTCCGCAGCCGTCTATCAAGTGTCGGCTATACGCCCTTGTCCTTCCGCGAGCAGCTCAGTCGTGACGTCATGCGCGGGCACATCCAGCAAGGCCTGATCGCCAGCGACTTCACCTTGCCAGGTGAACGCGACCGGCTTGCCGAGTTGCAGCGCCAGACCCGTAGTTTTCGCTACCACCGACTGACCGAGGCGGACCTTGATGCGCCTGTCGAGGTGTCTCAGGCGGAAATGACAGCCTACTACAACGAGCATCAGCAGGAATTCCTGCGGCCGGAGCAGGTCAAGCTCGGTTACATCGTGCTCGATCAGGAGGCCATGGCCGCCGATATCGAGGTGAGCGAGGAGGACCTGCGCGAAGCCTGGGAAGCCCAGGCGGAGAACGCCGATCGTCAGATATCACACATCATGGTGACCTTCGGCGACGAGCGCAGCAGAGACGAGGCCGAGGCCCGTATCGAAGCCATCAAGGCGCGACTGGCCGATGGCGACGCGTTCGACGATCTGGCGGCCGAGTTCTCCGATGACACATCCACCAGCGACGACGGTGGCGATCTTGGGGTGATCACCCGGGGTATCTTCGGCGAGGCCTTTGAAGAGGCCGCCTTTGCCCTCGACGAGGGCCAGGTCTCCGAGGCAGTCGAGACCGACAACGGACTGCACCTGATCAAGGTGACCGAGATCGATCGTGCGGACTTTGCCTCCGAGCGTGACCGTCTGCGTGATCAGCTTGCTCAGGCACAGGTGCGTGACGCCTTCAATGACAAGGCCCAGCAGTTGATCGACGAGAGCTTCGCTGCCGACGATCTTCAGAGTGTGGCTGACGACCTTGGACTCGAGCGTCAGACCAGTGATTGGGTCGGTCGTGAAGGCGCTGAAGGCGTACTGGCCGAACCTGGCGTGATGGATCAGGCCTTCAGCGATGAGGTGCTTGGAGAGGGCTTCAACAGCGAGGTCATCGAGCTGGATGGTTCACGGCGTCTGGTGCTGCGGGTACTCGATCACCGCGACGCGGCGACGCTCCCACTGGAGCAGGTGAAGGACCAGGTCGAAGCGGCGGTGCGTCAAGCCAAGACCCGCGACGCCTTGATCGAGCTTGCTGAAGAGCGAGTGTCGCAGCTGCAGGGGGGCCAGTCGCTGGACATCGATTGGCAGCGTGCTGACAACATCAGCCGTCAGGACGCGCCCAGCGTACCCGATGCAGTGCTGACCACCGCGTTCAAGCTGCCGCATCCTGAAGAGGGCCAGGTGGTTTACGGCCGGGCGGTCGATGGCGCCGATGTCAGTCTTATTGCCCTGGAGAGCATTGGCCAGGGTGAGGGTAACCAGCAGATGGAGCAGTTTGTCGCCAGCATGGCCGAGCGGCTGCGTGCCCAGGCGGTGCTGGATGGCCTGTTGACCCATCTACGCGATACCGGCGAGATCGAGCGTTACTAGCCAACTCGTCTAGCCAGCGCGGAGAGGGGCCGTACGCGTGTCGCGGTCCCCCTGCTGTCGAAAAGGAGCGCCATCTGGCGCTCCTTTTCGTTGGCGCCGGCCTGTGAAGTCCTGTTGGAACGATTGTTGGAGCGATGTTTCGGGTATTGCGTGCCTGCTTGATGGTTCTTTTTATACCGTTATCTTGAGTTCTGATAAAGCGCATACGGCGTTCAGGGTATAGCGTCGCACAAGGCCTCGGCATAGGCTGTTTATATTTATACCGTTATCTTATTGGTCGCCATCTGCTGCCAATCTTCTAGCCCGGAGCCAAGTACCGTCATGCAACCACTGGCCAGCATCCCCACCCATGTCATCACCGGATTTCTCGGCAGCGGCAAGAGCCAGTTGATCCGCCATTGGATCGATCGCAAACCCGTTGGTGAGCGGTGGGCAATCCTGATCAATGAGTTTGGTCAGGTGGGCATCGACCAAGCGATAGTCGGGGAGAGCGACGACGTCACCGTGCAGGGGGTGCCAGGAGGGTGTCTCTGCTGTCAGGTGGCGACGGTCTTCCGCTCGGTGCTGGTGCAGTTGCTGCGCCGCGAACGGCCAGATCGACTGCTGATCGAGCCCTCCGGGCTCGGTCACCCGGCCGGCCTGCTGGAGGTGCTGGGGGGCGGCGATCTTGCCCAGGTGCTGGATCTCCGCCAGGTCATCACTGTGCTCGATGCACGCCGTCTCGATGATCCCAGAGTCACTAACCACTCCACCTTTATCGATCAGCTGGCAGTGGCCGATGGATGGGTGCTGTCCATGCAGGACCTGCTCGAGGACGAGCATCGCCAAGGGGTTGAACGATGGCGCCAGAAGAGCCGCTTGGCACCATCCTGGATGGTGCCAAGCGGCGCGAAAGGGTTGCCGATCAGCCATCTGCTCGACTCCCCGGCGCGAGGCCGTCAGAACGTCCGTGGCGATGCTCAGAGTCTGCTGCTGCGTCGGCCTTCGCTGCATGCCGAGGCGATCGACTCGTCGCCAGGTACGCCAGAGGTCCCGGCGCCCATCGCCGGTGGTGCAGCAAGACAGAACGGACACGGTCTGGGGTATCGCTCCGCAAGCTGGCATTGGCACCGCGAGGAGTGCTTCGATCTCGCAGCGCTGGAGCAGTGGTGGAAGCAACTGCCATCTGGCGTGCGGGTGAAAGGGGTCATGCGAACCGGCCGGGGCTGGCGCACCTTCCCGCTTCCGTCCGTTCCCGGCAAAGAGGCTCAGGCGTCCTGGCGCAAGGATTCGCGGCTCGAGATGATCTGGCCAGAGGATATAGAACTCGATATCGATGGCCTGGAGCGGGCGCTCGAGCAGTGTCGACGTCGGCCGTCGGGTGAGGCGGGGCCGGACGCCTGAGCGTCCGGCGTGTCATCGATGCCCGAAGGCCCAGGGCGGGCAGGGCGTCGATAAAGGCTGCGTCAGAAGGAAAAGCGGTTGAGTGATGGGGCCTCGCCGTCTTCGATGCGCACCTCCCAGCCCTGATCGCGGGTCCAGTCGCCGACCACGATACGTTGCGCCGACACGGGATCGCCCTGAGGACCGGCAAGGCTCAAGTCATGCACGGCGGGACGATGGGTATGACCGTGAATCAGCCTGCGAACCTCGTGGGCCTGCATCACGTCGACGACTTCCTCGGGGGTGACGTCCATGATGTCAGCGGCCTTGGTGCTGTTGGCCTCGCCGGACTGCTGACGCAACTGGCTTGCCAAGGCCAGACGTTCCGGGATCGGCATGGCAAGGACTCCTGCCTGCCACTGCGGGTCACGGGCCTTGGCGCGAAACGCCATGTAGGCTTCGTCGCTGGTGCACAGGCTGTCACCGTGCATCACCAGGGTAGGCTCACCGCCAAGGTCAAGTCGTTGTGGTTCGTCGAGCAGGGTGGCGCCGGCCCGCTGGGCGAAGCTTTCGCCCAGCAGGAAGTCGCGGTTGCCGTGCATCAGGAAAAGTCGCATGCCGGCGTCGCTGGCAGCCTTGAGGCGTTCGGCCACCTGGCAGGCCAGAGCCGCGTGGCCAGACGGATCCGCGGCGCCGAGATCCATCAGGTCGTCGCCGATCCAGGCGTCGAAGATGTCACCGATCAGGTAAAGATCGGTGCCTTCGGCGGTGTTGCGCTCGAGGTAGTCGAAGAATCCCTGGGTGATCTGCGGCGCCTCGGGATGCAGGTGCAGGTCAGCGATCAACAGAGTGGTCATGGTGTTCATGGTCTCCTGAACGCAGCACGCCCGCAGCGCGGGCGTGCTCGGTGGAAAGGCAGGAGGATCAGGCGTCGTCCTTGACGTAGGCGCGCTGGATGATCACGTCCTCGGCAGGGACGTCGGCGTGCATGCCGCGTCGGGTGGTGGCCACGTCCTTGATCCGGTTGACCACGTCCATGCCGTCGACCACACGACCGAAGACACAGTAGCCCCAGCCCTGCATGTTCTTGCCGGTATGATTGAGGAAGTCGTTGTCGGCCACATTGATGAAGAACTGGGCGGTGGCGGAGTGAGGGTCCTGGGTCCGCGCCATGGCCAGGGTGCCGGTGGCGTTCTTGAGGCCATTGTCCGCTTCGTTCTCGATGGGGTCACGCGTGGGCTTCTGCTCGAAGTTGCTGTCGAAGCCGCCGCCCTGGACCATGAAGCCGTCGATCACGCGATGGAAAAGGGTGCCATCGTAGAAGCCATCGCGGACGTACTGCTCGAAGTTGGCCGCGGTCTTTGGCGCCTCTTCATGGTTGAGTTCGATCGAGATGTCGCCAAAATTGGTCTGCAGAATGATCATGGAGTGGTCCTGTAGCGTTTACAGCGCCTCTTGGCGCCTTTCTCGTTCTCGGCCCGGCTTGGCGCCGGGCCCTGGCGTGACGCTATAATAGCCGTTTTGCTTCGCAGCGCGAAGCCGGGGGCGGATCTGTGCCCTTCAAAGCCCTTACTTCACCAGAGGTTGATTCATCAACATGACCACCGAGACCAGCAACGCGCCGAATTTCATTCGCAATCAGATTCGCGAGGAAATCGAGGCCGGACGGTCACAGAAGATCGTGACGCGATTCCCCCCCGAGCCGAATGGCTTCTTGCACATCGGGCACGCCAAGTCGATCTGTCTCAACTTCGGACTCGCGGAGCAGTTCGGTGGTGACTGCCATCTTCGCTTCGATGACACCAATCCCGCCAAGGAAGAGCAGGCCTACATCGACGCCATCAAGGAAGACGTGCACTGGCTGGGCTTCCAGTGGGCGGGCGACATTCGTTTCGCCTCCGACTACTTCGACCAGCTCTACGCCTGGGCGCAGCATCTGGTGAAGGAAGGCAAGGCCTATGTCGATGATCTGTCTCCGGACGAGATTCGCGAATACCGCGGTACCCTGACCGAAGCCGGTCGCCCCAGTCCCTACCGCGACCGCAGCGCAGAGGAGAACCTCGATCTGCTCGAGCGCATGCGCCAGGGGGAATTTGCCGAAGGCGAAAAGGTGCTGCGCGCGAAGATCGACATGGCCTCGCCCAACATCAACCTGCGCGACCCGATCCTGTATCGCATTCGGCATGCCAGCCACCACCAGACCGGCGACAAGTGGAAGATCTATCCGTCCTACGACTTCACCCACGGGCAGTCTGACGCCATCGAAGGGATTACCCACTCGGTCTGCACCCTGGAGTTCGAGGACCACAGGCCGCTCTACGAATGGTTTCTGGAGCAGCTGCCGGTGCCGGCCAAGCCCCGGCAGATCGAGTTTGCGCGCCTGAATCTGAACTATACCCTGACCTCCAAGCGCAAGCTCAAGCTGCTGGTCGACAACGGCATCGTCGATGGCTGGGATGATCCGCGCATGCCTACCATCTCCGGGATGCGTCGGCGCGGTTATACACCGGCGTCGATTCGCAAGTTCTGCGAGATGATCGGTGTGACCCGGGCCGACGGCGGTCTGGTGGACATTGCCATGTTGACCCATGCCATCCGCTCCGACCTCGAGGACAATGCGCCTCGTGCCATGTGCGTGCTGAAGCCACTCAAGGTGGTGTTGACCAATGTCGACGCCGACCACGAAGAGGTCTACGAGGTGGCGGGACACCCGGCCCGTGACGACATGCCGGTACGCCGTATCCCCTTTACCCGAGAGCTGTGGATCGACCGCGACGATTTCATGGAAGAGCCGCCGAAGAAGTTCTTCCGTCTGGCCCCGGGCAAGGAGGTTCGCCTGCGCAACAGCTACGTGATCCGTTGCGACGAGGTGGTCAAGGACGAGGCTGGCGAGATCCAGGAGCTGCGTTGCAGTGTGGACTTCGACACCCTGGGCAAGAACCCGGAAGGGCGCAAGGTGAAAGGGGTCATCCACTGGGTCAGTGCCAGCCACGGGGTGCCGATCGAGGTGCGGCTCTACGACAATCTGTTCCTGGTCGAGCAGCCGGACAAGGACAAGGACGCCGATTTCCTCGAGCACCTGAACCCCGAGTCGCTGGTGACCGTCCAGGGTGTCGGCGAGCCGAGCCTGGCTGATGCCGGCAACGAGGATCGCTATCAGTTCGAGCGCGTCGGCTACTTCTGTGCCGACCGCTACGCCAGCCGCCCCGATCACCTAGTGTTCAATCGCACGGTCGGTCTCAAGGACACCTGGGCCAAGATGCAGAAGAAGGGCTGACATGCAGATATACAACACGCTGAGCCGCACCAAGGAAGAGTTCACGCCCATCGAGCCGGGCAAGGTACGCATGTACGTCTGTGGCATGACGGTGTATGACTTCTGCCACCTGGGACATGCCCGGGTCATGGTCGCCTTCGATGTCATCAGCCGCTATCTGCGCCATCGTGGCTATGACGTCACCTACGTGCGCAACATCACCGATATCGACGACAAGATCCTGCGTCGCGCCGAAGAGAACGGCGAGAGCATCGGTGAACTGACCGAGCGCATGATCGACGTCATGCACGAGGATGAAGGTCGACTGTTTGTCCAGCGTCCGGACCAGGAGCCCAGGGCCACCGGTCACGTGGCCGAGATCATCGCCATGATCGAGGTGCTGATCGACAAGGGCTTTGCCTACGCGCCGGGTAACGGCGATGTCTACTATCGCGTGCGCAAGTTCGAAGGCTACGGCAAGCTCAATAATCGTAACCTCGACGATATGCGCTCCGGCGCCCGCGTCGAGGTCGACGAGCACAAGGAAGATCCGCTGGACTTCGTGCTGTGGAAGGGTGCCAAGCCGGGTGAGGCCAGCTGGGCCTCTCCCTGGGGCGAGGGGCGTCCGGGTTGGCATATCGAATGTTCGGCAATGTCCACCTGCTGCCTGGGCAACACCTTCGACATCCACGGTGGAGGTCCGGACCTGACCTTCCCGCACCACGAGAACGAGATCGCCCAGAGCGAGGCGGCCACAGGCGAGCGCTACGTCAATACCTGGATGCACGCCGGAGCGGTGCGGGTCGACAGCGAAAAGATGTCGAAGTCACTGGGCAACTTCTTCACCATTCGCGAGGTGCTGGAGCACCACGATCCAGAGGTGGTGCGGTATCTGCTGGTGGCAAGCCACTATCGCAGTGCCATCAACTACGCCCCGGAGGCGCTTGGCGAGGCACGCAAGTCACTCGAGCGCTTCTATACCGCGCTTGACGGTGTCGCGCTGCCGGCGGAAATCGAAGTAGGGCCGGGCGACTACGCCGCACGCTTCAGCGCCGCCATGGACGATGACTTCAACACGCCGGAGGCCCTGTCGGTGCTGTTCGAACTGGTACGCGAGCTCAATCGTGCGCGCAAGGAAGGCAGCGATGACGTTCCTGCCCTGGCGCTCGAGCTCAAGCGTCTGGGCGGTATCCTGGGCTTGTTGACCCAGGAGCCGGCCGCCTTCCTCAAGGGTGGTTCGGTAGCGCTGTCCGAAGACGAGATCAATGCGCGTATCGCGGCGCGGGCGGAGGCCAAGAAGGCCAGGCAGTTCGCCGAAGCGGACCGCATCCGCGACGAGCTCGCCGCCCTGGGGATCGTGCTCAAGGACTCCCGCGAAGGTACCACCTGGGTGGTCGACAAGGGCTGAGCTCAGCCCGTAGTCGCCTGTCGCTTGTGCACCGCACGGGGCGGCAGGGGGACCTGTCGGGGCCAGTCGTCGCCGACCACGAAGATGCGCCGTCCGCATGCCGCGGGCGGCGCATTTTTCATGTCCGGGGTGGCAGGCTCATCGGCATCCTGGCCAAGGACCCATGAGCCATCCAGCGGCGGGTCCAGTGCCTCTCGCTCGAAGCGCAGGGGGTCCTCGGTCAGCATCACCTGTACCGGTGTCGCATAGGTGGCGAAATGTGCCGCCAGCGCCCGTGTCAGGTCGTCACGGCTGCTCCAGTGTCGCGGTTGTGGCGGGGCCAGCCAATGGGGTTTCGCCAGGCAGGTACCGAAGCGCATGTTCTCGAATTGTCTGCACAGGGCCGACCAGTCGCGCCAGTGACACCAGAGCCCCTGTAGCGCCGAATCCGGCACGCCGCGGGGTAGCGCCATGGGACAGTGCCAGGGTTGAAACAACACCCCGGGCATCGCCAGGTGGGCCTCGATTCCGTGTTGCAGTGACGCCAGGGGAGCCCCTTTGATCGTGTTGGCGGGGCTGTCATTCAGGCCCAGACGCAAAAGCTCTCGGGCGCGCTGGCTCTGCAGCAGGGGCAGTTGATGATGCAACAGATGGCTGACCTTCAGCGCCAGGCTGTCCAGCCCCCCGGGGCCTATCCAGCGACAGGTATCGCTCGAGTCCCCCGGACCGCAGGGGAGGCCGAGAAAGAACTTGATCGCCACTTCCAGGTGTTGAAGGCGCCCATCGGCGTTGCGGTAGAGCAGGTCCAGTTCGCCCAGGGTCCGCTTTTCTTCTCGAATAGGCACATTGTGAGCCAGCAACTCGGTAGCCGGTGCCGTAGAGAGCAAAAATTGCCAAAGAAACTCGTGATATTGTCCAAGCCGGGTGGTGGCGGTGCGCCCCACCATCGCCTCAAGTGCGCTCGGGTCGGCGTCGATGGCCGCCAGATAGGCGTGTCGGTGCTCCGGCTCGCCCAGCCCGAGCTGGGTCAGACTCGGACGCCCGGGCCAGACGGTGTCGATCAGGTCGGGAGCCGTCATCAGCCATGCCAGATCACGCACCATGGGATGGTTGGGTACTGCGCCGAGCTGGACGGCGGTGGTTGCGCCTTGGCATGAGGTCATGATGGACTCACGTTGGTGAAACGTTCAGCAGGCTTGGCCTTGCCTCCTTATACTCAGCATACACACACAAGGAATTGGGTGAGATATATGAAACGTCCCCTGGTGTTAGCCGTGATGGTCGCCTCTGCCCTGGCGGGGCAGGTTCAAGCACAGGACCCGCTGGTGGTGTCCTCCAAGATCGATACCGAGGGCTCCGTGCTGGGTCAGATGATCCTGCAGCGCCTGGAAGCGGCAGGGCTCGAGGTCGAGGATCGGCTTCAGCTTGGCGGCACCAGCATCGTGCGCGAGGCCTTGATCAACGGCGAGACCGATATCTATCCGGAATACACCGGCAACGGTGCCTTCTTCCACGACATGACCGACAGCCCGGTGTGGCATGACGCGGACAAGGCCTATGAAACGGTGAAGAGCAAGGACGCCGAGCAGGGGCTGGTATGGCTCGAGCCGGCCTCGGCCAATAATACCTACGCCATCAGCGTGCGCGGAGACGTCGCCCGTGACAACGGGCTCGAGACCCTGGAAGACATGGCTGACTTCATCAACCAGGGGGGCGAATACAAGCTCGCGGCCAGTACCGATTTCGTCGAGTCCGCCTTTGCCTTGCCGGCGTTCGAGGAGGCTTACGGCTTCTCTCTGGACGATGATGACCTGCTGGTACTCTCCGGGGGCAACACCGCCGCGACCATGCGCGCCGCGGCCCAGCAGACCAGCGGCGTGAATTCTGCGATGACCTACGGCACCGATGGTGGCCTGCAGGCGCTGGACCTCACCGTGATGACCGACACCAAGGGTGTTCAGCCGGTCTATCAGCCGGCTCCCGTCGTGCGCAAGGAGGTGCTCGAGGCTCACCCCGAGATCGAAGAGGCTCTGGCGCCGGTGTTCCAGTCGCTGGATCTTGAGACCCTGCAGCGTCTCAACGGTGACGTGGCGGTGAACGGTCTGGACCCGGCGAAGGTGGCCGCCGACTACCTGTCGACTCTCGAGGACTGAGCCATCGGTCTCTTGAGTGCAGTGAACGGTGAGCGCGGCAATACGGTATTGCTGACTCTGATGCTGGTGGGGCTCGGTGCCTGGTGGGCCTTGCCTGTGGTCAGCGTCGCACCGAATCGTATTGTGCCCGGCGAGGCTCTCTACGCCTGGGAGGTGGCCGGGCCCGCCATGGCGCTGCTGGCCAGCCTGCCCATGGGCCTTGCGGCATTGTCGGCGCGTAGCGCTGACCCCGGCTGGCGCTCGCTTGGGCTGGTGCTGCTGGCGCTGGCAGGCCTGCCGCTGTGGCTGGTGTTGGCGGTGCACCTGCTTATCGATCCTGAGCTGCCCCAGGCGCGGCTCGGGATCGGTTCAGGCATCTGGTGTGCGCTGTTTGTGCTGATGTTGGCGCTTTTGGACCTGCGGACTCGACAGCGGCTGTCGACCGGGGTGTCCTGGCTCTTGATGCTGACTCCGCTGGCGCTGCTCGCCGTCTGCCTGCCGCTGGGGCTGAATCGTCTGGCGTTGTGGCAGGAGTACCAGGGCCGTGCCGATGACTTCTGGCTGGCCATCGGCGAGCACCTGCTGCTGGTCACTACCACCGTCGGCGTCAGTCTGGTCCTCGGCGCCGGCATCGCGCTGCTGATGCGGCGCTATCCCGAAGCGCAACGGGGCGCCTTCGCGGTACTCAATTTCCTGCAGACGATCCCCAGTCTGGCCTTGTTCGGCTTGTTGCTCGGACCGCTGGCCTGGCTTGCCAATCGCTACCCCTGGGTCGATTCGCTCGGCATCAGCGGCATCGGTTGGGCGCCGGCGCTACTGGCCCTGGTGGCCTACAGCCTGTTGCCGATGGTCAGAAACACCTTTGTTGCCCTGGAGGGCGTTTCCCCCGGTGTGATCGAGGCGGCGCGCGGCATGGGCATGAGTCGGTTGCAGATCTTCTTTCAGGTGCGCCTGCCACTGGCGGTGCCGGTACTGCTGGAAGGGGTGCGCATCACCACGGTGCAGGCCATTGGCCTGACCGCGGTGGCGGCCCTGATCGGCGCCGGTGGGCTCGGGCGTTTCATCTTTCAAGGGCTGGGTCAGGCCGCCATGGATCTGGTGCTGTTGGGGGCCTTGCCCATTCTGGTGATGGCAATACTCGCCGATGCGGTACTCGGCAACCTGTCGAGGCGACTGGGGAGAGGAGAGGCCGCATGATCGAATTGATCAATATCAGCAAGCGTTTCGGGTCGACCACTGCGGTGGACAGCATTTCGCTGAAGGTGGAGAGCGGGGAGTTCTGCTGCCTGGTGGGGACCTCCGGCTGCGGCAAGTCCACCACCCTGAGGATGATCAACCGGCTGATCGAACACAGCGATGGCGAGATCCATATCGACCAGCAGCCCATTCGCAGCTTCAGGGAAGAGACGCTGAGGCGTCGGATCGGCTACGCCATCCAGAGCACCGGTCTGTTCCCCCACTGGACCGTGGCGCGCAACATCGGCCTGGTGCCGCGACTGCTCAAGTGGCCAAAGGCCAGGATCGACGCACGGGTCGAGGAGCTGATGGCCTTGCTGGGGCTGTCGATGGACGAATTTGCCGGCAAGTACCCCGACCAGTTGTCCGGGGGGCAGGCGCAGCGGGTCGGGGTCGCCCGCGCCCTGGCGGCGGACCCGGATATCCTCCTGATGGACGAGCCGTTTGGCGCCCTCGACCCGATCACCCGCGAGAGCCTGCAACTGGAGCTGCGTGATCTTCAGGCGCGGCTGGGCAAGACCATCGTATTCGTGACCCACGACATGGACGAGGCCCTGACCCTGGCTGACCGGCTGGTGGTGATGCACGAAGGGCAGATCATGCAGCAGGGGCATCCATTGAGCGTGCTGAGAGACCCCGCCAACGATTTCGTCGCCTCGCTGCTGGGGGGCGAGGATCGCGGCCTCAAGGAGGCAGCGCTACTGCCGGTCAGCGAGCGCATGATGCCTCTGGGCACCGGTGGCGTGGCGCGCGAGCGGATCGACCAGGGCGCCTCGCTCAGGGAGGCGCTATCGGTGATGCTATGGCGCCGGGTCGAGCGCCTGGCAGTGGTCGATGACGATGATATTCCGATCGGCGAACTGAGCTTTCGTCGGCTGGTGGGAGCCCGGGGCCATGACTGAGCACTGGGCCAGCCGCTGGCGGGTTCCTGTCATCTGGGGGCTGTTGCTGCTGGCGGGTTGTCTGTTGATGGGGCAGCTGGAAGCGCTGTTTCGCTGGGTCGAGCCCGATAGCCGTGACGTGATCTTCTCGCGGGTGGACTTTCTGGTGTTGTTGGGACGCCATCTGCTGGTGGTCAGCGTTGCCGCCGTGCTGGCTACCTTGATCGGGGTGGGCGGCGCCATCGCCGTCACCCGTCCGGGAGGACGCGATTTTCTGCCGCTGGTCGCCCAGGTGGCATCGCTGGGACAGACGTTTCCTCCGGTGGCGGTACTGGCGCTGGCGGTGCCGGTGCTGGGTTTCGGCACCCTGCCCATCGTGGTGGCATTGCTGCTCTATGGTCTGCTGCCCATCGTGCGTAACACTCTCGCCGGGATCGAGGGTATCGATCCCTCGGTGCGGGAGGCCGCCCGTGGCATGGGCATGACCAGTGGCCAGATCCTGCGCCAGGTGGAATTGCCGCTGGCGGCACCGGTGATCCTGGCCGGTATTCGCACCTCGGTGACGATCAACATCGCCACCGCCGCCCTGGGTGCTACCGTTGGTTCAAGCAACCTTGGGGACCCGATCATCTCCGGTATCGTCAATGGCAACACCGCCTACATCGTCCAGGGCGCAGTGCTGATTGCACTGCTGGCGCTGACGGTGGACAGCGTGTTCGCGCGCCTGGCTCCTGCTCGCCGGGCCTGATGGCGTCGTCCGGGTCCGAACACCGAGACCTGGTCCGCTTTCCCTTTCCTGATCTCCGTATCCGCGAAGCCCCCGTGCAGAGAGGGGGGCTTCGTGGTGGCCTGCGTCTCTCACCAGCCGGTCTCCCCGTCACGGTGGCCCGGTTCGGGCGTCCCATGGTGCTCGCCGCAAAGCGGTCCATCGAGGCAATTCGAGACGAATTTTCGACCAAAGTCGCGGCTAGGCAGGCGTCTCAGTTTACGTTAACGTCAAGTCAGTGCGTTGGTCCCGCCACGGGCAATCCCCTGGCAAGGAGCGGGAATAAAGACAACACTGCCCTCAAAAGGGGCAAAGGAACAGCACGATGACGACGACCGCACAGACCCACCGCCCGGACTTTCTGTCCGGCGACGAATACAGCATTCCCACATATGCGGTGCTATCCCAGGATGGCACCCTCCATGACGGCGCCGAAGGGCCGGATCTCGAGCGCGACAAGGCGCTGAGAATCTACCACGCCATGGTGGCCACCCGGGTGCTGGACGAGCGCATGATGGCGGCGCAGCGTCAGGGACGCCTGAGCTTCTACATGCAGTGCACCGGCGAGGAAGCGGCGGTCATCGGCAGCGCCGCCGCCCTGGACGACGCCGACATGATCATGGCTCAGTACCGAGAGCAGGGCGCCTTGGCCTATCGCGGCTTCAGCTTCGACGAGTTCATGAACCAGTTGTTCGGCAATGAACTGGACTACGGCAAGGGCCGGCAGATGCCGATCCACTATGGGTCGCGCAAGCTGCACTACATGACCATTTCATCACCGCTGGCGACTCAGATTCCCCAGGCCACGGGCTATGCCTATGGCCAGAAGCTGGCGGGAGAGGGCCTCTGCACCATCGTCTATTTTGGTGAGGGCGCTGCCTCCGAGGGCGATTTCCACGCGGCGCTCAATATGGCGGCGGTACACGAAGCGCCGGTGATCTTCTTCTGTCGCAACAATGGCTACGCCATTTCCACGCCGTCGGTGGAGCAGTTCGCCGCAGATGGCGTGGCGCCCAGGGCGCTGGGATATCGCATGCACGTGATCCGCGTCGACGGCAACGACGTGCTGGCGGTCTACCGGGCCACCGAAAAGGCACGACGTCTGGCGGTGGAGGAGAACAAGCCCGTACTGATCGAGGCCATGACCTACCGTCTGGCGGCCCACAGCTCTTCCGATGACCCATCGGGCTATCGTTCGCGCAAGGAAGAGGACGCCTGGCGGGCCAAGGACCCGATCCGGCGCATGCAGCTGTGGCTCGAGGCCCAGGGCTGGTGGAGCGAAGACGAGGAAAAGGCGTTGCAGGACGAACTGCGTCGCGAGGTGCTGGAAACCATGAAACGGGCCGAAAAGCGCCCACCTCCGGCGATCGATACCATGGTCACCGACGTCTATGCCGACGTGACGCCTGCGCTGCAGCATCAGCTCGATGCTCTCAAGCAGCATGTTCGTCGCTACCCGGAGGCCTATCCGCGTGGGGCCAGGTCGCTGGACCCGGCGTTGAGCCATCGCGATGCCGACCAGGGAGGGGACTGAGATGCCGACCATCAATATGCTGCAGGCCATCAACCAGGCGCTGGACATCGCCATGGCCGAAGACGACAAGGTGCTGTGCTTCGGTGAGGACGTCGGGGGCTTCGGTGGCGTCTTCCGTGCGACCAGTCACCTTCAGGAAAAGTACGGCAAGGCGCGCTGCTTCAACACGCCATTGGTGGAGCAGGGCATCATCGGCTTCGCCAATGGGCTGGCGGCCCAGGGATCGGTGCCGGTGGCGGAGATCCAGTTCGCCGACTACATCTTTCCGGCCTTCGACCAGATCGTCAACGAGACCGCCAAGTTTCGCTACCGCTCCGGCGATCTGTTCAACGTCGGCGGGTTGACCATCCGCGCGCCCTACGGCGGTGGTATCTCCGGTGGCCTCTATCACTCCCAGTCGCCCGAGGCCTATTTCGCCCACACCCCGGGTCTCAAGATCGTGGTGCCGCGCAATCCCTACGAGGCCAAGGGCCTGTTGCTGGCCGCCATTCGTGACCCAGATCCGGTGCTGTTCTTCGAGCCGAAGCGCCTCTATCGCGCCTCCACCGGCGAGGTCCCGGAAGAGGATTACCAGCTGCCGCTGGGAGAAGCCGAGGTGACCAAGGAAGGAGCCGATATCACGCTGCTGGGCTGGGGGGCTCAGATGGAGGTGATCGATCGGGCGGTGGAGATGGCAGAAAAGGACGGGGTGTCCTGCGAAGTGATCGATCTGCGCAGCATCCTGCCCTGGGACGAGGATACCGTCGCCGAGTCGGTACTGAAGACAGGCCGCCTGGTCATCACCCACGAGGCGCCCCGCACAGGGGGCTTCGCCGGAGAAATCGCCGCTGCCATTCAGGAGCGCTGCTTTCTTTACCTGGAGTCGCCGATCCAACGGGTGACCGGCATCGATACACCTTTTCCGCTGACGCTGGAGAAGGAGTATCTGCCCGACCATCTGAAGATCTACGAGGCCATCAAGACCTCACTCCACTACTGAGACGGCGCCGGGAGCCAAGACATGACAGAGTTCAAGCTGCCTGACATCGGCGAGGGCATCGTCGAGTGTGAGGTGATGGAATGGAAGATTGCCGAGGGTGATACCATCGCCGAAGACCAGCCTGTGGTCGAGGTGATGACGGACAAGGCGCTGGTGGAAATCACCGCCCCGGAAGCCGGCGTCGTTACCAGGCTGCACGTGGCGAAGGGTGAAATGGCGCGAGTCCATGCGCCCTTGTTTGCCTATCGTGGCGAGCATCAGGGCGGCGATGGGCAGGGCGGAGAGGCCCAGGCAGAAAGCGAAGACAACACACCGGTGCAGGCGGAGAGCGCCGCAGAGGCGCCTGTCCAGGAGCCGGCAGAGCCAGTAGAACCGCCGTCGAGCTCCAGCGAAAAGGGCGGTGCGGGGCGACGGGTAGACTTTATTCTGCCCGATATCGGTGAGGGCATCGTCGAGTGCGAGATCGTCGAATGGCACGTGGCCCAGGGTGACGAGATCAGCGAAGACCAGCGACTGGTCGATGTCATGACCGACAAGGCCATGGTCGAGATCACTGCGCCGGAGGATGGGGTCGTCGCCGAGCTGTATGTGGCCAAGGGCGAGATGGCCAAGGTCCATGCGCCGCTGTTTGCCTATCAGGTGGCGGGTGCCGCCGCTGGTGAAGCGCCGGCGGTCGAGGAGGCGTCGCCCCCGACCCCGACCCGGAAGAGTGACTCTCCCGCGCACACGGCTGCGTCCGAGGGGGGCAAGGGCCCCTACGGGCGCATCCCGGCGAGCCCGGCGGTACGCAGACTGATCCGAGAACACCAGCTGCGACTCGAGGACATTCCCGGCAGCGGTCGCCAGGGCCGCGTGTTGAAGGAAGACGTGCTGAGCTTTCTCGATGGCGCTCGACACAGCGGTGCCGTCTCCGCGGCCGATTCCGGGTCCGATTCCGGGGCCGAGTCAGCAGGGACGGGCTCTCTCGCCGGCACCGATGGAACAGCCCGCGACGAGGGAGAGGTGCGAGTGGAACCGCTGCGCGGGGTCCGGGCGGCCATGGCGCGCCAGATGGTGGCGGCGGCCAGCAGCGTGCCGCACTTCCAGTACGGTGAAGAGATCGACGTCACCGACCTGCTGGCCTTGCGCGGCCGGCTCAAGCCCCAGGCCGCAGCCAGGGACGTCAAGCTCACCCTGATGCCGTTTTTCATCAAGGCGCTGGCGTTGGCGATCGATGAACATCCCCTGGTCAATGCGCGTCTCAATGACGAGGCCACCGAAATCCACTATCCGCCCCACTGCAACGTGGGCATGGCGGTGGACGGCAAGGCCGGCCTGATGGTGCCCAATATCAAGGGCTGTGAGCGCCTGAGCCTGCTTGAGATCGCCGCCGAGGTGCAGCGTCTGACCGAGGCCGCGCGCGAGGGGCGGGTGGCTGCCAGCGACCTCAAGGGAGGTACGATCAGTATCTCCAACATCGGTGCCCTCGGCGGGACCTATGCCGCCCCCATCATCAATATCCCCGAGTCGGCGATCGTGGCCATCGGCAAGACCCAGTGGTTGCCACGCTTCGATGAGGCAGGGCAGGTCGTGCGGCGGGGCATCATGACGGTGACCTGGGCCGGTGATCATCGCTTGCTGGATGGCGGCACCATCGCGCGTTTCTGCAATGCCTGGAAAGGCTACCTCGAGGACCCTGAAAGCATGCTGCTTCACCTGTCCTGAACGGTTGTGACGGCGTGCGCCCGAGGAGCCGCCGTGGCATCGTGTATCGGTGGAGGATACCGCCATGCCCCAGGCCCCGTTGCAGCAGTTCTACATCCCGGAAGATCAGTCGATCTACCTGCTCAGCCAGGACGACGCGCGCAAGCTCAAGGAGTGGGTAGCGCTGTGTCGTACCCAGCTAGAGCAGCTGGGCTATCGGCGCATCGAACTGGTCGGCAAGGGCGCCTACGGTTTCGTATTTGCCGGGGTCAGTCCCGACCAGCGCCATCACGTCTTCAAGTTCAGCCGGGTCACGTTGCCGCAGCACCTGCAGGATCGCCTCGAGGAAGAGGCCTTCATGCTCGAGCAGGTGGTGCATCCCCGTGTGCCGGCGCTGGTCGCCTATCAGCGGGTGCGCCACCAGGCGATTCTGGTGATGGAGCGGGCCCCGGGGCTCAATCTGGAAGAGGTATCGCTGCGTCAGGGTCGGCTGTCACCGCGGCTGGTGGTGCGTATCGCCACCCAACTGGCCGATATCCTGCGTGAGCTCAGGCGTGAAACCACCCCCGCCGGCGCCCCGAGAAAGCCGGTGGTCCATGGCGACATCAAACCGTCGAATCTGGTCTTTGACGCCCGCGACGAAACGGTGGCGCTGATCGACTGGGGGTCGTCGGTATTTGCACAGCTCGACGCACGGCTGCAGTTCGTCACCGCCAACGTGATGGAGCTGATGTCCGACAATCTGCAGCAGACCAACGCCAGGCTCGGGGACGTCTATTTCATCGGCGAGGACCAGCTTGGGGGCGCGCTGTCATCACCGCGCTTCGACGAGCAGGGTGTCGCCGGGACCCTCTACGCGCTGGCCTCGGCGCAGTCCTGCCGTTTTGGACATCGCGCCATTCCCGCCACCTCGCTGGGTCTGCCGATGGAGTTTGCCAGGACCCTGGACGGGATGCTCGATCCCGACCCCGCGGTGCGGTTGAGGGCCGGCGACCACTTCATTACCGAAATGCCGCGCCTGGGACGGTTGGTGATGCTCGATCTGCCGCGGCCCCAGGAAGTGGCGCAGGTGCCGGTGTGGAGCCGTGCGCTGAGTCGCGAGATCGATACCGTGGTGTACAGCTCGCGCAAGGCATTTCTGAGGGAAGAGGGCGTGGAGGAGACGCTCAATGACGTCAACGATGTTCAGCTGGACCGCTACTATCGCAACTTCATGCAGGGCATGGGGGAGACCGAAAAGGCCTTTCTAGCCGCCGTCAGCCGGCTGGGCAAGTACCCGGTGGTCGGAGGATTGGCGGTGCGCTGGGAGGCCGATGGCGTCTATATCGACTCGTCATTGAATCTGCACGACGCAGGGCTCAAGCGAGCCTTCGTGGCGGCGGTCAACAACATGGTGACCCTGGCGCGGGCGATCCATCGGCGGGGCATCTTCAAGAGCTGCCTGTTCAATGCCCGCGATACCTTGCACCTGGAACGGACCAGTCCGGATCACCCCTTCGTGGTCGATCCGTCGCTGAAACTGTCCTATGAGGTCAGCGCGGTACCGGAACTGGAGGATCGTTCTCGTCTGCACAGCTATTTCGAGGACGGACCCGACCCTGAGGAGTTGCTGGTCCTGCCGGAGGCGATCATCACCTCGCTGCAGGCGCTCAATGATATCCACCACACCGGCATGATCATCTTCGAGGTGCTGCCGTCGCATCTCAAGATTCACCACCACTATCGGCTGCTCGACCCTTCAAGGGAGCAGGAATTCCATGACTGTCTCGAGGACATCGTCGATGCGGTGAAGCTGATCGAGGGACTGGGTATCTCCGGCTTCATGAAGATGCCCTACAAGGACACGCGGTTCTTTCCCCACGTGGCGCGTCAGCCGGAACGCTACTATCCTCGCGACCCCAGAGCGGCGCTGGCAAGAGCGATGTCCGAGCAGCCGGCCGGGGGGGAGTCAGAAGCGCTGCGAGAAGGTCTGCACCAGGCGCAGCGCTAGCCAGACGTTCGACGCGCTCTCGCTGTTGAGCCTCCCCGCGCGCTGTTCACCTTTCGATGATGGAGGGAGGAGGCGACGAGTCGTCAGGCGCCGAGCCCGCTTTCGCGCAGAAGTTGATCGATGGAGCGCTCCGCACGCTGGCTGCCGGCGCCCTCGTGGGCCAGCTCGGCTTCGAGGACCTCGGCGCCTTCGCTGACCAGACGTTCGATCAGTGCAGCCTTCGACAGGCCGGTCTTTTCGGCCAGGAAATCCAGGCGTGCCTCCAGGTCCCGCGAGAATCTGAGTAGATGGGGCATGGTATTCCTCCGGTGGCAACGCGTACGGCTATCAGATTTATGAAAAGTCTAGGTGTTACGGGTGACAGTCCGGTGACAATCCCGGGCCCTGTCCAGACGGTGCCGCGCCCATCGAGGTTCAGGACCAGGCCCGGTGCACTTCCAAGTGTGCAGCTATCCGTCTGGCGCTGTCGCTCTCCCTTGGGGAGTAGCTCACTGCGCGCCGAGGCGGGAGTGTGGCCCTTCTTTGAGCGCAGGTGAGCGCAGGCCAACTGCCTTGCTCAAGCGTAAGCGCCGTCATGGTGACTCAATCCAGGCCGCGCCGGGCCATCACTTCGGTGATGATCGGTACCGGCGTCATCAGATGGTCACGCATCATGCGCCGGGCCTTGCCGGCGTCCCGACTCAATACCGCCTCGGTCAGTGCCGCATGTTCGTCACGCTTGACCGCCAGGGCCTCGCTGGAAAACACCGTCTCGCGAAGCCACAGGTGACGGTAGCGCTCGACCTGGTCGAACAGGGTGTCGCGCACCTGCATCAGATGAGGCGAGTTGCAACCGGCCACGATGGCACTGTGGTAGGCCTTGTGGCGACTGTCCCAGATATCGAGCAGCTCCTCGGAAGAGCTGACGCTTTCGACCTTGGCCAGGGTGTGCGCGGTAGCGATGATATCGGCTTCCCAGCGATCGTCACCGCGTTGGATGGCCAACTCCAGCATCAGCCCCTCGAGCTGGGCGCGGGCATCGTACAGATCCTCGAGCTCCGCCAGCGACATGGGGGCTACCCGATAACCGCGTTGACTGATGGCAACCACCAGACGGTCGGCAACCAGCTGGGACAGGGCTTCGCGCAGCGGCCCCACGCCCAGGTCGTAGCGTTCTTTCAGCCTTGCCATCAACAGCTTTTCGCCCGGGGCGAAGACGCCACGAATGATGTCCTGCTTGAGCCAGCGGTAAGCGCTGATGGCGAGGTTCTGCTTGGGTGAGTCTTCCATCTCGTGGCCCGTCCATGTATCACCGGGCCATCTTACCGCAATGCCGACAATGTCGATATTCTCCTAAGGCATCGGTCGGCACCCAGATGTGTCGATGGCAGCAGGTGTGGCTTTCCTATCTGCGGCAACGATGGCACGAGGCGGGCCCTTCGACCCGCAAGAGCGACGCGGCTCCGGCCTCGCCTGGTGGTTGTCGGGCAGCTACCGGGCAGCTACCGGGCAGCTACCGGGCATCGTCCGGCGAGGCGAGTCTGGTGGATCAGTCCCGGGTGCGTCGAAGCTCCGTCCAGGCGGCATAGGTACTCAGGAACACGCGGCCGGTCAATTCATCGAGAAAGTCGGAATGCTTCAGCCGGTCCATCACCGGCCCCTTGACCTCGGCCAGGTGTAGGGTGACGCGAGAGTCCTTCAGACGGGCATTGATCGCGTCCAGGCTTTCCAGCGCCGAGGCGTCGATCAGATTCACTGCAGAGCAGATAAGTACCACGTCGCTCAGCTCGGGGCGCTGGGCCACCAGTGTATAGAGGGTGTCTTCGAGATAGCGGGCGTTGGCGAAATAGAGGCTTTCGTCGACCCGGAATAGGGCGAGATGGCTGACGGTCTCGACCTGATGCCGGGTGATCGAGCGGAAGTGCTCACTGCCAGGGATGCGACCGACGATGGCGCTGTGGGGGCGACTGGTACGGTACAGGAAAAGCGCAATCGAGAGACCTACCCCGGCGATGATGCCGGCTTCGACGCCCTCCACCAGCGTCAGCAGCATGGTCACCGCCAGGGCCGAGAAGTCGCTGCGGGAGTAGCGCCAGGTCTGGCGAATCAGCGGGATATCCACCAGCGTCAGTATGGCCACGGTGATGGTGGCGGCGAGGGTGGCGATCGGAAGATGTTCCAGCAGGGGAGTGAGCGCCAGTGTCACCACACCGATACCGATGGCGGCAAACAGACCGGCCATGGGGGTGCGTGCACCAGACTGCTGATTGATCACGGTGCGCGACAGTCCGCCGGTGACCGGCATGCCGGCGGTGACAGCAGCGGCCAGGTTGGCGCCGCCGAGTCCGATCAACTCCTGATTGGGGGAGACGCGCTCGCGGCGCTTTGCGGCCAGCATCTGGGCCATCGAGATGGACTCGACAAAGCCCACCACACTGATCAACAGCGCCGGCACCAGCAGCGCGTGCCACAGGCCCAGCTCGAATGTCGGTAGACCGAAGGCTGGCAGGCCGGCGGGGATCTGCCCCACGGTCGCAACCCCCCTGGAGGCAAGATCCCATCGCCAGCTGATCAGCGTGGTGATGACCACCGCCGCCACGGGACCTGCGCGTACCAGCATGCTGGCAGGCCCCCTGGGCAGGCCCAGTGCCGTCAGAGCGTGTTGCCCATAGCGGCGGGTCGCCCACAGGAAAAGCAGGGTCGAGGCGCCCATCGCCAGGGTCATCAGGTTGGTCTGGTCGAGGTGGGATAGCTGGCTGTAGATCAGTGCCAGGGCGGTATAGCCACCGGCCTCGATGCCCAGCAGGTGAGATAGCTGACTGATGGCGATCAGCAGTCCCGAGGCCGAGAGAAAGCCACCGATGACCGGGTGGCTGAGAAAGTTGGCGAAAAAGCCCAGGCGCAGCATGCCCATGGCGGTCAGCATCAGTCCCGACAGCAGTGCCAGCACCAGCGCCGCCTCGACGTACGCGGCGCTACCGGGAGTGGCCACCTTGGTCAGAGCGGCGCCAGTCATCAGAGCGATGATCGCCACCGGGCCCACCGCCAGCGACCGGCTGGTGCCCAGCATGGCGTAGACCACCGCCGGTAGCAGACTGGCATAGAGTCCGACCACGGCAGGCAGACCCGCCAGAATGGCGTAGGCCAGCGATTGGGGGATCACCATGACGGTGACGATGATACCCGCCAGCAGATCGCCCCCCAGCAGACGCGGCGTATAGTGTGGCAACCAGGCAAGAATCGGGAGGTAACGCTTGATCATGGAAATACCGACGTCCTAGTCAGGGTATTGGGGGGCCTGGCGCAGGCGCTTGCCGAGAAACCTCTAGCCTAGCCGAAAGCGGTGAGCGAGTAGAGTCTTGTCAGCGCAGGCTCCTGGTACGCTGCATGAAACTCAGGTCCAGATGACGTTTCAGGCGGCTGGCCAGGCGTCCGCCCCACCAGGCGTTCCCGTAGAGCGCCAGGGCTTCGCCGTGGCCGAGATTGACGATGGACAAGGCCCGCGCAGGCGGACGGTAAGAGGTCAGTGACGTCTGCGGGTCCAGCGATGCGATCAGGTTCCGGGCCAGTACGGGACCCTGACGAACCCCGTGGACACCCAGCCGTGGCAAGGGATGGTCGATCAGTGCAGCACAGTCCCCGCTGGCAAAGACGCCGTCGGTCCCCTGGACCTTCAGCGACGGGTCGATGGCGATGCCGCGACCATCGATCGTCGGCAGGCCGAACTTCTCGAGTCCTCGCGGAGGACCCAGCCCAGTGGCGTCGACGATGTCAGACGCCGGCAGATGTCGGTCATGGTGGCTGTCGACGACAAGGATTCCGCGACGCTCCAGGGCTGCCACCAGGTAGCGTCGGGCTCGCGCGGGCGCTTCTGGCAAGGGGCCCGAGCCGCGATGTCGCAGGCGAATGGTCAGAGCACCAGCGGCGATCTGGTGGCGGCGGCCGAGTGCTTCGATGGCGCAGGCGATCTCGACCCCGCTGGCGCCGGCACCGAGAATCTCGACGCTCACCGACTGTCGGCGCTGAAACCGACGCTCGAGGCTGCGCCGCAGCCGCACCAGATGGGGGATGGGCTTGATCTGCCAGTGTGTCTGCTTGTCGCCTGGTAGCGAGGCTGCGCTATCGCCGCTGGCTTCATCATCGCTCGACCGCAACACAGGAGCAGAGCCCAGATTCAGCCCCAGTCGATCAAACGCCAGAGAGGTCCCGTTGGACAGCAGCGCCTGGCGCACGTCGGTGTTCAGCCCACAAAGACGCGCCCTGACCAGTGCAACCCCTCGCCCAAGACAGAGCGTCGCAGGATCGATCCTGTCGGTCGCAGGTGAATGGTCGCCGGCCAGCACGCCGCTGGCCAGGCCCGAGTACCAGAAGGCGCCGGGATCGACCAGGGTGACATCGAAGCGCGACAGCAAGGAGCTCTGGTGCAGCAGATGCAGATGGGCGTGGCCTGCCCCGATCAGCAGCAGCCGTGGCTTGCTGCCGATAGCGGTAGGGCGGGATCGCGCGGTGGTCGAGGACATGGGCGGCCGTCATCCTGAAAGCGAGTAGCGATCATCCCGGCTGACATGCGCGAGGTCAAAGTCGGTGCGCGCTGGACCTAACCCTATCTTCAGTCCATCGCTACCTCCAAAGGGAGCGCGAGCGGAGCATCGGCGACTTCTAGGCTTCATCTACGGGGCGAGACAGCACTTGATCGAACGTCGCCAGCAGACGCTCCCGTGGGAGCCTTACTCATGCACATCCTGCTCGGGCCGTGTCCTCTCCCGTGGTTGAGGTCACTGCTACTGGTGAGACTCAGGAGACTTGTGCCGACCACCCTTGGCCTGCTGGCCATGGTCGCTTCTGCGATGCTATCGGGTGATGAACTGGACGAGTCGCAGGGTGCTTCACTGACACTGTTGACCTCTTACCACCAGGGGTACTGCTGGAATGACGATGTGGTCAGCAGTGTCGAGGCGCGTTTTCGTCACGAAGCCAGCGCAGACCGACAACTGCTGGTGGAGTTTGTCGATGCGCTGCGCCTGGCTCGGCCGCTGGCCCATGAGGCCCTGCTCCAGCGATTGACCGCCAGCACCTTGAATGAAAGCGGCAGTCTGATCATTGCCGATGACCCCGCCATGGCCTTCTATCTGGAGTATCGTGACGAGCTCCCCTGGCCGCGCAAGGTGGTGGCACTCGGACTCAATGATGACCGCTTCAGGGAGCAGGCCCAGGCGCTTGGAGTGAAACTGCTCAAGTCCTACCCGGTCATGGCGCAGTCGCTCAATATGCTGGTGGAAACCTTTGGCTCACCGGTGCCTTTGATGCTGCTGGCCGAAGACTCCGAACACGCCTTCAATGTCGTCGATGACATGGTGGAGGTGATCGGCAGTGTCGCCGATGTGACCCTGGTCGATGTGGTCACTGGCTGGACCCCGGAAGAGGTGATCGAGCGATTGTCGCGAAGTCCCCCGGGAACTCGACTGTACATGCAAGGGGGGCAGGACTCCGGTTGGTCCGAAGGGGCAGGAAGCACCGCCCATCGACTGGAAGCGCTGGCCGCCCAGGGCTATCCGGTGTTCTGCCATTTCGAATTCCAGATGGCGATAGGCTGTGCCGGCGGGGCGATTCTCGATGTCGACTTCCTTGCCCACGCCGCCGTGGAACTGGCGCTGACGCCAGCCTTTGACCTGGTACCGGCCAGTTCCTCGGTGATGGCCCAGCGTCACCTGATCGATGCTCGCTGGTACCGTCTGTTCGAGGGCCATGACAACCTCCCGTTCCAGTGGATCGGCGTTCGCGGGCGGCTGGAGCAGGTCGCGCGGGAGTATCGTCAGGCGTTGTACGGAGTGTCGGTGGTGGCGGTTGGCTCGCTGCTGGGCGTGGGGGCCTTGCTGGTGGCGCGCAACAGGTCGCGACGTCTTCGTCGCAAGTTGATGGTCGATCAGCGCTTTGGTCTGCCTACCAGGCTGGCGTTGGTAAGCGACTATCGAGGCAGTCGATGCGAGGAGGTGGAGTGGCTGTTTGTGCTGGTGTCCCCCGAACTCAGGAGCTATCGCAGGCGCTTTGGCAGCGGCAGTCTGGAGGGTCTTCTACGGATCAGTATCGATGTCTTCAAGGCGCACCTCCCCAAGGGCTGGCGGCTTTATCTGGGGGGCGAAGAGCAGCTGATCGGCATGGTCCCTGCCCAGGCCCACGGACCCGACGTGGAATCCCAGCTCGATAGCTACCTGGCCCTGGTGGGGCAGTTTCAGCAGCGCGACAGCGCACGGGTCCTGCGCTGGCATGCCAGTGTGGTGGTGGTGCCCGGACATTCCACGGACCTGAGCAACTGTCTGGCTTCGCTGGAAGAGGGGGTGCAGCGGCTGGAAAGCGAAGGTTGGGTACGTCCGGTGCTCAGGGTAACCGCGGCGGGTCCCTATCACGAGACTCAGCTGCGTTGGCTGTGTCGGCAGGTCAGTCTGCTGATCGAGAATCCCGGCAATCAATGGCGTCTGGTGGCCCAACCCAAGATGTCGCCCTCGAGCAGAACCCTGGTCGGTGCCGAGGTGTTGATCCGCTGGTGTCATCCCGACGCTGGCAATATTCCGCCACCGGAGTTTCTTCCGGTCATTCTGATGCTCGGCCTGGCGGAGCGTTTCGACCGTTGGGTGATCGGCCGCACCCTCGACTGGCTGATGGAACTGCGAGGCGCGGCCTGGCTCGGTACCGTCTCGGTCAATGTCCACCTTTCGACGCTCGTGGCCGATGACTTCCCCGATTTCATGGTGACTGAACTGGCGCGACGTCGGCTGCCTCCACGCTGCCTGGCACTCGAACTGGTGGAGCACGAGCATGTCGATGACGTCGAGCGGGTTCAGCGACAGATGAGGCGGCTCCACGAACGCGGTATTGGCGTCGCCCTGGACGACTTCGGTAGCGGCTACACGGCCTTCAACCTGCTTCAGCGCCTGCCCCTGGCGGCGATCAAGCTGGATTATTCATTACTTCACGCCGCGCGGCGTTTCGATCAGGCGCGTCAGGCTTATGCGGCGCTGGTGGGACTCTGCCATCGCATGGAACTGACGGTGGTGGCGGAAGGCGTCGAGACCGTCGAGGACGCAAGTTGGCTGATCACCCTGGGGGTCCAGGAAGGGCAGGGCTACTTCTTCGCGCCACCGATGGAGTTGGAGGATCTGGTCGCGGTCTATGGCGAGAAGCCAGCGGGCCCGATGCCGACGACGGTACTGCGTCAGGTGGGCACTCGGCGCTGCTGACGCAGGCTCGACCAGGAGTAGAGCGCCAGCGCGATCCAGATCAGCACGAAGGTAGTAAGCTGCTCGACCGCCAGGGGCTCGTTGAACACCCACAACGCAATCAGAAACTGCAGCGTCGGATTGATGTACATCAGAAATCCCAGAGTACCGAGGGTCAGCCGGCGCGCAGCGCCGGCAAAGGCCAGCAGCGGCAGGGCCGTCAGCACCCCGGAGGCCATCAGCAGCGCGGCGCTGTAGGGGGCGGTGAAGAATAGCGCCCCATCGAAGTGGCTGACCGGCAGCTGTTGTATCAGCAGCAGCGCCAGTGGAAGGAGCAGCAGCGTTTCGATGAACAGGCCCGACAGCCCGTCCAGCGCAAGCTGCTTGCGCAGCAGTCCGTAAGTGCCGAAGGACACCGCCAGGCACAGGCTCAGCCAGGGCAAGGTGCCCAACTGGAATAGCTGCAGCACGATGGCACCGAGGGCAAGGCCAATGGCCAGGCGCTGCGTCGGCGCGACGCGTTCCTTGAGCACCACCACGCCCAGCGCCACGTTGACCAGCGGTGTCATGAAATAGCCCAGGCTCGCCTGCAGCACCCGGTGAGTCTCTACCGAGTAGATATAAAGGCCCCAGTTGGCGCCGATGAGCAGAGCGCAGGCGAGCGCCGGCAGCAGTTGTCGAGGTGCCTGGCGAATATTGGCGATGACCGACCAGCGCTTGAGCAGACTGATGACCAGTGCCAGAAACAGGCACGACCAGATGACACGATGGGCGAGTATCTCGAGTGCACCTACGCCGTCGAACAATGCGAAGAAAAGGGGGAATCCACCCCAGGTGCCATAAGCCAGCAGCGCAAAGGCGACGCCCTGGGCCGAGGGTGTGGAGAGTCCTTTCATGCCGCGAATTCCCGTTCAGAGTTGGTGCCGAAGTTGGTGTCGACGTTGGTATCGATGATGGTATCGATGTTGGTAGCGAAGGTTGAGCCGATCGTCGCGTCAGGCCGGATGACGGTGGGGTTTTCCGGGGCCTGGGGCATTCGACCGTTGCCACCTGCTGCGACAAGGCGCTGTGTCGTTTAGGCTAGGGGGACGACGTCAATTGATGAGATTACCATGACACAGCTGCGTACGACGCTTGTCCAGTGCAACCTTCACTGGGAAGATCCCGAGTCCAACTGCCGGATGCTGGAGGACAGCCTGGCGGACCTGGGCGCCAACGATACCGATCTGATCGTGCTGCCGGAAATGTTCGCCACCGGGTTCACCATGAACTCACGCGAGATGGCCCAGCCCATGGCGGACAGCAGCGTGGTGGCATGGCTTGTGGATCAGGCTCGCCAACGAGGCTGCGTGGTCACCGGCAGCGTTGCCATCGAGGAGCAGGGCGAGTACTTCAACCGCCTGGTCTGGGCGCGACCGGACGGCGACATCAGCTGGTATGACAAGCGCCATCTCTTCCGCATGGCAGGCGAGCATGAACGCTACGACATGGGGCGTGAGCGCGTGATCGTCGAGCTCAATGGCTTCCGCATCCTGCTGAGCGTCTGCTACGACCTGCGCTTTCCGGTATGGCTGCGTCAACGCCAGAACCCATCGACCCACTTCGAATATGACGCCCTTCTATGTGTTGCCAACTGGCCGGCGCCTAGGCGCCATCCCTGGCGCACGCTGCTGCAGGCGCGTGCCATCGAGAACCTGGCCCCGGTGATCGGTGTCAACCGCGTCGGTGAGGACGCCAAGGGCCTCGCCTACTCGGGTGACTCCATGTTGATCGATGCCAAGGGTGAGGCGCTGATCGACGAGGCGCGTGATGAGCCCTTTGTCAAGACCGGTGTGCTCGACCGCGACGAATTGGCGGCATTCCGGGAGAAGTTCCCGGCATGGCAGGATGCCGATGCCTTTCAACTCGCCGATGACGAGGCCAACTGATGCGTCTGGACCGCTTTCTCAGCGAGACCACCGACCTGACGCGTAGCCTGGCCAAGCGGGCCCTGGTGCGCGGGGAGGTAACGGTCAACGGCGAGCTTGAAAAGAAGGCTGCGCGACATGTGGCGAGTGATGACGAGGTGCGCTGGGAGGGACGACTTCTTGAGCTGGTTGGACTTCGTTACATCATGCTGCACAAGCCCGTCGGGGTGGAGTGCACGGCCAGACGGGGACTCTACCCGCGGGCGGTTGACCTGATCGATCTGCCAAAGGCCGAGCGTCTGCAGCCGGTAGGGCGGCTGGACGTCGACACCACTGGCTTGCTGTTGTTGAGCGACGATGGCCAGTGGTCCCACCGCATCACCTCGCCTCGCCATCGCAGCGCCAAGATATACCAGGCCCTGCTGGCACGGGACCTGGACAACCCTGACGAGGCCGTCGCACGTTTTGCCAAGGGCATCATGCTGGAGGGCGAGGAGACCCCGACGCGTCCCGCTACCCTGACCTGTCACGGGCCGAGGGAGGTCGAACTCGCCATCGTCGAAGGGCGTTATCATCAAGTCCGTCGCATGTTCGCCGCCATCGGCAACCATGTCGAAACGCTGCATCGCCACACGATCGGACCCTTGACCCTGGATGCGTCTCTCGAACCCGGCCAATGGCGCGAATTGACAGCCGAGGAACGCGAGCTGTTTTAACAGCGCGGGGCCGGGCGCTGGTGTGAGAGCGCTGGTTTGGATCGCAGCAGCGGGCGCTGTAGCGAGAGCGCTTCGCGGCTTGCCCGGCCGGCTAGTCTTTCTCGTGAGGCGTGGCGAGTGCGATGCGAGCCCGCCCTGCGTGCTTGGCCCGATATAGGGCGCTGTCTGCCATCGCCAGCAGGCAGCTCGGATCGTCGCTGGTGGCCGGGAAGCTGGCGATGCCGCAGGATACCGATACCGTACCCAGGCTCTGGCCCTCGTGGCGGAAGCTCGCGCTGGCCAGGGCGTGGCACATGCGCTGCATGCGATGGTGAGCGTCGTCGGCCTCGGCGCCGGGCAGCAGCACGACGAACTCCTCTCCACCAAAGCGACAGACCACGTCGATGTCACGAAAGCTGTTGGCCAGCATTCTGCCAACCCCTTCAAGCACCGTGTCACCCGCCGCATGACCATAGCGGTCATTGAATTTCTTGAAGTGGTCGATGTCCAGGATGACCACCGCCAAGGGGCTCTTCTTGCGCAACGAAATAGCCGTCTCGTGGGCAAAAAGCTCATCGAAGTAGCGACGATTGTGCAGTCCGGTCAGATCATCGCGATAGGATAGCGCCGATAGTTCTTCCTGCAGGGCGATGCTCGACAATACCAGGGCCAGGCGGCTGACGCCGAGTTCGATGAAGCTGCGGGTGCGATCCCAGTACTGCGGGCGCTTGACCAGTGGCCCGTCGGGCACGACGCAGATCACGCCCAGTCGGCGGTGCTGGCGATCCGGGCCGGTCAAGTCCAACGGAAAGACCCAGTGAGGCAGGTTGTCGGCAGGGGAAGGTGCCGAAGGGTCCGAGGGCGGCCTCCTGGTGGAGATCGTGAGCAGGTCGTCCAGGGCGGGCAGGCTTTCTTCCGTGCGCGTTCGAAGCGGCGGAATCGCGGTGGTGTCCAGCCAAGCCGGGGGGCGATAGGTGGTGGGCCAGAACAGTTCCAGCGTCATGTTGTCCGGCTGATCCTGAGGCCGGTAGAAGGCGCCCTGCATCGGTTCCAGTATCTCCGGCATGGCCCGCTGGGTCAGGCATAGCGCTTCCTCGAGGCTGGTGCATGCCTGCAGCGTGTCGATCAGACTGGCCAGTCGCTGGGTCTTGTGGTGTTCGGTGGCCAGCACCAGGGCACGTTGTCTCTCTTGTTCTGCGAGGCTTTCCAGTTGCCGGGTACGCTCGGCCACCTCTTGCTCGAGGTGATCGTTGAGTCGCTGCAACTGGCGTTGGGAGCGAGCATAGTGGCGCGTGGAGATGACGATCATGGCGACGATGAAGGCCAGGGCACCAAGATGCACCGGTACACTGATCCAGCCCACCAGGCCGTGGGCCACCAGCATGTCGGTGATGGCGATGGCAGCAAAGATGGCGTAGCTCGCGACGATCAGGCGTTGGTCGCTGTCGAACTCTCGTCGATAGCGAAACAGCCAGCGTGCCATATAGGCCAGCGCCCCGAGCAGTATCAGGTCGAACAAGGGAAAGGTCGGAGGAAGCGATACCACGTCCAGCATCGCCAGCGCCGGGGCGATGATGGCGTAGGCCAGCAAGCCTAGCCACAGACGTCGCATGCCCTGTCGCGGGATCTGCGGAAACCAGTGCTCGAGGATCAGCGCCATGGCCACCGGCAACGAAAAATAGGCGATGGCGGCGACATAGTCCCATGCCAGGGGCGCGAACACGATCAGTTGGCTGGCGTCGCTCTCGGCCAGCACCATGAGTCCGACCGCCAGCGAGAAGAGCCCGAGGCTACCCAGCCGCCAGCGTTCGGGCTGGGTCAGGATCAACACGAGCGCCAGGGCTGCGACGATCAGGCAGGCAAGCGCGATCACTAGTTCGCCCTTGGTGGCCTCGAGAATCGAGGGCAGTATCCGTGACTGTTCCATGATCACGACCTTGCCCCAAAGCCCGATGTCCTTGTAGGACGACTTCAGGCGCAGGTACAGGGTCTTGCCCTGGGTGGGCGAGGGCAGCTCGATGGCGTGCCAGGTCCAGCCGGCGAAGGCCCCGGCGTCCGGTCCTTCGAGCTGACCGTGGCGATAGACGTGTTGCCCATCGACGTAGGCTTCGGCGACCAGGTTGAGGCTTGAGACGAACAGCGCCGGCTGAAGCCAGTCACCGGCGGGCAACTCCCGACGCAGCCAGAGGCTGTCGCGACCGTCACGACCCGGGGGATTGCCGATGCCCTCCAGGGACTTCCATTCCCCTTCAGCGGCGGTGAGCCACTCAAGCTCTCCGTCAGGAGTGCGGGGCGAGTCCCCCCAACGATATTGCCAGTCATCATTCAACGCGAGCTCGCCAGCCAGTACCTGACTGCCGGGCAGCCAGAGCAGGGCGAGTACAAGAAGCGTGATGCAGCGGAACATGGCGAGACCTATGGACGGTAACCCGGCCAGTATAGAACGAGGTGGCAATAACAACATTCGACGGCATAGTCGAAAGAATAAACGTTTGAGGCCTGGACGGCCCCAGTCCCGGCATGAACCGCCATGGAGCGCATTTGGCTGCAACCGCGCTCAGATGCCATGCCTTCTACCGCCCCCCTGTCGGGACACCTCCTGTCAGCCTTGCTTCATCTCTGGGGCTCAAGCCCCGCCGCCTTGACCAGAGCCCTGGTGTAGGGATCGGCCGGCCGGGAAAGTACGTCCATGCAGGCCCCCTGTTCGATCAGACGGCCTTCCTTCAGCACCATCACCCTGTGGGCCATGGCGCGCACCACCGCCAGGTCGTGGCTGATGAACAGATAGCTCAGTCCGCGCCGTGCCTGGAGGTCCCTGAGCAGGGCGATCAGTTGTTTCTGCACTGTCCTGTCCAGTGCCGAGGTCGGTTCATCGAGTACGATCAGGCGCGGCTCGAGGATGATCGCTCGGGCCACCGCGATGCGTTGGCGCTGACCGCCGGAGAACTCGTGGGGATAGCGTTGGGCGACGTGTTCCGGGAGCTCCACCTCACGCAAGGTCGCACGGACCCGAGCGCTGACTTCCTGCTCGGAAAGCTCAGGCTGATGATAGCGAAGTCCCTCGCTGATGATATCCGCCACCGGCATTCGCGGAGAGAGAGAGCCGTAGGGATCCTGGAACACGATCTGCAGATTTCTGCGCTGCTGGCGCAGCGCCTTGCCCGATAGCTGATCCAGCCTGGCGCCGGCGAAGTCGATGACTCCCTTGGCCTGGTTCAGGCGCAGTAGAGCAGAGGCCAGGGTGGTCTTGCCGGATCCCGATTCGCCGACCACGCCCAGGGTCTCGCCGGCGGCGATGTGCAAGTCCAGCGGAGCCAGCGCCTCGAAGCCAGGCTGGGAACGCTGGAACAGGCGTCGGCGCCGTTCGAAGGTGACGCTTAGCTGGCGGGCCTCGATCAGGGTCGGGGCATCGCCACAGGGGGTCGGGACACCTTCCGGCTCGGCGTCCAGCAACTCCCGCGCGTGGGCGCTCTGGGGGGATTGGAAGACCCGCTCGACGGTCCCGGTTTCCTGGTGCTCGCCATGGCGCATGACACACACACGGTCGGCGTGTCGACGCACCAGATTCAGGTCGTGGGTGATGAACAGCATGCCCATGCCGTGATGATCACGCAGCTCGGCCAGCAGGGCGAGCACCTCCTGCTGTACGGTCACGTCCAGGGCGGTGGTGGGTTCATCGGCCACCAGCAGCTCAGGCTGGTTGGCGATGGCCATGGCGATCATTACCCGCTGACGCTGCCCGCCGGAAAGCTGGTGGGGCCAGGCATCGAGCAGTTCCTCGGCTCGCGGCAGTTTTACCTGTTCCAGCAGTTCGCGGCAGCGGTGGCGAGCCCCGCGGCCTCGCAGGCCCTGGTGCAGGCGCAGGGTCTCCGCCAGCTGTCGTCCGATGGTGTGCAGCGGATTGAGCGAGGTCATCGGCTCCTGAAACACGAAACCGACGCGGTTGCCGAGCAGCCCCTGCCATTTACGCGGCGTCAGCCGCGACAGGTCGGTGTCGCCGAGCCATCTACCGCCTTTGATCGTGGCGTTGGGCGGCAGCAGGTTGAGCGCGCCAAGCGCGGTGACCGACTTGCCGGACCCCGACTCACCCACCAGCGCCAGGGTCTCTCCGCGCCTGACGTCCAGCGACAGTTCCTTGACCACGGTGGTGTCGCCGAAGCCGATCGACAGCCGATCCAGCGACAGCAGGGTGTCATTGTTCATGCGCGGGGCTTCCTTGCGGTGTCGTGTTGCCGCTGGCGCTTTGGACGTGGCGCGGATCGAAGGCGTCGCGGATCCCCTCGCCGATGAACACCAGCAGCGACAGCATGACCGCCAGGGTCATGAAGGCGGTAATCCCAAGCCATGGCGCCTGGAGGTTGTTCTTGCCCTGGGCCACCAGCTCGCCCAGGGAAGGCGAACCTGGCGGCAGCCCGAAACCGAGAAAATCCAGCGCCGTGAGGGTGGTGATGGCGCCGGTGAAGAGGAAGGGTATGAAGGTCAGGGTCGCCACCATGGCGTTGGGCAGCACATGGCGCCACATGATCAGATGTGACGGCAGCCCCATGGCCTTGGCCGCCCGTACGTACTCCAGATTGCGCGCACGCAGAAACTCGGCACGCACGATATCCACCAGTCCGAGCCAGGAAAACAGCAGCATGATCCCGAGCAGCCACCACAGATTGGGTTCCACCAGGCTGGCCAGGATGATCAGCAGGAACAGCACCGGCAACCCCGACCATATCTCGGTCAGGCGCTGGCCGATCAGGTCGACCTTGCCGCCGAAATAGCCCTGCACCCCACCGGCCAGCACCCCCAGCACCAGCGACCCGGCGGTCAGCACCAGAGCAAAGATCACCGACAGGCGAAAGCCGTAGATCACCCGCGCCAGCACGTCACGACCCTGGTCATCGGTACCCAGCCAGTGGCGGCCATCCGGGGGTGACGGCGCAGGGTGGTCGAGATACTCGTCCAGGGTGTCGTAAGAGAACGGAATCGGCGCCCACAGCATCCAGCCATCCGACTCGATGGCGTTGCGGGTAAAGTCATCGTGATAGTCCGCCGCGGTCGGCAGAAAGCCGTCGAAGACGGTATCCGGATAGTCGACCAGCATCGGGAAGTACCATTGCTGCTGATACTGCACCAGCAGCGGCTTGTCATTGGCGATGAGTTCGGCCCCCAGGCTGAGCACGAACAGTAGGCCGAAGGCCCACAGTGACCACCAGGCACGGCGCTGGTGGCGAAAGACGGCGAGACGACGGCGGGTGATGGGAGAAAGGCTAGGCACGATCAGGATTCCCGTGTCTCGAAGTCGATGCGCGGATCCACCCAGACGTACGTCAGGTCGGAAACCAGTTTGAGTATCAGGCCGATCAGGGTGTAGAGGTAGAGGGTGCCGAAGATCACCGGATAGTCACGCTGCATGACCGCCTCGAAACCGAGCAGGCCCAGCCCGTTGAGCGAGAAGATCACCTCGATCAACAGCGAGCCGGTGAAGAAGATCCCGATCAGCGCCGACGGCATCCCGGCAATGATGATCAGCATGGCGTTGCGGAAGACGTGGCCATAGAGCACCCGCCTGTCGCTGGCACCCTTGGCCCGGGCGGTCAGCACGTACTGGCGGTGGATCTCGTCGAGAAAGCTGTTCTTGGTGAGCATGGTCAGGGTGGCGAAGCTGCCGATGGCCGAGGCGCTGACCGGCAGCACGATATGCCACAGGTAGTCCTTGACCTTGCCCCAGGCGCTGAGCTCGGAAAAGTCCGGTGACGTCAGCCCTCGCAGCGGGAAGACGTCGAAGTAGCTGCCGCCGGCGAACAGCACGATCAGCAGGATAGCGAACAGGAAGCCGGGAATGGCGTAGCCGACGATGACCAGGCCGGAGGTCCAGACATCGAAGGCGGAGCCGTGTCTCAAGGCCTTGCGTACCCCCAACGGGATCGACACCAGATACACCAGCAGGGTCGTCCACAGACCTAGCGAGATCGACACCGGAAGTCGCTCGAACATCAGGGTGGTGACCGCCTCGCCGCGAAAGAAGCTCTCGCCGAAGTCGAAGGTGGCGTAGTCCACCATCATGTCGATAAAGCGTTCATGGGCCGGCTTGTCGAAGCCGAACTGCTGCTCAAGCTGGGTGATGAACTGCTCGGGGATCCCGCGGCTGCCGCGAGACTCGCCGCTATCGATGGTCTCGCCGCCACCTCCCTGCAGGCGCGTACTGGCCTCGCTGGAAAAGCCCTCGAAACGTGCCAGCAACTGGTCGATGGGCCCGCCCGGCGCGGCCTGGACGATGATGAAGTTGAGCAGCATGATCCCCAGCAGGGTGGGGATCATCAGCAGCAGACGGCGCAGTACGTAGGCACCCACGGCATTTCCTTGAGGATTGGGTTTGCCAAGGCGAAGCGTCGTTTCGCACGACGCTTCGCACCACCAGAAACATTTTCTGTATCAGGGCCGCCGGCGTGGTCGGGCCTGCCGTTCGGGCTGGACACGTGCGCCTGCCCTCTGAATCTTTGACCTTCTTACCACAGCACAGCGCCCTTGGGCCGCCGTTGAATCAACGGCTACGCTGACGATCCTCGATGACCGCCTCGCGTTCAGGGTCTACCCACCAGGCGCTCAGGTCCAGCGTGTACTCGGGGAAGGGCTCCTGCCAGGCAAACTTGTCCCACACCGCGATGCGGTGGGCGGCCAGATGGAACTGCGGGACCACGTAGAAGCCCCAGCGCAGCACTCTGTCCAGCGCCTGGGCGGCGGTGTCCAGTGCCTGGCGCGAGTCGGCGGCGATCAGGCGATCGACCAGAGCGTCGATGACGGGATCCTGAAGGCCGATCAGATTCCGGCTCTGGGGGCGTTCGGCATACTCGCTGCCCCAGAACTCACGCTGTTCATTGCCGGGACTCAAGGACTGCGGAAAGCTGCCCACCACCATGTCGAAGTCGAAGCTGCGCAGACGATTGAGGTACTGATTGACGTCGACGGTACGGATATTGCCCTGCACCCCCAGTCGGGCCAGCCTTCGCAGCAGCGGTTGGGCGATGCGCTCGAACTGGGTGCTGTAAAGCAGGATCTCGACGTGCAGTGGCTCGCCATTCTCGGGGTCGATCATTACCCCGTCACGGGCCTCGTAGCCGGCCTCACGCAGGAGTTCCAGGGCCTTCCTCAGGCGTGGACGCATCTCCTGGGGCTGCTGCATCGGCAGTGGCTCGCTGAAGACGCTCTCCGGCAGCTGGTCGCGGAAGGGCTTGAGCATTGCCAGCTCGTCTTCGGACGGCAAGCCGGTGGCTTCCATCTCGGAATTCTCGAAGTAGCTGTCGGTGCGCGCATAGGCGTCGTAGAACAGGTTTCTGTTCAGCCACGGGAAGTCGAAGGCAAGAGTGATCGCCTCGCGCACGCGGCGATCCTGAAACTTGGCCTTGCGCAGGTTCATGACGTAGGCCTGCATGCCGGCGGGCTGGCCGTCATGGACCTGAAGCTGCCTGACAAAGCCCTGCTCGCGCGCCGGGAATTCGTAGGCCGTGGCCCAGTTGCTCGCGGAATTCTCGAGGCGGAAGTCGAGATTGCCGGCCTTGAAGGCCTCCAGTGCCACCGTCTGGTCGCGATAGTAGTCGTAGATCAGCCGTCCGATATTGTGTCGGCCGACGTTGACCGGTACCTCGCTACCCCAGTAGTCGTCGACGCGCTCGTAGACGATGCGGCGGCCCGGATCGACCTCGGCGATCCGATAGGGGCCGGAGCCGAGCAGCGAATCGCGGGTCACCGCCTCGAAGTCGCGATCACGCCAGTAGTGCTCGGGCAGGATCGGCATCTGGCCCAGGATCAGCGGCAGTTCACGGCTTTCGCTGTCACCGAGGTCGAAGTGCACGGTGTCGCTGTCGATGGCGGTGACGCTGTCGACATCGCTGTAGTAGGCGCGGTAGAAGGGCTGCCCCTTGGTGGTCAGCGTCTCGAAGCTGAATACCACGTCCTGGGCGTCCATGGGTTCGCCGTCATGGAAGCGCGCTTCGGGGCGCAGGTCGAACTCGACCCAGCGCCGTTCGGGGTCCAGGCGGATACCCTCGGCCAGGAGCCCATACATGGTGAAGGGCTCTCCCGGGTTCGATTCGAGCAGGGTGTCGTAGATCTGTGTAAGGCCAGAGGCTGGCGTGCCACGAACAATAAACGGATTGGTCGAATCGAAGCTGCCCTGGGCGGCGCGAATCAAATCACCGCCTGACGGAGCATCAGGATTGGCATGGGGAAAGTGGCGAAAGTCAGCCGGCAGGGCCGGCTCACCATAGAGCGGAAGGGCGTGCACGGTGGGCACGCTGGAAACGTCTGCGGCCTCGCTGGCGGTCGCCAGCAGGGCGCCCAGCAGGCAGGCGCCAATTGCCACCTGTCGCATGGCGGTGGAGTCCTTGTCCTGAGGGGCGCCACCGTGGCGCCCGCTTTACCGACCGGAAAGTGTCAGTTGCTGACCGGGTTGAAGAGCCTGCGGGTTGTCGATGCCATTCCAGCGTGCCAGGTCCCGAGGCGAGATGGAATGAAGCATGGCGATGCGGTTCAAGGTGTCTCCGCTCTCGACGACATGGGTCTCGTCGGAGGCGCTGGCCACTTCGATCTGCCCCAGGTTGCTCAAGGCATTGCGCAGGGTGGCGGCGCTCTCTGCCGGCACCAGAATCTGACGGGTGTGACGCGGGTTGACGTTGCGCGACTTGAGTCCGGGGTTCAGTTCGCTCAGCTCGTGGGTGGTCACTCCGGCCAGAGCGGCTGCCTTGTTCAACGAGATCGGTGCGGTGACCGAGACCTTGGCAAAGGCCGCCGAGCCGCTGATCTCCGGAAGGTTGACGCCATAGCGCTCGGGATCATTGATGATCCGCGAGATGGCCATCAGCTTCGGCACGTACGCCATGGTCTCCGAGGGCAGGTTGAGATCCCAGTAGTCGCCGGCGAGTCCGCGAGCCTGTGCCGCACGGCGGGCATTGTTGACGGTGCCGGCGCCGGCGTTGTATGCCGCAAGTGACAACTGAAGGTCGCCCTCGTACCACTGATCCGCCTGCATCTCGATGTAGTCCAGGGCGGCGCGGGTGGAGGCCACGACATCATTGCGGCCATCCCAGGCACCATTGCGCTTGAGGCCGAGGGCGTCACCGGTACGCGGCATGATCTGCCACAGTCCGACGGCGCCAAAGTGGCTACGTGCCTTGGGATCGAAGGAGCTCTCGACGAAGGGGATCAGCGCGATCTCGCCCGGCAGACCACGTGATTCGACCTGCTGGGTGATCCAGGCGAGCCAGGGGCGGGCGCGCTCGGTGATCTCCGCCACGTTATGGGGGCTGTCCTGGTAGTAGTCGATCCATTCCTGCACGCGGGCATTGACCGGCTGGTCCTGCCACTGGAAATCCGCCCGCAGACTTGTCCAGGCATCCTGCGGCTCGAGTTCCAGGGCATCCCAGAAGTGGCGAGTCAGGTGTTGATGCGAAGGCGCGGCGCTTGCGTCAGCGCTGGTTCCGCCATATGGCATGGCGCCACCGGGGGGGAGTGGCGAGGCCTGGGATGTATAGGCACCGGCCATCAACGAGCCAAGGAGGGCCAGACTGCTGGCCGCGCCAAGAAGTCGTCTACGGGTCGTGTGAAATGTCATGCGTACAGAAACTCCTGGCCCGCGATGCTTATCGCGGGCGTCCTGTGGGACGATGGTTCAGGACGCCGAGCCGTTCAGAAGGAATCCTTCCAGGCTCTTAGCGTGGCAAAGGTGGCGTCCGTGCTATCGGTCGACCCATGGGCTGAGGCAGCGCGCTTGACATCTTCATCATCGCAACGAAGGAAGGGATTGATGCGGCGCTCACGTTCCATCGTTGTAGGCAGCGTGGGTCGGTCCAGATCTCGTGCCTTCTGACATTCGTCGAAGGCGGTGGCAACGTCGGGGTTGCCGGGGTTGGCCGCCTTCGCAAAAGCGAGGTTGGCCAATGTATATTCGTGCGCGGAGAATACCAGTGTATCCGCCGGCAGGGAATTCAGTCGGTCGAGGGACCCCTTCATCTGCTCCGGGGTACCTTCGAACAGGCGTCCGCAGCCACCGCTGAACAGGGTGTCCCCACAGAACAGCAGCGGCGGGATGCCTGCGGTAAAGAAGGCCAGATGGTCCAGGGTATGCCCAGGCACCGCCATCACCTCGAACAGGCGGCCCATGACGCGAAACTCGTCACCGTCACGCACGATCTCGTCGACGCCTGCGATCTCGGGGTTATCCGGCCCGATCACCCGGGGCGAATAGCGCTGGATCAGTTCGGCAACGCCGCCGGTGTGGTCATGGTGGTGATGGGTCAGCAGGATGCAGCCCAGGCTCAGCCCTTCACGTTCGAGAAAGCGCAGAACAGGCTCGGCGTCACCGGGATCCACGACGCAGACCTCTTGACTCGAATCCTGGCGCAGCAGCCAGATATAGTTGTCGCTAAAGGCTGGAATCGGTGTCACGCTTAACATGGTCGGCAGGGTCCTCGGAGCGAGCCTTGAGCGGGCAGCATCTAGCTGGGCGGCCGGCGCAGACTTCAGTAAACTTCGTTTTTTCGCCTTGCAAAATCAGACACTTTGGAGGCACAGGTCGACTATGTCAAATGCGTCGGAGCCGATGGAGCTCGCGTGCCTGGTGCGGCACGCTCGACGCTATTGGTCCAGCGACAGCGGATGCGCCGTGCGGCGTTCCGAGCGAGCCTGCCTGGGCCCGCTGGCCGAACGCTGGTGCGGCCAGCACGGTTTTGAAATGTCACTGGCCGAGCCACTGGCCGACATGAGCGCGGTTCGCCACTGGATACGGTGGTCTCCGACCAGGGAGCTGGCGGAAAGTTCCAGCACGCTGGTTTGCCGCCCTGAGCGCTTGGCACTGCCCGACGGAGCGATGGACGTGGTGGTGCTCAATCACTTGCTGGAGGTGGTGTCCCACCCCCACCAGCTTCTGCAGGAGGCCGCCCGGGTGGTCTCGCCGCAGGGGCGACTGGTACTGCTTGGCTGGTCCCCGCTGTCATCGTCGGGTTTGATGAGGGTGCGGCCTCGCCGCCGGCGGCAGATGCCGGGGCAGGGCGTATGGCGAACGCCGCGGACGATGAAGGACTGGCTTCAGTTTGTCGACTTCGAGATCGAGCGGGTAGACTACTGCCGATTTCGCCTGCCGGGGCTCGCCGGTGGCAATGGCATGCTGGAAACCCTCGGCCGGCGCCACAACCTGCCCCTGGGCGATTGTTATATCATCCAGGCTCGCTGCCGCTCGCAGCTGGCCTGTACCCAGGGAAAACGCCCGCTGTTCGGCTTGCCGGTCGGTAACACCGCACTCGGCACCACCAGGCTCGAGCCCAGTGTGCGGCAGACCCCCAAGCAGAAGAAGGTAGCAATGCGTTGACCACTCCCGATTCACTCCCTGTCGTGACCATTTACACCGACGGGGGTTGCCGCGGCAATCCCGGACCCGGCGGCTGGGGAGCGCTGCTGGAAAGCGGGGATCACCGCAAGTCGCTCAAGGGCGCCGAGCGTGATACCACCAACAACCGAATGGAGCTGACCGCCGCGATCATGGCGCTGAAGACGCTCAAGCGCGAGTGTCACGTGGATCTCTGGACCGATTCGGAGTATCTGCGCAAGGGCATCACCGAATGGATCCATGGCTGGATCAAGCGTGGCTGGAAGACGGCTTCCAGGCAGCCGGTGAAGAACGCCGATCTGTGGCGCGAGCTGCATGAGCAGACACGCCGACACCAGGTCAGCTGGCATTGGGTCAAGGGGCACAGCGGCCACCCTGGAAACGAGGCCGCCGACGCCCTGGTCAACGAGGCCATCGACGAGTTGCTGGAAGGCGCCTGACGCCGTCGGCCCACACCCCACAGCCCATCCGACTTCAGGGACCCAGAATGCGACAGATTGTACTGGATACCGAGACCACCGGTATCGAGACGCGCGACGGCCACCGTCTCATCGAGATCGGCGCCGTGGAGATGATAAACCGGCGTCTGACCGGAAATTCCTACCATCAATACATCAACCCCGAGCGTGAGATCGATGCCGAGGCGATCGGTGTCCACGGCATCACCAACGAGCGGGTCGCCAATGAGCCGGTTTTCGCCGAGGTGGCGGCCGACTTCTGGGAGTTTATTCGCGGGGCCGAGCTGGTCATCCATAACGCGCCCTTCGATGTCGGCTTCATCGACCACGAATTCAAGCTGTTGAAGGCCACCCACCCCGAGCTATATGCAGGGCCCGTCAAGGATCACTGTCGTATCCTCGATACCCTGACCATGGCAAGGGGACTGCACCCGGGGCAGCGCAACAGCCTCGACGCCCTTTGCAAGCGCTACGATATCGACAATGGTCACCGCGTGCTGCACGGGGCCTTGCTCGATGCCGAGATCCTGGCAGACGTCTATCTGGCGATGACCGGTGGGCAGACCGCCCTGACCCTGGATGCGGGCAACGACAGCGACCAGCAGGCGGCGGTGCCCGGCGAGCTTTCGGTGCGTCGGCTGTCATTGGAGCCGGGGCGGCTGAGCGTGGTACGCCCGACAGATCAGGAGATGGCGGCCCATCTGGCCAAGCTCGACAAGGTGCGTGGCAAGGCAGGAGAGTGTCGCTGGGACGACCTGGACCCTGCCTACGCCGGCCCCGGCAGCGCCACGCAGGACGGTGTCTGATGCTGCATCGGGAGCTGCCAAGAGGTGTCGAGTCGGGGCGTATCATTCGCCTGTCGAAGGGCTGTATGGCGCCTGGCCTGGACAATACGCCGCTGGGGCCGGTCGAGCCCTGGGATGAGCGTGTTCAGCCGTTGTGCTGGTGGTCGGACGAACCGGTGGGGCTGCGTCTTGAAGACAGCCCAGGCGCCGACTGGCCAGACGGCCGTAGCTGGCTGTCGAGGTTGCCCGAGTCATGGTACGGGCTGGTGTCAACGGCGCTGCAGGTGGGTGCCTGGATGGGCAACCACCGGTTTTGCGGGCGTTGCGGCAGCCCAGCCAGGCGTCTGGAACACGAGTTTGCGATGCACTGCGACAATTGCGGCCATCGCAACTACCCGCGCATCTCGCCCTGCATCATCACCCTGGTGACCCACGGGGAGTCGCTGTTGCTGGCTCGTAGCCCGCGTTTTCCACCCGGACGCTATTCCACCCTGGCAGGATTCATCGAACCGGGAGAATCGGCGGAGCAGGCGGTGCATCGCGAGGTCCACGAGGAGGTCGGTCTGAAGCTGGGGCGGCTGCGTTATATTCGCAGTCAGGCCTGGCCTTTTCCCCACTCCCTGATGCTGGGCTATCTGGTCGAGGCGGCAAGCCGACGCATCGTGATCGACGGCCACGAGATCGAAGACGCCGCCTGGTTCTCGCCACGGCAGCTACCGCAGTTGCCGCCGCTTTATTCGATCTCGCGGGAGTTGATCGAGTTGCACCTGTCCGAGGTGCGTGACGGTCGGTCCTGACGGGCAGTCGCCGGGAGTAGCCACTGCCCATTTGAGCATCACTTCTCGGGAAACAGCTCGGTCAGGCGGGTCGCCAGCATGATATTGCCGGTCGCCTTGAGCTTGCCGGTCATGAAGGCTGTCATGCCGTTGATATCACCGGTCATGATGCCCTTGAGGGTGTCGCTGCTCATGCTCAGGCTGACAGAGGGATCGTCGTGCTCGCCCTGCTGGATGTCCAGTGCGCCATCGTCGATGACGACATAGTGATCCTCGGTATCGCTGAAGTGGAACTGGAAGATCTCGTGCATGCCCTGGGCAGCGTCAGGATTGAAGCGAGAGCGTAGCGTATCGAGTGTCTGTGACATGAGAATTCCTTGCAGTTGTGTGAGTCGCTGTCAGGCAGCGTATTTCAAACGAATGTTTCAATCAAGGCCGGGCGCCGTTCAGGGCCTATGACCGTCAAGGTCCAGGTCTTTGCAGAATTGTGCCGGCTGACAGGGAGAGAGCGATGGAAGACTGGCTGGGTGAGATCCTGACCTTTTTTGTTCAGCTACTGCTGGTGGCAGGGGTCGTGCTGTTGGCGCTGATCGTGCTTGCCCGGGCCAAGGGTGGCGGCAGTGTACCCAGGGAGCAACTCAGGATCGAGGACCTGGGTCAGCGTCAGCGTCAGTGGCGTGAGCGTTTGGTACAAGCCAGGACAGGCACAGAAAAGCGGTCTCGTCTGCGCTGGCCGTGGCGTCGGGATACCAAGCCCAGGCAGGACGAAGGCGTGGCATCGAACGCCACCACCTGGGTGATCGATTTTCATGGCAACCTCAAGGCCAGCGGCGTGGACCGCCTGGCTCGCGAAGTGTCCTTGCTGCTTGGTGTGGCTAAGGAAGGGGACGAGGTGGTCATTCGGCTGGAGAGCCCCGGAGGCCTGGTCCACACCTATGGGCAGGGGGCGGCGGAACTGCACCGGCTCACCGAGGGGGGCCTCAAGACGACGGTCTGCGTGGACAAGGTGGCGGCCAGCGGTGGCTACCTGATGGCGTGCAACGCACAACGCATCCTGGTGGCCCCGTTTGCGGTAATCGGCTCCATCGGGGTGGTGGCCCAGATCCCCAATATCCACCGCCTGCTCAAGCGCCATGACGTCGATGTGGAGCTGGTGACCGCCGGGCGCTACAAGCGCACGCTCACCGTGCTGGGCGAAAACACCGAGGAAGGCAGAGACAAGCTGCAGGCGGACCTCGACGCCATCCATGCCAAGTTCAAGGACTACGTCGACCAGCGCCGCTCCGGCGTGGATATCGACGCCGTGTCCACCGGTGAGGTCTGGTACGGAGAAGAGGCCGTGTCCAGAGGGTTGGCGGATGAGGTCACCACCAGCGAGGCTTATCTCAGCAAGGCGATGGAACGTGGCAAGGTGCTGAGCCTGAGGCTTGCGGCGGTGCCATCACTGGCTGAGCGTCTTGGTTTTTCCGCCTCTGGCATGGTCGAGCAGGCGCTCGATCGAGTGGAGGAGCGTGTCGATGCGTCCGGCTGGGAGCATCGGTAGGCGAAGCGTGCGTCGCGGTTCATAACATTGGATCGCAATATTGGATCGCAATACTGCCTGACCTGAGCCGCCCCAGCTCCGCCTGTCCAAGTCGTTCTGTCCATCGAGCGAGCCCGATGCCCTCCAGCGAGGGCTATCGGGTGCGAAGCGCCTGACCAGAGTCTGTGGTCGCGCTTCAGTCGTCGTTGGCTGCGTTCATCTTGACGATGGCGGCGATCATGATGCTCGCGCTGTCGCCTTGCAGTGAGTAGTAGATGGTCTGGGAGGAGCGCCGAGTGCTGACCAGCTCGGCTCGCCTGAGGATGGCAAGGTGCTGGGATAGGGCCGACTGGCTCAGGCTCAGGCGTTGATTGAGCTCTGTCACGGACAGCTCGTTGCCTTCAAGTAGACACAGGATTCTTAGGCGATTGTCGTTGGCGATGGCTTTCAGCAGGCCGCTCGCTCTGTCTACCACGGCATCTCCACCCTCAAGCAGGCGGCCGGCAACACGTTGTGAGCTGTTCATCAGCACTCTCCCTTGCAGCGGTGACTGACACGAATTTCACCCGTTGGACGTCGTGGCGCTAGGCGCCACCCGAGATGGACGGCAATAGGGATCGAGGTGTTGTGCATGGATGGCTTGTCATCCTCATCGAAGAGATCCGCTAGTCGGATTCGGCGTATCCGGCTCCTCGGAATAGTGTTGGTCCGGGGCGCAGGACTCCTTTCATTTGGTCGCTGATGAAAGCCGAAGCCTTTCTTTCCGTTAGTGATTAAGAAACTTCTCAATAATAGCGCATTGTTGAAGTAAACGCGTCTTAAACGCGTGTTTGTGACCGTTTCGGCAGAATTAGATAATAAGTTTTTCAAAGTGTGTCCATCGCGTTGTTTCTTGTATTTGTATTTAGCAGACTGACAATATTGTGCAATATCAGGTTTCTCTAGGTATCCTGTATGGCACATCTGGTGCCTGGATCTGCAGTTATCTGATTTTGCCCGTCTACCCGGGGTGGCCTGTGGGTAAAGGGGAAGGGGGCGAGCAAGGGAGTGCTGGCAAGGCGCAGGCTTGTCTCGTATAATTTCTGCCGCAAAATTTGCACCCCGCGCGGTGGCGTGAGACTTATCGCCATACGGCTCGAAATCTTGCGCCATCCGGCTTGGAATTCAGGGCCGTCCAGCTTGGAATTCAGAGCCATCCGGCTTGGCCCGGTCGGTGCGATTCGCGTCAGTCGTCGTGTGCCACTGAGCAGACGATGGCAAGTCGACGGCGAAACAGCACCAGGTATTGCTCAAGCCAGCATGCTGCAGCGCCCTCCAGAGTTATCGCAGCCGGGCGTGCCTGTACCCGTATTGTGTTTGTTCCCAGGGTTCCCTCACCCCTTGCGAAAAAGGAATCATGATGTTCACTCTGTCCTTCGAACAGCGCCGTCGTCTGCTGGCGTTGATGGTCGTTTTCCATATCGTCGTTATCGCCGCCAGCAACTACCTGGTCCAGTTGCCGTTTACGGTGTTTGGCTTGCACACGACCTGGGGCGCTTTCAGCTTTCCCTTCATCTTCCTGGCCACCGATCTGACGGTACGCCTGTTCGGCAAGGGGCCGGCGCGCGCTATCGTGATGCGCGTGATGCTGCCCGCGCTGGTGGTGTCGTACGTTGTCTCGGTGGTCTTCCCGCAGGGCGGCTTCGCTGGCCTTGCAGCCTTCGATGGTTTCGATCTGTTTGTCGCCCGGATCGCACTGGCCAGTTTCATGGCCTACCTGCTCGGACAATTGCTCGACGTGCAGGTCTTCGACCGGCTCAGGCGACTCAAGCACTGGTGGGTGGCGCCGGCGGCGTCGACCCTGGTCGGTAATCTGGTGGATACCGTGGCGTTCTTCTCCATCGCCTTCGAGGCTGGCCCTGACCCGTTCATGGCGCAGCATTGGCCAGAAATCGCAGCGGTCGACTACGCCATCAAACTTGCGATCAGTCTGGCCTTTTTCCTGCCCCTGTACGGCGTGCTGCTGCGTTATCTGAGCCAGCGACTGGTGGCGGTGACCGGCAGTCAGGACGTCTGGCCGGAGCAGGTCGCTCGGGGAGAGGGGCGCTGATAAGGGCCTCGATCCCCGGCGGTTGAGCCTGCTGGGCCGGTGTTTACGATCTGGTTCTGCTCTGGTTACGATCTGGTTCCGATCTAGCCCCGCCCTGGTTTGCTCTGGCTGTGCTTGCTGCCTGGCTCCGCGCCCCGCCTGGCACGTTCAGTACTATGCTGGTGTCGTGAAGCACGACGTTCTACCGGCTCTCTACCAACCTTCGATCGCTCAAAGGAGTGCAGCTATGACGGTTTCCCTGGAATATACGGACAGTGGTGGTCAGGGAGAGCCATTGGTCATCGTTCATGGCCTGCTGGGTAGCGCCGACAACTGGCGCTCCCATGTCAAACAGTGGTCGGGCGAGCGCCGTGTGATCGCCCTGGATCTTCGCAATCATGGCCGTTCTCCCCATGCCGAGGGTATGGACTATGACCAGATGGCCGAGGACGTGGCAGCCGTGATGGACCGCTGCGGCGTCACCAGAGGGCACCTGCTTGGCCACTCCATGGGCGGCAAGGTGGTGATGACCCTGGCCAGGCTGCATCCTGAGCTGGTGGCGTCGCTGATCGTTGCCGATATCGCGCCGGTCGCCTATGAACACCGGCACGATAGCGTCTTCAGCGCACTGCGGCGTGTCGAGCAGGGTGAGCCCACCGACCGGCGAGAGGCCGATGCCTTGATGGCTGAGGTGATCGACGACAAGCCCACCCGCATGTTTCTGGCTACCAATCTGGTGCGCGACGACGATCGCGTACTACGCCTAAGGGTCAATCTCGATGCGATCGAAGCCGGCTACGGCCAGATCATGGCACCGCCCGGTGGCGAAGGAAGCATCGATGTGCCGACGCTGGTGTTGCGCGGTAGTCGCTCCGACTACGTCGCCGATGACCTGCTTGAGTCGCTGCGCGCCGTCCTGCCCAGGGCCGAAGTCAAGACCCTGGACGCTGGTCACTGGCTGCACACCGAGAGGGCGCAGGAGTTTCAGGAGCAAGTGGCCGAGTTTCTGGCCTCTCTGGACGACTAGCCAGTGCAATCAAGGCGCCGGTGATTGGCCGGGGTCCTGGTCCAGGTGCCGCTGATTAGCCGGGGTGCTTGCCCAGGCGCCGGTGATTGGCCGGGGTCCTGGTCCAGGTGCCGCTGATTAGCCGGGGTGCTTGCCCAGGCGCCGGTGATTGGCCGGGGTCCTTGCCCAGGCGCCAGTGATGAGCCGGGGTCCATGCCCAGGCGTCTGTGGTTTAGCCGGGGTGCTTGCCCAGGCGCCAGTGATTAGCCGGGGTCCTTGCCCAGGCGCCAGTGATGAGCCGGGGTCCATGCCTAGGCGTCTGTGGTTTAGCCGGGGGCCTTGCCCAGGCGCCGCTGATTAGTCGGGGTCCTTGCCCAGGCGTCTGTGGTTTAGCCGGGGTCCTTGCCCAGGCGCGAGATCGGGGTCAAGCGTTCGACGATCTTCTGGTCATGTAGATAGCGCTCCAGGCGACGATAGCGGCCGTGGTCCATGGCGCCGGGGCGCAGGCTGAGTCGGCGCCTGATGTCGGGCCAGGCCTCGGCATTGGCGGGGCTGTCCATGGTCGGCTCGAGTCGAGTCATGATCTCCCAGCTCGCGGCGGGATGGTCGATGATCCAGCGTGTGGCTTGTTCCAGTGCGTCGACGAAGGCGCGAATGGCGTCCTTCTGTGCCTGAAAGTGGTCCTGGTTGGCCACGACGACCAGGCCGTCATGCACCGGGATACCCAGTGTCTCGGTCGGCATGGCGCGGGTAGCGATGCCGAGGTCGGCGAGCTCTCGCGGCAGGGACAGTGCCGCGCCGCCGATAAAGGCATCGATCCAGCCTTCGTTCATCGCGCGTATCACGCTGAAGTGCACGTCCTTGGCCTCGACATGGGACAGGTTCAATCCTTCGTGTTGAAGGATGGCCCTGAGCAAGACGTCTTGTCCCGCGCGCTGCGCGTAGCCGATCCGGTGATCGATCAGTCCCAGCACCGAGTCGATGTCCGCATCTTCGCGTACCAGCAGCGCCGACAGTGGCAATTCGCTCAAGGTGGCTACCCTGATGATGGGGCGCCCCTGGTCCACCAGCCGGTGCAGGGTCAGCTGGTCGGTCAGTGCCAGATCCGCCTGGGATGCCGCCACCAGCTTGGCAGGTACGTCGGGATCGGCGGGGGTCTGCAGCACGACGTTCAGTCCGCGCCGCGAGAACAGCCCCCTCTCCTGAGCCACCAGCAAGGCAGCGTGCTGCGGCCCGGGTGACCATTCCAGCACTAGAGTCAGCTCGGTGACCGGTGGCGGTGCGATCGGATCGGCAGGAGCCGCCGTGGCCGACGGTGCCACCGGCATCGCGGGCGTGTCGATACCGGGTCCACCAGGCAATCCACGGTAGCGCTCGAGGATATCGCTCACCACCGCCGCTTCGGCGCTTGTAGGGGGCGTTCCGCCGATCTGCTCGGAAGAAGTCTCGACCTGTTGCTCCTGGGCAAGGGGCGGGGCTGCCTGTTGCTGCGCTGCGGCTTCAGCGGGCGCCTCCGGCTCGGCCAGGGCAGGGGGCAACGCGCCGAGGCTTGCCAGCAGCAAGCTCAAGCCCGCAAGTCGGATTAGCCGGTGTTGCCTGGGCGACGACTTGGGCATCAACAATCTCCATGGGTCAGGCATTCGTACCAGCGCGCTAGTGTATCCAAGGGCGAGCTTCGTTCACCAGCGGCATCCATCAACATCCTGGTAATTCGAAGTGCGCTCGATGAATCACGTTACACTCGACAGATCGCGGCGTGGGGCCGGGCGTGAGACAATCATGATGAACGTTGCAAGGGATGCGCATGGATTCGATCAATAGTCTCTTTCTTCTGTGTGGAACGCTGATTGCGCTGAGTGTGCTGGCCAGTCGGCTTTCCGCTCTGGCCGGTGTGCCACTGCTGGTGCTGTTCCTGATACTCGGCATGCTGGCGGGTGAAGACGGCCTGCTGGGTATCGACTTCGACAACTACTCGCTGGCCTTTGTCATCGGCCATCTCGCCCTGGCGATGATCCTGCTGGATGGTGGCCTGAGGACACGGCTCAAGACCTTTCGCGTCGGTTTCAAACCCGCCCTGGGGCTCGCTACCGTCGGGGTCTTCATCACCAGCGGTCTGGTCGGTCTGCTGGCGATGTGGGTCTTCGATCTATCGTTGCTGCAGGGCCTGCTGGTCGGGGCCATCGTCGGTTCTACCGACGCTGCGGCGGTCTTCTCGATGCTCAGTGGCAGAGGGCTCAACCTCAACGAACGGGTCGGCGCCACCCTGGAAATCGAGTCCGGCACCAACGATCCCATGGCGATCTTTCTTACCCTGGTGCTGGTCGAGGCGCTGGTGGGGGACCTCGGTGGCCCCCTGGACATGCTGCTGTTCTTCGTTCAGCAGTTCGCCATGGCCATCGCCATCGGGCTTGGCGCGGGCTGGCTGATCGGTCGCTTGCTGCGCTATGTGGATCTTGCACCGGGCCTTTACTCGCTGCTGGCCCTGGCGTTGGGGTTCTGCGTCTTTGGCTTGACCAGTGCCCTGGGGGGCAGTGGCTTCCTGGCGATTTATCTGGCCGGGTTGATGATCGGCAATCAACCGGGGCGGCACCTCAACTTCATCTTGCCGGTGCATGACGGACTGGCCTGGCTAAGTCAGATCGGGCTATTTCTGGTGCTTGGCTTGCTGGTGACACCTTCGGCACTGCTGGAAGTGCTGTTACCGGCTTCGATCGTGGCCCTGGCGCTGATCTTCGTGGCGCGTCCGTTGGCGGTGGTGCTGACGCTCAAGCCATTTTTCCATTTCCGCTGGCGCGAGGTGGGTTTCATTTCCTGGGTGGGACTTCGCGGTGCCGTGCCCATCGTGCTGGCGATCTTTCCTGTCATCGGTGGCGTCGAGCAAGCTGGCCTCTACTTCAATGTGGCCTTCGCGGTGGTGTTGCTGTCGCTGTTGATCCAGGGCGGAAGCTTGCCCTGGATGGCACGCCGCATGAAGGTCATGGTGCCGGACAGTGCCACTCCCAATCATCGGGGGCCACTTGGCATCCTGCCTGAAAACGACTTCGAGATGTTCGTCTACAAGGTCGAAAATGCCGATCTCGAAGACGTCCCGATTCGGCTGCTGCGCTTTCCCTCAGGTGCCTTGATCTCTGCCCTGTTCCGCCAGCACGTGATGCTGCACCCCAAGGGCAGTACACAGTTGCGCATCGACGATATCATCTGTGTCATCGGCAAGAGCGACGATCTGCCAGCATTGAACCGGCTGTTCAACGGCGACGCCAAGCATCGCCAGCAGCGAGCCTTCTTCGGCACCTTTACCCTGGATGCGGACGCCAGGATGGGCGATGTGGCCGATGCCTATGCGTTGACCCTGAGCCCCGGCGAGGCCTCGCTGACACTGGGTGAATTCATGGGACTACGCTTGGGCGGGCATCCGGTGGTAGGCGACGACGTCGACTGGCATGGCATCCACTGGGTGGTGAGCGAGATGGAAGGCAACCATATCACCCGTGTGGGTCTGCGCCTCTACTGAGGCGCAGCGTTCCAGTATCGGAAAGAATCGAGCGGGGTCTGTCGAGAAAGCCCCTTGCCAAGATGCCCTGGAAGAGCCCGTCAGGGCACCAGCAACTTGAACTGCAGCGAAAATTGGTCTTCGGGCACGGCGTAGTCGTCGGCGAAGTTGTGTTCATACAGACCACTGATCTGCAGCGGGGAGTCTCCCAGCTTTACCAGTTTGCTGAGTCGGCCACCCACGGGCAGGCTGCTCCAGTCGCTGTGCTCCCAGTCGTAGGTGATGTTCATCTCCGAAGTGCCCACTGACCAGCCCTGGCCGAGCCCGAGATTGATGATGGGCTGCAGGATGCTCAGGTTGACGTCCTCGCGATCGTCCTCACCGGCGACACTGAAGATGTTCTGGTTGAAGGCGCCATACAGGAAGGAGCCCCGCGAGGCCGCAAACCCGACCGCCGGACCCAGACCCCACTGTTCGGCGCCACGATGCTCACCGCCGGTCGGCAGAAGGGCGACCACACCGAAGCCAGAACGACCCCAGGAGTGTTCGAAGGTGGTGAGGTCGAACACCGTAGAATCGCTAAGGCCGGTGGAACCGCCGGGATCCTCGGTCAGTGAGGGCACCGTCAGGCGAAAGATGTGCTGGTGGCCCGCCAGCCGGTAGGGCAGCGCCGTTCTGAACTGTACGATGTTCTGTGAATCATTGGTGCCGTGGACTTCCGGGCTCCAGGAATTCTGTAGCTGGAAGTTCATCAGTGGCGCAGTGGGGTCGGAGGCGGCCTGTCCGAGTTCCTGCTCGGCCAGGACGCCGGGGCTGATCGCCAGTGTGCCGATCAGCAGCGCGGCACCAACGGATCTGCTGGCTAACGGAACGTTCACCCTCAGGCCATTCTGTTCGCAGAGCTCGCCGCCCCGAATCCTGACTCTTCCCTGATGCATCCCGACATTCCCCCAGCCGATGAGAGAGCCCCTGCAACGCGGGCTCGATTGCTATTTCGGCATAGTGTAGTCGGTCTTGCATGTAATATGCGTTTTTGTGCTTATCTGCCGGCGGGCGGATCGGCAGGGTCCTTGTTGCCAACCGTCCCCCGGACAAACCTGTCCCAGGATTTACCAGGCCCCCTGGTCGATCATGGCATTGGCGACGCGCCTGAATCCCGCAATGTTGGCGCCCAGCACCAGGTTGTGGGGCTCGCCGAATTCCTCTGCGGTGGACGCACAGCAGCGATGGATATTGGCCATGATCGCCTGGAGGTGGGCATCGACCTTCTCCAGCGGCCAGATCTGCATGCTGGCGTTCTGCGCCATTTCCAGTTGACTGGTGGAGACGCCGCCGGCGTTGGCCGCCTTGCCGGGGGCGTAGGCGATGCGGGCCTCCAGCAGACGGTCCACCGCCAACGGCAGGGTCGGCAGGTTGGCCCCCTCGCATAGACACTCGAGCCCATTGGCGAGCATCGCCTCGGCGTCGGCCAGGGTGACCTCGCCCTGGGTCGCGCAGGGAAAGGCGACCTGGCCAGGGATGCGCCAGACGGCGTGGCCGTCGGCGGGGTAGTCGTCCAGCGCAATGAAGCGGGCCCGGGGGTGATCCTTCAGGTAGCCTTCAAGCGAGACGCGCTCGACCTCCTTCAAGCGCTTGAGAGCCTCCAGATCGATGCCGTCCGGGTCGTGGAGGCAGCCACCGGAATCGCTGCAGGTGACCGGCAGGGCATCCAGCTGATGGAGCTTCTCGATGGTATAGATGGCGACATTGCCTGCACCGGAGACCAGGCAGGTCTTGCCGCGTAGTTCTTCACCCCGGGCTGCCAGCATGTGCTGGGCAAAGTAGGCGGCGCCGTAGCCGGTGGCCTCCTTGCGGCCCAGCGATCCGCCCCAGTCCAGCCCCTTGCCGGTAATCACCCCTTCGTGACGTCGCGTCAGTCGCTTGTACTGGCCATAGAGGTAGCCGATCTCTCTGGCGCCGACGCCGATATCGCCAGCAGGGACATCCACGGTGGGCCCAAGATGATCCACCAGTTGGGTCATGAACGCCTGGCAGAAGCGCATGATTTCCCCGTCGGAGCGTCCGCGTGGATCGAAGTTGGCGCCACCCTTGGCGCCGCCAAGCGCGAGCCCGGTCAGAGCGTTCTTGAAGATCTGCTCGAACCCGAGAAACTTGATGATGCTGGCGTTGACGCTGGGGTGAAAGCGAAGGCCCCCCTTGTAGGGGCCGAGAGCCGAGTTGAACTGGACACGATACCCCTTGTTGACCTGGATCTTGCCGTTGTCGTCGGTCCAGCAGACGCGAAACATCAGCTGGCGCTCGGGCTCCACCAGTCGCTCGATGATGGCGTGCTCGAGGTAGCGGGCGTCTGACTCGAGCAGGGGCCTCAGGGACGCCAGGATCTTCTCTGCAGCGGCATAGAACTCCGCCTGGGCGGGACTGGTGGCTTTCAGCCCTTCCAGAGTGTTGTGCAGGTAATCCACGGCCGCGTCTCCTTTCTTGAGGCTTCCTTCGGCGTTGTGCCGTCGCTGGCTCGTTCACTATAGGAGTGGGGCGGCTTGTCAGACAGCAGGATGCGCTTTATGGCGAATTCCAGATGCGTCTGACGTCGGCCGTAGTCAAACACCGTGACAAACGGCATCATTCAGACGATAGGGCGATGGTCGCCCAGCAGCTTTTCATGAAAAGGTCAGGCTCGATGAAACGATCCTATTTTCCCGTGGTACTGACGCTATTGCTGGCCGTCGGGCTGGGGGGCTGCGACGAGACACCCACCGGGCGTAGCCAGCTTGCCTTGGTGCCTGGCTTCGTGATGAGCGACATGGGGGGTGACGCCTTTGAGCAGATGCGAAGCCAGCTACCGCTTTCCACCGATGCCGCCATCAAGGCCGAGGTCCAATGTGTCAGCGACGCCTTGATCAAGTCGGCGCGGCTCGTCTATCCCAAGGTCGAGATGCCTGACGACTGGCAGGTGGTCGTGTTTGACAATCCCTCGCCAAATGCCTTTGCCTTGCCGGGAGGGCGCATCGGCGTGCACTCGGGGCTGTTGCAGGTCGCTCAGACGCCCGCACAGCTGGCGGCGGTGGTCGGTCACGAGATCGCCCATGTGCTCGCCGACCATGGCAACGAACGATTGACCCAGCAGTTGGGCATCAAGGCCGTGCTGCTGGTGGTAGGACTGATGAGCGAGGGCGACGTGGGTCAGGAGCCCTTGCTCCAGGCGCTGGGCATCGGCAGCCAGCTCGGTATCGCCTTGCCGTTCAGTCGTGCCCATGAGTCCGAAGCCGACGTGATGGGGCTGGCCATCATGGCGCGCGCCGGATTCGATCCCGGCGAGAGCGTCGCCCTCTGGCGCAATATGGCATCGGTTGGCGGTGATCAACCGCCGGAGATCCTGTCCACTCATCCGGGGCATCAGTCTCGTATCGAAGGCTTGCGTGCCGAGATGGTGCAGGCCAAGGAGGTTTACAGAGGCGTTTCGCCCAGCCGCTGCTAGGGCTTGTCTGAAAAGTGCCTGCGCTCGGTAATACGGCGTTAAAAATCGGAACAACATGCTCATTTACACCCCGTAAACTGCGCTGTCTCACCGATTTTTGCCTTGTCTAACCTTCGCTCGTCGACTTTTCGGACAGCGCCTAGGGCTTGTGCGAAAAGCGCCTGCGCTGGGTAATACGGCGTTAAAAATCAGATCAACAGGCGCGTCAGACGTTGGTAGGCGTTCGACCGAGCTTGTCTTCAAAGGCCAGGGCCGCGGCGGCGGCCCTGGCTTCGTCCTGTCCATCGTGGCGAGAGACCACCCGCCGTGAGGCGTTGGGAGAGGAATCCGAAAATGCCACCACCGCCCAGCGAGTGCGCTTCATCGTTCTTGTCTGATAACTCTCCACACGATAATGCTTCATGTCCATCCATCTCGGCATAGTTTACGGGTATGACCCTGATTGCCGACGTAAAGTTCGAAAGCCTCACCAATTAGAGCAGCTCGATCGTAAAGGCTTCTATCTTGCCGCCAAAGGCGAAAGGGCGTCGCTCTGCGTAGTGGCGTGAGACGGGGGAGCCCAGATCGCGGCCCACGTCGAAGGTCTCGCTGGCGCTGAAGGCGAGGGGAACCGTCGAGGGCACCTGACCTTCCGCCGCGGTCTGCCCATCCACCTCGATCGTCACCTGCGCGGCTTTACCGGGCACCGGGATCCGGGTGGTGATGACGATGTCGTGGCTGCCCGGAGCCAGGGCGGCTGTGTGAATGCGGGTATTCTCCATCAGCAGCATATTGTACTCGTAGGTCAGCCTGCCCTGATCAAGATAGACGCTGAGCCCGCCGCCGGCACCTCCGATGGCATACAGCACGCCCTCGGCATCGCCCTGGCCAGTGTCGATACGCAGTCTGGCCCGGGTACTCTGGCGACCAACGCCGGGGGCCGAAAATTCCGGCATGCGTTGGGTCGTCTGGGTAAAGGTCCAGTGATCGTAGCGCGTCTTGACCCGGTCCTCGGGGTGGACGCGAAGCCAGTTGCCCGCACCGGTGGGGAAGGCCTTGTTGTCCTCGGCGATATCCATGAAGCGTTGTTTCATCATGGCCAGTCGCTCAGGCTGAGCGTGGGCCAGATCTCTGGCCTGGGAAAAATCGCTTCGCAGGTCGTAGAGTTCCCACACATCTTCGGCGGAATCCCAGTCGGCGATCCGCTGTGCCGCGCTCGAGGTATCCCAGGGAACCAGCGGGCCAAAGGTACCGGCAAAGTAGCCATCCAGGTAGAGCCCTCGACTGCCGTTATTGTCGAAGAACTGGTGGTGCTTGCGTCCGGGGGCATCGGCGTCGTCGAAGGTGTAGGCCAGGCTGATACCGTCCATCGGCATCTGCGGGTAGCCGTTGACGACGTCCGGCAGCGGGATGTCCAGAATGTCGTAGAGGGTAGGGGCAATATCCACCACGTGGTGGAACTGGTGACGTACCTGCTCATCCGGTGCGATATGGCCGGGCCAGGAGATGACCATGGGGTTGCGGGTCCCGCCGAAATAGGCACCGAGCAGCTTGGTGCCCTTGAAGGGTGTGCTGCCTGCCCAGGCCCAGCCGGCGTGGTACATGTTTTCGGTCTGGGGGCTGCCGAGAACGTCGAGGCCGCCCATGCGATCCAGTACCTCCAGCTGCTGGGCGACACTACTGCCGATATTGTTCTGGGCCAGCAGTTCGCTGATCGAGCCGTGCTGGCCTTCGGCGCTGGAGCCATTGTCGCCGACGATGTAGATGACCAGGGTATTGTCTCTAAGCCCCATTTCCGCCATGCCATCGAGCAGTCGCTCGACCTGGCTGTCGGTGTGCTCCACGAAGCCGGCGTAGATTTCCATCAGGCGAGTCTGGAAGTCGCGCTGGCTCTCGGGAATCTCGTCCCACCCTTGCAGGCTGTCGTCGCGTGGCGTGAGTGCTGTGCCCGGCGGAATGATGCCCATCTCGAGCTGTCGTTGGTGGGTGCGCACGCGGTAGGCATCCCAGCCATCGTCGAACTGGCCGTCGTAGCGATCGGCCCATTGCGGTGCAACGTGATGGGGCCCGTGGGCCCCACCCGGCGCCCAGTACATGAAAAACGGCTTGTCCGGATCGAAGGCCCGGTAGTTGGCGAGCCACGCGAGCGCCTGGTCGGTCAGGTCCTCGGTCAGGTGGTAGTCGGGGTCGTCTTCGGGGGGCTCGACATGCAGGGTGTCCACGGTCAGGCGTGGCTCCCACTGAGACGTCTCGCCCCCCAGAAAGCCATAGAAGTGCTCGAAACCATAGCCGGTGGGCCAGCGATCCTTGGGGCCGATCGCTGTCGTCTCGACCGCCGGGGTGTTGTGCCACTTGCCGAAGGCGGCGGTGTGGTAGCCGTACTGCTTGAGCACCTCGGCCATGGTGGCGGCATTCTTCGGAATCACGCCGGTATAGCCGTCGAAGGCCACCGCCCGTTCGGCAATGGTACCGGAGCCCACCCGGGTATGATTGCGACCGGTCAGCAGGGACGCCCGCGTGGGAGAGCAGATGGACGTGGTATGAAAGCCGGTGTACTCGATGCCTTCATCGGCCAGGCGCGACAGCGCTGGCATCCTGACCTCGCCACCGAAGACCTCGGACACCCCGAAGCCCACATCGTCCAGCATGACGATCAGAACATTGGGGGCGTCCTCCGGCAGGTGGGAAGGCTCGTCCGGCCACTGCATGGTGGCGTCCTGGAGGCGAGGTGGTACATCGCTCGGCATGGGGGCGGGGGCGAAGGGTAATAACGCTCCGTCCGTCTCGGGCCGACCGGTCTCGGGCTGGCTTGCCCCAACCGGGCCCGATACGGGAGAGAGCAGCACCAGGCCGGCGAGGACACCGACCATGACTTGCATGGACCTTTGCACGGACCTCTGCATGACACACCTTCCTCGATAGCGGATTGCTGCGCATGGAAACGCTGGCTCGACGGGCGTGTCCCTGGCGACAATCGTTGCTGTGTTTCGGTAGCGACTCGTTCAGAAATCGTTGAGCGCCTATCACAGCAGGCCGAGCTATCGGCGGCGATAACACTGAGGGGAGATGACGCGACGTTATCTGGGGTGATTGACCCCGGTCAGGATTGCCGCATGGTCCTGGCAGGGGCATGACTTATGCCGGGCATACCGCTATGTCGCTGCTGCGTCTTGGGTCAGCCCCGTTCTTCTTTATGGCTGTGTTCAAGACCGGTGGTCGGCTCATCTCGTGGGTCTTCTCCAGCCAAGTATTCAGGGTCCTCCAGTGGCTCGCCCGCTTCGTTCTGAAGCTGTAGATCGTAGGCGGACTGGAGGCCCGGGGGATCTTCCACCTCTTCATCGCCCACCTGATGAATATGGCCTGGGTACAAGGGCGACAGCAGGGCAACCAGGATGCCGATTGACGCGAAGATGGCGAACCCCTCGGCATAGCTGAAGACATTGAGCAGTGCGCCGATGACCGGCGAACCGGTGGCCTGGCCAAGCGACACGGCCATGAAAGGCAGCACCGGCCCCATCGCCAGGCGTCCGGGCAGCAGGCGAATGCCGGTCATCAGGTAAAGACCCGTCAAGCTCATGTAGGCGAGGCCAAAGACCAGAGCGGAGAATGCCGCCAGCACGGGTTGGGCGGGGCTGGCGGCAAGCAATGCCAGGCTTGCCGCCAGCATGGTCAGCATCAAGGCCTGTGTGATGGGCGGATTGTTGCGGTCGGCCAGATCCGCCACCACCGCACCGCCGAGACCGGCGATCCCGACGGCGAGCCACAGCCACCCCGTGGCGCTTGGTGACAGACCGCCAAGCGTCACCACCAGGTCCGGAGCAAAGATCCAGTAGGCGGCCGAGATGAAGCCCATCGCGTAGGAAAACAGGGTGAGCCTCACGAGCCGTGACCACGGCAGTTCACGCAATGCAGGTGGGTCGGCGGCGTTGGAAGGCGTGATGCGCGACACCGAGGGTAGGTACAGCCAGGTAGCGCACACGCCGATGACCGTCAGCAGGGCGAAGGACAGATAGGCCAGTCGCCAGGCGTCCGCCATGAACAGTACCGTTGGCACAGCGACGATCACGCCGATACTGGTTCCCGCATTCATGACCGAACTGACACGAGCATGCAGTGAGCGTCTCACCAGCGCCTGCATCCCGGCGGTGAGTGCGGGCATCATCAGGCCGGTACAGATGCCGCAGGCGAACACCCCGATGCTGAGCATGGTCGCATCGGCCGCTCGGCTGATCAGTGCCAGGCCGACGATACCGAAAAGCCCGGACAGTACCGCTGCGTAGCGGGCGCCAAGACGATCGGTGGCGTAAGGCGCCACCGCCGTGGACAGCAGGAAGCTGATGAGGGGAAGGGCGCCGATGATGCCGATGGCATCAGGCGTCAGCGATAGTTCATCGCGAATCTGGGGGACAAACAGGCCGAAGGCAAAACGGGCGAGTCCGTAGCTGATGGCGACCAGGGCCGCGCCGAAAATCGCAAATCCGGTGCTGGAAAGAGACCTCATGCTAGCTCCTCCGACATGCACGTTGCGCCACCTGTAATGCTCTGGCGCCCTGATGCATCGTGTCTGGTTCGTCCCTGTCGTGCTGCCTGGAGCAACAGATGTAAGCAGGGTGCACGATTTGCGGCGTTGTCGCCAATCCATCAACGACAATCGGTGACCTTTTCACGACAACCGGTGAACAGACCTTGCTGCTGGGGCTGGTGTACAGAACCAGGTGTGCAGTAGCTGGTGTGAAGAACCATGGCGGGGCAGCGCCTCGAGACCGTCCAAGGACTGGCGTGCCGACAGGCAGGGAGCTGTTGAACGAAGAGGGAAGAAACGAAGAAGGGGATCAGTCTGTCGACTGATCCCCTTCTGGATTCGAGGTGGCGGAGGGACAGGGATTCGAACCCTGGAAGGGCGTTAACCCTTGCCGGTTTTCAAGACCTACCCGAGCTACCCACACACCACACAACGTATTGACGCAGAAGGGGAATTACGCCGAGCGCACTGTGACCAACCCCTGCCCAATTGACAGAATTACCCCTCTGGTCACACTGATTGACCGCTCTCGCACACAATCCGGTCACACCGGATCTCTCACCCTGAGGCACTCGCAGATCCCTCCTGCCTCGACTAATATTCCCGCATGAGCATGCAAGTGGGCGAAGACGGAGTCTTGAGACCGGATGATAACCAAGAACGACGTTATTGCGGTTCTATTCGTAAGCACAACCCTATCTTTAGGACTGTATCTGAGCGCAAGAAGCGACATCCAAGATCTTGAGCAAGCGGGGCAGCGACTGTTCCAGCTGCTGTCCGAAGATCAGAAAAGAGAGCTACTTGACCAGTGGGAGACCCGTCAGTCTTTATTCGGCAACTACTGATGTCAAAGCAACATGGGATCAGAAAGTCAGCACCTGGGTGCTAATTTTCGATTATTTTCATCTATAAGTTCCTATGTTTTTTCAGTGTAATGCGTATATGTTTTTTACATAAGCGATAGTTTGAGCGATTACTGATTTTAAAAGATCTTGAGGAGTGATTATGAAAGGATTGCGAGTAATGTTTCTGGCTCTCACTTTTTTGTCTGAGGCCGCGTACGCTGGAAATGTTGATGACTACAATCAGTGTCTGCTTGAAAATATACCGAAAGCACAGACGTCCGATGCTATTAATTTGATACTTGATATCTGCGCTGTTAAAGAAGGTGTGAGTTATAATGAATGGGGGCGTGTTGTCCGGCGTATTGATGATAATTCATCAAAAGACCCTTCTGATCTGCCCTAGAAAAGCTGGGTGCCGTCTGGTTCCACAGGACAACAGAACCAGACGGTAGTCATCATACATGACTGGAAGACGCGGCGGGAATTGCCGAGCCTAGGACATCCCAGCGATAGATTCTGATATTCCCAAAGAAGTTTTGGCTGAGTGGAGCGCCATTTGTGGCGCCGACCCGGCCAGCGCTACATGGCTTCCTTCGCCAATCGATACTCCAGGTTGAAGTAGTCAACTTCCGCGTCCATCACCTCTTCCAACTCCTTCAGCTTCTCCTGGCGCTCTACCGTAGTCAGCGACTTGTCGTCTTCGATGATATCGCGAACTTCTCGCAGGGCGCTAAGATTCTCCTCGACATCCTTGGCCAGGTCGAACAACTCGATCATCCGCCCATACTCGACGTAATAGTCCTCGACCTCATTCAAAGGAAGGTTCTCGAACTCCTTGGCGTACTGGCCGACCTCATCGCGGCGCTCGTAGAAGCTCTGGATGTCGCCATACTCGCTGACGTTGCTGGCAAAGCGGCCGGCGAACGGCACCCGGTAGCGCTCGACATCCTCGCCAGTGGTCAGACGATGAACGAAGTCGCCGGTCTTCTCGGCGAAGCCCCAGGCGCCGCCACCGTAGAAGTTGACGATGTGCTGCAGCACCTCGGGGCTCATGTCGATAGCACCGCTGCGATATTCACTCCCATTAGATGCTTCGTTCAAGAAGCGGGTAATGCTTTGATAGGCTTCAGGATTAGACCGAAAAGCGAGGGCGCTATCCGGCTTTGGCGTGCCGAACGGCAGATTATCCTTGTAGACCGGGCGGCCGGCGAAGTCCTCGTTTACCCCAATTTGCACGAGCGATCTGAACAGGGTCGGCGTGACGTTCTTGAGCGTGGCGTTGGTAGCCTCCTCGGAGCCCTCAAGCCCAATTGGCGAGAAGCTGCCAAGGATGGCTAGGACGGTGTCTAATCCAGACTGAATAGCCGGCTTGTCGCCCCGAAGAGTCGCCTCTGCCTGGGTGCCCAGCACCGAGAAGACGTTGTAGCCGTAGGGTAGTGGGATCTTCACGTAGTCCTTGTCGCCGGTCATGAAGATCAGGTTCCGCTCCTTCTCGTAAGCCGGGATCTTGTCCCAGAACAGTTCACCGTCGTCGTCTTCCTCAGAGAGCGAGCGGTTGACCATCGCCAGCAAGAACGAGCCGGCCGCCATCGCCAGGGCGGTGCGTTGCGCCGTATTCATGCGGCCCCAGACGTTGGAGCGGCTGGTGTTCTCATCCACTTCGCGCAGACCGCCCATGGTCCGAGCGAAGTTTCGGCTACCCTGGACGCTGGCATTGAAGAACATGTAGAAGGCGTTGAACATCGAGCCGAGCTCGCCCCGGCGGTTGAAGTTTACTGTCATGTTCTTCGCCAGGCTGGCCGCCTTCTTGCGGCTGACACCGGCGCGTCGGGCGTTGACGTATGCCGACAGGCGTGACGCGTTCTCCACTGCGCCGTTGATATTTTCGACGAAGTCGGCGGTCTTCTTCCGGAACACTAGCGCCGAGCCAATGGTGCCGCCGCGCGCACGACGCATCATGGAAGCAATCTCCTTGGCCTGCCCCTGGATGTCCTTCATGTCGAAGTACCCGGTCTTGGCGCCGTCCTCCATGAACTCCTGGAAGTACCGGTCCCACAGGCGAGACTTCGGGGTCTTGCCCTGGCGGCTGGAGAGGCCACGGTAAGCCGCTGCCATGGCAGGGCGCAGATCGCGCATGGTCTGACGGACGATGCGCTTGCCACGGATCTTGCCGTCTGCCTTGCTCTGCTCGGCCTGGAGATTGAGCAGGGCGGTCTGCACGTCACGAGCGAAGTTCGTCAGCATGAATTCAGGGTTGTAGCTGGTGACCAGGCTGGCCATCAGTCGAGTCACGGCGCCCATGGCGTTCACGATCATCCCGTTCTTCTCCGGGCCGACGTTGCGCATGGCGTTCATCAGGCGCTCGTCCTTGATCTTGATGTAGAACGTGCGGCCCGCCTTCTTGGTCTTGAAGTAGCGCTCGTCACCCTCCATAGCGATCGGACGCTCTCGCGCCTCGACTTTGTCACGACCAGTGACAGGATCTTTCACAGTGACGCGGACGCGCTGGGTGTCGGGGTTGTCGTTGGTATACACCTGCCACAGGTCGGGATTCGGATTGTCGGTCACCAGCGAGAGGAGGGCGTTGCCAACCTCATTCTTGCGCCGACGGATGATTGCCTGGGTGGTATCGACGATCGCCTGAGTGGACGGTGAGTCAGCGCGTGACAGACGCCCCAGGGCGGTCTTCGACTCCTTGCCCTTGATCTCGAATCCGCGACCAGTGCGAGGACGACCAGGGTCGGCCTTGTCGTCTTCAGCGAAGCCCTTCAGCGGCACGTAGTAGCGATAGCTTGCCTCCCAAGCGTCGAGGGTTTCATCCGTCTCCAGGCCACCCTCTCGGATCGCCTCGCGCTGCTTGCGGAGCATGTCGTCGACGATGCCTGCCAGCCGCTCGAACTCGGCGCGCTTGGGCCCGCTGTTGATACGATCCAGGATATCCAGGGCATCTTGCGTCTTCATGCCTGAGCCGCCGTCAGCGTAGCGAGGATCACCAGGGTTGCGCTCAGCGATGCGAGCATTGCGCTCCGGCGCGTGGCGGGCATAGAGGTACTCGTCAAGCGCCTCCTGGCTGATGCCGGACTGTGCCATCCCTTCCGCCAGGCGCTCAACATACCGCTCTCGGATCTGGCGAAGGTCGTGTTCGGCCTTGCCGTGGAAGAGCTCCTCAGCCAGGTAGACGTCGTTGTCTTGGGTGACACGACCGCCATGCTTGGTGATCGCCTCCTGGAGCTTGTTCAGCGGGCGCATCTTGTCGGTCAGGACACGAAGCGCTTTACCCACCAGGGCTTCGTCAGGCAGCGAGAAGTTGGTGCTATCGTTGTCGCTGTAGGCGCCAACAGGACTGGGCGATGGCGCCATGGCGTAGCGCTGGACCTGATTGACAATGTCATCTGGCGTGATTACGCTTTTGTCAAAGCCTCGAGATGGAGCTCCCTCACCCGGCAATTGGAGCCGGGAGGATTGGAGCCACTCGGGGCTTTTCCTTTTATTGACGTACCGCATCCGTCCTTCCTCGATACCCTTCTCCACGAATCTTTGCGCACCGTCCTTGCCATAGACACTGGCGACTCGGTTGACGTGAATATATTGCTGACGTTTGTTGAGGTGGATCGGCACCAGTACCGCCTTGCCTTTTGCATCAACGGCATTAACCAGCACCACCAGAGCATCCTGACTTGTTCGAGAGTCGAGTATCGCCACCGGATCATGAAGCAGCTCCGGCAATCGCTGAATCGTCTCCATCGAGACATGATGCTTGGCGCTGGTGGCCTTGTTCAGAACGTCACGAGTGATCGATATGGGCAGGTCAGGCGCCCCCAGGCTCGCCAGTACCGGCGGTGTGCGCCCCATCCGAATCGGAGGCACCTTAGAATGCTTGCTGCTCATCGCCTTGTTCAGGTCTCGGCGATAGATTTCAGCCTCATGTCGGATGGGAGTGAAAAGCGGGGTTTCTGTTTTCCGCTTGCTGTAGCGCGTGATCGTGCGCTTAGCCTGCGCAGAATTACGTTCGGCCTGTTGGCGGCGAAGATGGTCTCGCGATTTTTCGCCCAGCGCCAACACGTCACCATAGGTCCAGGCGATGCTGGGAAATAGACCACGCAGTAGCTCGCGGAGCTTAGCAACGGCACGTTGCCAGGCTTTGGGGCGATACCCTTTCTCCAGTAGATGGGCCACCATCTCCTCGCCGATGGTGATGCGGTCCTCGCGCTTCGCCGGGTCGAGGAAAGGATAGTCACGACGCACTTCTTCCAGAGCCTCGCGTCCACGCCTACTCTTTGGCAGTGAGTGGTAGAGCGAGAGCATAGCGGGCGCCAGGTCTTCGCCGAGTACAGCACGGATTCCCTTGTGACCGACTGCCTCGTGCACGGCGGTTTGCACGCCCTCCTTTATGCTTCCGACGTTGTCAGCGATGACGTATAGATCACCACCAATGTACATACCGCGAACATCACCTGGGTCGATGCCACGTAGCGCCATACCGACCAAGGCGGACGGCGGAAGTTCTTGCGTCGTCTGGATCACTCGGGTGTCAGACAGCTCCTTGACGCCTCCAAGCGCTGCCGCGATGTCTTCGGCTAGAGTGATGGTGGACTCATTGGCGGAGGCCGTGGTGCTAGCGTTGGCGGGCCCCGGGGCGCCTGCCATCTCCAAGCCGTTGTAGACCACCACGACTTCGCTGTCTGGAACGTCTTGGGTCTCGGCCGGAGAAGTGCCTCTGCGCTCGGCCTCCGACATGCTCTGGCGAGTCTGTACGTTTCGTGCCTCAGTCTCGCCGTAGAGACGCTGGTAATAGCGATAGGCACCGCGCTCATCGCCTTCGCGGAGCCTACTGCGAAGCTCGTTAAGCCCGATCTCATCGGCGCGCTGTTGAATGCGGTGCTGAGCCTGGTCTGAAGTGATCTCGCCGGCCTTGTATTGTTCCAACACCCCACGAGCGAAGTCGCCGGATTCTCGCGTCAGTTCCTGAATCTTGTCGCGCAGCCACTGCTCCCGCCGGGGCGGCAACCGGTAACTGTCTGGACTACCACCCGATGCAAAACCCTCGATATGCTGGATGCCGTGCTGAATCTCGTGGAGTAACGTGCTGAATTGCTCCATCGGATCACGTTCAGCGTTTAGCGTAATCTCTCTGCGCCTCGGTACGTAGCGACCACGCTTACGCCCCATGCCTCTGACCGACACTACGCTTACATCTCGCAGCGTGGGATAGGCGGCAAACAGCCGAGGGTGATCGACCACGTCTTCCAGTGGCTTAGTCCACTGGTTTCCTGCTGACTTGTCTACGAAGGGCAGGAAGCGTGCATCACTGTCGTCGATTTCAAAGCGCCACTTGCCGTCTACGCCCTCAAACCATCCGGTCTCTTGGCGTATGGTCTCAGGGTCGTGACCGTTCTCAAGCATGCGCTTTGCGCGCTCGAGTGAATGAAGATCAGCATTACTGGCGCGCGAACCAGCAAAGGAAAACAGAGGATTCTGGCCCCGGGATACAGCCTGATCGGCTGGAAGATCGCTGCCGGCCAGGATGAAATCGTCAAGGTCGCGGTCGGCCTGGGAGCGCTGCTGCTCCTGGCGACGAGCATCGGTATCGGCTTGCTCTGCCTGCTCGCGGTCGGCTAGATCCTGCTCGTCTTGGGTGGTGAGAAGAGGAGGGCCACCCACTTCGGCGTCTTGCTGATCTGTTTCAGACCCTGCGGCAGCTTCAGCTTGTCGCTCTCCGGTAACGCCTCGTTGGCGTCGTTTAGTGCCTGACGAAACATCCCCTTGAGGTGATCGTTTTTCGGGGCGCGCAACTGAATCTTCGTTCTGGTCGCGCGCGCCTTCGGTGTCGCCAGCGCGGTCTGCACCCGTGGTCGCCTGGGTGCCCTTGCCGGCGCGGTCGCGATTAACCACCTCGCCGACTGGCAGGGTGGTGTCGGCGTCGCGCAGCCAGTCTTTGAACTGCTGCGGCGTGAGCTCGGTGACGGCGCCAATGCCGTCCCAGCCCTTGGGGTAGTTGCCCTGGTAACCTCGGCGGGCCTCGGCTTCATTGCGGAAGCCCATCATCACCTTGTGCTCGTCGAAGTTGCCGTCGCGGTCGACCTGGTCGACGACGTAGACCTTCGGGCTGTCCAGGCTCTCGCCGATGAAGATGTCGATGTTGTCGCCATCAGCGCCCTTGGTGCCTTTGATGTCGCCATAGTGGTGCGCCAGGGTAGATTCCCAGGCTGTGCCGTTGGCGTCTTTGCCGCGTCGGGTGGAACCTCGCGGATTCTCGATGGCGATGTCGAGGCCGTTGAAGCTGGCGCGACCCTTGCGGTAGTTGCCGGCTTCGGCCTGCGCCGGCGTCGGGTTGACGTCGGTCTCCTGAACGGCGCGGTCGAGTTGATCCTGGACGTAGCGAGGATCGCTGGAGGACGGCATGTCCAGGCCGGTGTTGGCGTTGCCGCGACGCTGGGTAGGGCCTTCGCCGTAGACGATGCCGGCGTCACCCAGAAGGGGCTGATCGGATTGCGCCCTGGCCTGGAGATCCTGGTCAGCCTGGCGCCGCGCCGCTGTCTGGCGCTGAAGCTCTTCATCACGACGCACCTTCCTGGCGGGAGCCTCGTACTCGGTGCGATCGACAGGCGGCCCTTCGGCGTAGATGACGTCCTCGGGGGCGTTAAGGCGACGCCCGTCCATACCAAGGAGCCCGACAGGGCGGTCGGTTTCATACTCGCCAGTGGCGCGGGCAGGGTTCTCGGTGGTGCCGGATCGACCCATGTCGCGACGCAGATTGCTTGTCTGGCGATCAGCCTGGCCAAGCAGGCGCTCTGCTTCGTCCGTGCGCCCAGCTTCGAATGCCTGGCGCGCGCGGCGCAGCAGCTGGTCAGCAGTGCGGGTGCGCGTCTCTGCCTGGTAGCCAGAGCGTCTAGCGGCACGACCCAGGTCGGCCAGCCCGTCCTGGGCGATCTGGAGCCGGTTGCCGATATCGGACTGGGCGCGATTGACGGTCGGCTCAACCTCCGGGGCTTCGGCCTGGGAGGCCTCCGGCTCTGCCTGTGGGTCTGCTTGGGTTTCCGCCTGAACCTCGGCCTGGGCCTGGGGTCCGCCACGCATCATGTCCAGCGCAGACTGCAGGCGATCTGCCGCCTGGCTGGACAGGGAACGGGCTGCCTCCATGGATTCCTGACTGCCGGACTGAGCGGCCAGCGTCTCCTGCTCGAAGGCCTCGCCAGCAACGCGATGAGCCTGCTCGAGCTCAATCACCGCTTCGTCCATGCCGAGCTCTTCAGCGCGCGCGCGGAGCTCCTTGTAGGCGTCGCCATCGATCAGGCTGTCCCGGCGCTCGCGGCCGGCGTCGTCCAGGTCGCGACGGTTCGACCGCAGGAGGTCCAGGTCGCTGGCAACACGATCGACGACGTCGGTCTCGGCGTCCTCGAGTGCTGCTTCTGGTGCCGCCTCAGCTGGAGGAGTAGCACCAGGCGCCTCGTCTTGAGGCTGGGCCGGGCGACCACCCCCTGCGAGACCAAGCCCGCCACCCATGACGCCACCGATCGCGGCGCCGCCTGCCATGGCGTTGGGCACGTCGTCGAAGGTGCCGACTGAGTCGTCCACAACGCCGAGCGCGCGGTTCTTGGCGATCTGCTGACCACCTTCCTGCGGAGCTTCTTCAAGCAAGCCCTCGGCGACCCCGCCACGGAGCATGGAGGCAAACCTGCCGGTGCCGCCCTCAGTGAGCAGCTTGGCAAGGAACCGGTCACCAGCGCCACCGAAGGCGCCGGTGATCGCGCCGGCCACCATAAAGGTCTGGCTCTGGAGATCCTCGGTGATCGTCTTTTTCGCTTCGTCGAAGGTCTTGCCCTCGAGCATCAGCATCTGAATGGCATCTGATTCGCGAAGCTTCTCGTCCGGCATCGACTCGATGGCTTCCCGCACGTCACGCGCCGCAGCAGCACCGCCCAGGGCGCCCTCAGATAGTGCGCCGGCGGCGGTGGCCGTTCTCGCCGCAGAGACCGCCGCCTGAGCACGGGTGGCCCCTCGGGCCAGACGATAGCCATAGGCAGCCTTTGCCAGCAGAGTGGATGGCGCCATAGTCGCCGCCATCTCAGGCAGGGATTCGGTGATGCCCGCGAAGTAGGTGCGTGGATCCTTCCAGGCCGGGCCGAGCTGGTAGTTGCCGTCCTCGTCCTCGGTAATGAACTCCTTCTGCTGGGCAGCCCGGGTGGCATCGGTGATCTGGCTCTCGTTGTGCTCGATGCGGTCGGAGAGAAGATCCTCGCTCGACTTGCCGTTCAAGAACTCGTCAACGCGGTCTAGCGCATTGGCCACGTTCTCGCCAAGCACCTGGCGCGTTGCCTCCCGGAAGTTGAGCGCCATCTTGTCTGCGCCAATCGCCAGAAGGTTCCCGGCATCGGTAAGCAGGTTGCTGTCGGCGTTCGCCTTGGATACGTCGATGTTGACGCCGGTGTCCTGCTGCGGGTTCTGCACCCCCTCAGCCTTCCAGGCAGCCTCCCAGGCAGCGTTTCTCTCCTCCTCTGAGGCGTTGGGCATAGCGAGGCCAGATGGCCGCTGCTGGCCACCCTGCGGGCGCTGCTGCTGAGTTTGGTCCTGCTGGGGCTCGGCAGGTCGCTGCTCCTCAGGCATGGCGAGCCCACCTTGACCGCCGATATCGCCAGCGGTCTGGGAATAGAACTTCTCGCGGACCTCGCCGCGTAGCGCCTCAGGCGTCGCCGGCTCGACCACCTTCGAGAAGAACTGATCTCTCACCTGCTGGCGAACCTCGGGGGTTGCCCGCTGGAAGGATTCGTCTGCGGCGATATCAGACCATTTGGGGGAGGCGTTTTGGCTAGCGGCGTTCACACGCGGCTCCTTTTTGATCAGAGGAACTTGCTAAGGATATCGTCTGCCGTGGCTGGCGATTCCTCGCTGGCGGCCTGCGGACTTTCTTGGCCGGACCCGGAGGGCTGGGGAGATCCCTGTGGTGCTGAACTGGACGAACTGCCAAACAGCGAAGAGGCGACATTATCTCGCCGCGCGCGCAGCTGTTGCTGCTCCTGCAAGAGCGAGTCTCGATCTGCGTCACTCATCTGAGAGAGCGCCACGCGATCGCCCATAATGTCGCTGATCTCTTCAAGGCGCCCCTCGATGTACTGGATCTCGTCCTGGCCGCGCTCATAGCCATCGTCACCGCGATTCTTGAACATCTCCCAGGCAGTCTTGAGATCCGGGGCGACACCGTTGTCGACGAGGAACTGAAGATCCCGCTGAGTGGCAGTAGGGCGGTTGTAGTAGGAAGAGCCGCTGCTGCGAGGACGGCGGCCCAACAGGCTGCGCATCTCGCCGGTCCTGGCGTTGCGCTGGAAGACGGATCCGTCCGGCCCTTCGACCTGCTCCCAAGATTCGCTCGGTTCGCCGCGCAGCACCTGCAGAAGTCTGCTCGCCTGCTCCTGGGCCTGGGGCGTAGAGAAGGCCTTGCGAAGAGCGCCAATCCCCTGGGTGGCCTCAATCAGCCGGCCGACTGGCACGTTCATGACGATGTCGTCATCGCCACCAGGCTCTCGACCTTGGGTCATCGGCGCCCGGTAGGCCTGGCCATCTTCGCCCACCACCTCGAGCTCGAAGTTCAGGCTCTCGCCATCCGGGCCTGGGACAGCCGCGACGATGCGCTTCCGACCCCCGCCACCCTTATTGATGTCGGCAGCGAAAAGCTGGTTGAGCGCCTCGATGCTTTCGGGCTGGTTCAGGCTCGCCGGATTGCTCGGGTCCATCACCGCCTGCGCTTGGGCCAGTGCCGCGTCGCTTGCGGGGTCAAAGGCTGCATGAAACCTCGGGTATTTTTGCAGGACGGCTAGCTCGTCCTCAGACACGTCCATGCCCTGGGCGATCTTGCCCAGGGTGAACTGTATGGTCTGCAGATCCTTGGCCTCTTCGCGCTCTTTGCCGGCGGTTTCAGCCTGATCCTTCTGCCACTGAAATCGCTCTTCGGCACGACGGTCCTGCTGGTCCGCGCGCTGCTGCTGGTCCTTGCGAGCCTGGTGTCTGTCCATCACTTCGAAGCCGCGAAGGAAGCCGTCACTGAAGCCGCGTGTATCAAGTCCTGCCATGACAGCCTCCTTACATCAGTTCGCCGGAGAGGTAGCCGACGCCGGCACCGATCAGCGCGCCCCAGGGGCCGCCATAGGTTGCGCCTACGGCAGCGCCGGTGGCGGTAGCACTCATTTGCTGAGTCTGCTTCGCTTGCTCTTGCTGCTCCTCGAGAGCCTTCGCTTGACGCTGCTGATTCGAGATGTCCTTCAGGCCTTGCATGGCCTCGCCTTCAAGCTGGCCTCGAAGGCCGAGTAGTCCGTATGACATGGTGAGTCACCTCCCGGTGAGTCGTTATCGGGGATCAGTTGTTCAGCACCTGATCGGGTACGTTGGACAGGCCCAGGCCGCCGGCCAGGATGGCGCTCTGACGATCCTGGGCGGAGATGCGGGCCTGGTTGCCGGCGGTGACGGTATCGGCCACGCGCGACAGGTTCGACATGCGATCGTTGGCAGCCTTCTGGGCGGCCGTCTGATCGACGCCATACGCCTGGCGGCGCTGCTCTTCGGACTGCTCGGCCACGTCGTAGGCGAGGCCCATGGCGTTCTGTGCGTTCTCGGCGGCCTGGCCAGCGGCCTGAGGGTCGTCGGCGATGTCCGCCAGCGCGGAGATGTAGGGAGCGAAGCGGTTGCGCCAGTCGTCCCACTGGGCGCGGTTGATCTGGCCCAGTAGTTCGGACGCACCCTGGTCGCCTCGGAAGGCCTGGGTAGGGCTGACGGTGATCTGCGAGGTTTCACTGTCCGGCACAGACACCGACGCCAGTCTGGTCGTGAAGTCGACAGCCATTGGCTAGCTCCTGGTTATCCGTAGAGATCGAGGCCCACGCCAGGCTCGTAGCCGGGCGTTGCTGTGCCGCCGGTGGGGGCGCTGTTGGCGTTCATGCCGTAGGAGGTCGCAGCCCCCGCCGCCTGGCCGAGAAGTTGCAGGTTGGCACTTCGGCGGTTGAACTCGTTCACCGACTCGTTGCGCGCGTCAGCGGCCGCCTGATCGGCAAGGCCTGCCAGGCCGTTCTGCGCCTGAGTGGCTTCGCCCTGACCCATGGCGATGATGTTCTGGTAGCCCTTGATCTGCTCGCTCTCCTGGGAGAACTGAGCGCGACCCAGGGTCTCTCCGCCGGTGCTGGCAGAATCGAGCGCCAGGCCGTGCGCCTCGGTCTGGAAGCGGCCACTGCTCGGGTCGATGCCGGCGCGTGTCAGAGTGTCCGTCGCCTGCTGATTGAGCCCGCTCTCCGCCTGCTGCTGACCCTGCATGGCGCGGCCAGCAATGTAGCTCATCGAGCCAGGGCTGGTGAGCTCGCCCACGCTTTCCATGTAGGCGTCCTCGAGCGGCGCCAGTTCTTGCTGCGCGAAATTCCACTTCTCGGCAGCCACCGCCGCCAGCTGCCGCTGCTCGGGGGTATCTTCAATGTCATTGCCGCCATCGGCACCAGTGCTCATGCGCGGTCTCCATTCAATGCGTAGGAAGAGTCAAGATCCGTGATGTACTCGGACAGGGTGTCCTCGTGGACATGGCGGCGGATCTCGACCGCCACCTGGTTCATCCATTGCTCTCCGCCCACGAGATAGGCCATCTGGCACAGCACGCCGGCAAGCTGGTCACGCAGGACGAATGCGAGGTGGCGGCCGTGAGCATCGCCATCACGCTCCAGGGCGACACTGACGCGCCAGTCAGACAGCGCGCTGGCCAGAAGCGGGCGCAGGTATATCTCGTTGGCACGATAAAAGGGGTTGGCGGGGAGCTCGACAATGATCATCCAGAACGCCGAGATCACGTCGCCATCGGACACCGGGCGATCCTTGTCGATCAGATCGTCCAGTGTCTGGGATACCCGGGATATGGTCTTGAAGGCAGCAATAGCCGCCGTGTCCTCGCGGAGGACATAGCGCAGGAACTGATGTTCGTCGGGGCGTGGCATGGCGCACCTCACGGTGGGCGAATTGCCGACCATTGTAGCAGATGGCTACTTCAGCCCTGACAGGGCCCGCTGCATCTCGCGCACAGCGCCCGCCTTGCGGATCTCCGCCTTTGCCGCGATTCGGGTGGCCTCAGCCTGGGCTTCCACCTGATCCGCTTCACGGCGAGCATCCAGGACAGCATCGATGACCTGCTGCAGCGGCACCCCGAGAGCCTCCGCCTCGGCGTGAAGGAAGGGGCCGCCTCCGGCCAGAGCCTCCTGGTACTTCTGTTCTCGCCTGGCGCGCACGGTAGGCTCGACGTCTCCCTGGGCGGCGACACGATCCACCTCCGCCAGGTAGTGCTCTCGCGCGCGCTCAATGTCGGGGAACTTGCGGATGGTGGCCCTATTCATCGATCGCGACCTCCTCGATCCAGGTCTGATATTCGGCGCCGGCATCGATGATGACGAAGCCATAGCTGGGCAGCTCGGTATCGAACACCACGCCATCATCGTCTGCGACCAGCTCTGTGCCGTGGGCATTGACCACCGATCCCGCCGGGATGTTGGTGATGGTCATCTCCATGTTGGCCAACTGGACATTCGGCTCCAGTGCCCGGCGGGGGAGGATCTGCGCGCTATCGACATCAACGTAGTGGGTGTCGTCAGCCACCACGCCGACCTCAAAGCACAAGACGGCTGCCTCGCCGTCGCCAACCTGAAGGCCTACCTGATCGGTAGGGCAGTTGATGACTCGGTCAATCCGACCAGTGCCCTGGTCGTAGACCGCATAGTCGTAAGTGTCGTGGCTCATCTCAATGTACCCATCATGGTCAGGCTGCGGTTGCGGTGTCCGATCTGGGATCGGGGCGTGCCGAAGCCATCCTCTGCCGGGTTATTGGCCCGGATCTGCACCGAGATGGACCGGGATCCGCTTGCCCCGCCCAGCTTGAACGTGGTCGAAAAGGGCGTCCTGGCGTTGGCCTCTGCCGCCTCGGGGTAATAGAGATATTGAGAGCCGCCGACCAGCACGCGGATATCCACCGAAGAGGGGTGATCCATGTAGGCGCCGATCACCAGGCCAGCCGAGAACGTCACGATGACCGGCTGCCCCTCGGAGTTGATACTGCCGCTGATCATGGTGTACCAGCGCTTGTCCGGGATGCTGCTGTGGACGGTCAGGCCGGTGCTGACCACCGACACCGGAATGATGACGGCATTGCCCTTGATCTGCAGCGTATCGACGTAGGCGTCTGCCGTGGATATCTGGTTGCCCCAGATCAGCGTCGAGCCCGGCCGGGTCCACTGGTTTACGCGAGTGTTCGCCGCGTTGCCGTTGTTTGCACGGTCGCGAACAGTTGATGCCGTTGTTCCTGCCACCCTTGCAGTGTCGTAGGCAGTGTTTGAGGAGGTCTTGTCAGCGTCAGAGGGCGGCTTTGACCCACCGATAACGCTGTAGTCGATGTCGACTCCGCCTCCGAACTCCGCGTAACCGTTCGGATGCAGAATCCACCCTGACTGCCCTGGCACGTAGTTGTTCGACTGCGCGATGCCGTAGAACGTCGCCGCCTCGGCCACGCTCAGGTTATCGGCGTCGATCGCGTCGGCGCGAATCAGGCCGGAGACGGCGGTGATCGGCGTGCCGTCGTTCTTATCGATCTTTCCGATCGTGATCTGGCCCAGCTGCCCCTCCTGGATCGAGCCATCGCGGATGATGGCGGTATCCAGCACCACGGTCGGCTCGCCGTTGACGGTGGCCACCACCAGCGGGTAGACCCACTCCTCCTCGTTGGCACCGAAGCGAACCGCGAACCGGTTGGCGTGGAGGATCAGCGTCTCGTCAGGGCTGCCGATGTCAGACGGCTCATCGGCCAGGTTCTCCGCCAGGGTCTCCAGCAGCACCTGGACATCGATCAACGGCGCTGCATAGGTGCCGCCGCCATCGTTGGGCGGGCCCTCGACGCCAGCGGTGGAGGTGAAGGTGATCCAGTAGTAGTAACCAACCGGCATGCCTACCAGCACGTCGTTGCGGACGATGTCGCTGTAGAGCATGCCCGAGTCACGGCCGACCAGCTCAGCGTTGGCGAAATTATCGTCGACGCTCCGGTAGATATTCGTATAGGCGTGGTTGCCGTAGGCGTCTCCGGGGTTGTCCCAGGTCAGCGTCACCATGCCGTAGAAGCCGCCCACCGCGTGGAAGCCGGTAGGCGCTGGCGGCACGGACATGTCCGGCACCGGGATGTTGTCGCCGGGGATCAGGCTGCCAGGCTGCCCCGGGCGCGCGCCGTTGCGCAGCGCAGCCAGGCCGCTGTCGATCAGGTCGCGATAGGTAAGCTTCTGGTCAAGGGGGTTGCCGCGCACCCCCTCGCCAGTCTCGATGATCTCTGTCATGGCCGAGATCAGGGGCCTGAGCTCGCTCGGCACCTTGGGGGATACCGGCGGCAACGTCTTGCGACGATTGGTGGTCATGGGCACCTCACGGTGAGCCGGTCTAAACGATCTCTGACGGGGTGGTGGCCACCTGGACGGAAGCAACATCGACGCTGCCCTCGAGCTCCACCTCCCAGTCGCGGGAGAGAGTATACCCAGGGGGCAGGCGGAAGAGATTCGCGTCATCCACCTGGATGTCAGCAGCGAGCTCGCCGTCAGCGTAGAGGCGCAGGGTTACCGGGTAGTCATAGGCGATGACCTTGGCGCAGGAAAACGAGCCGTCACCAGGCGGCACCTCGTGGATCCTCGAGCGCCAGGTGTAGGTCATCGGGGATCCCTTGCCCCAGGCCTTCACGTCATTGCCCTGGGTGACGTAGAGCGTGTCGCCGGCGATGTCGTAGTAGCCGGCATCAGCCTCGATGTCGAAGAACTCGAATCCCTGGCCTGGTGTGAACACGAAGCAGCCGCCATCGTAGAAGGCGACATAGCGCTCCTCGTAGCGGTAGGCGTGGATGGTTTCCGGTCCCAGGGCGCGCCACTGATCGCGTGTCATCGAGTCCAGAGTGATCACCCGGGCGTCAGAGCCACCCACAGCCACCAGGCCGTCGTTGCCGGCGTAGATGGCATAGTCGCCCATGTCGACCATCGATCGCTTGGAGAGGCAGGGCTGATCGACGTCGAGCTCCATCGGCGCCATGGCGGCAGGGGAGGAGCCCGTCACCAGGATCGGCTTGCCGTTGGTCCCCACGATCAGGCCGGCGGAAGTGCTGGAGAGCGCCACGATGTCGCTGCTGAGACCGAGCTGGTAGCCCACAGGCCAGGCGTGTGGCAGGTAGGCCTCGGAGAAGCACAGCGTGTTCTCGAAGAAGCCGGCGAAGATGCCACCAGGGAGCGCCGTCAGCCCGCGCATACGATCGTCAGGGCGGTCCCGCTCGGCAGACGGAATCACCCGGCCAAGCTGGTCGCTGGCGATGGTATCGGTGTAGGTGCTGGCCGAGGCGGAGACGTCGTCCACGAACTGGAACGAGCCGCCGGACTCGACCCGATAGATCCGCTTGGTGACGATGTTCTGTGCGCCGCTGGGGAGCCCCGGCAGCGCGAGCACAATGCCGCCGCCGGCAGGCGCTCCGTCCACCTGGTCCCAGCGCAGCTCGGTGTTGCTCGCTGGGCTAGGCGGGCTTTCCTCGCCGTAGTTGGTGATCAGGGTCACCACGTAGGCGGCCTCGAGCGCGGTGGCCGGGTAATCGCCAACAGAAGGGCGGCCAGACTGCGGCGTGGCGATAGGCGTGCCGGTAGGCGCCGGGACGCCCATGCGATAGCTGGTGCTGGGGTAGGGCTCCTGCCCGCTGGTCACTAGGTCGATGCCGCCCATCTTGGGGGCTCCGTCTCCAGTCCAGTAGACACGGTCCCAGGCATCATCTGCCAGCGGCGACCGCTCGATATCGACGTCCTTGCCGTTGCCCCAGACGAACCAGAAGCCGTCCCCGCCGTTGCCGTTCGGGTAGCGGTAGAGGGTGGCGGGACTCGATACCGGAGGAAGGCCGGCAACCTGCCCCAGACCCTTCTCTGCGCTCAGGCGGCCACGGCGGAGGAAGGTGTTGCGAGATACCTGGCCGTTGTTCTCCGGGAGGAGCCGGCCGTCCAAAAGCGGCACTTCGCCGCGAAACGCAGAGTGAGTGAGCTTCACAGCTGACTCCTTGAGGTAGGGTTATTCCCAGGTGATGGCGTCGAGCTCTTCCTGGCTGGCGGCATTCCTGGCCTGCTCCTTCAGCGCCCAGGAGATCGGGTACTGATCGGCCTTGTGCTTGAAGGCAGCCCGCGCCACGGCCACCATCTCCGCCGGTGTGAGCAGGTACTCGTTGTTGGACTGTACCCGGAGCGTCATCACCGCATCCGTCACACCTGCCTCGATCAGGTGGTTCGCCTCACCCTCGAGACCCATCAGGTTCTCGCGGTCCTCGGCACGGGTCTGTACCACTTCCTGCACACCCTCGAACTCGTAGGGCATGCCGGCATCCACAGCCTCAACGCGCCACTGTTCGATCTCGGCAATCTTGCGCTGCTTGGCTTCTTCAAGCAGCTCTTCGGCAGTCGGTGCCGGCACCCAGTTCACTGCACCCATTAGATGGTCACCTCGCGTTCAGTCTTGGCCAGTTCGTACTCTGCCAGACGTTCCTGGAAAGCCTCGTCAGTTTCGTCCTCGCCCTGTACTGGGGTGTTGCCGTACCAGCCCAGCAGCGTGACAGTCAGCTCACCATCAGCTTTGGTGGCCTGGATCAGCGGGTTGGGCTCCAGGACAGTCTCGAAGTCGCTGGCAGATCCATCCGGCATGCCGGTGAAGTCAAAGGAGTCCTCGACTCCGTTAACGGTAGCGTGCAGGACATCACCTACAGCCTGGTAGCTGTAGGTGATGCTCGTGCTGTTCTGTGGTGTAAGAATGGCTTTCATAATGCCTCCTTAGTTGTACCAGCGGCCTTTGGCAGTGGCGTGAAGGTAGTAGCCGATGGCGGCACTGCTCTGCGAAGCCACGCCCCTAAGTTTCGTCGTGCTTCCTGTCGTAGTGCGGCCTACTCCCCACACGATAATGCTATCGTCGCTGTGCCTGATCCCTGTAACATCCATCACAGGTTTTTCGACAAACGCGGCGGGAAAGGTCCATGTTTGATCGGCGCTATGGAAAAGAGATCCATTACTTCCTGGAACTGCGGTAGTTGTGCCGAGGCCGTCAACTTCGACAAAACAAATGAGCGTCCCGTCAGCAAACTTGAGGTACTCCCCGTTGCTGTTTGAACCGTACTCAAACAACCCCCCGGAAGGAACTCCGCTAGCATCCATAGATACAGGCTGGACTGCGTTCATGCTGTTATAGAGGAATCGCCACTTTGCCCAATTTATGGGCGCGGTGTAGCCTGCCCCAGAGTTCGAACCAGAGTGGCGGTGATAAATCACCCCGTTGATGTCGAACATCAACTCTTGACCCCACCCTTTAAAGTTCCTCGCATTGCTGGGATGGCCGCACGAAAACAGAGATCCGTATTGGGCCGGCAGCCCGGCCCCTGCCGCATCGGCAACGTTTATGTGATACAGGCCGATGGGTTTGTTGTTTGAAAACTCCCCGCCCGGCTCCAGGAGGTTAACGGCGTTCAGCAGTCCTGCGGCACCAATCAAGGGGACTTTTGTTGTGTCGCTGTCCGCATGGGCCGTAGCCACATTACGACTTGCCGCCGTCCCCGCATCCGAGATCGTAGCCAGGGTTTGCGTGCCCGTGTGGTTCGAGCGCTGTACAGCATGTGCCTGAGCCTCGCTGGCCTTGGTGTCGGCATGGCTCTTGGCTGCTGACTCAGCACTGGCTGCCGAACCAGCAGGATCTGCACCTACCTGTGCCGGGGTATGGGCTCCGCTCTTAGCCTCATGGGCGGAGACTTCACTACTGGCCGTACCGGCAGGATCAGCCCCTGCCTGGCCTGGAGTGACGTTGTGAGGGTCGTCTGTACGATCCCCGTGCTCTGCGAGCTGTCTGCTTGAAGACATGGGTAACCTCCCTCCCTTATTTCCAACGGCCGACGGCAAGCAGCATCATGTCGTAGGAGTTGATATTCGTGCCGTCATCGTCTTTCAGCGTGAAGCGTACGGTTGAGTTGTTCGACGTGTACTTGTACGTAGACGTGTGAATGTACCTGCCGATCGGCGTGTCGAAATGAGGAAGCACGATATAGTCAGGATACGCGAACGTAGCTGCCCAACTTGTGGGGGACTCGGCCGGCTCCCCGGAAGGAGATTCGAAGGTGCCACTGACTACTTTCCAGCAGATCAGTGTTCCGTCTTTCAGCTTCAGGTAATTTCCGTTCGCATTCCCCCCGTACTCCATGACAGAAACAGAATCTGAGTCGACGTACCCGACAGAGTTTAAGCTGTGCAGTATTTTGGCCCACGCAACACTATTACCAGACCCAGCGTCTTGTTGGGAATCGTACCAACCAAGCCACCAATGGTTTGTACGGTGTTGGTTAATAAGGTAGGAATGAAGATAATTCGCGTGAGTGCTTTTAAATCCGTTAGTCCAGTCGTTAGCGGGGCCTCCTCCGATATTTGCGCCATCGAACGACACGAAGTTCTGGCTCATTCCAACGTGTAGGTCGCTAATAGTGTTGGTGTGCAGCCAGTCCCCGACAGTGTCTGCGGTAGGTAGGTTATCGGTACCGGTCCCGACATCTCGGCTTGCAGCCGTCCCGGCGTCCGACAATGTGCTTAGCGGCTGAGTGCCAGTGTGCGTGCTGCGGTTCCTGAGATCGGCTGCGTGGGCTCCGTCTACAAGATCAGCGTTTAAGCCGGTGCCCGCCCCATCTACTGTCAGCAGCTTCGCCAGCACGTCCGCTGCAGTGTAGGCCGAGGCATCCAGCTTCTGGCCCAGGGCGTTGGTCATGGTCGTGGCGAAGTTGGGGTCATCGCCCAAGGCCTGAGCCAGTTCGTTCAGGGTGTCCAAGGCACCGGGGGCGGAAGCCACCAGGGAGGCAAGCTCCATGTCGGTGTACGACTTGGCATTGGCTTCTGCCTGGGCAGCGGCACCGGCAGGGTCGAAGTCCTCAACGTCCTTCTGGGCTGCCGTGCCGATGAAGGTGGCCTGGGTCACCGCACCCCAACGAATCAGGGTGATCACGTCAGTGGCCTTGGTCACCGGCTGAGCCAGGGTAACGCTGGTGCCGTTGTCAGCAGTGAAGTCATCGCTGGCGAGCTGCACACCGTTGTACAGCACCTGGAGCAGGCCCACATCGTAGTCCAGCGTGAAGGTGTCGCTACCTTCCTGGTTCCGGTACTCATGCACGTCGTAGACGCCCTCGACCACCGTGGTGGCATTCCGCCAGCCTGCCGAGGTCCAGATTTTCAAGGCGCCTTCGGTGGTGTCGAAATACAGGTCACCCACCCCCGGCGCATTGCCGGTAGGGCTCACTGCCGGCGGGGTAGCATAGTCACCGTAGTAGCGATCCAGGAACGCGTTCAGATGGTCCTGGGCGTCGCTCTCGGACTGGGCAGCATTGGCCTCTGACGCTGCAGCAGCCTGGCGGTGCTGGTCTGCCAGCGTGGCAGAATCAGCCGCTGCTGTGGCGCTATCACTCGCCGCAGTTCGATCCAGGCCCGTCTGAACACGGTCCTCGCCAGTCTGACGGCGGTCATCTGCAGTCTGCGTAGCGTCGGCATCAGCCGATGCGGCACTGCCCGCAGCGGCCGTCTCGCTGGCTGCTGCTGCGGTCGCTGACGCATCGGCATCTGTGGCGCGCTGGTCTACGAATGTAACCTGGGAGTCGACGTGATCGACCTGGCTGTCGACGTGCGCGACCTGACTGTCGACGTGATCGACCTGTCCGTCGATATAGGCGCGGTCGGCGGATGTCGCCTGGGCATCCTGGTCAGCGGCGTTCTCGCTCGCCTTGGCGGCTTGCTCCGATGCGAGGGCATCGGATGCACTCTGGCTAGATGCCTGGCGGTCCAGCCCCGTCTGCACCCGATCGGCAGCAGTGGCAGCAGCGTCCTCGGCAGCCGACACCTCACTCGCCTTGGCCTCTGCCGCGCTAGCCTTTGCCTCTTCGGCGTAGATCGGCGAATTGATATCGGCCGACGTCTCGATGATCGTGACCTCTTCGGTCACTTCGATGATGGCCTGACCTTCAATTTCACTGCTCACCGGGTAACCTCCTGACTTAGCTTCATCCGGCCTTCCACGAGCCGGAAAATCTCTCCCGAGGACACTTTCACCTCGATGTCGTAGACCCCGGTGAGGAAGTCGTACTCGGCGGTTGTTTCGCCGGGGATGTCGATGGCGAATGCACCGTTCTCGGTGTCCTCAATGACGATCAGGCCGTTATCGGTCGAGGCCTCCATCAGCACCTGGTCGTCCGGCTTGGCGTAGCGGATCTGCATTCGGATCTCTGCGCCGGCTAGGTTGACGGGCTCCTGAAGTGGCCCGGACTTCCACACGAAGCTGCGCCGGAAGGTCGCCCCCTGCAGGATGACGATGTCCAGCTCTCCTGGATAAACCATGGCGACCTCAGATAAATCGGCGGGCCTTCACCCGGGCGGTGCCTCGGGCGTGGCCGTGGTTGACGTATTGGCGGGCCGAGAACACGCCTGACATGAAGCGTTGGTCGTGGTGGGCCGCCAGGTTCGGGTTGGCCCAGGCCTGCGGCATCATCAGAAGTCGGTAGCGCGCGCCGTGCTCGATGACCTCGGCCCAGCGGTCGACGACGTCGTCCGGGGGCATCTTGTCGTGCTCCGGGCGGCAGGCGAGCTCCCCGAAGATCAGGCTCTGCTTAGGCTTCTGCTGGAACACGATCAGCGACGCCTCGGGCTGCTCCCAGCCTTCGCCAGCGCGCGTCTTCCGGCCATCGATGGTCAGGTAGCGGATCCGCAAGGGCTCGCCGTCAGCAGCGGCAATCTGCGGGTAGTTGGTGTTGGCAGCCACCACCACCGGCTCGCGCCTTTGCACCCAGACGTCTGCCTCAGTGCATAGGCGCCTGGCGGCCCGTGAGATGGCCTCTCGGATCGTTGCCCGGGGAGCCGGGATATCCATCAGGATCTCGTCGATCAGGTCATCCGTTCGCATTCTGCTCGCTCTCCGGTGTGACCAGGACATCGCCACGGCCCTTGCCCTGGACGGCGTTCATGAAGGCCTGGTAGTGGCTGCCGCTGCGCGCCGAGTTGGCCTGGCCTTCCGCGTCCTTGGCGAAGGCGCGGTAGAGCACGTAGTCGACCAGCGCGGTGGCATAGCGCTCGCTGACCAGCAGGGGGTCTGCACTGATCGCCGACAGGTCGTCGGTGGTGTGGGCGCCAGGGGACTGAACCACCAGCATGTCGATCTCGACGCCGCCCTCAGCAGGCGGGTACACCCAGAACACATCGGGCTTGCGCACGTCCTCCATGAACAGCTCGATGTCCTCGGTAGGGCGCTCGCTGCGCCAGGTGGGCCGCAGGCGGTCCAGGCCGTCCCGATCGATGTTGCGGACAGCACGGCCACTGGGGTTGCTGATCACGTCCATCAGGCGCAGGGCGGAGGAGGGCAGCTGCTGCCGCGCCCCCTCCACGAGTTCGTGCGTCACGATCTCGGAGTGAGCGTCGGGCCGTTCCACCGCGATGGCGGTATAGGCCTCGTTCAGCCAGTCGATCAGTTCGCTATCCGTCCAGCGGATACCGGTGCCGCGCTCCTGGAGAATGGCCTTGGCCCGAGCGATGACGGTGCCGACACTCGAGGCCATGGGTTAGACCTCTTTCATGTGTTTGACTTTCGCCAGAGCGGCTGTGTAGGCGACCACTCGGCCGTTCTTGGTGTTCTTGAGCAGGCGGGTCTCACCCTTGCCCTTGGGCTTGGCCGGGGCCGGCTCAGGCTTGGCTTCAGCAACCGGCTCGGCAGCTTGCGGCTCTTCGTCCGCGCCCTCGGTAGCCAGCTCCTCGAGCGCAGCACGGATGGTCTCGATGCCCTTGCGCTTATCGACGTCGGTGCCCAGGTGCTCTTTACCAATGGCTTCAAGCTCATCCTTGGTCTCGGCGTCTTCGATCATCTTCAGCAGATCCATGAGGATCCTCCTTCGGTGTCAGGGGGATGGAAAAGCGCCGCCCCCTCGAAGAAAGGGGCGGCGCCGGCCTTACGCCTTCTCGGCGTAGAGGTGGCCGAAAGCGTCCGGGTCGATGACATCGAAGCCGAACACGTTCAGACCACGGACCAGTTCACCGAAGTCGCTGGGGTTGGCCAGGTTCTCCATCTTGGTCATCTGGGAGGCGAAGGTCAGAGCCTTCTTGTGACCGAAGATGATGTTGGTGGCCTGGCGACCGGTGGTGCCATCAACGACCTTGGAGGCGTTGTTGCTGACGTAGACCATGAAGCGGTCCAGCATGCCCACCTTGCCGTTGCGGTAGACCGAGGTGTCGTCACCCATGGCGCTAGCGTCACGGAGATCGGACTTCTTCAGCATGCCGTTGGCCCAGGCCGGCAGGACGATGTAGCGGTTCTCGTCCGGCACGTTCTGCTCGTCGAGCACAGAGCCGCAATCCACGATCACGTCGAGGATATTGGTCTTGTTGACGGCCACCGGCGCACCGGCCTCGCCCATGTTGTAGCCACCGGACTCGGCGCCGGCAGTGGCACCAGCGTTCTCGGCAGCGGCATCAGCATAGGACTCACCGAGGATCACCTTATCGATGGCGATCTTCATCTGCTGGCCGGCATCGTCGGACCAGTTGTCCATCAGCTGGATGTCAGCCTGGTACGCGTCCACGTCGTTCACCTCGAAGGCGAAGTATTTGGCGCGATCGATCTGCAGTTCGACCTTGTCGCTGGTCGGCTTCTCGTAGTTGAGGCCGCCACCGATCTCGTAGTCGTTAATGGTGATGGACGGAGTGGTGCGGATCTGTACCGTGTCACCCTGGTTCTTGATCTCTCCCTCGTAATCGGTGTTGGAGATTTCAGCGAACACAGTGCGCTGGTACAGCTTTTCGATCATCTTTCCAGACCAGACCTCCTGGATAAAACCAGAGGAGGAAGAGCTGGAGTAGTCGGGATGCCCGGAGGCACGAGTCGGACCTGCCATGGTGAATTACCTCTTTTGTCGCCTCACGGCGAGGAATCGGAAACCGCCAGGGGTCAGCCGGTAACCCGGCCTTCCGCCTGTGCGGCGAAAATGTCGGCTTCGAGCTCCTCGGCCTTCTTGCCTTTCACGCGACCGGACGTCTTGTCACGGTAGAACTGCCGGATCTCTGCCCGCGTCCACTGCTTCTGCCCACTTCCCTGCGGTGCATCGCTGGTGCGGGTGGAGTGAGGGGTCACCTCGTCATCCGGGATTTCGCGCTGCTTGGGCTTGCCGGATCGCTCTTTGTAGAGCTTGAAGACTTCCGCTACCCCATAGGCGTCATTGCGCTTTTGCGCAGACGACAGGCTCTGCTGGTACTGCTCGCCGGTCTGGGGGTCGAAGCCCGCCAGGAAGCTGAGGAAGCCGGGATCCTGGTTCACCTGCTTGAAGTCCGGCACCAGCCGCTCCAGGTCGACCCAGAAGCGGGTCTGAGCATCCACCTGGCGGTCTTCCTCGATGGAGGAGAGACGCTGGTTGAGCTGCTCGAGCTCTTCGGGAGTCTTCGCTGTAGTGCTGCCTGCCTGACTCTGGATGAGGGCCACCAGGTCATCGACCATCTCGTCACCGTAGGTCTCGCGCATGCGATTCAGGTCCAGGTTGCCGTTACCATCGGTAGGCTCTGGTCCCGCCTGCTTCGCTTTGGCGAGCTCGGTGTCCTTGTCGGAAAGCTGTTTCTCCAGCGCGCGCACCTTCTGATGCAGCTCCGGCACCTCGCGGTTGTACTTGCCCTGAATGACGTCATGCCGGTGCTTCCAGTACGCAGCGTCCTGGTCGCGGGGCGTCTCGTCCTTCGGGGGTTCTTCCTGCTTGGTGGGGGAGGGTTGCTTCTCGGCGGCTGCCTGTTGCTCATCGTCAGGCTTACCGGATTGCTCCTTGGCCTCTACGTCCTCGCGGGAGTCGTCCTCAGGACGGTCTTCCTGCTTCGGCTTGTAGTGGTCAGCAGCAGCGGCGGCTTGGCGTTGAACACTCTTGGGTAGGGACATCTTCTGCTCCTGTGGCGCCTCACGGCGCGACGTGTGAGCCGGACTATCGCCGGGGTTCACGATCTGGGTTGCGGGTTCTCCCTCTGCCTGCAGTGCAGCGGAGAGCGCTTCCCACGACAAAGGCCACTGGGTACGACAGAGACCTTTGCGGTGGGGCCGGGTCACCCCCGGCCACGCGTCAATTGTATCGAGTCCTGATCACCTCGGAGGACCGGTCGAGCCTCTCGATCAGGTGCCGGAGCTCTTTGGCCCGGCCCTGGGCCTTAGATATTTCCGAGCCCTCGGGTATCTGCTCTAGGGAATCGCGGCACTCCGCCAGGCGCTCCTCCAGGTACGCCCGAAGCTCCTTGCCCTCCGGGGAGGACGCCAGGCGCGCCATGGCCTTCCATCTGCGCTCGTCCAGTGCCATTGGTTGCTCCTTGTGCTTGGTTCAGCAGGGACATGATCTCCATCAGCAGCTTCTGCGCCTCGAGGGGCGCCATCGCCTGGCTGATCTGGGTGTCCGACTGGGTCTGCGCGGTCTCCGCCTGGGTGTGCTGCGCGTCGGCCTGGGTCTTGGCCACGTCGGCCCCGTATTTCTGGGCCTTGCCCTGGCGCTCTGCGATCTCCGCCTGGAGCTTGGCCATGGACAGCTGCTGCTGCACCTTGGCCTGCTCGGCCTGCTGGGCGGCCTGGCGCTCCATCTCTTCCTTGGTGGGGACGATGCCCGGCATGTCCAGGCGCTCGGCGATGGTGTCCAGCAGCCGGCGGCGAGCCTCCCGGCCGAGAATGCTCATGTCGAGCTCGTTGCCGGTGAGCTGCAGGAACTGGCTGCGCAGCTGGTTGGTCTGCTCGCGCATCAGCATGGCGCTGGATCCGCGCGCGACCACAGCGACGTCGCCCTTGATCGAGTTGTCGCTGCTGTACTGCATGTTGTGCAGCCAGAGCGCCTCGATGGCCATGCGGATAACGCCACGGTCGATGTGGCGAATGGCGTCCTTGATACCCTTGTTGGCCGACTCCATCAGCATGGACAGGCCGCTGGCGGTCTCGCCGGCACCGCCCACACCCTCGTTGCCGTAGATGTAGCGGGGGATGTTGGTGGCGTCGTCGGCCTTGCGCTCGAAGGTGTCGTAGACCGTCAGCAGTTCGCCGGCGTTCGAGTTCGGCTGGAAGAAGCGGATGGCGGGGTTGTTGCTCGCCAGGGCGCCTTCCTTGGTGCGCCACACCTTCCACGGGTAGATGTCGCTCGGATCCTCGGTCGCCTCCAGGCGGTCCTCGTAGACCTCGACCTGGGGCCCGGAGGAGATCGCCAGGTTGTTCACCAGGCCTCGCGCGGTGGCGTTGCAGACGTCTTGCACGTCGGCCATGAGCTCGGGGATGGCGGTGCCCCAGAACGAGCCAGGGACGCCCTGGAACGAGGCCCCGTTGATCGGGCGGCGCTCCAGCGGGTCGCGGTTGATCTTGGCCCGGATCACGTAGTTGCCGATCAGGATCGCCTCGACCTCGTACTCGGCCAGCGGGTCGGGGACGTCGTCAGGGTTGACGCCCCACTGCAGCAGGGTGGTGCCCTGGGCGCCGCCGTAGTAGATCAGGCCGTCGATCGTGCCGCCGGGGTTGCTCCACTGGTGCTCTTTGCCCTCGAGCTCCTCGCGCTCGCCGTCGTTCCAGATCCAGTCGCGCAGACCGCCCTGGCCATACTCGCGGAGCACGGTGCGGATGCTGTCGTCACTGTAGCCGGCCACTCCCAGCATCTCGTTGAGCTGGCCCCGGGTGAACCTGGCGCGCTCGATCAGGTAAGCGCCGTCCTGGGTGGTGGTCGAGTCCGGTGACGGGTAGATGTCGAACGGGGAGACCCGGACGAACTGGGGCTGGATCTCGCTCACCTTGATGGGCTGCCAGCCTTCACGCCATGCGAGTGTCGGCTTGCGGACCAGCACCGGTCCCCGGACGAACGCGGAGGGGAAGGTGACGAAGTCGTCGATGAAGGCCTCCAGGGCCTCGTCCCAGCCGCCCTCGGCAAGCTGGTCGTCGATCACCACCTCATGGCGCTCTGCCGCCTTCTCGGCGGCCTCCTGGGCGGCCTGGCGGATCTGCTCCTTGGCCTGCTCCATGAGCTGTGCCATGTCCACCTGCTGGCCCTGCTGCTGGAGCTCGAGGGCCTGCTGGCGGATCTGGCCGATCATCGGCTTGAGGTAGGCGTCAGGCACCTCGGCCACCGGTGTCGGAGAGAGACCCCAGGGCTTCTCGTTCACCGGCATCAGGATGTCGCGGATCCAGGCGGCGGCTGCGCGACACTTGGTGGCCGTCAGCATCATGTAAATCTCGGAGCCGCCTTCCTTGCGGATGTTGGCCAGCTTGCTCGGGTCGTAGACCCCCTTGCGACGACGGAGGCAATCTAGGAGGCGGTAATCGATGTCGCGCCTGGCGGCCTTGGCGTCCTCCCAGGAGCGGCGAATGTGCGAGGCCAGGGAGCTCTCGACGAGCATGCGCCGACGCTCCTCCTGCTCCTGCATCTCGGCCTCGATCTCCTGCTGACGCAGGTCAGAGGCTGACTGGTAGTGAAGAAGGCCTAGACCTGCCATCAGTTAGCCCCCTGCGTCAGCGCCTTGTAGAAGGCCGCGTCTAAAGCCTTCCGGTCGCGACGACGCCGCATCATGTTTCGACGCATCGGCCCAAGCTGGTTGAAGAGGTTGCGAAGATATTCCGCTGGATCTTCAAGGAGTTCGAGTAGTTTTACAGTGAAGGTGACGCCAAGATCGCCCTCCACGTCGAAGGCGATGCGGATGCCAGGCTCGGGGTGGGAAACCTTCTCCTGGATCACGATGGTGTCGATCTGGACATGGCCGACATCTGGGCGGTGGCGCTTCGACGGCACCGGGATGCCATGACGGGTGAGCTCCTCGGCAATCTGCCGACCGTAGTCGCGCATCGTCGCCACCACCTGATCGTGGCTCATGCCTGTCAGGCGATAGGCGGTGCGCCCTGCTCGGGCGACATCTCGCTGGGTGTGCTGCTGTGGTTGCATGGTGCCTCCCGGCAGGATGTTATGTGTGGGCGCCCCAACCACCGCGCTCTCGGCGGGCAGGGCGGCTGGCCGGCAATTGCGTGAGCTTGAACAGCGGGGCGCGTGCCAGCGTCTCGAAGGCTTTGGCGCCGTGAGAGGCCCAGTCGTGTCGAGGCCTGTCCTTGTAGACGCCGCGCTTCTCGTCCCATTCCTTGCGGTAATTATCCAGGCATTTGACCCCTTGCTCGCACGCCTCCTCGTCGAACCAACACATCGGCAGGAAGTTGCGCACGGCCTGGATGCCCTCGGCCTGGTTGGAGATCCTGCTCACGATCTCGAAGCGGATGCCGAACTCCTTGGCCTTGTCGGCGCGGCTCATGCCGGTGCCGAGCTCTCGGACTGCCAGGTCGTGGGGGCCGAAGTGCCCGCCATACCGGTAGCCTTTCTTGTTCAGGATGTCGGCGTAGTACTCGATGCCTTCCCCCTCGCCCTCGAGGTAGTCCACCAGGTGGACCTCCCGGCCGACGACCTGGGCGAACCAGATGCACATCGTGTCGTTCATGCCCAGATCCCAGGCGGTATAGACCGGCAGGCTCGGGTTGACGTGGACCTGGCTGGTGATGCGCTTATCCTTGCGGGCGTCACGCATCTGGGTGGCGTAGTAGGCGCCCTCGATCGACTGGGCGAAGGCCTCGTCCGGGGTGGACGGATACTCCCGCTGCATGTCGTCCTGGAGCTTCTCCGACTTCTTGGCGTACCAGGCCTGCTGGCCGGGGGTGGTCGGGATCCCATGCTTGTGCTCGAGATCCTCGAAGTACTCGCGCAGCCGCTGGGGGATCGGCACCCCCTCCGGGTCCATGGTGTAGCTGGGCTCGCCCCACCAGGGGAAGAAGTGGAACTGGAAATCGAGCTCGGTCAGTGGGCGGCCTTCGTCCTGCAGGTTGCGCGCGGACTGGCAGTAGTCGAAGAAGTAGCCCTCGCGGCCCTCGGCGGTCGACTCCAGGGTGATGACGTTGCCAATGCCCACCGCCTCGAAGGCGCCGGTGACGATCTCCTGAGCCTTGTGCGGGAACTGTTTGCAGATTTTCCCGAACTCGGAGACGTGCAAGCGCTGCAGGGTGCCGCCACGGTAGGAGGTCGAGACCTTGATGCTCGAGCCGTTGGTGAACGTGTAGCTGCCTGATCCACCCTTGTCGCTCTTGGCCCTGGGGATCGCGAAGCCAAGCGCCGTCTTGCAGATCCGGCGCCATGACGGGTCGATGTTCTCGAAGGCGAAAACGATCTTGTTCTGGAATATGTCCTGAGCGTCTTCCAGCTTGTGGCAGATACAGCCAGCGCTGAAGTTGTCCCGGAACAGGCAGTCGTCCAGGGCGTCGATCATCTCGAACGTCGTGAAGCCGAGCTGGCGGGCCTTCAGGATGATGTTGAGGACGTGGTCATTGATGTACCGCTCACGCTGGGCGTGGTTCGGTCGAAACCTGACCTTGCGGCCCTTCTTGTCCTTGATGTGGTACAGCGACGCCAGGCGGAACCATTTCAGTGACATGGCCTCGCGTAGATCCGCAGGATCGGTCAGCCGTCCTTTGGCGTGCGCCCGGAGATAGGCTTCGGCGCGCTTGACCTCTTTCTCGCGATCAGTCCTGGTCATCGTCCGCAGGCGCCACGCTCCGCATCATCTGCTCGAACGTCTGCTCTTCGTCGTCTTCGTCGTCATCGAGGCCGTAGGCCAGGCGCTCGTGCTTCAGAAGGCGATCCAGGGCCTGGGTGCCATGGCCCATGGCCTTGCCGAAGTACTCCAGGGGCTGGTCGATCTCCACCAGGTTGCCGTTGCGATCGAGGGTGGAGACCTTGTCGGCCGCCATCTGGTTGCCCAGCAGGGTGGCGTAGCGTTCCTCGAGCTCACGCCAGCGCTGCAGGCGGACGCGGTGGCTCTGGACGACACCGGCATTCTCCTGGGCGGCCAGTTCGACAATGGCCTCGTCGCTGGAGGGATCCAGGCCATCCAGGTGGGCATCGTCCATGCGGCGGGAGATTTTCTCCCGGGTGCGCTGACGGACCTTCTCGGTCAGATCCTGGGCCCAATTGCGCTTCTTCGCGCGGGAACTGATGGTCGAGGGGTGAGGCCCGTAACGGCGGGAGAGTTCCTGGAGGGACAAGCGACCAGTGCGATATTCGCGCTCGATCGCCTCCCAGTCATAGCGTTGTCTTGGCATATGCGTCGCGGTGCCCTCACGGGCAGCGCCTCCATAAAAAGATGCCCGGGCGTCTCACGACGTGCCGGGCGGGGTTCGGGCGGCGTCTCTCGACGTGGCCCTACCGCGTACCGTTGCGCGGTGCGGAGATGACGATCACCCCCTTATGCCTCACGGCTGCGGAATCATTTCTCTGACAGATCCGGCGTTCGGTGGCCCCGAGCAATAATGTGCAGCTCGGGATACGCCTCAGCCACAGCGGTCAGAGCTTGCGGGGAAAACAGGACAACGGCATGAAAGCCCTCTCCAGTCTCCACCTTTGCCTCGTAATGACAGCCCGACTCATTTCGGTAAAAGGGCGAGAGCTCGATGTCTTTCCTCGCGAGCAAAGCAGCGAGCAACCGGATGTCGCTGACGTCAGGCAGGTCGACTGCCTTCATGGCCTCGTCCACCATCTCCTTTGTGACGTTGTAGGTCATACAGTCGTCCTCTTGCCGGAATCAGGTATGCATTACAGCTGCGACACTCGGATTATACCGCCGGTGGCGCAGTCTCGACGGGCGGCCATGGCAACAGCGGTGCGCGGATCGGCCCCCATGTCCATCGCGGTGATGGCGTGGTCTGCGCCGCTACCGAGCGCCATTGGCTCGGACAGGTCGTGAGGGCAGTTGCTGATCCGGCCCTCCTCATCGACGTAGACGGCGAACAGCTCTGTGCCGTCCCAGGCCAACGCATTGACCCCCTTGTGGTTGGATCCGATCTCGCCATTCGGCCAAGCCTCCATCAGGCGACGATGGGCCGAAGCGTCGCCACTCAGCCAAAAGGTCACTCCGTCATCTCGCACGACCCACTTGCGGTACTGATCCGAGATGATGGCTCCGTCACTGGTCATCCGGCTGTCGCACGCAACCTGGCGGTTCTTGTAGGCGATGGTGGTCAATGTCGCCCCTCCCTGAGCTTGATATTCAGCCAGTCCTTCAGGATTGCCCTGATGACCTGGTCGCGGTCATCGACGTCATCGATCGAAATCTTGCCGCTGATGATGTTCTCGATCATCGCCTCGGGCACGACGTGAGCCTTCCCGTCCGGTGTCGGTATGCAGTAATGCGCACGATGGTCGTTCAGCTCCGTGATGCGTGTCATTTGTGCGTCCTGATCGAATCCATGAAGCTTGTGGGGCGCGTAGCCTGCTGACGCTGCCGGCTGCCGAGGAAGAACCCCATGACGCTGCTGACCAGGCCTGCGGCAATGCCCGTCACTGCGATGTCGGCATACCGCTCACCGGTGGGTGTCAGCTCCACGAACGTCACCGCGCCGATGTAGGCGAACACTGCAACGATCACCAGGGTGCCGAGTAGGTACACGAAATTCCTGGCCAGCCAGCCGGCGTTGTCGGCCTGGAGCGTGGCGACCTGCATCGCCCGGGCGTCCTGGCGGTCGTCCAAGTAGAGGCGCGTCATCTCGATCTCGATCTCGAGCAGCTTGATCTTGGCTGCTTCGGGATCGGCCTTCACCTGATCCGCTACCGCCTGCGGCACAGCTTCAGTACCCAGTGCGTCAGCGACGCGCTTACCCAGAGCAGCACCGACCAGAGCACCAGCGCCAGGTACAACGGCATTGCCAGCCGCTGCGCCTGCAACCTGAGCCATGCCCGGGGCAGCCTCTTTGAGCGCTTGGCCCACGCTCGGGGCGATCTCCGAGAGGAATCCACCTACATCACTCCAGTTCATTCGCTGCTCTCCAGGATGATGGCGGCGCTGCCGGTCCAGTCCGGGCTGGTGACCATCTCCTGGGTCGCCCGGCACTGCTGCAGCTCCTGTTCCAGCTGTGTCACCCGGCGACGAAGGTTCCAGGCATGGCCCTTCTCGTCGTCGAGCGCCTCGCTCTTGTCGATTGCCTCAGCCTCGAAGCTGCCAGCCTTGGCCTGCTCTTCGGAGAGGGCGTAGGTCAGCCCATACACGGCTGCCCGGTAGGCGGTCACCGTGTCGGCGTACTCCTCGCGGATCGCGGCCTTGTCGAACGTCTGCGCAACGCCGAAGGCGGCGGCCAGGCAGAACGACCAAAGAAAGCCACGGTAGAGGCGCCGGTATCGCCGGATCTGCGCGTTCAGCGCCTTGTACTCGCTCTGCGTCATTTCTTGTCACCCTTGACGCCCAGAAGGCGGTCGATTCGTGTCTCCAGCTTCACCATGCCGACGTACCCAATACCGGCGCCAATGCCGGCGGCCCAGGACGGGTCGGCACCAAGGGTGATGGAAATCGGCACCATGCCGTAGCTGGCGAGGCCCACCATGGGAACCTCGAGCCATTTGCGTGGCGGTCGCGGGGGGAGAGACCCGAGGATCTTCAGCCCCGCCATGGTCATTGCGGCAATCGCGGCGCTTACGGGGGGTTCTGCAGTGAACTCCCGAAAGGACAGCCAGGCCGTCAGAAGCAGGTCTGGCATGGCGCACCTCTCAGCTCGCAGATCGCCGATCTGACCTCGCCAGAGCGTTGATAAGGGGGAGGAACGAGAGCATGGTCAGCGAGACCAGTGCCCGCCACACAGCGAATCGCGTATCGCCCTCGAGGGGCATGGTGTAGTCGGTCAGTCGCAGCGCGATCAATGCGGCGCAGATACCCAGCACCAGTTCGACCGCAAACCTGGCGCTGGCGTCCTTGATGCTTCTCAGCGCCATGACACACCGGTAAACGATATAGGCACCCAGCGGGATGTGGGCGCCACCGAGAACCTCTGCCAGCACCTCGCTCATACAGCGCTCTCCTTGACCACGCGGTCATACCAGGTGGCGTCGTCGTGGGCGAAGGTGCCGCCGGCCTCGACGTAGGCCCGAGCCAGCTTCTCCATCGAGTTCTCGTGCTGGCCATAGCCGGCACCAGGGAGTGACGCCCAGATATTGCGGCAGCGGTCTACCGCCTGGGTGAACTCGCCAGCCTGGACGAGTGGCAGGGCGCGCTGCTCCTTGACCTGCTGAATGGCGTAGCGGTCCTGGCTCTCGGGCCCAAAGTCGGGCAGGCCGAGCTGGTTGCGGTAGTGGGGCCAATAGCGGGAAAGGATCTGGTATCGGCCGGCAGCGGTTGACCACAGGCCTGGCCGGTACTCCACGGCGTGACCACGCGGCAGCGGGTGCGTGCTGTAGTCATCGAACAGGGACATCCGGCTTGGCAGGGATCCGACCAGGACGTCATAGCCATCGTCGGACATAGCGAGCATGGCTTCGCCTATCTCGGACACGGCCAGCATGTCCAGGAAGGCACAGACGTTTAGTCCTCCCGCCTGGTCGGGGGAAATGCGGGGCATGGTGACCTCCAGCGCCGTCACGGCGTGAGAGTGGGGTGCCGACAAATTTCGGCAGGGGTAGTAAAGGGGGCTGCAAAGAGAAGGCCCCGGCGTTGTTCGCCAGGGCCCTCAGTTAGATTTTGCTTCGCTTTTCCGTCGTGGCTTCTTTCTCAATGCGAGAGCGTACTTCACCTAGCTGGATATTTATCGCCCGCTCAACTTCGGCAGTCATATCGTGAAGGTTTTTTACTTCATCAGGATTCTTTTGAGGTGATGCTCTGTCAGTCAGCGTCACCACAACTGATCTGAAGTCATGGCTCGCCTTAAGTAGCTTATCTGCTCCATCTTCGCACTCTCGACAATGCAGCTTTACCAAAATCGAGATGCGCTCACAAAGCCTGACAAAACCATCGGAATCCGCGTCTTGGGCGGATTGCATCGCTGATTCTGTAGTTGGACGCCTGAGATAATTTTTTATTGGTGCAATCGTCTCGCGCTTGAATACCTCAACCTCACCAAGCAAGAGTATGCACTCCTCAAGCTTCGCCTGGCGGACCATTCGCTTACCGGCCCCTATTGAAGCCAGGTAGCCGAGGTAGCCGGCCAAAGCTGCACCCACTGCAGCGCCCAGAGCAGGCGCTGCAAAGTCAATCCAGGCTGGACTGGAGGCCTGTGACAGCACGACGAGATCGTAGCTCGGGAGCAAGTTGGGCGGCACAGGATCCTCCATGAAAACGCCCCGACCAAAAGGCCAGGGCGCAGTAATCGATCATGGGGAGATCCTAGACGATTCCTGCACAGTTGGCAATTTCTCAACCAGGGCCTCGAGCATGACCTGCAGGCCATAACTCCCGTTTCTCTCGCCCTTGGCAATCATCCTCAGATACCTGGGCGCCACGTCTACCAGCGGCCCCAGCTGGCTCTGCGTGTATCCGGCGTCATACAGCTTTTCCAGCAGACCAGGGATGGCTTCTGGATCGTGCAACTTCGCGGCGTTGATCTCCACGGCCGATCTCCTTGTGTGGTGCTTGCCTTGAAATGTACCGGAACAATGTTCTTGACACAAGGAACTATGTTCCCCTACAGTGAAGTCACACCACGCAACTCCACGAGGAAAGACCCATGAACAAGTTCACCTTTGACGGCCACGACTACATCGATAACGGCGGCTTCATCGATGACGCGGAAGGGCAGCTGGTGGTCACCGTTTCCTATTGCCCGATCGGCGAGGAGTTCGTCGCAGAGGCGTTCGATAGCAGTTCCTACTCGGTCGTCCACCGCAACGAGCCAGACGCGCGGATGACAGCGATCAAGTCGGCCATCTCCGGCCAATACTGAGGAGGTCACCATGGATACCGAACAGCTGTATCGCGAGCTCACCGAGGACTATGCCGCCTGCGTTCGCAACATCGCCATCGCGGCGGAGAGGGCCAGCGGCCAGGAACTGATCATCACTGACGAAGGGGAGGAGTGGCGCATCGTGAACTACGGCGCGGCCGAGGATGACTGGATCTTCTGCCATCTCGCCAGCACCACGCGGGGGCGGCACCAGAAGAATGGCTGGTATCCCGTCCAGAGCGGACGCTGGATCGAGGCCGCCACCATCCATGCAGCGATCACCAGCCGATAACCCACTTCACGCCCCGGCACCCGCCGGGGTTTTTTGTGTCTGACGCCTGGCCAATGCCGACACCGGCGCCAGGCCTGATGCCTCCCAGTCGTCGAGCCTGGTGCACAACCAGGCCCACACCGAATCCCAATCGACCCTGCCGGCGTTGCTCCAGCGCCCCTCGAGGTTGACCCCGCATTCCTCCCACATCCACCGGCGAACAGCCTGGGGCGTCGACAGGCCCTGCCGGCGGTACGGCCAGGTCGTCTGACTGTGGTGGTAAAGCGCTGCCTGGCACAACGCCCTCAATTGCTCGACCGTGGCGGCCGCAGGAGGCCCGCTCTTGCCTTGCCCGGGCAGACGCCTACCTGCCACGAGGAACGTGCGATACAGCGCCAGGGCGACCGTTTCCCTGCGATCCGTGAGCTCGTCCTGGGTGTAGGGCCCGAAGCACACCAGCACCAGGTCGCGCATATGGGGCGCAAGAGCCTCCACCCGGCTGATCACGGCGCCGGCCTCCAGGCCATGGACGATGCACCAGTTCTGGTCCCTGACCGTCTCCTGGATCTCGGCACCAATCCTCGCCCGATCGATAGCGGCAGCGATCACGGATCCACGGCTCGTGCGGTATGCGTCAAAGACCATCTGCCTGGCGGTGGCGTATCTCATGTGGTGCTCCGAAAGTGTTGCAATTTGTCTCGATTTTTTATCGTCAGACGATGCCGATGACGTCCCTTGCCTCGACGATGGTCAGGCTGCCGGTGGCATATGCTCCGGTATCGATGTAGATGACGTTCCCGAGCATGGCGGGCAGGTCCACAGGCGTATGGCCAACGACGACGTAGTCGATACCGCCGACCCTCTGATCCGACATCTCGGTCACCCTGGTGCGGGACCACACCGCCTTGTCGATGTCCTCGTCGCTCCAGTGATCCCCAGGCTCGGCATGCACCAGGCCGATCGTGTTGCCGTAGACGGTCTCGATGGTGCGCTTGACGGGCAGATGCTCGAGGGCGGACTCCATCAGCAGGCGGAGCTCGAAGGCGTTGTGGTCGTACATCCAGTTCCCGCCGTTCGCGAACCAGAGATCCTGGCCTCGCCCCTCGATCAGTGCAGACGCCGCCATCATCTCGTGATTGCCCAGTACCGCGTGGAACCAGGGCTCGAACACCAGGCTGAGGCAGTTCTTTGACTCAGGGCCCCGGTCGATCAGATCCCCCACGGAGAACAGGCGATCGATGTTCTTGTCGAAGGCGACCTGGTCGAGCTGGTCCTGCAGGAGCTCCCACTGGCCATGGATGTCACCGACGAAGAAGTCGCGGCCGCTGGTGTTGGCCTTGTGGGTCACGTTGTACTGGGGCGTCATCACTGGTTCCTCGGCTTGTTCACGTACCGGGAGTCCCGGGGCTTGTCGTTGTGCTTGTCACTCATGCCGGCACGATCTCCACCGTGACGCCATTGGGGCCGCCTGGCTGGTGGATGGCGGGCTTGATGCAGAAGTCGGCGACGAACTGCGGCTTGTCGTCTTCCAGGACGCCGGCACACACCAGGCCGTCTTCGATCAGCTTGGCGGTGTAGGAATAGTTCCCGGTGTCGCGGATCGAGGAGCGCTTGTCGTGCTGGGGGCGGAAGATCAGGCTTACCCGCTCTTGGAGGACGCCCAGGCCGGCGTGCTGGACAGCATTGGCAACGTAGAGCCTGGCCGAGTCTTTGTCGGCCTTACGGTGGCGCCAATGTTTGCCGGCATAGATATCGTTGGTGCTGGGCCCCATGAAGGGGACGAACAGGGTGATCACTGGGCGGCCTCCACGAACTCGACATGGACAATGGCGCCCCTTGGGTCGCTGGTGAAGATCGGCCGGTATTCGGGGATCATCTCTCCCGGCTCAAGCGGGCGGAAGTCAGGGCCCACCGCCAGGAACTCGATGGAGGAATGGACATACATCGTCCGGGTCTCCAGGATCGCGACTCGTGCTTGAATCGCCATAACCTCGTCCGTCATGTTGAGGAGGTCAGACTGGCGCAGGGTAAAGCGGCCACGGTTTTTCACGATCAATCCTCCCCATCCATGTCATGGAATCCCTGCTCGCAGAGCTCGGACCCTGCCTGCTGGGCGGCGCGGTTCAGTTCGATGCGGGCGGCGTCCTGGCGATGCTTCCTGGCGGTCAGCTCCGGGTAGTTCGCAATCGAGCTGCCGAGGAGATCGCGCAGGGCGGCGGAGGCCTTGAGGTACTCGTTGTGGGCTTTCGCCAGGCGGCGGCCGGCCGGGCTGCTGATGGTCATCATTGGCCTTCCTCCTCGAGCATCTCCTCCCAACGGTCCAAGGCGTCACGGACCTCCTTGATCAGACGGCGCTCAGTGCAGCCCTTGCTGGTGCCGCGCAGCAGCTTCTTGCAGGCGTGCTCCCGGGGGCCTCCCTCCATGCCGGCGGTCTTGCAGATCCGGTAAGGATCCAGCTTCACGTCGACGAATCCCCGGGCGACGTCCTCGTCAGTGAGGCGTAGGCGGAAAGACCAGCGGTAGTGGGCTCCGGTGTCCTCGACCTTCGCGGCTGGCTTTTTGAGCCACCTGTCATCCACCTTCAGCATGTCTGGGGTGATCATGACCCGGGCAGGCTTCCCGCAGCCAGGCGAGTGCTCCTCACCGGGCATGGCGCCGCAGGTCTCACACTTGAAGATTCCGATGTTGGTCATTGCGCTCCGATCCTCCCATTGATGGCGAGCTCTTCGATGGTGGCCAGGATGGCCGTGTCCATCTCTTCGCGACGTTCGGCGAGCGTCAGGTGCTTACCGTTGTCGATAGCGTGGTGGCAGGCCGGGCAGAGCGCGGCGACCAGGCAGTCGCTGGCCTTCATGCTGGTGCCCTTTCCCTGGTTGCGATGGGCGGCCTGGATACCGTGTGCGCCGCAGCGCACACAGTTCTCGATGGTATGGACGGCTGCCAGCCACTTCGCAGAGCGAAAGGGCTGCAGGCGAGGGCGGAGCATCATGCGGTCTCCTCCTGGGGCATCAGGTCCACCATCCGCTCGACCTGCTCTGGCGTGCATTGCGGCCAGTAGGCTTCGGCGATGTACCGGCAGAGGTTGCGGGCGAGCTGATAGAACTCGGCCTGGTCCATGCAGTCGTAAGCGATCGACTTCGGCTGGCGGCTCACGAGCTCTCCCATGCCAGGCACCGGGGTACGCGTCTCGTCGCAACCGTGGCCGCTGTTCATCTGGAGCTGCTTGATCGCCTCGTGGGCGGTGCAGTCGCGGTAGCCGTCGATGTTCTCGCGCACCAGCGTGCCCAGGGCATGCACCAGGCGGTGGAACCCATCATTTCTGGGCTTAGTCAGATCGCTTCGCAGCTGCTGGCCCACGCGGATCTTGCGCTCTCGGAGGATCGACCTGTCGGCGGCGGATGCCGGCACCATGGCGGCGACGGTCTCGCCGGTGGCAGGGTCGATCAGCTTCTTGACGGTCAGGTAGACCGGCTGTCGTTTTCCCTTGGCAGCCATCAGGTCTTGCCCTCCATCAGATCGACCATGTCCGGGACGCCATCGACGATGCCGCGACTGCGGCCCTTGCCCAGGAGCTCACGCCCTACCAGGCGGAGCTGGCCGACGCGGGACAGTTCCCAGCACCGGCAGTACACGCTGGCGAGCTTGATGCCGGTGATCTCGCTGATCCGGTGCCGAGTCATCGGGCCGAACCACCGGAGGGCGGCCAGGATCTCGCTCTCGTGGTCACGCAGTCCGGTCTTGGCGGCCATGGCCTGGTAGGCCTCACGCACACTGTTCACGGGCAACCCTCCTCAAGACGTCCTGGACCTGGCGACTGGTGCGCGGCACCTTGCCAATCTGGCACCCACGGCACACTTTCAGGCGCACCGTGTGACCACCCTCGTATGCCGTCATCTGGCTCTCCGCCACCCAGTGGGTTCCCTGGGGGCAGTAGGCAATGCCGTACCCTCTGCGCAGACTCATGCGTCACCTCCCTCGGCCAGGGCGGCCACGATCTCGAGGTAGTCGTCAGCGATGACATGCTCGGTGGATAGCCACCGGTCGATGGTGCTCTTGGAAACTTTCAGGATGTCGGACATGCCATGGCGGGTGCCGGCCTTGTTGTAGGCCTTGCGCGCGAGACGGCGGCGAGTCTCGATCTCTTCCTCGGGACACTTCTCGATGGGCAGCGTCGACCGCAGGCGGTGCTCGTTGGCACGGCTCGGCTTGCGCTTGACGGGAGTCTTTTTCGTGCGGGTCAGGCCAGGGAAGAACTCAACGGGTGAGCGGTCCCCACGCTCGAAGTCGGTGATTTTCATTGCGCAACCTTCTTTAAAAACAGCGTGCGCTTCATGCATCGTGAGTTGCGATCCATCTGGCGCTGACGCCAGGCGAAGTACGACGACGGGTTGATCTCCTTGCGCATGACTCTTGAAACCCAGTCCGGATGGACCCTGGTCTCGTACTGCCTGGAGAGCTCTTGGGCGATCTCACGCTGCGTGCTGTCCAGCAGCATCATGTCGATGATGTCGTCAATCATGTGCTGGCGGTGGGCCTGGCGGCCCGCCTTTCGGCCCTTGGTGATGCCCAGGTAAGCGGCTTTCGAACGGATGGCACGGTCTGTCTTGGGCGGCCCCGGTAGCTCCTTGCGGATCCGGGAGACCGGCCATCCCTCCTTGCCGTAGCGCTTGGCGAGGAAGTCGAGCGCCTCGCGAGACCAGAACGATTCTCGATGGCCCGCGCCTGGCAACTGCCGTCCCACTGAAGTTCCCATGCCTATGCCGCCCCCTGGTCTTTGCTCTTCATGTGCTCGATGACGCCAGCCAGGCTGTCGGTGGTAATCCTCTGCACCGCCGTACCGTTGGCCATTCCCTGGCGTCCACCCTCCATGACTCGCAAGGCGCGCTGCTGGTTACCGATGACGGCGATGTCTTTCCCTGGCAGGCTGCCCCGAGTGTGCTGGCCGATCAGTGTGTTCTGCTGGGTAGCAGCGCCGGCCAGGAACGCGGGCCAGGAATCGGGACGGTGCACGGCATAGGCGCGGTACTGCGCCTCGAAGCGCTGGCGAAGCCACACCATGTCCTTCTCGCTTTCGATCATGGCCACCTTGGTCCAGCCTCCTATGCGCTCGATGGCGGCATGGATCAGCGGATCGTCGAAGCACACATCGCGGTAGTGGCCAACGCTCCGAATAGCTCGCTCGACTTTGGCCCAGGCCTGCAAGGTGCGGCTCTGGCTATCACCCCGAGCGAACTTGATCACATCGCCAGGCTTCGGCGGGAATTGGCCAGTGTCCGGGCTCTGGATGTGCAGTGTCAGGGCCCGCCGAATCTCACTCAGATCGAGTTGCTCGAGGGCTCGGAACACCAGTTCGATGGTTCCCGGCGTGACGCTGCGGTTGTAGATCTCCTGCGCCTGGCTCCACACCTCGGCGAAAGCCTCAAAGTCGTGCTCAGTCATCACCAATGCCCTCCCTCGGCGTCGAGCAGGTCGCCCACGACTCCGGGACTGGCCTGTCGGCGTGCTACGGCTTCACGGATGGCCTGCTGGTTGGCGGCGTGAAGCCGCTCGGCTGGATTCATCCCGCTCCCAGGGCGTTGCTGGGTGCTGAGCCGGCGAGCCAGCCAGTCAGCCTTGACGCCCTGCCAGCCAGCGAGCACAGCCTCGTCCAGCGCTTGATCAGCCGTGAGCCCGGGGATGTTTTCGGCGGCGCGGATTGCTTCGTTGACGTTCAGGTTCAGTGCGCGCTGGGTCAGCGGTTTTTTGAGTGCCTTGCGGTGCTCGATGAACCCCTGGACTGCCTCGACAGATACCTCGGCGGGCAGATTGCTCAGGTCGAGCCTGCTCGGCTGAGTTTTTGGCTTCTGGTGAGTCGTCTCCGGCTGCGGTCCGACCGGATCGGAATTCAGGTTGGTTTCGTCCGACGTTCCTTCCCCCTCGACCGAAGGGAGAGGGGGTATGTCTTTACTGTCTTTATATGTCGGGCGGTTATCACCCGACTGAGTGGGGCGGTTATCACCCGACTGGGGCGTTTCTTCCTCGGATTCCCGAGTAGGGCGGTTTTCACCCGACTCGATATCCTTCCTCTTGACTCGACGCTGCGCCCCCCAGGGCTTCTCCCACTGGCTGTAGTCTTTGTTCAGGCTGATCGGAGAGCGACTGCCGGCCCTAACCAAGATGTGTCGACGAACGAGCTCGGCAACGATAGACCCGCAGTCACTGCTGTCCAGGCCTGTCCATTTGGCAAACGTTTTCCCAGTGATCCGAGCTTCTTTCTTCTGATACCCGTAGGTCAGGCGAATGACGGCATCAACTACGGCACGCTCATTTCCCGTCATTCTCGACCGGGCAAGCGCCTGATGCAGCTCGTTGGCGATGCGAACAAACCCATCCTCCACTTGCGGACTCCTGCCAGCCCTATCAGGGCCTGGCGATTGGCCGTCATCACGACGGTCGGGGAACTGGATAATCTCTGCTGTATCGGTCATAATGCACCTTGCCTTGTTGGAAAAGCCCGGGATTGGTTTGGTCGCCTTCCGGGCTTTTTTGCGTCTGGTCTTAGGCCTACTGGGGCCTCGTAAATCGATGGCCGGATTTACGCGCGGCCACCCTCCATCACCATGAGCTCAGGCACCCGACGCCGAAGGGCGTACAGCTGCCCTTGAACGTCGTTTAAGCAAGCCTCAAGCACTACATCCTCTACGCTCATGCGCCGGGCAGCTGCTTCAGCCTGGGCGGCCTCCTGAGACTCGGGCGACATGCGTGCGAACACCCGCGTCAGTGAATCGCGACTGATCATCGCGGACTCCTTGGCCCTATCAGGCCGACTGAGATTGATTAATACTGTTGGAAGAGAGCTGACGTTCGGCCATCTCGGCCAGGAGGCATTCGAGCTCCTGCAGTTCTTCCGGCGGGGGTGCCTCTCCGTTGGCCAGCCTGGCGAGGAGGGCTTCGCGACGCTGACGCATAACGTCGAGCCCGAGCATCGTTGCCTCATGCACCAGCGGGGCTAGCCGGCCCCCGTGGCGCATAGCGGCCTCTGCCTGGATTAGCTCAAACTCGTCATCGGTGAAGCGAGGCTTGACGAGATGCTGAAGATGTTCGCCTTCGGGCTTACAGCGACGATCACTGAGGTGTGAAAGCATGGATACAGTTCCTTCTTCTGAACCAGAGATGTCGCGGCCTTCGCAGGCAGGCGGATGGGATTGGTTAGGCGACGCACCGGCTCCGCTGTCCGATCAGCCGCTTTTCGAAGGCGGAGACGACAGAGCCATCCTTGGCAACCACGACATACACGTCAGAACTAGAGCGGATCATTTGAGAAATACGGCTCTGGGTGACGCCGATCTGACGAGCCGCTTGCTCTTGGGTGCGGTCGTTCAGGAACTCAGCCAGCGGGATCTCATTCATGTTGGCTACCTGCCTAAAAAGCTATGCCATGAATAGTAGCAGCGCTCATTTTAATGAGCAACAAAAAATAAGCTCAGGTGTTTGCGAATCCATTAGCGCTACTTCTAAATACGCAGGTATGAACTCATCAAATCGTTCCCCACTGACCCCTGAGCAGCTTGATGAAGCCAAGCGTCTGAAGGAGGTCTATAACCAGCGGAAGGCTGAAGCGAAGGCGCGAGGTGACAAGCTGACTCAGGACGAGGTAGCCGCTCGCTGTAACTGGGGCGGGCAGAGCGCAGTAAGCCAGTACCTGAACGGCAAGATCGCTCTCAACCTTGACGCTCTGCTGAAGCTGTCGCGCGCACTCGATTTTGAGCCGTCTGCTGTGAGTCCTCGTCTGGGCAAATTCATGCCGTCGCCGAGTCAGCAAAACGTCGAAGAGGTGCAGGCCCCGCCCCAAATCTACCGGTACCCTGTGGTTAGCTGGGTAGTAGCTGGGAGCTGGGCTGAGGCAGTCGAGCCGTTTGAACCGGGATGCGCGGAAGAGTACATGGAGACGACCTACCACGCGCCGGACGGCGGGGCCTTCTGGCTTAAAGTTCGGGGCGATTCAATGACAGCAGCTGTCGGCACTAGCGTCCCAGAAGGGTCGTGGATATTGGTGGACACCTCTTTAGATGCTCGCCCTGGCGATCTGGTTGTGGCCAAGCTGACAGATAGCCAAGAGGCAACATTCAAGCGCCTGGTAGAAGATGGCGGGCGCCGCTACCTCAAGCCTTTGAATCCGGCCTACCCAATTATCGAGATCAACGGCAACTGCACCCTGGTTGGCGTTGTGAAAAAGGCCATGCAAGACCTCTAGCGCGAATTGATCCAGTTCAACCCGCCCAAGTGGCGGGTTTTTTATTGCCTAAACATCAGCAGGTTGGCACAAAATGAGCAGTCCTTGCGCAAAAACATTAGCAGGACTGTTGACCATAAAAATGAGTGCTGCTAATTTTAAAGCATGGACAGGGCAGCAGCCCACCACAGGCCACCTGGCCATGCTCTTTAACAATGCAGCCCCGAAGAACGCCGTAGCGGTGATGAGCCGCGACAGCCGGACGCGGGTATCCAATGCAGGCCTAGTGGAGAGATAACGCCTGCCAAGTGAAATCATTTTCGAATCACGCCGGCCCACCAGGGCGATATCTGGTGGGCATCGAGAAGGGTCCGTCGGGCGCATGTGCGAGAGCGCCAACTCTACGACTCCATGCGCCCACCTTCCACGGTCGGGCCTTTCTCGATGTGGCGAATGCGTAGGCTGATGCGCGAGAAAAACAGGCTCTAAAACGGCCAGAAAGAATCCCTGCGGTATCGGCCAAGCCGACCCGAGCCTGATGCCGGAGATCAGCACCGGCCGCCACATCCACAAACAACCAGGGGAGGGGATTGCCATGGGCATGACCATGACCGACCCGGTGGCCGACCTGGACGACGACCCCAGGGTTGTCGCGATGGCCAGGCTGATTGCTACCGGAGACATCGACTCGAGCACTAATGCCGGCCACGTCTGGGATCTGTGCGGAGAGAAGGCTGCCGACGAGGATCTGATCTGCCGGATCTGCGCGGCGTATCACGACGGCCGCAACGACGAGGCTGCCAGTCTCGGCGCACGAATTGCCGAGCTGGTATTCGAGACAGCCGCCGAACTGATTGACGACAAGGTATGAGGCCAGCCGCCTGGGCCTAAGCAGGCGGTATCGGAAAGGGCTCAGTCGCACCTGCCGAGCACTTCCCGATGCGTCCTGCATCGTTCCCTGCAATTCCCTGCGTATTCGCCCGGCACCCCCTGCCGGGCTCTTTTTTTTGGGAGATCGCATGGCTACTCGATACATCATCCGCGAGACGCCTGAAGGGCGGCCCGTGGTTCCCCGAGTTGATCTCGGACTTCACACCAGTAGGAGGGCCGCCAAGGCAGCTGCCGCGCGGCTCTCCACCCCAACAGACATCTACCCCGTGAGGAGGTCTCATGCACCGCGCAAGCAAGCTGGTACAGGCTGAGCTGCGGGCCCAGAACAGGGCTCGCGGAAAAATCATTTCATCCCCGGCCAGGCCGGTCATTGGATGCCGAGCGGCAGAGCCGAAGGATCCGGTCAACCAGGCTAGGTGTGCCGAATTCCACGCCCGGTGGAACAACCAGAAGGAGCCCCTCCTACAAATCTGGAGGGCCCGGTGAATCTGTTCTTTCTCGTCGACTGGCTGCCGGTCGACCACACCCAGCGCGAAGCGGCCATGGTGGTCTGCTTCACCTTCCTGATCCTGTCCGTCCTCATCCTGGCGCTAGCCATGATCGTTGTTCGAGAGTTCATCGACATCTCCGACGAGCTGAACGAACTGGAGGAAGAGCAGGGCGACAAGAGGAACGACCCATGAATCTCGACAACCTGCACGATCTTGCTGAACGCATCAGCAATGAGCTCGACCTTTATACCTCGGTTTGCGTCATCCGCCACCGACGATTCGAGGGGCGCCCAGGCACGATCAATGTCGAGCTCTCCGTGATGGATCATCGCAGCGACAACAGAGTGCACTGGTTCCAGAAGCCGGTCGCTGAGATTGAGCTGCTTGAGCAGGAAGTTCGGGAGTGGCTGGCCGAGCGCGTCGGGGCGGCAGCGTGAACGCCCCGGTCAAATGGCCCAGCACCAAGGGCCCCGCAGAGCCGATCGACCACCTGATGGCTGACGACGAGCGAGCCGCCAGGGAGTTCGTTGACTGGCTCATCAAGCACAAGAGCGACGAGCTCACCTACACCATCATCGACTGCTTGAGGCACCCGCTGATCAGCGCGGCCGTCAAGCAATGGAACGAGGAGACGAAGCAATGCGACACCTGATCATCATCCTGGCGATGGCCGCCGTTCTCGCTGGATGCAACGCCAAGGGCATCGACACCGAGTACAGCCACCAGCACGGCTATGACGCGATGCGCAGCATGATCCACAGCTCCAGCGCCGCGCGCAACGGCATCGACTAGGAGGTCGGCATGGATGAGCAGAAGCGGTTAGCCAACGTGAACGCCTTTATTCATGTAATTGGCGACCACGGTCGTCGGTTCTTTCATCACCAGGGCCGGCACGGCCGGATGGAATTGGATCAGAGGGGGCGTGTTTGGTTTATCGATCACTATAGCCAACGGCGCATCTATACCCACTATCCGTACAGATGGAGAGGCTTTACGAGCGGCGGAACACTCAAGTCGCTAGTTGAACTCTTCCGCGACCACATCAAGAAAGGCCATTTACTCAATTCGCGATACTTCGACCACTCACCAGATCGGTGCGGGGGACATCCCTGGGGATATCCTTCGAGCGACCTCGAGATAGTCAAGGACGCAGCTCTTCGCCTGGGGATTATGGCAAGGGCCGAGAAATGAAAAGACCCCAGACGACGGGCATCGATCTGGGGCCGAGGACAGAAGCACCACACAACTATCCACGCATGGAGAGTACACCATGTCTGACCAGACTGAAAAGCAGGAAAGCACACACCTGGCGCTCTGGGAGCGGGTCAAGACGACACCTCCCTCCGCCACCAAAAACGCCAACATCAATGGCCAGAAGATCACCTCGATCGACACCATGCACCTCATCCACCTGGCGACCGCTCAGTTCGGCCCCATGGGGATTGGCTGGGGCTACGAGATCGAGGACGAGCGCATCGACGAGGGCGCCCCGATCTTCAGCCCCAAGGGCGAGTCCATCATCGGCCACGAGCTGACACACACCATCAAGCTGTCCCTTTGGTACAAGTGGGGCGGCGAGAAGGGCCAGGTCTCGCAGTTTGGCCACACTCGGTACGTCTACAAGACCTCCAAGGGAACCTTCATGACCGATAACGAGGCCCCGAAGAAGAGCCTCTCCGACGCCATGAAGAAATGCCTGTCCCTGCTGGGCTTCGCCGCTGACGTCTTCACCGGCCTGTTTGACGACAACACATACGTCCAGGCGCGCCGCACCGAGGAGAGCATCAGCAAGGCGGATGACGCCGAGGCCGAGATCCAGAAGTACCGCGATGAGTTTACGGACTGGGTCAACCGCCACCGCGAGATGCTCCGCAACAAGATCCCCTACAAGCGCAGCATCAAGCTTGCACTGGATCAGGCACTGGCGCGCCTGCCAGACAAAGCATCGCTGGCCAGGGTGGAACACGGCAGGGCTGCCCAGCAGCTGAAGGATGCCGCCCAGGAAGGGTTCGATCGACTCGATCAAAAGCGCCAGGAAGCCCAGCAGGACCAACATTCCGAACAGGTAGAGGAGCAGGAAAATGTCTGAACTCAAAGCTATCTCAATCCCCCGGGCGGGGGACATCACCGAGCTCTCCCAGATCGACGCCAAGCTGGCCGAGCTGCGCGAGACCTACGCCGTCGTGCCCGACTTCGACACCAAGGATGGCTACGAGGAGGGCAAGAAGGCGATCGGCGAACTGACCTCCCTGCGCACCGGCACTGACAAGGCGCGCCTGGCTATCACCAAGCCTCATCGAGACTTCGTCAAACAGGTAAACGACTTTTCAAGCTCCCTGGTAAAGGAAGTCGAGACCATCGAGAAGCCGTTCCGTGATGCCAAAAAAGAGATCGACGATCGCAAGGAGCGTGAGAAGGAAGAGCGCATCGCCAAGCTGCGCGACCGCCTGAACAAGGAGATCACCGCGCTACTGGACACCGCCGAGGGCCTGGATTCCGACGGCATCGCCGGCCTGGTCGGCATGGCCGAGGAGATCGACGTCTCGAACTACTTCGATATCACGAAGGAAGCCGAGGACGAGAAGGCGCGCATCATCCACCGGCTTCGCGAGATGCACAGCACAGTGCTGAAGGACGAGATGCTGGCCGCAGAGCGCGAGGAGCTGCGCCGCGAGCGCGAGGAGCTCGAGAGGCTGCGCGCCCAGGTTGCTGCTCAGCCTGAGCCAGCAGAAACGCCTGAGCCTGTCGCCGAGCCGACCTTCGCGCCGGCACCTGCCGAGCAGATCGAAGCAACGCCCTATGACGAGGCCCTCGAGGATCTCGCGGCCGCCGGCCTGGGGTACACCGAGGCGGTCGCCATTCTGGACGCCATCACCAGCGGCAAGATCCGCCACGTTAAAGCCTGGCTCGGCTAAGGGAGGCGAGAAGCGCCATGAGCAAACTGATAGAGCAAGACCTCCACCGCGTCATGCTTCGGCTTCCGAAGGACGTGATCGAACTGATGAAGCGGCACGGCCTGATGCTGGGCGGAGGGTTCATCCGGGAGATCGTGGCCGGCCTTCCGCCGAACGACATCGATCTTCTCGGCCCTACCGTTGATCGGCTCAAGCTGGCGGCAACCGAGCTGTACCACAGTCGCAACAAGCAGGCCCGGGTGCTGGAGACGAACAACGCCATCACCCACGTCGCCCCGCCCCGGACCACCGTCCAGTTCATCACCCGGTGGAACTTTGACGACCCGGCGATGCTCATGAAGTCCTTCGACTTCACGGTCTGCCAAGCCGTCGTCTACTGGGTTCCCTGCGAGGGTTCGGACGCCGGTGGCTACTGGGCTTCGCTGGTGTCCGACCGGTTCTATGCGGACCTGGCTTCACGCCGCCTGACCTACACCTCGCCGAATCGTCACGAAGATGCCGGGGGTTCGATGCTGAGGATGCGCAAGTTCCTGGGCCGAGGGTATCACATCGATGCGGACAGCCTGGCAGGGATCATGGCGCGCATGACAGTGAAGATGACCGACCACAGCAACTTCGACTCGATCAGGAATGACGAGGAGGGGCAGGCGCAAGTTCTTCGCGGCCTGCTGAGGGAGGTCGACCCCCTGCTTGTTATCGACGGCATAGAGCCGGTCGACGTTGAGCATGAAGGACTGCCGTCGTAGCCGGCAGAAAGCAAACGAGAGAAGGAGAGTGCAATGGCACGCGGCGTCAACAAAGTAATCATCATTGGCAACCTCGGGCAGGATCCCGAGGTTCGATACACCCAGAGTGGCTCGCCTGTAGCCAACCTGAGCGTGGCCACCAGTGAGGTCTGGAAGGACAAGCAATCCGGCCAGAAGCAAGAGAAGACCGAATGGCATCGGGTGATCCTGTTCAACCAGCCGGCCGAGATCGTCCAGCAGTACGCGCGCAAGGGATCGAAAATCTACATCGAGGGACGGCTGCAGACGCGCAAGTGGCAGGATCAGAACGGCCAGGACCGCTACGTCACTGAGGTCATCGGTCGCGACATCCAGCTGCTCGACGGCCCTCCCGGGCAGCAAGGCGGTGGATACCCTCAGCAGGGTGGCCAGCAGCGTCAGCAGGGTGCATATCAGCAGCAAGGCGGGCAGCAGCAGGGCCGACCGATGACAGGCCCTGACGGCCGACCGGACACGGCACAACGCAACGAGGCGCCGGCCAACCGGGCGGGCCAGTTCGGCGCGCCGGATCCAGGGAGCTTTGACGACTTCGACGACGAGATCCCCTTCTGACCGGACGACAGCAGCACGACAGCGCGCCCAATTCGGGCGCGTTTTTGTTTGAGGACATGACCATGGCAGACGCCAACGATCGCGATGCGTTCCACGAGCAACTGATCGAACGCATTGAGCAGCTCGAGGAAGAAAAGCAGGCGCTGCTCGACCAGCTCGAAACCTACCAACAGAAGGAAGCCGAAGATGCTGTTTAAGTCCCTGTGCCTATACAAGGCCCACTGCGAGCCGCCGGCCGATGCGGAAGCCTTGGAAGAGGCCGTCTACTCCCAAGCCATTCGTCCCCTGGGTGGATCCGAGGCCCGCCGCATTGGCTGGACGCCGCCGTCAGGACGCGGCACCAGCCTTTTCTGTGTCCGACCTCCTGGCCACATCATCCTGTCAGCCCTGCGCCAGGAGCGGATCCTGCCGGCCTCCGTCGTGCGAGAAGAGGTCGAGAGCCGGGTCGAGGAGCTCGAGAGCAGCGAGGCACGCAAGCTTCGTCGCCAGGAACGCATCGCCATCAAGGAGCAGGTCTACGAGGAGCTGCTGCCGAAGGCCTTCATCAAGACTGCGCGCATCGACCTCTGGTGGGACATCCAGCGAGGCATGGTCGGCATCAATGCCACGAGCCGGTCCTCTGCCGAGCAGGTGCTGGACCTGCTGCGCGAGACCCTGGGCAGCCTGAAGGTCACGCCGCTTGCCACGCAGACCCTTCCGATGCGGGCCATGACGACTTGGCTCAGCGATCCCGGCAGCCGGGCGGAAGACATGGTGATCGGCGACCAGGTCGAGCTCAAGGCCAAGGGCGACGACGGCGTCATCCGCTGCCGCTACCTGGACCTGGACACCGACGAGATCCAACAGCACCTGGATGCCGGCCGGCAAGTGAGTCGCCTGGCAGTGGCCATCGACGGCCAGGTGTCGTTCGTGATCGAGTCCGACCTCCACCTGAAGTCGATCCGGTTCGACGACCAGCTGATCGAAGATGATCGCCAGGAACTGGAAGACGACTCCGAGGCGGCGCGCTTTGAAGCCGACGCCATCCTGATGACTCAGACGCTGCAGCACGCTGTCGATCGCCTGGTGGACTGGATGGGCGGGACGACCAGTCCTGATAAGGCCTCGTGATGCGAATGATCTACCTCTTCTGCGGCTTCCTCCTGGGAGCCGTCACTGTCTCTGCGGCCAAGAGCCTGGCCGTAGTGGTCCCCGCCATCATCGGCCTCGCCGTTGTCGCCGGGCACATCCTCCGCAAGCGAAAAAGGAACGCATAACCATGACGAAGCACCACATGATCATCGCCATCTCTGCCGCCCTGTCCTCTGTGCCGGCGCTGGCCGACGACATCACCATCACCACCGGCTATGCCGGCGGCAGCTACTACAACGTGCTGGGCAACAACCTGGGGCAGATCCTGGGCGAGCGCGGCCACGACGTCACCCTGCAGGAGTCGGCCGGCAGTATCGAGAACATCGAGCGCGTTGCCTCAGGCGATGCCCAGCTCGGTTTCGCCCAGGCCGACGCGGTGGCCTTCTGGTCTGATCGCAACGCCGGCAGCAACGTGCAGATCATCGGCAGCCTTGGGAGCGAATGCGTCTATATCGCCGCCGGCGAACACTCGGGCATAGACGATGAGGATGATCTAGAGGAAGGCGTGAAGATCGCCGTGGGCGACCAGGGAAGTGGATCAGCGGTGTCCTGGCAGTACCTGCAGCAGCTGGAAGACGACTACCAGGAGACCTCGACCTATTTCCGGGGCGGCGTCCTGGCAATGTCCCAGGTCAAAGGCGGGCAGCTGGACGCGTTCCTCTGGGTGACCAGCCCGGAGAACCTCGATCACAAGTACCTGCGCGCGGCACTGGCCGATGGCTCAGGCATGAAGCTGATCGATGTCGATGACTACTCGCTCAACGAGGAGCTGCCGAACGGTGAGCAGGTCTACGAGTTCCGCGACGTGGTGGTCAAAGAGGGCACCTTCAGCGACACCGAGGTCGAGGTTCCCTGCACGTCGGTCCTGGTGATCGCCAGCGAGACCGCCAGCGGCACTGTGCTGGAGGACGTGGCCACCGCAGTGATGATGAACAGCAACCGCATTCAGGGGAAGTAGCGGTGCGGATGCTGCTAGCCATCTCGAGAATGCTCTCGACCACAGCCGCCCTTATAGGGCGGCTGTTCTATACCCCGCCAACAGCAATCATGCTAGACCCTTCTAAGACTGTGTGAATAAGCATCTGCAATATGCTGCGTGCGGCAGGTCGGGCCTTGCAAAATGCTTAATCCCGCTCAAATGAAATACGTCCGAGAATAAAGCCGTCAATCGCTGTAAGCTTGCCGCGCCAAAGGACTCCGTCTGAAGGGATCGCGCTATTCCCGACGAAGTGCTGAGCTTCACCCAAATGGATGTACTCATACTCCCCTGACTCGCCTTCAGTGCCGGAAGAGCCGTTTGACATATTTCCAATCCTGCTGAACGACTCCAACATACTGTTTGAATGCTCTGGGAACACACTTTCTAACGGAGCTCGAAGATTACTAACTAATTCATCTACATACTTTTTTTGGGAGATTAGGTTGCCGGTGACTAGGGTTCCATTGACGCTAATGGTGATGCCAACTGAAGCGCCGGACTCGGCCATTCCCACTAGCATGCTCAAAAGAAAATCGTTACTTTCCATTTTTTTAGACATGGGTCTTCTCTGAAGTAAAAATCGTGATCTTGATCTACCGCCTTTATTAGACATATGCGGAAGCGATATGGCAACTCAACCGTCGGCCACCCAAAGGGTGGCCTTTTTTATACCCAGGAGAAATGCATGACCAGTCTGAACCTGTTCGGCCACGAGCTGGTGGTCGACAACTTCGCCGGCGGCGGCGGAGCCAGTGAGGGGATCGAGCAGGCCCTGGGCCGGCCAGTAGACCTCGCCATCAATCACGACGCCACGGCCATCGCCGTGCATACCGCGAATCACCCAGGCTCTGAGCACAGTGTTGCTGACGTATGGGACATCGATCCCGAGACGGCCGCCGCTGGTCGTCCGGTGGGGCTCGCCTGGTTCTCGCCCGACTGCCGCCATCACAGCAAGGCAAAAGGGGGGCGACCGGTCAGCAAGAGCGTGCGCGGCCTGGCATGGGTTGCCGCGCGCTGGGCAGCCAAGGTGAAGCCTCGGGTCATCGCGCTGGAGAACGTCGAAGAATTTCTGGACTGGGGCCCGCTGATCAAGAACGCCAAGGGCCAATTGGTGCCGGATCCAGCTCGAAAGGGGCAGATCTTCAATGGCTTTGTGCGTGCCTTGCGCCGGCATGGGTACCAGGTGGATTGGCGGATCCTGAAAGCCTGCGACTTCGGAGCCCCAACCATTCGCCGTCGGCTGTTCCTGGTTGCCCGCCGTGATGGGCTGCCCATCACGTGGCCGAAGCCAACTCATGGCGACCCGGGCTCGCCTGCCGTTCGGAGGGGGAAGCTGCAGCCCTGGCGTACCGCCGCGGAGTGCATCGATTGGTCGATTCCGTGTCCCAGCATCTTTGAGCGGCAGCGGCCCCTGGCCGACGCCACTCTGCGCCGCATTGCCAAGGGCGTGATGCGGTACGTGGTTGAGAGTGGCGACCCCTTCATCGTGCCAATCGCCAACTACGGCAATGGCTCGGAGTTGGTCAACGCCATAAGAGAACCTCTACGCACCGTCACGGCCTGGCCCAAGGGCGGCAGCTTCGCGCTGGTCTCCGCATTTCTTTGTAAACACTACACCGGCGTTGTCGGCGACGACCTGCGCAAGCCGCTGCCGACAATCACTGCCACTGATCACAACGCGCCGGTGGCCGTCAGTTTGGTGAACCTCAAAGGCAGTGAGCGAGGCGGTCGGGATCCGGGGCAGCCGATGCCCGCCATCTGTGCCGGTGGCACCCACGCGGCGGCCGTAGCTGCCTTCCTAGTGAAATATTACGGGCAGGGCGTTGGCCAGGTCATGAGTGATCCGATGCACACCATGCCGACGAAGGATCGTTTCGGGCTGGTCACCGTGACCATCGCCGGAGAACAGTACGCCATCGTCGACATCGGTATGAGGATGCTGCAGCCCCATGAGCTGGCTGCAGCGCAGGGCTTTCCAGATCACTACGAGTTCGCCCAGGTCAACGGCAAGCCGGTGCCGAAGTATCAGCAGGTGCGGCTGATCGGCAACAGCGTGTGCCCGCCTCTGGCCAAGGCCATCGTTGAGGCGAACTTCACACACGAGCGTCGGTTCATGCCGGCAACTGAGGAAGGGGAGGCCGCCTAACACCAACCTCGAGCGGAGATGACCTCGAGCTAGCAGGCCGAGGTCTAGCGCCAACCAGTGCAAGGCAGCTGTCTCGGGTTGACATCCTTGAGCAAGCTAGCATTGCTGGCTAGATCGGGGTAAGGTGACACCTCAGAATGCCTTCTAGGTTGAGAATTTGACGATTTTTCGTCAAAATTTGCCGATAAGTCTTTTAAATTGCTCGACTTTAGGGCAATGAGCAAGGGGTGAGTAAATGTTTATACATAAAGTCGAATTCTCAAATTTCTTTTCCTTTTCTGACGCTGTGCATCTAGATTTCACGACCTCGAAAAGTAAGGCTGGTCTATCTACCCAATTTGATGCTGAAAGATATATTAACAAAATAAGTGGTTTCTTCGGCGCTAATGGGTCTGGAAAGACCAATTCACTGAAAGCGATAGCTTTCATAGATTATTTTATACATTATTCTTTCCTAGGTGTCGAAAAAGACGAGGAATTGGCAACGCAATCACACGCTCTCCATGAGAATGAGCCTTCTTCTTTTCGAATAGAATATAGTAACGAAAATCAGCTGTTTAGTTATGAATTCGTGCTACTACACGGCAAGCTCGATAGTGAAAAGTTAAAATTTCTTAATGCAGATACTGGGAAGTATAAGGTTTTATACAGCAGGACAAAGCAAGATTCCGGATACAAAACAAGTTTTCCCCAAAAAGGGGGGATGCCTAAACTTTCAGATAACTTTGATCGAGATAACTGCTCGTTAGCATCTTTCGTTTACCAGCTGGGCAATGAAGAAGCATTGAAAGAAAATCATCCGCTTTTTCACAAGGCCATAAGTGCCTTTGACAAGATTAAAACAAACGTAATTGCAGTCGGAAAGAATGATGACCTCCATGGGGCGCTTTTCAGTTTGTCCGAAAGCTTAGTGGGTTTTGAGCATACAATCCTAAAATTTATAGAAAGCGTTGTTAAAAATATTGACCTTGGGATAGAACGACTGGAGCTAAGGAAAGTCCAGGTATATGAAGGAAATAAAGTCAACGAAAAAGATCTTATTTTTGCTGTTCATGAAGACAGCGATGGTGGTCAATATTCGATACCCGTTTTTAATGAATCGACAGGCACCCAAAAAATACTGTGCGCGCTCTGGAGACTGTTGCCTGTAATGTGGAATGGCGGCGTAGTGCTATACGATGAACTGGATAGCGACCTTCATCCGTATATGATGCCATTTATCATAGATATTTTTATAAACCCTGAGATAAACCTTGTTGGTGGTCAGCTTATATTTAGTGGACATACTCTCGAAGCAATAAAAGAACTGCAGAAATCTCAAATATTTTTTGTTGAAAAAAATGACTTGAGAAGCGAACTTTTTAGGTGCGATGAAATAACAGGTCTTCGAACGGACGACAGCATTTACAAAAAGTACATACAGGGAGCCTTGGGAGGTGTCCCGCGACTAGATGCTTCTAACATCTCGCTTGCTTGTTTGATGGAAAAAGGAGGCATTCAGAATGCCTCGCAAAGCTAAGCGCTCAGTCGTTGCAAGAAAATCAGTATTTATCGCGGCTGAAGGCTACGTTGAAACTGCATTTCTTGAAATATTGAGGGAGTACTACTCTCTTAAGGAATACAAGGTTTCTGTTAAAAACAGGCGAGGGGGAAGCTCCGATCAAACTGTTCGGTATGCCTGCAACGAAGCTGCAGACCACTACAGTGTAGCCGCAGTTATTGATGCCGATATGCCTCTCAGTGATTCTGTGCTTAGATTAGCTCAGAAATGCGGGGTTCATGTGATAATCAGCACTCCTGCAATTGAAGGTACATTGCTAAAAATACTTGGCATTGCCCATAGTGACAATACAGATGTGTGTAAAAGAGAATTTGCGGAGTGCGTTGGTCACGGAAAAACTACTCACAAAGCATCGCAAAAGATGATTTTCCCAAAAGCGCTTCTTGATAGATCGATTGATGATGTCGAAGAATTAAGAGCAATGGTGCAAGTTATTATAGGTAATTCGCCATAGCTGCGTCGAGATTTACGTAGCTGGAGCTTTATCACCCTCCCTGTATCAAAAGTGACCGTCTATAAAGCTGCCAAAAGGCAGCTTTTTTTCGTATTCAGGGCCATATAGTTCTAGGTTAATATTAATTAATCCCAAGGTGAATAAATTGCAAAGATGGTAAAAATCTGACGTCTTAAAAGCATTAACCTACAAGCTGGAAAGGTAATGGAAAAAATACTCATTAGTGCCAAGCAGGCAGCACAGCTGCTTGGCGTGAGTCTTCGAACTGTGTACCGGATGCTCGACGACCACGAACTGACCCCGGTCCCCGTCCGGGGACGGAAGATGGTTCGGATGCGCGAGATCCGGGAGAAATTTGACGTAGAGGCCGAGCCTGCCGATGATCAAGAGGCGCTCGGCGTGAGCTCCAGCAGGAGGAACTCATGCCTCACAAAAGGAAGGGGTCACCGTACTGGTGGGTCCATCTCAGACCGCCGGGAGGCGGCCAGCCAGTTAGAAGGTCTACTGGCACGGCGGACCTGAAGGAAGCCAAGGCACTCGAGGGGAAGTGGAAGGCGGAGATGTTTCGCCAGGACGCCTGGGGCGAGGCCCCGGAGCGAACCTTCGCCCAGGTGGCCGTCGAGTATCTGACGGCCAACCAGGATGCCAGAAGCTTCGGCGACATGCAGCGGCGTGTCGCCAAGCTCTACGACTTCTTCGGTGCCGAGAGGTCGATGGACAACCTGTCGGGGCAGGATGTTCGAGACTTCATCAGCTGGCGGCGGCAGCCGGATGCCAAAACAGGGAAGACGGTGGCACCGGCAACGATCAATCGAGAGCTCGATGTTCTGAGCGCGATGATCAACCACGCTGTCGTCCAGCTCGAGTGGCAACTACCCAACCCTGTGAAGGGTCGATCCCTGAAAGAGCCGAAGGGCGTGGTGCGCTGGATCACAAAGGCCGAGGCGGCCAGGCTGATCGAGTGCGCCGAAACCCTGAAGGATGGCGAGCGGGTGGCCAGCTTCATCACCCTGGCGCTGCACACCGGGTGCCGGATGAATGAATTGCTCAAGCTGACCTGGCGCCGCGTCGACTGGCAGGGGCGGATGATTCGCCTGGAGCCGGAAGACAACAAGACTGCCGCGAGGCGGACTGTTCCCTTGAACGATGTCGCGATCCAGGCGCTCCGGCGCCGGGCCGAGTCGGTGGCGACCTACTGTCCCGACAGCCCCTGGGTATTCGCGAAGCGCAACGGAGAACGCTGGACTGCGCCGTGGGGTGGATTCCGATCGGCCTGCAACAAGGCTGGCATCGAGAATTTCAGGATCCACGACATGCGCCACACTTGCGCGAGCTGGATGGTATCCGAAGGGGTGCCGCTGGCGGATGTAAAGGAGGTGCTTGGGCATTCCACCGTCGTAATGACGGAGAAGTACGCCCACCTGGCTCCGCATCGGGCGAGGAGCGCGGTCACCACCCTGTCGGGTGAAGGCTGGTCACAATCTGGTCACAACGACAGGCCGATGAATAATATCGAGTCGATGATCGGGAGAAGAAGAAGAGCGTAAGCTCTTGAATAGAAAGGTAAAGTGGCGGAGGGACAGGGATTCGAACCCTGGAAGGGCGTTAACCCTTGCCGGTTTTCAAGACCGGTGCATTCAACCGCTCTGCCATCCCTCCGGCTCACGGCGGTGTACTTTACCAGCTTTTCTCCCCACGTCAACACTTCTGTGCGATCAATGTCTTACGCGAGAGAGCGACACCCCTCCCTGATGCCTTCAAGGGAGCTGTTGCAATAGGGGGACTGCGCAAAAATTGTGCAGCTAAGCAATTTTTTGTCGCCGATAGGAAACAGTGTTCGCGCCGCCCATGGCGGGCCCATGGGCCTGTCTGATCGCTTGAATGGCGTTGAAACCCCGTCGCCAGGCGGCTTGCGTCGGGAACTTGCTGGGGGCATGCTGTGTCGAATGCATGTCAACCAACAGGGAGCTCTGGATACATGGCTTATCAAGAGTCACAGGTGAATCGTCAGACCCAGACGCAGGTCGCTGCGACGAACAAGGTTCTGCGCAACACCTACGGCTTGCTGGCGATGACACTACTGTTCTCTGCCATCACCGCAGGGGCCGCCGTGGCCCTCGGTGTACAGCAGATGAACATTCTGGTGTTCTTCATCGGCGCCTACGGCCTGATGTTCCTGGTCCACAAGACCGCCAACTCGGCCCTCGGCCTGCTGGCGACCTTTGCCTTCACTGGCTTCATGGGCTTCACCCTCGGCCCGATCCTGAGCGCCTATCTGACGCTGTCCAACGGTCCCGAGCTGATCATGACCGCACTGGGCATGACCGGCCTGACCTTCTTTGGTCTGTCGGCGGTGGCGTTGATCACTCGCAAGGACTTCAGCTTCCTGGCGAACTTCATGATGGCTGGCGCCATCGTGCTGATCCTGGCCATGGTGGCGGCGTTGATCTTCAACATTCCGTCGCTGTCGCTGATGGTATCGGCTGGCTTCGTGCTGTTCTCCTCCGCGGCGATCCTGTACCAGACCAGCGAGATCGTGCACCGTGCCGGCGAGACCAACTACATCCTCGCCACCATCACTCTCTATGTGTCGATCTACAACCTGTTCATCAGCCTGCTGTCGCTGCTGGGCGTGGTAAGCCAGGACTGATCGTCGCAAGACGTTCTGGCACAACTGTCGTACACTGTCGGCCCCGCCTTGGCGGGGCCGACGTGTTTTTGATGACCCGCTTTCTTCAACTCCCGACGTTGGCGGGAGCCAAGGGAATACCATGCGTTATGCCATCCTGCTGCTGGGTGCCCCCTACAGCCATCAGGCCGCACACAGCGCGCTGCGCTTCGCTCGTGCGGTGATCGTCCGCGGTCACCACCTGGAGGCCGTCTTCTTCTATCGCGATGGCGTTCACAACGCCGCGCGCCTGGCATCGCCGCCCCAGGACGAGCCTCATCTGGTCGACGGCTGGACCACGCTGAATCAGGAGCATGGCGTGCGTCTCGAGGTGTGCATCGCCGCCGCACTGCGCCGAGGCATCGTCGACGCCGACGAGGCGGCCAGGCACGGCAAGCAAGGCCACAGTGTCCAGGCGCCGTTCGAGCTGACCGGCCTCGGCCAGCTGGTGGACCTGGGCCTCGAGTGTGACAGGCTGGTAACCTTTGGTGCCTGAACGACACCGAGCTGCTGCCGACTGCCGCCAGGCAATGGGTCCCGAGCAGGGCAACGCTGAACCGAGAAGAGTGGAAGGTCGATGATTGAGGAACCCAACGACGATTCGGGGGATCTGCTGGTGATTCTTCGTCATGGCCCCCATGGCACCAGCTACCTGAAAGAAGGTCTCGACACGGCGCTGGTGGCCGCCGCCTTCGGACGCCGGGTATCACTGTTGTTTATGGCCAGTGGCGTGGCGGCACTGGTGCCGGGGCAGGGCGCCGGTCCGCTGGGGCAGAAGGGCACCCAGCCGACGCTGGCCATGCTCGAGATGTACGACATCGACCGGCTGTTCGTGGATGGGGCAGGACTTGCCGAGTTGGGCGTGGCGCCTGAGACGCTGACGCCGGATGCCATTGTCATCGAGGGTGACGCCATTGCCGCCCTGATGGCGGAGCACGCATTGGTGCTGACCTTCTGAATCGGCGTCACAGACGACTCGAGACCGCGTCTCTGTCGGGGCTCGCTCCCGCCAGGTTTTACCCATCGACGTCAGCCACTGGACTCACCCACGACCACTACCAGGAATCGGGATGATACTGCACACCCTCAATCGTTCACCGCTGGAGTCGACGGTCTATCGGCAGGCGCTACGGGCGTTGGCAGAAGACGACAAGCTGTTATTGATCGAAGACGGCGTGCTTGGCGCTCTGCCGGCCCAGCAGGCGCTGTGGTCGTCTCTGCCCGGTCGTCTACTGGCGCTGGCCGAAGATCTCGAGGCGCGTGGCTTGAGCGAACACTGTGCCACCGGCATCGAAGTCGTCGACGTGGACGGTTTTGTCAGGCTCACCGAAGAGGCCGATAAAGTGGTCAGCTGGTACTGAGGTAAGACGATGGCAAGCACTGAAACTGCACGAACCCTGGAACTCGGCCAGGCCTCCGTCCCCCTGGACCCGGAAGGCTATCTGGTCAATCTCGATGACTGGAGTCCCGCCGTCGCCGAGGCGCTGGCGGCGGAAGAGGGTATCACCCTCGGCGACGAACACTGGCAGGTGATCGACGTCCTGCGAGACTTCTATGCGCGCTTCGAGCAGGCACCGGCCATGCGCCCGCTGGTCAAGGCGGTGGGCCAGGCGCTGGGCAAGGACAAGGGGAGCTCGCTGTACCTGATGAAGCTGTTCCCCGGCAGTCCCCCCAAGCTGGGCGCCCGCTTGGCGGGCCTGCCCAAACCAACCAACTGCCTGTAGACGTGCGGCGTTGAACTTTCTCGCCCACGCCTGGCTCGCCCGTGCCGGTAACGATGACTTTCTGCTCGGCAACCTGATCGCCGACGGCGTCAAGGGGCGCGATCTCGGCCAGTGGCCCGAAGGCGTCGCAGCAGGCATACATCATCACCGGCGGGTGGACGCCTTCGTCGATCGTCATCCCTCGGTACTTGCCGCTCGACGTCGGGCACCTGCGGCGAGTCGTCGTGTGGCCGGTATTGCCCTGGATCTGATGTGGGACCACTTTCTCGCTCGGGATCTGGCTACCAGCGACCCACACGAGCGCGAGGTCGTGATCGAGCGATGCTATCGACTGTTCGAGTACCACGGCGCACCGCAGCGGCTGGCCACCATGGTGCCGGTACTGGTACGTGAGGACTGGCTGCGTCGCTACGCCAGCCTCGCCTTCACCTGCCGTGCCATCGCCGGCATTGGCTCACGCCTGTCCGGGCCCAACCGACTGGCCGAACTGGTGCCGCATCTGCGCGATGACTATCGTCAACTGGACGACGACTTTGCGACCCTGTGGCGCGATACCCGCGCGGAACTCGAGACCTCGGGTTCCTAGGGCTCTCACCTTCGCTCGTCGACTTTTCGGACCGCGCCTAGCGACTACCGCGCTGCTTCAGCGGACCGCTACCAGGTCCGCAGCCACAGGCATTCCACCTTGTCGCCCGGCGCTATCTCGCAATGGGGCGGGATCACCGCCAGGGCATCGGCATCAATGCAGGATGACAGTACCCCGGAGTTCTGGTCGGAAAACGCCAGGGCGCTGACGCCCTGTGGGCCGAAGGCGAGGCGCACCCGCATGTAGTGCTGGCGCGGACCGGTGGAGGTGGCAAAGTCGCTGCGGGCCCATAGCCGCGGTAGCTCCGCCATGGACTCACAGCCCTGCAGGGCACCCAGCAGCGGGCGCAAGAATAGCCAGGCACCGACATAGCTGGACACGGGATTGCCGGGCAAGCCGACAAACCGCACCGGCGTGCCGTCAGGTCCTTCCATCTGGCCCAGGGCCAGCGGCTTGCCGGGACGAATGGCCAGGCGCCACAGGTTCAGCGTGCCCAGTGACTCCAGCGCCGCCTTGACGTGATCTTCCTCACCGACGCTGACGCCGCCGGTGGAGACCACCAGGTCCGCTACCTCGGCGGCCTCCTTCAGACAGGCGCGGGTACCCTCCGGGCTATCCGGTACGCTGCGCGTGAGCACTATTTCGGCGCCGAAGCGCTCCAGCAGGCTCTTGAGCATGGGGCGGTTGGAGTTGTAGATCTGGCCAGCTGCCAGAGGCTTGCCCGGATCGATGATCTCGTCGCCGGTGGACAGCAAGGCCACCCTGGGTCGGCGGTGGACGTCCACTTCAACGATACCCTGGCCTGCCAGGTGGCCAAGTGCGGCGGCGTCCAGCCGAGTGCCGGCGTCCAGCAGCGGGGCGCCTGCGCGTACGTCGCGGCCGCGCCGGCGCACGTTGTCGCCCGCCGGGATGTCGGCGGGAATGACGGCCTCATCACCCTCGCGCTGGACCTTCTCCTGCATCACCACACAGTCGGCGCCTTCGGGCAGCTGGCCACCGGTAAAGATGCGGGCACAGCGGCCGCGTTCCAGTCGCTCGCCCGGGGCCCCGGCGGCCACTCGCAGGGCCACCGGCAGGCGTTGTCCGGCGTCTTCATGGTGCAGGGCGTAACCGTCCATGGCGCTATTGTCGAACGGCGGTACATCCAGGGCCGCCACGACCGGGGCTGCCAGCACACGGCCTTCGGCCTGTTCGCAGGGCTGGCGCTCCACCGGCAGCGGCGCGACGCCATCGAGCAGGGTGGCCAGGGCGTCCTCCATGGGCGCCAGTGACGCTGCGTGGCTAGACGTCATGCTGCCCCCGCTCCGGTATCACCAGATTGGCGAAGTTGCAGGGCCGGTGACGGTTGTCGAGCTGCTCGGCAAGGATGCCGTCCCAGGCGGTGCGGCAAGCGCCGGTGGAACCCGGCAGGCAGAACACCACGGTGTTATTGGCCATGCCTCCCAGGCAGCGGCTTTGCACGGTGGAGCTGCCGATTTCCTGATAGGACAGCTGGCGGAACAGCTCGCCGAAGCCCTCGATGCGCTTGTCGAGCAGGGCCGATACCGCCTCCGGGGTGGAATCCCGTCCGGTGAAACCGGTACCACCGGTGGTCAGGATCACCTGCACTTCGGGGTCGGCGATCCAGCCTGACACCACCGCGCGGATACGATAGATGTCGTCGATCACGATCTGCTTGTCGGCGAGCTGGTGGCCGGCGGCCTCGAGCCGCTGCACCAGCGCCTGACCGCTGCGATCGGTGTCTTCGGTGCGGGTGTCGGAAACGGTCAGCACCGCCACCTTCAACCCGATCATGGTGTCCTGACTCACTGGCGTCACTCCTTGTCACCGGTACGCTGCTGCTTGGCCTGCTGGCGAGCCTCGAAGGCCGCCATCTGTTCGGGGGTGGCCTTGGCCTGATACATGTCCTTCCATTCGCTGTAGGGCATGCCGTAGACGTGTTCACGGGCGCTTTCGTAGTCGAGCGTCTCACCGCGCTCTTCGGCGGCGGCGACCAGCCACTTGGACAGGCAGTTGCGGCAGAAGTCCGCCAGAATCATCAAATCGATGTTCTGCACATCCTTGTTGTCGTCAAGGTGGCGAAGCAGGCGGCGGAAGGCGGCCGCCTCGAGTTCGGTGCGAGTGGCCTCATCGAGGTGCTGCATGGGGGACTCCAGTAACAGAAAACGATCAGTCGGGCGACTGTCCCACGATGGTAACGCAAGACCGTCACAAGAACAGCGGCAAAAGAATGCCGCCCCGAGTGAGCCCGGGGCGGCGAGAGGGATAGCGGTCACCGTGGGTGGGGCTGCGCTCAGGAGGGGCTGGGAGATTCCGGTTTGGTATCGTCCGTTGCCTCGACGTCAGCCGGGGCCTCGGCCTGATCCTTGACCTCTTCGTACCACAGGTTGTGGTGCTGCTTGGCCCAGCTTTCGTCGACGTAGCCGGTGGTCATGCCCTCGAGCGCACCCTCGGTCCCTAGGGTGCCGATATAGATGTGACCGAAGGAGACGGCGGTAAGCGCGAGGGCACCCACCGCATGGATGATGTTGGCCCACTGCATGGTGTCCCGGCTCTGGTCGAAGTTCGGGAAATCCAGTACCAGGCCACTGACGAAGACAACCATGCCGGCCGTGGCCAACAGCCAGAACCAGGCCTTCTCGCCACCGTTGGCAAAGCCGGCGTCTGGATGCTTGTCGCCGACCATGCCGCCGCCTTGCTTGAACCACTCGATATCGTGGGCCTTGATCCAGTTGTGCTTGAGAAAGCGCAACAGCACGAAGATCAGCAGCAGACCGAAGAACGGACCGATGTAGTTGTGCAGGAACTTTGTGCCGCTGATCATCGCAGCCCAGAAGGCGTCGCCAAACACTGGCTTGAACACGAACTTGCCGTAGAGAATGTTGAGGCCCGTCAGCGCCAGGATGATGAACAGCGTCGCCAGGGTCCAGTGCAGCGCCCGGCTGAGTACCGACCAGCGCAACAGCTTACGCCCGGTGCGTGGCTCATCGAGGCGGCTGCGGCCGACGATCAGATAGAAGATGGTGATCATCGCCAGCATGCCGCCCACGGCGATCAGCCCGAAGGGCGAGACCCACTTGTTGCGCCATTGGCGCCAGCTCTCGCCGCTCTGGTTGATCAGGCTGTAGGTCGAATCATGGCGAGTATCGATAAAGGACTCGCCATCCTTCACCTGGCGCCAGGTGTCGGCGTCGGCGCTGGGTACGGCGGTGGCGATCTCGGCATTGGGGTCGGCACCCATGGCGGGAGCGGCGCAGGCCAGCAACAACAGCAGCAGTGCCGGCAGCACCAGCCCCAGGGCTCCACCCGGTCGAGGCAAGGCATCACGAAGGTTCATGGGGCCTCCTCACTGGTTGCGTGTGGCGTCGTAGGCCATGGCGTCGATCGCCGAGGGCGAGCCATTGCCGATATCCGACCAGGCGCCATCCTTGTGACCACGGCGCACCACCCGCTCGCGGAAGATGTCGGCAACGGTCTGGGCATCGCCTGCCAGCAGCGCCTTGGTCGAGCACATTTCGGCGCACAGCGGCAGCTTGCCCTCGGCGATGCGGTTGGCGCCGTATTTCTCGTACTCTTCTTCGGGGCTGTCGGCGGGGCCGCCGGCGCAGAAGGTGCACTTGTCCATCTTGCCGCGCTCGCCGAAGGCGTCCTGCTGGGGAAACTGCGGCGCGCCGAAGGGGCAGGCGTACAGGCAGTAACCGCAGCCGATGCACAGATCCTTGTCGTGCAGCACGATGCCGTCGTCGGTCTTGTAGAAGCAGTCGGTGGGGCAGACCGCCATGCAGGGTGCGTCATCGCAGTGCATGCAGGCCACCGAGATGGACACCTCGGACGGCTCGCCATCATTCAGGGTGACCACCCGGCGGCGCTGGATGCCCCACTCGACCTCGTTGGCGTTCTTGCAGGCGGTGACGCAACCATTGCACTCGATGCAGCGCTCGGCGTCACACATGAATTTCATCTGGGCCATGTCGAAACTCCTGTTGGTTCGGTGACGTCGGTGTCTAGCTGGCGAGTTCGATGCGACACAGGGTGCACTTGGTTTCCTGCATCTGGGTCACCGAGTCGTAGCCGTAGGTGGTGGCGGTGTTGACCGCCTCACCGATCACGTAAGGCGTGGTGCCATCCGGATAGCGATCGGCCAGGCTTTCGCCCTGGAACATGCCGCCGAAGTGGAAGGGCATGAACACCACTTCCCGCGCTACCCGAGGCGTCACCATGGCCTTGACCTTGATACGGCCGCCTTCGGCGCCTTCCACCCACACCATGTTGCCGTCCTTGACCCCCAGGTCGTTGGCCAGGGCAGGGTTGATCTCGACGAACATCTCCTGCTGCAGCTCGGCCAGCCATGACATGGAGCGCGTTTCCTCGCCGCCGCCTTCGTACTCGACCAGGCGGCCAGAAGTCATGATGATCGGGTACTTCTTGCTGGCATCATTCTGCTGAATGCTCTGGTACAGCGTCGGCAGGCGGTAGTGCGAGGCGACGTCATCCCAGGTGGGGTAGTCCTCGACCAGATCCCGGCGTGAGGTATAGAGCGGCTCGCGGTGCTTGGGAATCGGGTCGGGGAAGGTCCAGACGTTGCAGCGCGCCTTGGCGTTGCCGAAAGGTGAGCACTCATGGGCGATGGCAACGCGCTGGATGCCGCCGGACAGGTCGGTCTTCCAGTTCTTGCCTTCCGCCGCGGCCTTTTCTTCGTCGGTCAGTTCATCCCACCAGCCCAGGTCCTTGAGCATCTGGGCGCTGAACTCGGGGTAGCCGTCCTCGAGATCGGAACCGGCGCTGAACGAGTTGTCGGCGAGAATCGGGGTGCCTTCGTGCTCGATGCCAAAACGGGCACGGAAGGTCAGGCCGCCCTGGGATACCGGTTTGCTGGTGTCGTACAGAATGGGGGTGCCGGGGTGATTGAGCTCCGCGGTACCCCAGCAGGGCCATGGCAGGCCGTAGTAATCGCCGTCGGCCGGGCCGCCTTCGGCACGCAGATCGCGGAAGCTGAAGGTATGCCAGTTCTGCTGGTGGGTCTTGAGCCGCTCGGGGCTCTGCCCGGTGTAACCCACGGTCCACATGCCGCGGTTGAACTCCCGGGTGATGTCCTCGATCAGTGGCTCCTCGCCGTTGATCTGAATGTTCTTGAACAGCTCGTCGGCAAATCCGAGGCGCTGGCTCAGCAGGTACATGATGCTGTGGTCGGGCTTGGCCTCGAAGGCCGGCTCCACCACCCGGTCACGCCACTGCAGAGAGCGATTGGTGGCGGTGACGCTGCCGTAGGTCTCGAACTGGGTGGCCGCCGGCAGAAGATAGACGCCATCGCTGCGATCGTGCATGACCCCGGCGACGGTGGGATAGGGGTCGACGATGACCATCATCTCGAGCTTCTGCATCGCTTTCTGCATTTCGGTGCCGCGGGTCTGGGAGTTGACCGCATGGCCCCAGTAGAACATCGCCTTCAGGCTGGTGCGCTGGGAGATGTCCTGGTCTTCCTCGAGGACGCCATCGATCCAGCGCGATACCGTGATGCCGCTGGAGTGCATGGGGTAGCCGTCGGCGTACTCGGTCTGATCGAAGCGGCTCTTGAGCCATTCGTAATCGAGGTCCCAGATCTGCGCCCAGTGCTTCCAGGCGGCTTCCGACAGACCGTAATAGCCGGGTAGCGAATGCGACATCAGGCCGAGATCGGTCGCCCCCTGGACATTGTCGTGCCCCCGGAAGATGTTGGCGCCGCCGCCTGACTTGCCGATATTGCCCAGCGCCAGTTCGAGGATGCAGTAGGCCCGGGTGTTGTTGTTGCCGGTGGTGTGCTGGGTGCCGCCCATGCACCAGACGATGCAGCCGGGACGGTTTTCCGCCAGCCGCCTGGCGGTATCGTACATGGCGGCTTCCGGCACCCCGGTGATGCGCTCCACTTCACTCGGCGGGAAGTTGGCGACCTCGTTGCGGACCTCGTCCATGGCGTAGACGCGCTGGTCGATGTACTGCTGGTCTTCCCAGCCGTTCTCGAAGATGTGCCAGAGCAGGCCCCAGATGAAGGCCACGTCGGAACCCGGCCGGATCCGCACGTAGTGGTCTGCCTTGGCCGCCGTGCGGGTGAAGCGCGGATCGACGACGATGATTTCGGCCTGGCTGCGCTCCTTGGCCAGCAGGATGTGCTGCATGGCCACCGGGTGCGCTTCGCTGGGGTTGGAGCCGATGAACATGATCGAGCGGCTGTTCTGGAGGTCGTTGAGCGAGTTGGTCATCGCTCCGTAGCCCCAGGTATTGGCGACGCCCGCCACGGTGGTGGAGTGGCAGATGCGCGCCTGGTGGTCGGTATTGTTGGTACCGGCCAGCGCCGCGAACTTGCGCATCAGGTAGGCCTGTTCGTTGCTGAACTTGGCCGAGCCGAGCCAGTAGACACTGTCCGGGCCATGCTGCTCGGTCAGTTCCAGCACCTTGGCACCGATTTCGTCGATGGCCTGGTCCCAGGACAGACGTTGCCACTCGCCCCCGACCAGCTTCATCGGGTACTTGAGGCGGCGGGTGGAGTGACCGTGCTGGCGTAGTGAAGCGCCCTTGGCGCAGTGGGCACCGCGATTGATCGGGTGATCGAAGGCCGGTTCCTGGTGGGTCCAGACCCCTTCCTGGACCTCGGCGTAGACGCCACAGCCCACCGAACAGTGGGAGCAGATGGTGCGGCGGGTTTCCACCGGAGCATCGCTGTAGGGCGTCTTCTCGACCGCCTCGGCGCGTTGCATCATCGTTGAGCCGAACAGTCCAAGACCGGCGACACCGCTGGTCGCTGCGCCACTGCGCTTGAGGAACTGGCGCCGGGAAATGCCGAGACCGGAGACCTTGGGTGTGGTGGAGGTACGTGTCAGTCGCATGGCAGGCTCTCCTTGTTGTCAGTCGCGCAGGGATGCGTAGAAGGCACGTACGTGTTCTGTCTCGCGGTAACCGGCGCTGTCATCGGGTTTCTCGGTGGCGGTCGTGGCGCTGTCATCGCGCGCCACAGCAACCGAGGCCTGGCCGACCACCACCGCGGCACCGGCGGCCACGGTGCCGCCCCCCAGGGCCTTGAGAAGACGACGGCGTTGAGTGTTGGGCGTTGTGCTCATGCTCATTCTCCTGCTCCAAGGGCCTGGCCTCGGTCCTCGTGGACGCTGGTGCCGGGCACAGGGGTTCCAAGGGTAGTGTTGTCGATCAGGATGGCGCTCTCGCGCTGGAAAAACAGCGTCGCCAGTTCACCCAGCGCCGCATAGAAGGGGGTGTCGACCCGGGCAAGATCGTGCATGCAGCGGTTGGCCCAGGGTGCCAGGTGGCGATGGAAGAAGCTGCCGGCTCGCTGATCGTTCTGGCCGATCAGCATCGCCATGACCTCGCACATTGCCGCCAGATGATCTTCCGGCTCCGAGACGTCGGCAGAGCGCTGGATGCCCAGCGTCTTGAGATCCCGTCGCAGTGCGACCAGTGATGCTTCCATCAGGCCGCCTTCGCGGTAGTAGGAGGCGTAGGGCAGCACGTCGCCCTGGATGACCCCGATCAGATGACGAAAGTGGGCACGCTCCAGGCGTTCGACGTCGCTGTCGGCAGCAGCGGCGGCCAGCCGGCTCCAGGCCTGGCTCAGACGAATGTCGTCCGGCTCTCCCTCGAGGCCGGCAAGCCACTGGCGAAGGGGTTCGCTGGGGGGCTCGCGCAGCAGTGCCGCCAGCAGGGCGTAGATGTCGGCCCTCAGATCGGCTTCTTCGGTGCGGGAGTCAGGAATGTCGTGCGTGGTCATAGCTTGAGCTGGGCCTCCGGATTGGTCGCCATCTCGTGCCATACGTCCTTGACCCGGCAGTCCTGACACATTTCCAGCCGACGTGCCTGGTCACCACTGAAGTACGCATGGTTGGCCAGTTTCTGCTGGATGGCGGCGATGGTGCGGGCGTTGGCGAAGGCGCTGCCACAGACGATGCAGTGAAAGGGTGCGTCTTCGTGGCACACTCGCCACTGGCTGCGTTCCGCGCTGGCGAGGAAGCCGGGAGACAGGCGGATGGCGGATTCTGGACAGCTCTTGCTGCACAGGCCGCACTGGACGCAGTCTGCCTCGCGAAAGTCGAGGCGCGGGGTGTCACCTCCGGCGCCGAGCGCGCCGGTCGGGCAGCTGGCAACACAGCCCATGCACAGAGTGCAGGCATCGGCATTGACCTCGATGCCCCCGAATGGGCTGCCCGGAGGCATCGGGTGCCGCTCGCCGTCGACATGGCCAGTGGTGGCCAGATGGTCCAGTACCAGGGTGAGACGCTCGCGCTTGCCCGGCGCTTCTACGCCATCTGTTGCCCCTGTATTGCCGGGTCGTCCGCCGGCCATTTGTACCGTGGCCGACGGGGTGTCCTTGTCGCTCCCGAACGCTTGAGCCTGTTCCAGGGAGCGCAGCCGGGGCGTCAGACCCGCATGGCGAGGCAGGGCGAGCGAGCTTTCCTGCTCCTCGTCGCTGAACCACTGCAGTCGGCCGGGATCCTGCCCCAGCGCCTCGAGGATCGCTCTGCCCTGGGCCAGCTGATCCTCCAGGTGAGCGACCAGCCTGTCCGGCATGTCGGAGTAGGCCTGGATGCGCACTTCGCAGGCGCCGGCGGCAATGGCCGACAGCCAATGGTCGACGCCGGCAGAACCCAGATCTTCCAGCGCCACATCGATGACGTGGCCGGCCGCATCGGGTTGCACGTGTAGGGCCTGATCGGCCTGAACGAATCGCAGCACCGCCGACTGGCCGCCGGCGGCGTGGTAGTGGTCGAGCCAGGCGAGCAGGGTGTCCTGCTGGCGCAGGCTATGCGGTTGGCGGAATTCGATGGCCCCGGTGGGGCAGGCGCTGGTACAGCTACCGACCCCCTGACACAGGTAGGGATCGATCTCGATGCGGGCATCGATGCGTCCGGGGACGCTCTTGATGGCGTCGGCGGGACATACTTCCAGACAGCGGGTACAGCCACCGAAGCCACGAGTGGAGTGGGCGCAGCGATCGGCGTGGACCTCGAAGTAGCGGGGCTTTTCGAATTCACCGATATAGTCGCCGAGGCCGTCGATCAGCGTCGTGCGCGCTTCACCGGCGACCGGGGCATGAAAATAGCCGGGAGGTGGCAGTTCCAGGGGCAGGCGCGGTGTCGGTGTCAGGTCCAGCACCAGGTCATGGTGTTCTCGGCCCAGCAGTGCCCGGGCAAGCTCGATGGGGCCCTCATGGCCGTCGAGCCAGGCGCTGAAGTGGCCAAGGTAGCCTTCCAGGTGCAGCCGTCCGAGTTGGGAGGCGAGTAGCGGCTGGAGCTGCACATCGGCAGCCTCGGCACGCTGCAACAGAGCATCATCCGGCACATCGGTCACCACCAGCGTGATACTGGCAAGCTCTTGTTCAAGCCCTCGTGCACGCTCCAGCACTTCCAGCACTTCCAGCAGGGACGCGCTGTCGCCAATCGCCAGTAGATGGCCATGGCTTTGGTAACCCACCGTTGCTGCGACGAGATTGAGCGGCCAGGAGACGGCGCCAAGGGCTCGCTCACGGGCCTGCCGGTTGACCTCGGTGTCCACCGGCACGGTTGCGATTTTCTGGTTCATGCTGACTCACGGTCGAAAACTTTGTGTTCGTTATGAATTTTTTCTTATGTGTCATCCCCAAGTGTGAGCGCTGTACATCAAATGCGCCAACACTCCTTGGTCGAAGGCGGTAAGCACCGCTATGACGAGGTGGGACCAGGCCCCTCGGGATCTTCCTCGCTGGCAGCCAGCGCCCGGCCAGCGGCTGGCGCTGCGCGGCCTGCCTTGGCGGATGCGGAGGTGCGGCTGACACCTCGTTCGCCAGCTTGTGTCATGGCCTCCGACGTTGTGGCGTCGTCCGGTGACGGTGATGGCGTCGTGGTGGTATCGGCGACGTCCTCGTCGCTAGCGCCGTCTCCCTGATCGCTGTGCCCTGGCGGGGTGTCTGGCAGAGCGTCTGGCGGGGTGTCTGAAAGAGCGTCTGGCGTTTCGCCCGCAGAGTCGGCGACGCTATCTTCCGCGGCCTCCTCGTCATCGACGTTATCCCACCACCGGCGCAGGCGCTGGGCGGTCTCGCTGGGCAAGGGGGTCAGCTTGGCGCGAAAGTCATCATCATAGTCATCCAGCCCGTCGCGCAGGTTGTAGCGTTCACCGCGAAACAGCTGGCGCAGGGCGCGTTTCTTGAGCGCCCGGTCCACGCCCGAGGCGAGGTATGCCCGAATATCGCTGCCGGGCGCCAGCGACTCGGGAGGCGGTAGCTCGACGTCCGCATCAGAGGTCGCGTCCGCGGGTGGTGCGCCGTCGTGCGCATCGTGCTCGGGCGCGGCAGCGGTATCGACCTCGGAGTGGCACGGTTTGGCATCGCTGCTGGCAATTGGGGCGGCGGGGGCTCGCTGCGTGTCGAGAGCAGCATCACTGGCGGCGGTGGCGTCAGGGGGTGTGCCGTCGACAACCGACGGGTCCTTGAGCTTTCTGCGGGACCACTGTGACAGGCGACTCATGGGGTGTTCTCCCGCGCACGTCCGGCACCCTTGCGCTTTTTCTTGCGTCCCTCGATCGGCGCCTCGCCATGGGCCACCAGATAGGCCTCTATCCAGGCCTGGATCGCCAGTGGCATCTCTGTGGCGAGCACGCGGTGTTCTCCGTCCATCCAATTGGCCGCGACGTCCTGACTTGCGGTGATGGCATCGAGATGGGGCTCTCCGTCGCTGTGTCCGGCGCGGATAAACAGACGTGGGGCAGCGGCCTGAAGGTTGAACCGATAAGCCGCCCGCTCGGTCAGGCTGAGCACCAGCGTCACGACACTGGGCCCCTGATCGCCAGGCTCCAGACGCTCGACTGCCCAGCTGCGCTGGCGAAAGCCCTTGATTACCTTGTCCTGTGGCGTGATCGTCACACTGAGTGGCCGGCGATTGGCTAGCCTCGTCATGGCGTAATGTCCTTGGCAATGGCAGGATGCGGTCAGTCATGCCGTCGAACCTGATCCGTGGTTCCGACTGCTTTTATCGGCCGACTCGTGTCAGCAAGCAGTATTAGCAAAGCAGTTTCCGCATCACGCCGTCAATTCGACGTTATCCGGCCACCTCAGCGCTTATTGTCCGATGGGAAGGTCTATCGGAAAGGTTTGTCGGGAATGTTTATCGGGAACGTTTATCGGGGATCGAGATGTCGACCATACAACGTAGTCACGCCCTGTTGCCGCCCACCATCGAGATCGACGTCGTCGATGAGTTCGGCGAATCGCACCGTCAGGCTATCGCCGCGGAGCGCTCGCTGACGGTCTACCTCAACCGGCGGGAAATCGTCACCCTGATGTCGCTGGGAGCGGACCCGGAGGCGTTGGTGGTGGGCTATTTGCGCAATCAGGGGTTGATTACGCAGCGCAAAGACCTCGAGGCGGTGATGGTCGACTGGGAAGTCGAGGCTGCGGCGGTTGTCACTCGCCATTCGCCGGAGGATCTGGAGCAACGGCTAGGCCAGCGCACCGTTACCACCGGCTGCGGCCAGGGCACGGTATTCGGCCGCCTGCTCGATGCGGTGCCACAGACCCGGCTTTCCCAGGCCAGGGTGAGTCAGTCGGTGATCTATCGGCTGCTCGACAACCTGGGAGACTACAACGAGACCTACCGCAGCGCGGGGGCGGTCCATGGCTGTGCGTTATGTCGCCAGACCGAGGTGCTCGACTTTGTCGAAGACGTGGGCCGGCATAATGCGGTGGACACCCTGGCTGGCCGAGAGTGGCTCGACGACCTTCCGCTCGGCCAGGCGGACATCTTCTATACCACCGGACGGCTGACGTCTGAGATGGTGCTCAAGGTGGCCCAGATGGGTATCTCGGTGCTGGTGTCGCGCTCAGGCGTTACCCAGAAGGGCGTGGAGCTAGCCCGGCGCTTCGGCGTGCTGCTGATCGCTCGGGCCAAGGGGCGCAGGCTCCAGATTGTCCATGGGCGCGAGCGCTTCGACTTCGACGCACAGCCGGCCCGGCGTCCCGGAGATATCAAGCGCCGGCAGACGAAAGACTAGGCGTGATCGGGGGCTTCCCAGACGTTGTCGCTCAGGTGTTCTCGCGACGGGTACAGACCGACAGTACGGTGGCGTCCTCTTCACTCACCGAAACCAGCGCGTGACCCATGTCGCTGTCGAAGTAGATGCTGTCGCCTGCAACCAGGCGCAGCGGCTCGTAGAATTCCGAGTACAGCAGAATCTCGCCGTCCAGCACCATCAGGAATTCCTCGCCATCATGGCGCACCCACTCGGAAAATTCCTCGAAGTGTCTGGCGCGCACGATGGTCTTGAACGGGATCATGCGCTTTTGCGCCAGCTCACAGCTGAGCAGCTCGTGTTCGTAGGTTGGGGTAGGGTGGCGCTGGCCTTCGCCGCGGCGCGTCATGTCTCGCCTGCCCATGGTGCGGGTCTGCTGCCTGGGCGGTGACAGCAGTTGGGGCAGGTCGATGTCGAGGCCGCCGATCAGCTTCTGAACGGCGGTAAAGGTCGGCGAGATCTGATCGTTCTCGATCTTCGACAGGGTCGAGCGCGCGAGACCGGTCTTCTGGCTGACGTCCTCCAGGGTCCACTGGTTGGCCAGACGAATCTCCTTGAGTCGCTCCCCCAGACGAAGGGGTTCGACGAAGGCCTTGCGGCCGGAGGCGATCTTGAGTGCCGCCTCCTGATCGGTGTGTTGCGCCATGTCGTGTTCACAATAGGAAACCAGGTTTCCTCTAGGCTACCACAGCGTCGCCACTCCCTGCCTGTGTCTCGGCGGGCATTCGACCCGGGTTTTCTATCTGGACTATCTGCCCCGGCCTGCTACTGGAGTTTGCTGACAGCCTGGCAGCTGAGTCCACCATGAGGCGGTTCGGCGCGTCGATATTTCCCGGACATGTTTCCCGGCATCGGGAAACACAGGCCGATGGCAGGGGCAGGGCAAAGCAAGGGCAAGGGGTGAGCCAAGCCACCAGGTGAAAGGCGATTCGCCAAGACGGCTCCAGTCGCCGTCGTCAGGGCTGGTAGGCCAACCCCAGCAGGGCCCGCAGATGGGCTTCCACCGAACGTCCCAGCGCCGCCAGGTCATAGCCCCCTTCCAGCACCGAGACGACGCGGCCCTCGGCATGTCGCCGGGCAATATCGAGGATACCCTGGGTGATCCAGTGGTAGTCCTCGTCGGCGAGACACAACTCTGCCATGGGGTCGTCGCGATGGGCGTCGAAGCCCGCCGAGACCAGTATCAGCTCAGGGCCGAAGTCTTCAAGAGCGGGCCACCAGTCACGCTCGATGGCCGCGCGAAAACCAGCGCTTTCGGTGCCGGCGGGCAGCGGCGTGTGGACCACGTTGGGGTAAGGGGTATCCAGATAGCGCCAGGGGTAGAAGGGATACTGGAAGCTGGTGCAGACCATCACCTCGGGGTCATTCTTGAAGATGTCGATGGTGCCGTTGCACTGGTGGACATCGAAGTCGAGGATGGCGATGCGCCGCGCTCCGTGGACGGCGCGGGCGTGGGCCGCGCCGACGGCAACATTGTTGTAGAAGCAGAAGCCCATGGCCTCCTGGGCCTCGGCGTGGTGACCGGGAGGCCTGACCGCACAGAAGACATTGTCGGCCTGACCGCGGAACACCTGATCGACCCCCTTGACCACGGCGCCGGCGGCCAGACGTGCGGCCTGCAGGCTGTCGCTGTTCATCAGGGTATCGGCGTCGATCGAGGCGTGCCCCTCCTGGGGCGAAGCCTGCTCCAGCCGAGCGAGGTGCGCCTCGGGATGCACGCGCTGCAACTGCTCTTCAGTGGCCTCCCGAGCGTCTGCCTGCATCGCGTGTTGCAGCACGCCAGAGCGCATCAGTTGCGCCCTGATGGCATCGAGTCTCAAGGGACTTTCGGGATGATCCGGCCCCATGTCATGACGCTGGCAGTACGGGTGACTGAGAAAGGCTGTGATCATCGATATCTCCGACTGGTCTGGCGCCACCTTAGGAGTAATACGGACCCCGAGACAGTGGCAAATGGTCGAAGCGTGATGCCAAGGATGCCTTGGTCCTGGTCAAGCTAGCGCTGGACGTGGTTGTGGGGTAGCGCCACACTCCGGCACTATTTCCATAACGTTCAAGTGCGCAAGTGCGCACAATTCGCCGCCAGGGTGTCGGCTACCCGTCGCCTGAGGAGACCACCTGTGAGCACCCAGTTTCTTCGTCGCTTTTTCGATCCCGCCTCGATCGCCGTGGTGGGTGCCTCCGAGAAGCCTGAGTCCACGGGTGGGCAGGTCATTCGCAATCTGCTTGACGGCGGCTACGGCGGCAAGCTGTGGGCGGTCAACCCCAAGGGGTACGCCAGCGTCCACGGGGTCGAGTGCGTCGCTCGCACCTCTCAACTTCCCGAGGTGGTGGACCTGGCGATCCTGTGTTCGCCGGTCTCGACCCTGCCGAAACTGTTGAGCCGGCTGGGTGAACGCGGGGTGCGCGCGGCCCTGGTACTGTCCGGTGGCAGTCAGCTCGAACAGGACGAAGGCGGCAAGTCGTCGATCCGCCAGCGCATGCTCGATGCGGCCCGGTCCTCCGGCATCCGAATACTGGGGCCGGAGTGCATGGGCTTGATCGTGCCGGGACGACGGCTCAATGCGTCCTACTCCAGTCATACGGTGCCCAGGGGCAAGGTGGCGTATCTGGGGCAGTCGGGCATGCTGGCCAACGCCATGATCGACTGGGCAGCCGGGCGCGGGATCGGCTTTTCTCACCTGCTGACGTTGGGGGAAAGCGTCGATGTCATGCTTCCCGACCTGATCGACTACATCAACCAGAATTCGCCCACCCAGGCGATCCTGTTGCACCTTGAACGGGTCCACGACGCCCAGCACTTCATGACCGCCGTGCGTGATGCGTCGCGCAATCGGCTGGTACTGGCGATCAAGAGTGGCAGGACCAGCCAAGCCGACCTCAGCGGCCTGCCACCGACGCCAGGCGTCACCCATCGTGATCGGGTCTTCGATGCCGCCTTCGCGCGTGCGGGCGTGGTAAGGGTCAACGATTCCGACGAGCTGTATGACGCCCTGGAGACACTGTCACGGATGCGCCCACTCAAGGGTGACCGTCTGGCGATCGTATCCAACGGGCTGGGGCCGGCCATGCTGGCCATCGACAAGTTGATCAACGCCGGAGGTCGTCTGGCCGAATTCGAGGAGGCTACCCAGACATCGCTGCGTGAGCGAGACCTCGATATCAGCAAGCCCGGCGAAAACCCGGTGGATCTCGGGGGCTACGCCACCCCGGAACGCTTCGTGGCGGCGTTGGAGATCGTCGCCGCCGACCCCAATGTGGACGCCGTACTGGTGGTCCATGCTCCGACGCGTCTGGCGCCTTCCAAGGCGACCGCCGAGGCGCTGATCCGTGAACGCAAGCGCTTTCGGCGTAACTTGTTGACCAGTTGGATGGGCTTCGAAGAGGCGATCGGCGCTCGTCACCTGTGTCACGAAGCGGGTGTACCCACCTATCTGTCGCCGGAGAAGGCGGTGAAGGCCTTCATGCACATGGTCGACTATCAGCGGGTCCAGTCGTTATTGCAGCAGACGCCCCCGAGCCTGCCGTTTTCGACCTCGGCCGAGGTGCGAGAGCGCTGCCACCGGCTGATCGACGAGGTGCTCGCCGATGGTCGCGAGAGCCTGACCCATAGCGAGACCGCCCAGGTGCTCAAGGCCTACGGCCTGCCAGTGGCGGAGAGTCGCTATCCCGACGGTGCCCAGGCCGCCGAGGAGGCCGCCCGGGAGCTGACGGGCCCCTTCGCGATCAAGATCGTGCACGACGGCAACAGTCGGCCATTTCGTTACCGGCGACATCCTCACAAGCTGTCGGCGGGGCTGGTCCAGGATCTGGCCAGTCCCGGCGACGTGGCCGAGGCGGTGGATCGCCTCAGCGAGAAGGTCTCCGAGAAATTTCCCGGCTTTCGCGTGCGAGAGTTCTGTCTCCAGCCCATGCAACGGGGCAAGCATTCGATGCAGCTGTGCGCAGGCATCACCCGGGACCCGGTCTTCGGACCACTGATTCTATTCGGCATCGGCGGCTACAAGGTCAATATTCTGGCGGATCGACAGGTCTCTCTGCCGCCCTTGAACATGACGCTGGCCGCGGACATGGTGTCTCGTACCCACGCCGCGCGGCTGATTCGTGAGCACTCGAGTGATCCAGAGCGCGATGAACAAAGGCTGTGCCAACTACTGGTGACCCTGTCGCAGATGGCCACCGACCTGCCTCGGCTGCGTGGTCTCGAGATCAACCCGCTACTGCTCAATCGAGACGGCATGGTGGCGGTGGACTTCGCCATGGACCTCGGTTCTCCGGCGCGCTTCGCGATCATGCCCTATCCCGAAGAACTGAGGGAGTGGGTCAAGCTCAGAAACGGCTGGGACGTCGAGTTCAGGCCCATTCGGGCTGAAGATGCCCCTCTGATTACCGACTTCCACGGGCAGTTGTCCGAGGAGAGCATCCGCTTTCGCTACTTCCACAACAAGACCGATTTAAGCCAGGGCGATTTGTCGCGCCTGGCCCATATCAACTACGACCGACAGATGGCGTTTATCGCCGAGCGTCTTTGCGAAGACGGCAGCAAGGAGATGCTGGGGGTGGTTCGGGTCTGGAACGATCCCGACAATATCCGAACCGAGTTTTCGATCATCATCCGCGATGACCTTCAGGGGCTCGGTATCGGCAGTCGTCTGATGGAAAAGATGATCCGCTACTGCAAGGGGGTCGGCACCCTGGAGATGGTCGGCAAGATCATGATCGACAATCACCCCATGCGCGCACTGATGAAGCACCTCGGGTTCCGACAAAGCTTCAACATGGAGGAGCAGGTGGTGGACGCAGTGCTGCGCCTCAACGAGCCGGGTAACGATTGGCAGCGACACCGCCTGGAACGGCCGATGGAGTAGCAGGTCGGCGTTCGATGCCAGGACCGCCGGCCTGGCCTCCCGCCTGTGCTTGCAAGGCGGGAGCCGGTCGGATGATTCGTTCAGGGTGCCAGCCGCACCACTTCCCAGTGGCCATCGCGGCGGCCGTAGCGAACCCGGTCATGCAGGCGACTGGGCTGTCCTTGCCAGAACTCGATCATTTCGGGGACGACGCGGTAGCCTCCCCAGTGCACCGGGCGCGGGATATCCTGGCCTTCGTAGGCCTTCTCGAAGCGCCGCTGGCGCTGCTCGATCCAGTCGCGATCGGGGATGACCACGCTCTGGGTGGCGATCCAGGCCCCGAGCTGGCTGCCGCGGGGACGGCTTGCAAAATACTCGTCCGACTCCTGCTCGGCGACCTGCTCGGTGCGTCCCTCGATGCGCACCTGGCGCGCCAGCTTGGGCCACCAGAAGGTCAGGGCCGCATGGGGGACGTTGGCCAGTTCGCTACCCTTGTGGCTGTGATAGTTGGTGTAGAAGACCATCCCGTTTTGATCGAACCCCTTGAGCAGCACCACCCGCGCGTGGGGCAGGCCCTGGCTGTCCACGGTCGACAGGGTCATGGCATTGGCATCCTGGGGATCGGTATCCAGGGCCAGGGCGAACCACTCATCGAACATGGTGAAGGGATCCTTGGGTACCTGGCCTTCGTCCAGGCTGCCGCCTTCATAGTCACGTCGAATGTCCGCAATATCACGGGTCATCGGTATCTCCGGTGGAATCAGACAAAAAAAGGACGGCCACTAGGGGTACCGTCGTCCAATTGATAAATCATCGCACCTTGTGTCCGAGATGTCGCCCCGCGTCGCCGGGAACACCACCGTCATCGTCGCGAGTCATGATGAATGTCAGCTGCTACAGCTTTAGCAAGTACCGCTTTGGCAAGGCGCCACCACAGGGAGTGGCTATCTTGAGTATATCGTCACTGGCGCCAGGCGTGGTGCCTTTATCAGCGAGGGGGAGCGACCATGCCATCTGTCGAGTCAACGTCAGCCGCCGAGCACAGGCCGTCAGGGCGTAGCCGGCGTGTCTGGAGCCTGGTCATCCGGCTATTCCACTGGGGGCTGGTGGCCTGCGTTGTACTCTCATTTCTGACCATGAAGGTGGAGACCGACCTGTTCGACTTTCCGCAGAACGTGCACGCCAGGGCTGGGCTGATAGCGCTTGGGCTTGTGCTGTTTCGATGGGGGTGGGCGCTGGTCGGCGATCACCACGCGCGCATCGGCTCCTGGCTGCGCTCTCCCTCGGTAACGCTGGCCTATGCCAGAGACCTGATGAAGCGACGTGCCGATATCTTTGCCGGTCACAATCCGCTGGGGGGCTGGGCGGTGCTGGCGATGCTGACGAGCCTGACGATTCAGGCACTGACGGGGCTCTTTGTCACCGATGACATATTCTTCGAGGCGCCGCTGCATACCCTGGTGCCAGCAGCAGTCAGCGACGCGGCTCTGTGGATTCATCACCTCAACGCGAATGTGCTGCTGGCGCTGATCGTGCTTCACCTGGGTGCACTGGTGGCCCATCGCTGCCTCGGCGAGCGACTGGTAGGCGCCATGTTCAGCGGCCGCAAGACGCTGCCGCGGGGTGCGCACTGGGCCGAGACGGACACAGAGACCCACCAACAACCAGAGCAACAGTCAGATCAAGAGCTAGATCGGGCGTCAGATCAGCAGCAGGGGGAACGTGGAAGCAGCGGCAAAGGGGTAGAGCCTGGCCGCTCGGCCCTGATGGTACGAGCGGCGCTGCTGGCCCTGTTCAGTACGGGGTGTGTGATGTGGCTGTGGGGGCGCTTGTGAAGCGGCGAAGGGTCACTCGGCGCGGAAGTTGTCGTGACACCCCTTGCAGGTATTGCCGACGGTGGCCACCTGCTTGAACAGCGCATCCTGGTCACCACCGTCGGCCATCTCGGCGAGTTTTGCGGTTTCCTCGATCAGGGTGTGGTAGCGCTGGTCGAAGTCTTCGTAGTCATCGGCGATGTCCGCCAGGGCATCGGTCTCGACGCCATGGTCGTCTCCCTGCAGTGAGCCCTTGACGAAACCTTCCCAGGGTAGCGGCGCCACGGCGGCGAGGCGACGCGCCTTCTCGAGAAACAGTTCGGCGTCGAAGTCGCGCTTGCCCTGGGCCATCGCGCCCAGCGGGCCGATCTGCCAGGCCATCACGCCCAGCGCGTCCTGACGGTATTCGATGGCGTCTTCGATCTCGACGCTGGCATCGGGGAGTTCCTCGGCGAGTGCACAGGCGCTGGCCAACGTTAGTCCAAGTCCGGTCACGAGGGCATGCAACGGGGTCACGGTCATTGTCCTTACTCCTTGCCTGGCGACATGGGCCGGGCGTTGTCGAGGATGGCGTCGCGAATGCAACGACATCCTCAAGATAGCAAGGAGAGCGGCTGCCGCCAGAAGGGCATGACGGTCGGCCTGAACAAGAGCTATGAATTGCCCTGGTGCTGTCGCATCTGACGAGAGCGAAAGCGTGCGTAGCCCATGCAGCCGGTAAACAGCACCAGCGCCACCAGTGCCTCAGCGACGCCACGCAGACCGAGTCCCGGCAGGGTGGCGATCATCACCCCCTGGGCGAAGTAGAGCAGACTGACGAAGGCCAGCCAGGCATGGCCCCGTGGACGGCGGGTCAGGATGGATGGCAGAAACAGCACAAGAGGCAGTACAAAGGCGATCATCGGGCCGAAACGATTGCCGTCGGCTTCCACCGCGATACCGCGGTACACCATCATTGCCAGCAGCAGGCCAAAGCCGACCAGCACCAGCTGGCGCGACTGCCGGGTCAGGCGGTCAAGCCCGCGGCGCTGTTCTACCCCCTCAAGCCAGGCTCTCATGAGGCCCCCTTGCGGGCGTCAGCCAGAGCGAGCGTCAGCCGCGCCAGGCGCGCGCCCTGAGCGAAGGCCAGCTCACGCTCGTGTTCGTCCAGCGGGCGATCGCTGCGAACGCCTGCCAGGTGGCTGACGCCGTAGGGGGTGCCTCCGCCCTGGGTGCGGGTCAGGGCCGTCTCGCTGTAGGGCAGCCCGGCGTAGACCATGCCATGGTGGAGCAGCGGCATCAGCATCGTCACCAGCGTCGTCTCCTGGCCACCGTGCAGGCTCGAGGTAGAGGTGAAGGCGGTGGCGGGCTTGTCGATCAGCGCTCCTGACAGCCACAGCTCGCTGGTGCCGTCGAGAAAGTGCTTGAGAGGAGCCGCCATGTTGCCGAAGCGTGTGGGGCTGCCGAGCGCCAGGCCACTGGCGTTGCGAAGATCGTCGAGGTCAGCGTAGATAGCGCCTTCGGCAGGAATTTCCGGGTCCACCGCTTCACAGGTCGGCGACACCGGAGCCACGGTACGCAGGCGAGCATCGACGCCGGCGACAGACTCGACACCGGCGGCGATGCGCTCGGCCAGCGCCCGGGTGGCGCCCTGGCGGGAGTAGTAGAGGACCAGAACGTAGGGCAGATCCGACATGCACTTTCCTTATGGCAAGAGCCTATGGGTTGACGAAAGCCCGAGGCAACGGGCGAAGAGGCTGGCTGGCCTCAACTCTCCAGCAGTGACGTGATGGCCTCGGGCGGGCGGCCGATTACCGCTCGCTCGCCGTTGTCGAGAATCGGGCGCTGGAGGATTCGAGGATGGGCCAGGATGGCAGCCACCACCTGGGATTCATCCTCACGGTCGGCGCCCAGACTCTTCCATTCGGTCTCGTTGGCGCGCACCAGGTCGCTGAGCTTGCCGTCCAGCCGGGCGATCAGGCCACGCAATTCCTCACCGTCCAGGGGATCGTCGAGGTAGCGGCGGACCTGGACCTCGGCGCCGGCCTGCTCCAGCAGGGCAAGGGCTTCGCGGGACTTCGAACAGCGAGGATTATGCAATAGCGTGAGTGCGGCCATGACAGCTCCGGTCGAGTGGGAATCGGCAGCTATTGTAGATCGCCGGCGCGACCGGCCACAACGACGCGCCGCCAAGGCAGGTCATTGCTCGAGAAGGCGATAGGCCCAGACCTCATCGCCGCGAGCGAGGGTTAGCCTGACGCGTTCATAGCGCACGCCCAGACGCTCGTAGCGGTCCAGTTCGGCCAGGGTCTCGCTATCCACCGCCAGTAGCTGTCCGGCCACCTGGTCATCACGATCGACCTCCAGGTCGAGCCCCTCTCGGCGATACCCCGGGAGCAGTGCGGGCGTCGACTCGAGTCTTTCTCCGGTCACCAGCCAGCGCACCCAGGGGGAGCGCAGGGTGCCGTAGACAAAGACTCGGTGGGGGCCGTCAGCGGACTGCTCCATGGCGGCCGGAGACGTATAGCCATAAGGGCTCTGGTAGGTGTACCAGAACCAGCCGTAAAGGCCGATGATCAGTGCGCCAACAAGACAGAGCAGGCGGGCAAGCCAGAGCGTCAGGGTGTTCATGGGGGACCAATGACAAATGAGCGGTGTGTGCAGGAAATCGAAAGGCGGCGTGTCTCGCTTGACTAGCCTCTCACCAGGCGGCCGGCTTGTCGAACCGAGGTTCCCCTCTATCGGCGGCGGTCCCGGCCTTGCTAGGATAAAGATTCCCGCCAAGACGAGGAGGTGCCCCATGAGCGAATTTCTCCGCGCCGAGTCTTTTGATGGTGCCCATGATGATGTGGACTTCAAGGCCATGATGGGGGACGTCCAACCACTGCGTCAGGCCAACAATCGTGCCGATGCCGGCCGTCGCCGAGGCGCGCCAACCGAATCACAGCTGGCCAGGCGTCGTCATGCCCTGAGTGGAGACGACGGGCTTGATGGTCTCAGTGACGACTTCGTCGACCTGGTGCCTCCCTTCGATCCGCTGGAATACCGCCGCGATGGCATTCAGACCGGGGTGGTCGAGCGCCTGCGGCAGGGCGGGTATCCGGTGCAGGCCAGTCTTCACCTGCTGCGGCGCCCGTTGCATGAATGCCGGGGGAGTCTGCCCCAGTTCATCCGCGACGCCTACGCGGCGGATCTGCGCTCGGTGTTGATCGTCCATGGACGCAGCCGCGAGATCGATGGCGCCGCCAATGTGCTGCGCTCCTGTCTGGCCAAGTGGCTACCCGCCCTCGACGAGGTCCAGGCGTTCGTGTCTGCTCAGGAGGCTGACGGTGGACTCGGCGCCACCTGGGTGATGCTCAGAAAGAGCGAGCGTGCCCGCGCGGCGAACCGTGAACGCCAGCAGAAGCGTCGCGGATAGACCTGGCGAAGCCTGTTGCGGCTTCCCGGCCGCTTTCCTGCATCGATCCTCTTGTTGTTACTCCTTTCCACCCGGCGCCATCCTGCAGATGGCGCCGTATCGCTTGCGTGGCCTCGCCAAGGACGCCATCGAGACAATCGGCATCAAGTTGGAACAGTCTGCACTGGCTGCCGCGACTAGGGTTCCTATAGCGCGATAGTGGCAAGCAATGCGCTGGCAGGGTCACGGCAAGGTGGGGAGCGACTTGATGAGTCATCCACCGCCGGTGCAGTGGCCTTACGACGTCATTCAGTTGGCAGGGGGCTACATGATCATCGCGGAACTTCACGACCACTGGCAGTGGTTCAAGCATCACTCGATACCTACCTTGGGGCACCGCTACTGGCACTGCGATGAGCTGATGCCATTGCTGCGCCGGCTGGACCGGGCGAACCGGCGGATTCAGGACTTCGGCCCGGTATTCACCGACCATGACCAGCAAAAGCTGGATCATCTGCGTGATCGCGCCATGGCACTAGTCGAGCAGGCGAGTGAAACGGCGACAAGGTGTCAGCAGCGGCTGGCGCTGGGCGACCAGGGGAGCTCTCGACCGCTTGACGAGCGAGAGCGGGCCTTGCTGCTGTCTTTCTACACGCTTCACGTCATCGAGCCTCTGGAGGATGCCCGGGCCCATCTGCTCAAAGAGCTTGGCTAGTCGACCTCTGGCATCGGGGGCGGAGACGACAGACAAGGACGTTGATGTCGCCAGACATCAGAGCAGCAACTGACGCTCGCACCACTCTCGGTGCCAGTCCTGGGGGCTGGCACCGTATTGACGCTTGAAGGCACGGGTGAAGCTGGCGGCGTTCAGGTAGCCGCAGTGGTACGAAAGCTGATCGATGCTGGGCGGATGGCGGGTCTTGAGTCTGGCCCTTGCCTGTTCCAGCCGGGTGCGCCTGAGCGTCTCGGCCACGCTCTCTGGGTGGTCGCTAAAGGCGCGGTAGAGCCCGGCACGGGAGCAGCCCAAGGCGTGAGCGATGCTGTCGACGTTCAACCGAGGCTCACCGGCGTGCAGTTCGATATAACGACAGGCGGCATTCATCAGGCTTTGGCGCTGGGTCGCCTCCCACTCGAGCGACAGCGGCCCTTTCAACTGCGCCAGCGCTACCAGGCTCATGTCGCGAGCGGTATCCAGTGCGCAGGCCAAGTCCTCGCCGGCGAGGGCCTCTTGCTCCTTGATGACGCCAAGCAGATGGGTCGTGAGCAACCGGGTCATGGCGTTGTCGGGAAGGCTGAAGGGGCTCGACTCGGCCCGCGTCAGCGCATCTGGCGCCCTGGCCTTGACCTGGGGCCGGGGAATCATCAGGTACAGCATTGAATGCTGTATGGCGAGGCTGGAAAGTGGCTGGCAGCTATCCAGCACCACCAGGCCGCTCTGGCTGGTGACACGAAGTCGTCGGTCAGGGCCTTGCCGCAGGCGCGCCTCCCCGGCGAGCGTCAGACTGACCAGCACACAGTTGCCATTGTCCTGGGCAAAGTGAGCAGCGGTGTCGTCGTTGGTACACCAGCCAAGGACGGCACCACCCGCGCTTGAAGCACTGATCACGCAGGCTCGATAGTCGTCAGCGCGCCGGCCTTGGGGAAGCTCGAGCGCTATGGAGGGATGCAGACTGCGCCAGTAGTCAAAGCGTAACTCGGGTGCAACCACCATCGTCGAGTGACGCTGAAAGGCCGCCAGGGGGGATGGCGCTTCGCTGGACATAAGGAGCCTGAACAAGGTCTGGGGTGCGTGATCATCATCTGTTGCGCGTTCGAGCAGCGCTTGTTCAGCATAGATCACTACGCCAACTGGTTCGGCGGCCAGTGGCGAGCTACCTCCAATGCCTGAGAAAAAGATGAGATTGGCTCGTCTTTCAGGATCTATGGCTTACATATTGTGCATGGATGGGCATGGGCTGACATGAAACGCGGCGCATCGATATCCCATCTGCTGGTGCCCCTTCCACCAAACACGACAATGCCGCGATTCCTGCTGGCGCCAGCCTGTCACCACTGGGGCGATGGCGCCGGAGATAGCGGCATTGTTGATGGTGATGCTTCCTGCTTGCCTGGCAGGAGGTCGGTCGAACCAGGCAAGCTGTCCAACCCGGATAGGGTCAGGCGACGGCGGTTTCGCGCTGGCGTTCACGCGCCTCGCGCTGACGGCGCAGGAACATCGGCTCCGGGTTGTCGACGGACACCTGGTAGTGGCGCGAGAACACCGTGAGCGAGGCCAGGGCGTCTTCCACGACCTGGTCTTCGCGCAGCGAAAAGGCGTCGAAGCCACAGCGTGCCATATAGGACAACTGGTCGATCAGCACGTCGCCCACGGCACGGATCTCGCCCTTGAAACCGTGACGCTCCCTGAGTACCCGGGCCAGCGAATAGCCGCGGCCGTCGGTAAACTTGGGAAAGTCGATGGCGATCAGCGGCGCGTCTCTGAGTGCGGCGACGGTGTCCTCATCGAGCTGGGTGTCGCTGGGCAGCCAGGGCGCCAGGTCGTCGCGACGCTCGGCGGCCAGCCAGACGTCCAGGCGGACGATGGTCATGGGCTTGACGGGGGTTGCACCCTCGTCATCGACGTCAGACTGGAGCACCCAGGCGTCTTCCACCAGGCGGCGTTCCTTGATCAGCGGGCGTTGCGGCGTCTGCTCAGGCATAAACGTGCTCCTTGAAGGGTTTCAGACCGATGCGGCGATAGGTGTCGATGAAGGTTTCGTCGGCTTCGCGGGCGCCAACATACACCTGCAGCACCTTGTCGATGACCTCCGGCACATCTTCGCGGAAGAAGGAGGGGCCGAGGATCTTGCCCAGCGAGGATTCGTTGCCCTGACTGCCGCCGAGGGAGATCTGGTAGTACTCCTCGCCTTTCTTGTCCACGCCGAGAATGCCGATGTGGCCGACGTGGTGATGACCGCAGGCGTTCATGCAGCCGGAAATGTTGAGATCCAGCGGGCCAAGGTCGTAGAGGAAGTCGAGGCTGTCGAAGCGCTCCTGGATCGCCTGGGCCACCGGAATGGACTTGGCGTTGGCCAGGGCGCAGTAGTCGCCGCCGGGGCAGCAGATCAGGTCCGCCAGGGTGCCCACGGTGGGGTTGGCCAGGCGCAGCTCCTCGAGCTTGTGCCACAGTTCCTCGATACGGTCGACGGCCACGTCGGACAGCACCAGATTCTGTTCGTGGGTCACCCGCAGCTCGCCGAAGCTGTACTCGTCGGCCAGGTCGGCGATCTGAGCCATCTGTTCGGAGGTAACGTCACCCGGTGAATGACCGCTGCGCTTGAGCGACAGGGTAACGGCCTTGTAGCCCGGTACCTTGTGGTCGGTGACGTTGTTGGTGACGAAGCGAGCGAAGGCCCGGTTGTCACGACGCAACGCCTCGAAGGCCTCGATGGCGGCGTCATCCACCTTGCGACGGGGCGGATCGACGAAGTGCGCCGCCATGTCGTCGATGGCCTGCTGATTGAGGGTCTGGGCGCCGTCCTTGAGGTGGGCCCATTCTTCCTCGACGCGCCGCCGCATCTCGTCGATGCCGAGTGCCTTGGTCAGGATCTTGATGCGCGCCTTGAACTTGTTGTCGCGGCGACCGAACTGGTTGTAGACCCGCAACACTGCCTCGAGGTAGGTCAGCAGGTGCTGCCAGGGCAGGTCCTCGCAGATGGTCTCGCCGATCATCGGAGTACGGCCGAGACCGCCACCGACCAGCACCTTTACGCGGACGTCGCCGGCGTCGTTGCGCCACAGACGCAGACCGATGTCGTGGACCTGAATGGCGGCACGATCCTCGGCGGCGCCGGTCACGGCGATCTTGAACTTGCGCGGCAGGTAGTAGAACTCCGGGTGGAAGGTCGACCACTGACGAATCAGCTCACACCAGGGACGCGGATCCACTTCTTCATCGGCGGCGATGCCGGCGAACTGGTCGGTGGTGGTGTTGCGGATATCGTTGCCGCTGGTCTGGATCGAGTGCATCTGCACGCTGGCGAGCTGTGCCAGCATTTCGGGCACGTCCTCGAGCTTCGGCCAGTTCAACTGAAGATTGGTACGGGTGGTGAAGTGGCCGTAGCCGCGGTCATAGCGGGCGGCCAGCTCACCGAGCTTGCGCAGCTGGTAGGAGGCCAGCATGCCATAGGGGATGGCGATGCGAAGCATGGGCGCGTAACGCTGTACGTACAGACCGTTCTGCACCCGGATCGGGAGGAATTCTTCCTCGCTGATCTTGCCTTCGAGGTAGCGACGCATCTGGTCGCGGAACTGTGCGACGCGTTCGTCGACCAGGGTCTGATCATGGTTGTCGTAGCGATACATTCAGCGCGTTCCTGCAGCCAGGGAATGACGGGACGTTGCGGGTTACTCTACCTGCACGCCATTATGCTATAAAAGAATAAATAGTCATAGTTTGGGTGCAAAAGGTAATTAAAAGGTGTTGATAGGCGTCGTGCGGGGCGCTACACCTTCAGACTCTGCCAGCGGCGGCGTTGCCAGATCACCGCAAAGCACAGTGAGTTGAGCGCGCGGTAGCCTAGCTGACACCACCAGATGCCGGCCAGGCCGAAGCCTTCATGCACGCCGAACCACCAGGCCAGCGGCAGGAAGACCAGCCACTGACCGGTCAAGGTCAGCTGCATCACCGTACGGTTGGCGCCGGCGCCGAGCAATGCCTGGGTGAACACCAGGGCGGCGGCGTCGAGCACGATCATCAGCGCGGTCAGGCGCAGCGCATCGACGCCCAGGGCGATCAGTTCGGGGTCATGCAGAAACAGGCCCAGCACGGCTTCCGGCATCAATGCCATGGGCAGGGACAGGGCAGCGAGCAGCAACCAGGCCATGTGCACCACCTCCCAGCCCCAGCGGTGGGCCCTTTCCGGCGACTCGCGCCCCAGCGCCTCGCCGACCAGGCTCATCGCCGCCATGCCGAGGCCCACGCCGGGCAGAATCAGCAACAGCGATAAGTTAACCAGCACATGGCCCACCGCCACGCTGGCGGTGTCGACCTGGCCGAGGATCCAGAACAGCACGGCGTAGCCGGCGGCGAACCAGAGCTGCTGAAAGGAGTGCGGCGTGGCCAGCTTCAGGGTGGTGGCCATGGTGCTGCCGCCGAGTCGCCAAGGCGAATGACACGGCCTGTGACGAGTGCCGCGATGGCCAGGCGTATGGCTCAACCAGGCCCAGATGGCGACACCGGCAAACAGCGACAGGCTGCTGCCGAGCCCGGCACCGCTGACGCCCATGGCGGGCAGGCCCCAGTAGCCGAAGATCAGGCCGATGCTGGCCAGCAGGTTGACCAGATGCATTACCAGCATGATCCGCAGGTACAGGCCGGTCTGCTGGATGCCGTTCCAGTAGCCTCGGTAGCAGAAGATCATCGCCACCGGCAGCAGCGCGATCAGACGCCAGCGAAAGTAGTCCACCGCCATCGACGTCACCCGCGGATCGTCGTTGAGCCAGGCCATGATCGGACCGGCCTGCCACAGACACAGGACCATCAACGGCAGGCCGATCATGACGGCCAGGGTAAGTCCCGCCGCCAGCGGCTCCCCGCGTGGATCGTGGCGCAGCTCAACGCCAAGCTCGGCGGCCGCCGAGGCAACGGGCGTCTGATGGCGTTCGCCATGGCGCCGCGCTACCTGAGCCTGAACCCCCGACGACAGCCCGAACAGGCAGGCGGTGACCATGAACATGGCGTAGCCGCCGATGCCGGCGGCGGCCAGCTCGGTCTCGCCGAGCCGGCCCACCAGGGCGGCGTCGACCAGGTTCATCAGGCTCTGGCTCAACATGCCGGCCATGATCGGCAGCGCCAGGCGCAGGATCAGACGCCAGCGCGTCAGGTCGGGCAGCAGGGCCTGTTGTTGCAGGGAACGCATCAGGCGTCGTAGGACAGTACCGGCGACAGCCAGCGTTCCATGACGTCCAGCTCCATGCCCTTGCGGCTGGCCAGGGCCTCGACCTGATCCCGGGTGATCTTGCCGGTGGCAAAGTACTTCGACTGCGGGTGGGAGAAGTACCAGCCGGACACCGCCGCCGCCGGCCACATGGCAAAGCTCTCGGTCAGTTCGAGCCCGGTGCTGGCCTCGGCGTCGAGCATGCGGAACAGCGTCGCCTTCTCGGTGTGGTCAGGGCAGGCGGGGTAGCCAGGGGCAGGGCGGATGCCCTGATACTTCTCGGCAATCAACGCCTCATTGTCGAGCTGTTCCTCGGGTACGTAGGCCCAGAACTCCTTGCGCACCCGCTCATGGATCAGTTCGGCAAAGGCCTCGGCCAGGCGATCGGCCAGCGCCTGCACCATGATGGCGTTGTAGTCGTCGCCCTTGGCCTTGTAGGCCGCAGACAGCTCCTCGACGCCGTGACCGGCGGTGACCGCGAAGCCACCGATCCAGTCCGGCTTGCCGCTGTCCTTCGGGGCAATGAAGTCGGCCAGGCTGTAGCAGACTCCCTCTCGGTTCTTGGTGGTCTGCTGGCGAATATGGTGCAGACGCTCGATCACCTCGCCGCGGGTCTCGTCGGAATAGACTTCGATGACGTCATCATCGACGCTGTTGGCGGGCCACAGGCCGATGACCCCGCGCGCCTGGATCAGGCGTTCGTCGATCAACTTGCGCAGCATCACCTGGGCCTCGTCGAACAGTTGGCGTGCGGCTTCGCCGACCACCTTGTCGTCGAGGATCTTCGGATACTTGCCGACCAGCTCCCAGCTCATGAAGAAGGGCGTCCAGTCGATACGATCGACCAGTTCGTTGAGGTCGTAGTCCTCGAACACCTTGAGACCGGTAAAGGTCGGCGCCGGCGGGGTATACCCCTGCCAGTCCAGCGCCGGCTTGCGCGCCCGGGCATCGGCGTAGGACAGGTCGGCGGCCTTGGGGCGGCGCTTGGCATTGCGCTCGCGGACCTTGACGTACTCTTCCCGGATCTCGTTGACGTAGGCCTCTTTCAGCCCCGGTGACAGCAGCTTGCCGGCCACGCCCACGGCACGTGAGGCGTCGGTCACATAGATCACCGGCTGCTCGTACTGGGGTTCGATCTTGACCGCGGTGTGCGCCTTGGAGGTGGTGGCGCCGCCGATCAGCAGCGGCAGCTCGAAGCCCTGGCGCTGCATCTCCTTGGCTACATGGACCATCTCGTCAAGCGAGGGGGTGATCAGTCCCGACAGGCCGATGATATCGGCGTTCTCTTCCCGGGCGGTCTTGAGGATCTTGTCGGCGGGCACCATCACGCCGAGGTCGATCACCTCGTAGTTGTTGCACTGGAGCACCACGCCGACGATGTTCTTGCCGATGTCGTGGACGTCGCCCTTGACCGTGGCCATGACGATCTTGCCCTTGGCCTGGGTGTCTTCGCTCTTTTCCGCCTCGATGTAGGGGATCAGGTAGGCCACCGCCTGCTTCATCACCCGCGCCGACTTGACCACCTGGGGCAGGAACATCTTGCCGGCACCGAACAGGTCGCCGACCACGTTCATGCCATCCATCAGCGGCCCCTCGATCACCTCGATGGGGCGGGTCGCGCGCTGGCGGGCCAGTTCGGTGTCATCCTCGATGTAGGCGGTGATGCCCTTGACCAGAGCATGCTCGATGCGCTTCTCGACCTCCCAGCTACGCCACTCGAGGTCCTCCTTCTTCTCACCGCCGGAGCCGTCGCCCTTGTACTTGTCGGCGATATCGAGCAGCCGCTCGGTGCTGTCATCGCGGCGATTGAGCACCACATCCTCGACGGCTTCGCGCAGCTCTTCCGGCAGGTCGTCATAGACCGCCAGCTGGCCGGCGTTGACGATGCCCATGGTGAGCCCTGCGCGAATCGCGTGGTAGAGAAATACCGAGTGGATCGCCTCGCGCACCGGATTGTTGCCGCGAAACGAGAAGGACACGTTGGAAACGCCGCCCGACACCATGGCGTGCGGCAGGTGTTCGCGAATCCAGCGGGTGGCCTCGATGAAGTCCACCGCGTAGTTGTTGTGCTCGTCGATGCCGGTGGCGATGGCAAAGATGTTGGGGTCGAAGATGATGTCTTCGGCGGGGAAGCCGATATCGTCCACCAGCACCCGGTAGGCGCGTTGGCAGATTTCGGTCTTGCGCGCGAAGGTGTCCGCCTGGCCGGACTCGTCGAACGCCATCACCACCACGGCGGCGCCATGACGGCGGCACTCGGTGGCCTGGTGGCGGAAGGCCTCTTCGCCTTCCTTGAGCGAGATCGAGTTGACCACCGCCTTGCCCTGGATGCACTTGAGGCCGGCCTCGATGATCTCCCACTTGGAGGAGTCGACCATGATCGGCACCCGAGCGATGTCCGGCTCACCGGCGATCAGATTGAGAAAGCGCACCATGGCTTCCTGGGACTCGAGCATCCCCTCGTCCATGTTGATGTCGATCACCTGGGCGCCGTTCTCGACCTGCTCGAGCGCCACCTCCAGGGCGGTGGTGTAGTCCTCTTCCTTGATCAGTCGCTTGAAGCGAGCCGAGCCTGTGACGTTGGTACGCTCACCGACGTTGACGAACAGCGAATCGTGCTCGATGTTGAACGGCTCAAGGCCAGACAGACGGCAGGCTCTGCTGCGGTCCGGAATCTGGCGCGGGGGCAGGTCCTTGATCGCGCGGTGGATGGCGGCGATATGCTCGGGGGTGGAACCACAGCATCCACCGATGATGTTGACCAGGCCACTGCGCGCGAATTCAGCGACGATCTCGGCCATCTCTTCGGGGGTCTGGTCGTACTCGCCGAACTCGTTGGGCAGGCCCGCGTTGGGGTGAGCCGAGACGAAGGTGTCGGCCTTGGTCGACAGCTCCTCGACGTAGGGGCGCAGCTCCTCTGCGCCGAGGGCACAGTTGAGGCCCACGGTCAGCGGCTGGGCGTGGCGCACCGAATTCCAGAAGGCCTCGGTGGTCTGGCCCGACAGGGTGCGCCCGGAGGCGTCGGTAATGGTGCCCGAGATCATTACCGGCAGGCGCTCGCCGGTCTCGTCGAAAATCTCTTCGAGGGCGTAGATCGCCGCCTTGGCGTTCAGGGTGTCGAAGATGGTCTCGATCATGATCAGATCGGAGCCGCCTTCGATCAGCGCCAGGGCTGCCTCGCGGTAGTTGTCACGCAGGGCATCGAAGCTCACGTTGCGCTTGGCCGGGTCATTGACGTCCGGCGACAGCGAGGCGGTACGCGAGGTCGGGCCAAGCACGCCGGCCACGTAGCGGGGCACCCCTGTTTCTTCGCCGACGTCGTCGCATACCTGGCGGGCCAGCCGAGCGGCTTCGCGATTGAGCTCCGGGACCAGCTCCTCCATGCCGTAGTCCGACTGTGACAGGCGGGTGGAGTTGAAGGTATTGGTCTCGAGGATGTCGGCACCGGCCAGCAGATAGTCGCGATGGATGCGCGCCACCAGGTCCGGGCAGGTCAGGGCCAGCAGATCGTTGTTGCCCTTGAGGTCCGACGGCCAGTCCTTGAAGCGCTCGCCGCGGAAGTCTTCCTCGCTCAAGGCCGCATTCTGCAACATCGTGCCCATGCCGCCATCCAGCATCAGAATGCGGTCTTTCAGGCTATCGATGAGGCGGGCTGTCTGAGGGGTCGGTGCTGCTACGGCCATGGGCGGGTGTGTCTCCAGCTAGACGCTTGTCAGGTCGACGAACGATAAAATTTTTATGGGCCAGCGCTTGTGTCCACGCGGCAGGACCCCCATGTGCATGCCGGAATACACGGCGATGTCTCGGGAGTCGGTCGAAGGGGCCATATGGTACCAAAGCACCGGGCCTGGCGGCAGGGGCAGCGTACCTGCGCTGGCGGAAACCAAAATCCGAGTAAAATACTCGGGATTGAGTCTGACGCAGGTGTCGCTTACCATGGTCCTGACCAAACCCGCGGGGCCACAGCGCCCGCTGTCAGGCGGGGCGAACTAGCGAGAGACCCATGAGCGAGAATATCCAGATCACCGACAGCGCACAGGACTACCTGGCGGAGCTGCTCGAGAAGCAGAACGTCGAAGGTATCGCGGTGCGGATCTTCATCACCCAGCCGGGCACGCCCTACGCCGAGACCTGCCTGGCGTACTGCCGGCCGGGCGAGGAAGAGCCCAGCGACGAGCGCCTGGAGCTTTCCAAGATCGCCGTCTATCTCGACGCCAACAGCATCCCGTTCCTGGAAGAGGCGGTGGTCGACTTCAACGCCGATCGCATGGGCGGCCAGCTGACCATCAAGGCGCCCAACGCCAAGATGCCCAAGGTCAACGCCGATAGCCCGCTCGAGGATCGCATCAACTACATCCTCTACAGCGAGATCAACCCGGGCCTGGCGGCCCACGGTGGCGAGATCAAGCTGATGCAGCTGACCGACGACCAGGTGGCGGTGCTGGCCTTCGGCGGCGGCTGTCAGGGCTGCGCCGCGGTGGACCTGACCCTCAAGGAAGGCGTCGAGAAGACGCTGATGGAGCGCATCCCGGAACTCGCCGGCATCCGCGACGTCACCGACCACACCGATACCACCAACGCATACTACCGTTGACGTTCAACCGGCCGACTGGCGCACTGAGGTTCCGCCCTCAGGATCAAAGGTGAATCAACAACGCCGCTCCATGGAGCGGCGTTGTTGTGTTTGGGCAAACCAGTAGGGCTAGGGGGCGCGCGAGACTGGTTGGGGAGCGACAGGTGCGCCCGTCGAAGCCGGTGTCCGCGATCAGCCATCCACCGCCGTCATAGCGGAACTGCCAGCGGTCGCCGTTCTGGTTGGTCAGCGCCGAGAGCCGCAGCAGGCGGTCGCAATGGTAGGCTTGAATATAAATAATAAGAGCTGGTCCATGGGGGCACGGCGCTCGGTCGGCTCGCCCTTGCCGCTTGTCGTTGTGAAGAGTCGATAGTGCTGGTTGGTAGGGGCGTGACCTCCCGAAACTTTATATGGCGAACTCCACATCCAGCGTCGAAGAGCCGGATGTTTTCTGCATCCAAGAGTTTGAGAAAGCCACTTACCCTGAATACATGGATTCAATCATTATTCTAAGATGTTTGCTTCCAGGTTCTTCTCCCCATGACTCCATTAGCTCTGAAGATAATTTGTCGCAATGTGCTATTACATCTTTTCCAGAAGCTTTATTCCCACACAAAGTTGAAGCACCACCAAATATGTTAGAGATTTCATCGACTAGAGCACCAAATTGTCCTATATATTTAGAGTCTAATGTTGCCAGTGGGTATTCAAGTTCAATTTTGTCGATCGGATCTTGTGCGTCCACAAGTTTTCCGGAAAGAAAAAGCTTTAGCTGTATGATTGTTTCAGATTGCCACGCAGGGGCTTTTTCTTTCCGATAAAAACTATAAGTGTCATAATTTAAGTTTGCTCCGGCGGTCTTAAGGATTCTGTTTGACTCACCAAGGGAGTACACCCTAGGTAAGTCAATAATTACGGACACTGTCTGATGAAATTCATCGTTATTATTCATAGGATTCCTTTTGTGGTAGGTACTGTATGCCTGAATGCATCAACCGCACCATGCCGAGCTGCCCTGGTGGCGGCGCACTTCGCGATGCAGGTCGTCGCGCTCGAAGGCCATCAGCTGGCGCTGGTCCAGGGTCATGGCGTGGACATGGCCGGAGCCATAGCGCAGCCAGGCCAGGGTCTGGCCGTCGGGCAGGGTGGTGGTCTCGCGGTTGCCCAGGGCGTCGTGGGTGTGGCGGGTGACGCTGGAGTAGTCACCGCCGTTGGGCAGCTGATGACGCTGCACCTCGGCGATCAGGTTGTCGGCGGTGTCGAAGTGAAAGCGCGTCTCGCTGTGGCGGCTGGCCCTTGCCGCCTGTCGTTAGATAGAGCCAATAGCGGGTGCGTTAGTCGGTAGGGGGGGGGGTTATGAGCTCTCGATATTTTCCCGGTTGCATTCCACATCCAGCTACGAAGAGCCCTATTTAGTTGCAGAAGATGGGGTTTGTTGGCCGTTTGATAATATACGAGACATTGCAATTAATAATTGCTGTCATGCATAGTTAAATGATATGTTCTCATTGTCACGAACGGTTTTTGTGGGTTTTTTTCTAAATCTGTTTCCACAAATATTAGACTTCCCCCAATAGATACAATTAATAGTCCATCTTCTTCAATTGCTACCACCTCCCCAGTTAGCTCAATACTATCTTTCCCTTCCTTTATTTTTGGTTGTTTTGAGTTTGCTCCAAGTATTGTTGATCCCCACCAGAGTTTCTCGTCAATATCTATCTCAACATCATAATTCTCGTTTTTTATTGGCATATTTCCCAGCCATATAGCCTTCCCTCTTCCTAAGGGGCTGGCAAAGTTAACAAAAGTATTTTTATTGAGTACTTTGATCTCTTCGATTTTTACATTCATCGCGATGTCTTTCTCTGTGGAACCCTAATAACAGTGTTATCTACATTCATAACATTGTTTTCTGTATCCAGCGACCAGGTTTCTTCGTGATAATGATGTTTGGTGGAGGAACTATTCATTTCATGGGAACCGTAACGGATACTGCGAGCACCATCTGAAGATACGATTCTATCGCGGTCGGGAGCACCCGTTCGAGGATGAATATCAGTGTGAGGTCCCGGACCCAAAAATTCGTCCCATCGGTCTGTTGCGTCCTCTGGTTTGACAGGTTTATTACTGTAGGTCTCATTGTGGTAACCCCGCCGAGGAACCCCCGAATCAGGACAGTTACACCCATTGTCCCTACTCAACCCCAGCGGATCCACCCATCCTGTCGGATTGGGGGCGTACATGTACAGGTTTTCGCCGCCGGCCAGTCCTATCGGGTCCTGGGTGGTGAAGCGTCCCGTCTCTGGATCATAGTACCGATGGCGGTTGTAGTGCAGCCCGGTTTCTTCATCCAGGTACTGGCCCTGGAAGCGCAGGGGGTTGTCGGTGGTGCTGGGGTTGCCGTGGCCGTCACTGGCCTTGGTGAGCTTGCCCCAGGCGCGGTAGTGGCCGACCCAGGCGAGTTGCCCATCCTGCCCGGCCAGCTCCATCGGGGTGCCGAGGTGGTCGGTGTGGATGCTGTAGAGCGTCGGCTCGGTTGACTGGTATTCGGTATAGAGCACCGCGCCGGTGGCGCTGCGGGTGTGGACGGCCTCGAAGCGGTTTTCGAGCTTGGCGGCGGGCACGAAGCTGTCGGGTTCGAACAGGTAGACCACCCGCCGTTCGGGGGTGAGGCCGGGGTACTCGAGCCGATGGCAGCGCTGGGCGATCGGTAGCGAGTGCTGCCGCTCGGGGTTCTCGCGGGCCAGTTCCAGGCGTTCGGGGCGAAACAGCGGCGGCAGGCCACCGACAAAACGCTCTTCGCTTTGCAGCAGGTCACCGTCCCAGTTGAACACCGTCAGCTCACTGGGCTGGCCCTGGCGGTTCACCTCTTTCCACACCCGTCGGCCGAGGCCGTCGTAGGCGTAGCGGGCGCGCATGCGCGGCACCGTGTCATCGCCCGCGGCGGGGGCATGGGGGTAGTGGCAGGCCTCGATCAGTCGGTGTTCGGGGTCGTACTGGTAATGCCAGGTCTCGCCGCTGGGGGCGATGCGTCGGGTCAGGTTGCCGCTGGCGTCGTAGTGGTAGTGGGTACCGGCGTAGCGCTTGAGCAGGTTGCCCATGGCCGGTGACAGGCTGGCCGGTGCGCCAGGGCAATCGAGGCGAATGCGCTCCTCGGACCCGTGGTCGAGGTGATCGCGGGGGCGTTCGTGTCGCCAGCGGGTGGCGTCGGAGGGCGGGGTGTTGCTGCCGTTTTCGCTGGTTCGTTCTGGCGGCACGGGATCGACCAGATTGCCGGCCGGGTCGAAGGCGAACACTTCCTCAAGCCCTGGGGCGCTTGCCTGGCGCAGCCGGCCCAGTGGGTCGTAGCCGTAGCGGGTGGTGCCACGCAGGTTGTCGTCCACCTGGCTGAGCAGGCCGTTGGCGCTGTAGTGCCACTGGCGCCTGACGGTGGGGTGTCGGGGGCGGTCCTCGACGGATGCTTCGAGGGTGCGGATGTGCTGCTCGATCAGGTGTCCCAGCGGGTCGAAGCGTGATTCGACCTCGCGGCTGCCCTGGTGACGACGCACCTCGCGGTGCAGGTCGTCGCGCTCGAAGGCCATCAGCTCGCGCTGGTCCAGGGTCATGGCGTGGACATGGCCGGAGCCATAGCGCAGCCAGGCCAGGGTCTGGCCGTCAGGCAGGGTGGTGGTCTCGCGGTTACCCAGGGCGTCGTGGGTGTGGCGGGTGACGCTGGAGTAGTCACCGCCGTTGGGCAGCTGATGACGCTGCACCTCGGCGATCAGGTTGTCGGCGGTGTCGAAGTGAAAGCGCGTCTCGCTGTGGCGGCTGGCGGCGCGGGTCAGGCGTCCCAGCGGGTCGTAGCCGTAGCGGGTGGTCAGCGCGGGCTGGCCCGGTCGCTGGCTCTCGCGCTCCAGCACCCGGCCCATGGCGTCGCGGGTGAAGGTGGTGACCAGCTCACCTTCGCGACGCTCGATCAGGGCGCCGCCATCGTCGTAGCGGTAGTGGCGGGTGCGCCCGTCGAAGCCGGTGTCCTCGATCAGTCGTCCACCGCCGTCGTAGCGGAACTGCCAGCGATCGCCGTTCTGGTTGGTCAGCGCCGAGAGCCGCAGCAGGCGGTCGTAGTGGTAGGCGAAACGCTGGCCCATGGGGTCGCGGCGCTCGATCGGCTGGCCCTTGCCATTGTAGCGATAGCGGGTGCGCTGCCCGGTGGGATCGAGATACTGGGTAAGCCGGCCATCGCCGTCGTGGGAGAAGTGCTCGATGGCGCCGTCGGGGTGCTCGACGCTCAGCAGCAGGCCGGTGGCGTCACGGGTGTAATGGGTGCGATGCCCGGCGGCGTCACGGCGCTCGATCAGCCAGCCGCGGTGGTCGTAGCGAAACTGGGTGGTCTTGCGTGAACAGTCGCTGGCACTGGTCAGCCGACCCTGGTCGTTCCAGCGGTACTGGTAGGTATTACCGGCGGCGTCGGTCATCGCCGTGAGCAGGCCGCGCGCGTTGTGACTGAAGGTGGTGACACGCCCGCTCGGGGCGATTTCTTGCAGCGGCAGCCCGCGTTCATCGAAGCGCAGCGAGCGTTCGCGTCCGTCAGGCTCGGTGACGCGCACCGGCAGGCCCTGGTCGTCGTAGTCGATGCGGGTGCTCAGGCCCTGGGGATCGACCGTCTCGATCAGCCGACCCTGGTCGTCATAGCGATAGTGGGTGGTGCGTCCCTCGCCGTCGATATGGCGGTTCAGCCGGCCGTGCTCGTCCCAGCGCCAGTGCTCGCTGCCCAGCGCCGGGTGGAAGGGGTGAGTGATCGACTCGATCTGGTTGTGATCGTTGTAGCGGTAGAAGGTCACCACGCCGTCGGCGTCGGCGTCGGTGACGCGGGTGTACCACAGGCCGCGATGGTACTCGAAGCGGGTGTCCTCGCTGCCGTCTTCCAGGCGGTTGCGTACGCAGCGCGCCTCGTGAGCGGCGGGCAGGGCGCCCTCGGCCTTGCCCGGCCAGTCCCACTCGAGCTACACCGCCAGGCCACTGCGGTGGGTGTAGCGGGTGACCAGATGGTGCTGGTGGTGGGACTAGTGTTCTGGCAGCAACCCCATCTGCTGCAACGTCGTCTCTGTCATTTGGCTTTTCTCCACGTGTTCTGGCTTTGTGGTATCGAACCGCTCCTCCGTCGTGACAATGAGTGTACCAACATCCGGCAGATACTCATCATAAGCGAGAAACGGTAGTTGCCCAGAAATATCAACGTCTGGCACCACCGCCATCCAGCCAACGTGAGCCCTATGGGGAAAAACCAGATGGTCCATATATGAAAGTGGGCATGCGCTAAGCCAGACGGGTGCTTTGCTTCTTGCGATTGCTTTACATATCTTCGCAAATGCCCGCACTTCATCTCGGCCATGATGATCTTGCAGTAATCCTATTTCTAGGTTAAACCGAGCTGGCCTACGCTTGGTTCCGCCAGATAAAGAGCTAAATGCGATCAGCGAGCCTTCTCTTTCGTTTGCTGGGCCGCGAGCGGGAACTTTCTGTGACCACGCGTGAAAAGAAATTCCTTTGATGTTTTCTCGGGGGGGGATCGGGTCCAATTTCATCTTTCTGATAGAACTGTAGATAATTTGTTCTTTGTCATTGATTGGGTTCAAGTAGACTACAGTATCTGGAGTGGCTTTGGCAAGATAATACCAATCTTTCAGGGCGTGATCTATGCCCCTAATTGAATTGTTAAAGTCCATCCACGTGACATATACGCTATCTGGATCTGAGTAATTCATGTCTTGAATGAAAAAATGGGTGACGTGGATTTTCTCTAACATGCTTTTGGCCTTGGATGTTGTGAAGCTAGCGAGTCATAGAGTCTGAATATGGAAGAAATTGGCATTCGATGCCTAATCTACTTCCTTTAAAAAGTTTTCGGAAATAAAGGTAAGTTGGATGAGCCGAGAAGTACCATCTCAATGTTGCCGGCGGGATGCTATCTTCGATAGCATCAATCTGTGATTGAGCCTCAATTCTGAAGCTATCTATCGTACTGATCATAAATGGTATATCTTTTGGCTGCCAAATTTTACCTTTTTTGATCAAGAATTTATCATACCCCTTCTTGGCTTCCACCAAGGTGCATGAGTTAGACCAAAACCCATCAAAATCGACGCCGTTATACTTCCACTCCTGTAACCTTCCGTTCGCCATGCCGAAGAATGGACCTCCCCCCATATTGGCGATAAATAGCTGGTAGAAGACCCAGTCACCACCGCCTACCTGATAGTTTCGACTATATGGCTGATGAATGTATCCGTCTCTTGGCTTGCAGTCGTTACAATCTTCGCACTCTTTGGTACGCACGCCAACATCGGTTGTCGAGCCGGGAATGGGTTTAGCGTCCTGGTTCTCCTCTGTCTCTCCCTCCCCTTTAGCGTTCGGTTCGGCGACATCACCAACGTCTCCAAGATCCTCTAGATCTGTCTCGTCATCACTGACGATTGCGATGTACACTACTGCCGCGACGGCAACCGCTCCCGCCGCCAGCCATGCAGGGGGGCCACCCGCCAAGACAAGCGGCGCGGCGGCGGCGGCTGGTGCTGTCATTTTAGTCTCCCTGTCTTCGTTATAGTTGGGCGAAATGCCAATAATGAGAACAGATCCATAGCGACCAAGTCTGTCGTATCGCTACTTTTCTGAAAGTGCTCTTTCATGTATGCAGCATTGCGCAGTTTGGGGGCGCTAACGCCATAGAGCATGTACTTGAAAACAAGGGCCTTCTTGGTGAGACCGAGAACAACAGCCGTTGTGTATCCCTCGCTCAATCGCGATGACAGGGTGTCGTGGCCAAGCTTGTCGTAGATGCGAGGCAGTTTATTCCGGAAGACGTCGAGAGCTTCTTGCACCATGACGGCTTGATCTGAAATCCGCAGTCGCCGTTCCTGATCCGGAGTTAACTCAAGCATGTCAGGTTTCCTTGACGATCAAACAGCTGGCGTCGGCAATCCAGCCGTACGCTCCAGTAGTGGACCGGGCCCATTAGGGCGGTGATCTGCTCCGCTGTCAGCAGGTTCATCAAACGTCGCCAGACCGTTGGGTCGTAGTAGCGCAGCAGGGCTAGAGCGCCATCGGGCAAGCGCATGTCCAGCTGGGCCTTGAGGTGGCGGTAGAGGGTGACGGTCCCTTCCTGTGTGCTCCAAAGCCAGGAAAGGGCGGGCACGCGCTGATCCAGATCGATGAGTTGGTCGCGCTCCGTGGCGCAAAGCGCGCTCCAGGCGATCAGGTGAGGCGCGATGTGGGTGAAGGCCTGCTCGGGTGTGGCTTGAAAGAGGCTGCGCGTCTTGCGCCGATCATGCAGGCCGAGGACGAACGACTGGGTCTTGGCGGAGATCGACAGATCGACCAGTACGTGGCCGTCGAGCTGTTCTGCCTCTGCCTTGGCCAGCATCTTCAGTAGCAGAGGGTCGGCCTGCATGGGCATGATATTCACCGTGAACTCCCTTTCAGCGGCGTAGATAGGTGGTGTTGCGCGTCGCTGCATCCAGCAGGCAGCTATAGCAGATGGGCTTGCGTGGCAGGTTGTCGAGGCTGTAATTCAAGCTCGTGGGCCCGCCAAACAGGTGCTGGCTGCCCTTGACGTCGATAGTGCCGGGGGCGTGAATTTCGATGTCGCCGCCCTTGAGTCGGATATAGCCGCCACCGCAGGTCAGCAGCACTTCCTCGGCAGCGGCAATGTGCACGGCGTCTTCGGTGGAGGTGATGCTGAGCTTTTTCTCTGCTGTGAGCGCCATCTCGTCGCTCTGGGCCTGCACCTCGACCTTGCCCTGGGCAGCGAACAGCTTGATCCCGGCGCGCTGGACAAACAGCGACAGCCGGTCGGCGATGCTGGCGACCAGGCGTTTGCCGGCGGCCAGGTTGATGTCTTCGCTTGCGGTGACGCTCAGCGACTTGCCCTGGGCCAGGTGGGTGGACTGGGGGGTGCTGATGGCGATGCCCGCCGGGGAGGCCAATTGCAGCCAGGGCTCCTTGAGTCGCGCGGCCTCGCCACGCCCACCTTTGCTTGCCGTTGTCGCACTGCTGCCGTCGAAGGCTGTGGCAGAGTCGGCACTACCGTGGCGCCCCTGGGCGTCGTCGCTGGCCTTGTGCAGGTCGGTGCGGCTGGCAAGCGCCTCGGCGTCGTGGTCGACAGCGCTGTCGCTGAGGCTGTCGGCAAGCTGCCAGGCGCTTTGTAGCTCGCGCCAGGCGGGGCGCATGTCGAGCTGCTCACCGTTGGCACCCAGCTGTCCCCAACTGCTGACCAACAGGCCCTGGTTGGCGCGCACGGCGCCGTAGGCGTCGGTGCGCAGCTCGAAGCCGGTGCCACGAAAGTCGCCGCGGGTATTGCCGTGCTGGTGGATCAGATAGCCGAGGTTCAACTGGCTCTTGGCGTGCTCGGAGTTGAGCCGCACCCGCTCCTGGTCGGTGGCGTCATCGAACACCAGCTCGTTGTACTTGCCACCGCGATAGGTCTTCGACTTGAAGCCCGACAGCAGGCCGTTGGAGTGCCATTCCGGACGTTCATCGCCGTTGTAGACCCGACCGGTGATCAAGGGGCGATCCGGGTCGCCCTCGAGGAAGTCAACGATCACCTCCTGGCCGATGCGCGGGACAAAGACCGCCCCCCAGCCGGCGCTGGCGTTGGGCTCGCTGCCCCTCAGCCAGCAGCTCGAGCCAGCGTCGTGATGACCTGATGTTTCCCGCCCCAGCCTGTCCCAGTGAAACTGCACCTTGACCCGGTTGAGCCCGTCGGTGTGGATTTCCTCGCCTTCCGGCCCCACCACGGTGGCGGTCTGGGGGCCACCCATCACCGGTCGCGGATGGTCGAGGCTCGAGCGATAGGGCAGGCATAGGCGCTGGGTCTCGATATCGACCAGATAGTGGCCGGTGCCGGCGCGCTGGTAATCGTCACGGTGGAGGCTGGAGTCTTTATCAGAGAGTTCCTGGCCGTGGGCGCGACGCGCTTGATCGAGCTGTTCCTGCAGGCTGCCGGGCAGGGTCGACAGATGCGCCGACACCGGCAGGGCGTTCTCGGCATGCACGGTGAGGCCCAGCACCAGAAACTCGCGCTCGCTGTCGTCGCCGCGCTCATGTTGGCCATGCTGGGTCAGGGTGAAGTGGCCGCCTACCTTAAGCTGGCGGGCGCCACCGGCGCCATGGAAGCGCTTGGCGCGGGACTCCAGGGCTTCCAGGCGATTGACCGCCAGCCGTTCACCGCGATGGTGGTCCGGGTAGTAGTACTCGCCGGGATAATCGTAGACCTCGGTGTCCGGCAGGTGGCCCTGGTCGCGGATGGTGTCCTGGGTGTGGTCGCTGGGGTGGCGGGGCTGCTTGTAGTTGAAGGTGGCAAGGCTTACTCGGGTGGGCTGCTGCTGACGGCGCCCGCCCCACTGGGTCAGGGCGTCCTCGGCCTCGGTGGCGGCCTGGCGGTGGAAGCGAATGGCCCGGGGGGCGACCGCCGGGCAAGTGTCAACGCTGTCGGTGATCACCAGGCAGTGATCGCTGGCTGCATCAATCGCGGATCCTGAATGTGCCCCCGCGCCTTCGCCATGGCGGAAATAGAAAAACAGTCCTTCTTGTTCCATCAACCGGTTGACGAAGTGGAAGTCGCTCTCTCGGTACTGCACGCAGTAGCTGCGCGCGGGGTAGTCGCGACGAAGATCAAAGCGGTAGTGCCCCTTGGCGATCTCGTGGCCCTGGAACACCGCCTCGATCACCTCGGTGACGTTCTTGTCCTGGAAGGTGCGGCTGTCACGACCGAGGCTCAACAGGGATAGCCAGGGCACCAGCACCAGTTGGTAGTAGTAGACGCCACCGTCTTCGCCGAGCAGGGCGGCGGTGTCGACCAGGCCAGAGAGCGGACGGTAGCCGCCGTCGGCCTGGCGGATCTCGATCAACGCCGGCTGGGCGATCAGCGACTTGAGCTCGATGTCGCCGCGCTGGGAGATCACGTCGAGGGTGTAGCAGAAGGGGCGCGAAATGGCCTCTTCAGCGACCAGGCGATGAGGGATCAGCGATTGCCCGGCCAGATGAAACTTGAGCAGGCGCTGATCCTGACTCAGTGTGACGTCAAAGGCACCCAGCAGGTCGCTTGGGCGATACGAGGACCAGGAGGGGTCGTCCATGCTCAGCACCCTCCTGCCAAACGTGCCCACTCGGTGGGCGCCGATGGAAGACGCAGTGATGCGCGAAAATGATGGGGAGCAGATGGCATGGCGGTTCCTCCCTGAACGATTCCGTCAGTCCGAATCTGGAGGATCTTACCGGCGGGACGGGGCCCGGGCAGCAGGGGAAAGGCGTTTTCAGAAAGGGCTTACGCAGGAAAACGATATGTCGAGCAAGCTGTGCCTTGGCAACACCGCAAACCGGGCATTGAAGGAGGCGGTGCACGCCGCTTGGGCCCTGAATGGCGGCTTGTGGTTTGCAGTGCCGCTGCGCTGGATCCCGGGTGTGCCGTGTGAATGCCACCCTATGCAATCACACGGCCAGGCCGCTGCCTGAATCCTGGAGGCGCAGCCCTAGGGCGAAGAGGTCTGTTGTTTGGCGTTTCCGCTGGATGTGCCTTCGTTGTCATCGGCGCGTTCGCGCTGTTGTCTGGCCAGCGCCCAGATCTTCTCGTCAAGCTTGGCCTCGAGCGCCTTGAGTCGCTCTGACTGATTTGCCAGCAGGCGCCTCTGCTCTTCGATACGCTCGTTGAGCAGGTCTACCTCGTGGCCTCGAGCGCGCAGGTTCTCCTCGGCTCGCGAGCGCTCCATCTGCGTCTCGCGGTGGCGCTTTTCCTCTTCTGACAGTTCGCCCCGAAGTGCCTGAAGCTGCTGCTGCAACACCTCCTGGCGCTGATCGGCCTGCTTGAGCCGCTGGGCATGGGCCTTTTCCGCACTTTGTCGTTCCTGGCGTGCCTCGTCCAGCATGGCCATCAGCCGCGCCTCGGCGGCCTCGTGGCGCTGTTCTTCCTGGGCCAGGCGCTCGCGATGCTGCTTCTGCTGATCATCCAGTGCCTGCTGGTATTCCCTGCCTTCACGCTCCTTGTCCTGCTGCAGACGATCAAGCTGCGCTTCGAGCTGGGTGGCGCGCTCGCCTTCCTTGATGAGCTGCTGCTCCAGCGCTTGATTGGCGCTCGCCAGCCTTGCCGATTCCGAGGCCGCCTCCTGCAGGCGCTGCTCCATGGATGACAGATGGGCCGACAGGGCGCTTTCGCGCTGTTCGGCGTCCTCGGCGCGACGATCGGCGGCGGCCACCTTTTCAAGCGCGCCTTCCACGTTGCGATCGGCCTCCTGGCGATAGTGGGCCAGGTTTTCCGCCGCCGCCTCCTGGGCCTTGCTCCAGAGCTCTTCGGCCAATCCCTGAAGCTCCACGGGCATCCCCTGGGGGGGCGGAACGTCTCGTCGCTCTTCCCGGCGTGAACGCCATTCGCGCAGATGCTCGCTGATGGTGGTGAAGCTGCCGGTGCCGAGTATCTCTCGGACCTTCTGAACGCTGGGGGCTTCCTGCTGCTTGAGCAGGGTATCCACCGCTCGTTGAACGTCGTCGTAGGTGATCCCGGTACGGGCCATGAAGCTCTCCTTGTGCGGTGGTCGATTCCGCCAGCGGCTGATCATGCCTGAATGCCCCCTCGCTCGCCATGCTCCGGTTCGCTTTCTGTGACACCCGTTGGCACTGCCGTGCGGTGACGTCACGTGAGCGGTGCTCACATTCCTGCGAACCCCTGCCTGCTCCGTGAGGGGGCGGCTGATGCCGCCAGCCATCATTTCCATTAAGCAAAGGCGATAGTACGTGTAATTACATAACGCGTAAATACGTACCAATATTTATGATAAGCGACATTAAATCAAGATTACGCGCCTTATCTTGAATTTACGCATCTACAGGGGCAGACTAAAACGATCAGCGCTCGCTGCGGATGCATGGGAGAAGCTGGCGTCGTATGGCGCGGGAAGGGCTGCGGCGAGTTGGTTGCAGCGGTAGAAACGGCGTGATTTCTCGTTGATGTCGAACAAGGGCGCGTAGAGAGCGTCTATGGGAGAAGTTCTTGTCCGGACAACATATAATGTAAAATCAATGTGTTACACGATTACCTTTTTCGCCTGCGAGGCGGCCTTTGGCTAGCCTGGAGCAGGGAAAAACGAGACCAGGAAAGAACGCGGGCATGGCAGCGCCAGGCCGGGGAAAAGCGAGAGCTGAGAATGGCTAGATCAGAGAAGGGACAGAATAGAGAGCGGCAAAAGTAGAGAAGCACGAGGGCGGGAGAGGGCGGGCAGGTGAGTAGCGGTCAAGCCACCCTGACAGCAGGGCATCAGGGGTTATGCCCACGCCACTTGGCATAAGCTGCCGTTCCAAGCGCCAGAATGATCAGCGGCGAAGCCACGAACAGGAACGTCTTCAGGGATTCGAGAATACCCGGTGTCATACGTCCTCCTCAGAGGAAAACCTCTTCTTAGTAGTGATTCCGAGAGCTGCACAGCCAATCCCCAGCAGCACCCCCGCGAGCGAAAGGAGTGCGGGTATCTGAGACGTGAACAGGCCGCCCATGACACTGAGTGCCGCGATGGTGGCACCAACCCGGTCAACGAAGTCCCCGAAGCCACGGGCAACGAAATGCTGGTTGTGACTCATGATCGATCTCGACGGCTCCCTGTCGTTCATACGTCAGCATACCCGAGACACCCAGATACCGGCGCAACCAGGCTGCGCGCTATCGCGTTCTCGCACATTGGCCGCGCACAACCGGATGTGGCCATTGGTGTCTTGAGCGGCCAGCTGGTCAGCTGGTCAGCTGGTCAGCTGGTCAGCAGGACTTTTTATCTATTCAGCCGCGCCAAGCGACGACACGCAATGGCACAAGCCAATGGGCAGGTCATATGAGCAAGATACCTCCGGTACAGGCACAGGACGGCAGGGCGATCGTCGGCAGCACGCCGGGGGGCACCCTGGTCGAGGGCGAATTACCGTCTTCGTCGTCCCCGCAGGCCCTGATCGAGGCGGAAGATGACTGGCAGGCGGTGGCCCACTGGCTTGCCGAATACGCCGGCAGTGCGCAGACCCAGCGCGCCTACCGCCGCGAGGCCGAGCGGCTGCTGCTGTGGCTTGAAGAGCGCCGCCTTTCGCTGGCCCAGATGACCCGGGCTCACCTGGATGAGTTCGAGGTGTTTCTCGCCGACCCGCGCCCCCGTGAGCAGTGGGTAGGCCCGGTCAGGCCGCGTCAGGATCCCCGTTGGCGGCCGTTTCGCGGCCCACTGTCGCCGGCAAGTCGACGCCAGAGTCTGGTGATCCTGCAAGGCATGATGGCCTGGCTGGTGGAGGCGGGCTGGCTGTCGCGCAACCCGTTTCGACTGATGCGCGACAAGCGCAGGCGACTCAACAATGGCCAGCGGCGTGTCGAGCGCTATCTGGAGCGTCCGCTGTGGGACTGGTTATGGGCCTGGCTCAATGAGCCACTGAAGCCAGGTGCCGACCGACGAGCCAGATTTCTCTGGACCAGGCGGCGACTGGTGTTCGGCTTTGCCTACCTGCTGGCCCCGCGGATCAACGAGATGAGCCAGGCGCGCATGGAGGATCTGGTGAGGCGGGAAGGGCGCTGGTGGTGGCAGGTGGTTGGCAAGGGCGGCAAGTTTGCCGAGATTCCGGTGCCGCCCGACATGATCGAGCTGGTCCGGGAGGCGCGGACGCTCTACGGCGAGCCGGCCGATCCCGCCGGGGATCCAGCGCCACTGTTGAGACGCCTGGATGGTAAGACCGCGCTGGGTGACAACCAGTTGTACCGACTGATACGCACGACCTTCAGCCAGGCCGCGGGCTGCCTGGAAGAGCAGGGCGGGGATCCCCAGGCGGTGGCACGGCTACGACAGGCTACGCCGCACTGGCTCAGGCATACCGCTCTGACCCATCAGGCCCAGGCGGGCGTGGAGCTTCGTTATCTGGCGCAGTCGGCACGTCACTCACGCCTGGAGACGACGTCACGCTACCTTCACACCGAAGACGAGGAGTGGCATCGCCAGCAGTCGCTGCACGGCCTTGGCCAGGCAGAAGGACCAAGATGGGGTCAAGGGAAGGGGGGAGAATAAGGAATGAAGAAACAGCCCCCCCCTGGACAGGTTTCTGGCTGAGGGCGGCTAGCAGAGCCCGCCAATGGAGCCAACCAGGCAATCCTAGTGCTCGAGGGGGTCGCGCTTTCGGGCGATATAACGATTGGCGTGCTCGGTGAGCGCCTTGACGTCGGACTTGTAGCCACGGTCGAGTCGGTAGGCGGCCACCGCCAGCGCCAAGGTGGCGCCCAGCATGATCAGCATGGCGATATGGAATGTCATCACTTGTCCCTCCAGGTGAGCAGGGCCTTGGCATAGGATGCCACGAGTGCCAGCCCAAAGCCAACGAAGGCGCCCCAAAGCGGTTTGGCCGTGCTGGCCACCACCAGCGTCGCCCCCGAGCTATCCTTGTCGGCGAAGAACAGCGCAATCAGCGAAAGTGCGCCGACGGTTGTGCCCGCGCGATCGGCCAGATCCAGCAGATTGGTAAGGATGGCCGCTCGCTTGGCCCGCCGCTGGGCAGCCAGGTGAGCGATGATTTCTTCCAGCTGCTGCTGCGTCAGGCCTCGCTCGGAGGCCGGCGTGCCGGTCTTGTCGGCCCGTGACGAGCCCAGATACTGGTCGAGCTCCTTTTCCAGTGCATCGAGTCGTCTATCACGTGAGCGATGCGGGCCCTGTCCTTGGGGGTCTGGCGCTTGCATGTCGATCTCTTTATGTAGCTTAGGCGGCGAGCGACAGCGAGTGCTCCGTTGTCACCCGCTCAGGGCGAATTCTAGCATGACGCCTGGCCGGGTTCTCCGAACCGGGGCTGACCGGGGGAGGACGACGGCGGGGCCTGGCAGGTATAATCCTGGCAGCATTCTAGGGAGTCACCATGACCACGACGAGTACCGCAGAACAGGCCCAGCAGGAGCTGCTGGAAGAGTTTGAACTGTTCGACAACTGGATGGACCGCTATCAGTACATCATCGACATGGGCAAGGCACTGCCGGCCTTCCCCGATGAGCACAAGCGTGACGAGCTGAAGATTCAGGGCTGTCAGTCCAATGTGTGGATGCACCACGAGCGCCAGGGCGACACCCTGCACTTTGCCGCCATCTCGGACGCCGCCATAGTGTCAGGGCTGATCGCTGTGCTGATGCGCATCTACAACGATCGAAAGCCCAGCGACATCCTCGCCACCAGTCCGCATTTTCTCAAGGACCTGGGCCTCGACAAGCACCTGTCGCCGACCCGCAGTAATGGCCTCAACGCCATGCTCGAGCGCATCTATCGCGTCGCTGAGCAGGAAGCCGCCTGACCCTTGAACCCTGGGCGTCGACGAGGCGCCCGCGTCAGTCCGCTGATCTCGAGTCGCTGTCGCCGCGCACCTCAAACCGCTCGTCGAGCTCCGGATCCTGGCGGCACAGCCTCTCGCTGGGCCCGCCAGGCACAGGATCGATGCCGCCCTTGGCGCCAGGATGGCAGCGCAGAATACGCTTGAGCGCTAGCCAACCGCCCCGTATCGGACCGTGAACCGTTATGGCTTCGTGACTGTAGTGCGAGCAGCTTGGCCAATAGCGACAGCGTGGGCCCAGAAATGGGCTGATGACACCCTGGTAGAGGCGAATCAGCGCCAGTAACGGCCATGCCAGCCAGCGCTCTCGGAGTGATGGCTCCTGCGCGGGGGGCGATCGATCATCGCGCCCACGGCCGCTGTCAGCCCCGGCCGTCGCCGGTGACTCAGGATCCCTTGGTGTAGAGCTCATCGGGATCGATCAGCGCAGCGCTGCTGATGCGGGCGCTGTCAGCTTCCAGGGACAGATAGAAACAGCTGCGACGGCCGGTATGGCAGGCCGGACCGGTCTGCTCGACCTGCAGCAGCAGGGTATCGCCGTCACAGTCCAGCGACGCACTCTTGAGATGCTGCTGCTGGCCGGAAGACTCGCCCTTGCGCCACAGCTTGGCGCGGGAGCGGGAGTAGTAGCATACCCGGCCAGTGCGCAGCGTTTCCTCCAGCGCTTCCCGGTTCATCCACGCCATCATCAGCACTTCGCCGCTATCGTGCTGCTGGGCGATGGCCGGCAGCAGGCCATCGCCGTTGAATCGCACATTGGCCAGCACCTCTTCGAGAGAATGACGGCTATCGCAGGGTTCGCGCTCGAGGCGTTTGAGCAGGTCGGTCATGGGGCTCAGGTGGCGTCCTTGGGGGTGGAAGAGGATGTATTGACTGGATCAGCGGTGGCGTCGGCACGCTCCTCGGCACCATCGTTGCGGCTGCCTTGGCAGGCCTGGCACAGGCCAAGCAGTTCGATGGTCTGGCGCTGTACCTGGAAGCCCAGCGTCCTGGCACGGGTTGCCAGTTGCTCGTTGATCTCGTCGAGGTGCAATTCCTCGACGCGCCCGCAGTCCCGGCAGATCAGCAGCTGGAAGCGATGGGCATGCTCGGGGCAGGGGCAGGCGACGTAGGCATTGAGCGACTCGATGCGATGTACCAGCCCCTGTTCGATCAGGAACTCCAGCGCACGGTACACCGTCGGGGGGCGCGCGGCGGCGTGATCCTTGGCTAGCCGATCCAGCAGATCGTAAGCCTTGAGGCCACCGCTGGCCTCACCGATCAGTTCCAGTACACGTCGCCGGATGGGGGTGAAACGCACGCCACGATGTGCGCAGTGAGCTTCAGCCTGTTGTAGCAGGGCGGTTTCGGTCATGGGGTCCAATATTCACGAAGCGGCAACCTAGTCTACGCGCTGGCCCGCCGGCGGGCCAGACACGCGAAACTGTCAAATGGCTTCTGCCGGGGCTTCCTGCAGCTCGCCCTGGCGGGCGAAGTGGTGCTGGGCGAAGGCCACCCGCTCGGCAGCGCTGCGCTCCTCGGTCTGCGCCTCGATCAGATCGAGGCGTCGCCGCAAGCCTTCGCCATTGGCCATCTGGATCGCCAGGCCAGGGCGGGCGTTCAGCTCGAGCAACATGGGGCCGCGGTCACGATCGAGCACCATGTCGGTGCCGAGATAGCCAAGCCCGGTCATCTCGTAGCAGCCGGAGGCGAGCTCAAGAAGGGTGGTCCAGCCAGTGATCTGCAGGCTGGCCAGTTCGTGACCAGTATCGGGATGATCGGTGCGCGAACGGTCGAACTGGACGCCTCGTACGGCGCGCCCGCTGGCGATATCGATACCGACGCCCACCGCGCCCTGGTGCAGATTGGCCTTGCCGTCGGAGGCGGCGGTGGACAGCCGCATCATCGCCATCACCGGGTAGCCCTTGAACACGATGACACGGATATCCGGGACGCCTTCGTAGGTGTAGGCAGCGAAGGTGGTATCGAAGTTGATCAGCCCCTCGACCAGGGCAACGTCCGGGGAGCCCCCAAGCGAATAGAGCCCCGAAAGGATATTGGAGACGTGGCGTTCGACATCCTCGATATCCAGCTCCGCGCCGCTGGGCTTGATGAAGTGCTTGCCCTCGACGCGCTCGATGACCAGGATGCCCTTGCCGCCGCTGCCCTTGGCTGGCTTGATCACAAAACCGTTGTGGCCCGCCAGCATCTCGCTGATGTGCTTGACACTAAACTGGGTCGACACCGTGCCGATATGCTCCGGCGTGGTGATGCCGTATTCCTGTGCCAGCAGCTTGGTCTTGAGCTTGTCATCCACCAGCGGATACAGCTTGCGACTGTTGTAGCGACCGATGTAACGGATGTTACGCCGGTTCATGCCGATGATGCCCTTGGCCTTGAGCTTGCCGGGACTGGTCCAGTTGAGCATGGCTCAGTCCTCCGTGACCGGCTTGAAACGACGCAGTTCGAGCAGCCGGTAACCGGTGTAGTTGCCCAGCAGCAGGATCAGCGCCATCAGGATGAGCTGCAGGCCGAGGAAGTTGAAGGTGATGTGGCGAATCCAAGGATTGTTCATCGCCAGATAGGCCAGTACCGCGGTCAGCAGGCTGCCGCCGCCCTGGATCAGCACCTCCTTGGGGCCTTCTTCTTCCCACAGGATCGACATCCGTTCGATGGTCCAGGACAGGATGATCATCGGGAAGAAGGTGATCGTCAGGCCCGCATTGAGGCCAAAGCGATAGGAAAGCACGGTGAAGATCGAGATGATCGCTATCACCGTTATTATCACCGCCGTCACCCTGGCCACCAGCAATAGATTCAAGTGTGACAGATAGCTGCGGATGACCAGACCGACGGCCACCACCAGCAGAAACCCGACCAGGCCGGTGAGCAGGGTGGTCTGGATGAAGGCCAGGGCAATCAGTACCGGCATGAAGGTACCGGACGTCTTGATGCCGATCAGCACCCGCAGCAGCACCACCACCAGCGCACCGATCGGGATCAGCAGGATCGTCTGGAACAGCGCCTGCTCCTCGAGCGGCAAGCTGTGAATCGAGAAGTTGAGCAGGGTATCGCTGTCCTCGGCGAGCTGGCTGCGCACTGCCGCCGCGGCGGGCTGATTGCGTACCAGCATGGAGAAGGAAATACGTGAATCGCGACCGCCTTCCACCTCGAGCACGGCATTGCCAGCGCTTTCCCACATCAACAGGTTGTCGGGCTTGCCCTGTTCGCCGGTGGCCGGATTGAACAGCGCGCGCTTGTCGCCGTCATAGACCTGTATCCACGAGGTCAGGCTCTGGCGCCGACGGCCGCTGTCGAGCATCAGGCCACTGACCTCACGGGCGGAAACGCCGGCCTGGTTCAACAGGCGCACGGCTAGCGGCACACGATCGAACTGGGTCAGCAGTAGCCTGGCATTTTCCCCCTGGCGGTCATCGGCGAATTCGCTCAGCAATTCACGGGCGAAGGTAAAGGCGTCGGACGAGCGTGCCCAGGCGCGGTCGATCACCTGCTGGGCGGCGGTGTCGTAGGGACGCTCCCAGGCGACATCGGTCACCGGCGGCGGCGGGGGCGGAGCGGTTGCCTTGCGGGCACCTTCGGTCACCAGTACCTGGGCGGTGTAGTAGAGGCGCTGATCGCCCACCGCCTCGCGGGTGGACCACTCGGCGCGACGTGCGCCGTTTTCCTGCAGGAACGCCAGGCCATAACCCGGCGAGGCGGTGTGCTCGGTCAGCACACGAAAGCCGGCCTGAGAGGAGGGCAGGGCCATGTCCACCTTGGCCGGCTCGCCCTGGCCATCGAAGGTGACCTGAGCCTCGATTTCCCAGACCTGGCGCTGTTCACCCGGCGTCCAGGGGACCTCGAATTCCACGTGGCGGTGAATGCTCATCGCGATGCCAACCACCATCAGCAGGGCGACGATCAGATAAAAGGGCAGTCTGGACATGGGTCTTCCTTAATCGGGAGCGAAAGGCCGACGCCCCGAGGCGTCGGCACACAGCGTTATCTCAGGGCTGTTCCTGATCATCACGATCGGCCGCTTCCTCGTCGGCGGCTTCGCTGGCCGATTCCCCTCCTGGGAATTCGGGACGGTCGTGCAGGTAGTGGCGTGCCACGTCGATGACGGCGATATCCAACAGGAAACGACGGCCAAGCAGGACGGGATAGCTCAGGTGGGTGCGGTCGTTGAGGGTGAATTCGACCTGTTCACGCAGCGGGCCGAGGGTCATCAGCAGGCTGACCACGGGGCGGCTTTCTTCACCGTTGGCCTGGACGATGGTCACCTTGCGTTCTACCGGTGCCTCGATCCATTCATCGCGCACGGCCTCGACCACCGAATCCTCTTCATTGAGGCCCAGCTTGAAGCGCACCCATTCGTCACCATCCCGTTCGAAGGTGGTGACATCGGTAGCGGACAGCGATGAGGTGTTGGCCCCGGAGTCGATCCGCGCCTTCAGATAGGTGCCCACATCGGGCAAGCCAACCCACTCGCTGCGACCCAGCAGTTCCTTGTTGTCGATACCGGACTCGGTGCTGGCCTCGCACTGCGTCGTCCGAGGACCGGGCTCCGTGCTGCCGCGCTCGAGCCCGGCCAGATCCTGGCGTACGCCGCGCAGCAGGCTACCGACTTCGCGGATATCCGCGGTCATGCGGCGATCCTGCGCCGCCTGTTCACTGAGCATGTCGTGGGTCAGGTCGCAGCGTCCCGCCAGGCGCGTCTCGAGCCCTCGGATCTCGGCGTGGAATTCCGAAGGCGTGAGAGGCTCAGGAGGAGGCGGAGCGTCGACCGGTGCCAGAGCACAGCCACCGAGCATCGCGACGGCGGCCAAAGAAAGAAAACGAGTCGGTCGGAGGGGCATGACGCTAGCGTCCTTGTATCGGCATCGACAAAAATGGTGTGACTCGACAAGACCACTTCCGAGGAAGCTAATCGAACGAGACAAATTGAAGCGATGATAAGGAGCGACGCCAGCGCTGTCCATGCTGGGGCCGGGTTGATCACGCCTCAGGTGCTCCGCTGTACTGCTGAGAACCGCCCACAATCCCGAGCCCCCACCCCTGGAAAAGCGCAAGGGTGTCTACTGGGCGGGGCTCATGTCTACCTCATCAGAAATCGGGACAATAGAACCAAGGAGTTGCCTGAGTATTGTCGGCTACACAAGTCCCTATACACGCCCCTGGGCATTCCGCTTCCACTATGCAGAACCTTTCGTGCTTTGCTGAAGCTAGCACGAGGCTGACTACAATAACGCAACAAGATAGCGACAGAGTCGACTACAAGGTTCAACGTTCTCGTCGGAGCCCTCGCCATGGATAACAAGATTCTTGTGGTAGTGACCAGTCACGCCAAGTATCCCAATCATGATCGAGCCACGGGTCTGTGGCTAGGTGAAGCCGTGCATTTCATCGATCATGTCGAACAGGCTGGCTGGACCTGCGACATCGCAAGCCCCAAGGGGGGCTATACGCCCATCGATCCCCACAGTCTGGCGGCCGCCGAGGCGATTGACTGGGACTACTATCAGAACAAGGACTTCATGAACCGCTTGGGTACGACGCTGGCCCTGGACGAGGTCAACGCAGCGGACTATCGGGCAATCTATCTGGCGGGCGGGCATGGGGTCATCTGGGACTTTCCGGGCAGCGAGACGCTCCAACGCCTGTGTCGGGACATCTACGAGGCAGACGGTATCGTATCCTCTGTGTGTCACGGTACCGTGGGCTTGCTCAATGTGACCCGGGATGATGGGGAATACCTGATCAAGGGCATGAAGGTGACCGGCTTTTCCAATCACGAGGAGCACCTGGCCAAGCTCGACGACATCGTGCCGTTTCTTACCGAAACGGAGCTTGTCGAGCGTGGCGGGCTCTATTTGAAGGCGGATCGCGCCTGGGAGCCATTCGCCGTAGTCGATGAGCGGCTGGTCACCGGGCAAAATCCAGCCTCGGGCCGACGCGTGGCCGAACTGGTGCTGGAAGCGTTGGGCGACTGATCACCGTCGGTCAGCAAGATCTTTTCTATCCGGACATCACCATGGCAGCCAGACATCGTCAGGGAAGACGCACGATAGCGATTATCGTCACCACGGCGCTGGTCGCCGGACTCGTCATGGGGTTCTACGCAGGAAGCCGTTACCAGCTCTGGCATCTCCAGGACGCCTGCCTGGATGCCGGAGGACGGGTTTCAGACGACGGTGTGGCACGATGTGACATCGAACGTGAGGTTCCTGCCAGCTAGCCTGTGCTCGCAAGCGGAGAGGAAGCGTCGCTGGGTTGTGCAGGATGGAAAAGCAGCCAGACGATCGACATGGAGGCCGCAAGCGCCAAAGGGGAAAGGGGAGGCAGCAGAGCATCAGAGGCTTGTCCGGGAGAACCGGCAAACACCTCATTTAACATAATATAGATTATGCGAACCCGCGGTTATGGCCCATGGCCTTGACGCATGGCGGTCAAGACTGATCCGCTGATCCTGGGCATGAGCCTCCAGAACCTGGAATCCGTCACTGTCTCTATCTGCCTCGAACTCGACGGTAGCTCCCCGCCGAGCCCAACGGATTCAGATCATCGAATTGGCATCCGTGTATGGCGGCCACTCACATTCACACGAACACGACCTGACGTTCTGGTGGCCGGCTGTCACTCAGCCCTTTTCCTTAACTCAGCCCTTTTCCTTGAACCGCTGGTAGGTCTCCCGGGCGCGCTCCAGGTGTCGGGCCATGGCGGCTCTGGCGGCGTCGGGCTGACGTGACAGGATGGCGTCGAGCACGTCCTGATGCTCGGCTTCCACGCGCTTGAGATAGGTGCTGGTGGAGTCGGTGTTGACCTCGCTGGTCGCCAGCTTCGAGCGTGGAATGGCGCTCAGGTTGAGCTGCTCCAGCGCCTGGGGAAAGAACGGATTGTGGGTGGCCCTGGCAATAGCGTGGTGGAACTCGAAGTCCTCGTTGCGGGCCTGGCTACGCTGCTGACGGGCCTTGACGAAGGCCGCATGGGTATCACGCAGGCGAGTCTCGTCGTCGGCTTCGAAGCGCTCGGCGGCCAGCGCCGCCGCAGCGGGCTCCAGATTAAGCCGCAGCTCGATGACATGCAGGATGTCTTCGACGGTGGTCGGACGAATCCGCTTGGCTGGCATGGCCTCGGCCGGTGCGGCCCGGATCACCGTGGTGCCGACGCCACGCCGTGCCTCGACCAGGCCCAGCGACTTGAGGTGAGCCACCGCCTCGCGAATCACCGTCCTGCTGACACCGAAGGAATCACACAGGCCGCTTTCTGTCGGCAGCTTCTCGCCGACGGCGATGGTTCCGGCGGTGATCAGACCTTCCAGCTGGTCGGCCACGTTCATCGACAGACTGCCTTCACGCGTCAGCTTCTTGACATTTAGCGGTGCCGGTTCCGTGCGGGGTGCTGGCTTGGCTGCCATGGTCGATTCCTCTTCAGTTCGCGTGGCGATGACGCGACGTGCCGCAAAGCGCTATCACTGGGCTACTTTTCAGGGCTATTTATCAGGGCTGTATATCAGCACTGACTATCAGGACGCCAGTGTATCAAGGCGATGGCGTCAGGTCCCCGGTGTCACGCTGCTCGATCCTCTGTTCCTCTGTCCCTCTGTCCCTCTGCCAGTGCCGGAGACGGATGCCTGGTGGCTTTCCGCAGCGATTCAGCGGCTATTTATCGTCAGGGTGGCCCTGGCCTGCAAACTTGCCGCCCTGGAAGCGCACCGAAGGGTCATCGGGAGCCAACCGCCCTCCCCTGGCCTCGATCTCGGCACGCCAGGGTTCCGAGCTGTCCTTGGGCACCCAGCCCAGAAAGCCTGCTTCGCGATTGTCCCACCATTGTTCGGCGTTGTTGGAGGCGCCGTAGACCACGGTGTAGCCCAGTTCAGGGACGCAGAAGGCGCGCTCGAGCAGCGCCACGAAATCCTCGACGCTCATCCAGGTGGCCAGCATGCGTGCATCGGCGGGCTCGGGAAAGCAGGAGCCGATACGCACCGCCAGGGTTTCGACCCCGAACTTGTCGAAGTACAGGCTGGCGAGGTCCTCGCCGAAGCCTTTCGACACGCCATAGAGCGAATCCGGGCGTTTCGGCACCTTGGCGTCCAGCCGCTGATGCTGTGGGTAGAAGCCGATGACGTGGTTGGAACTGGCGAATACCACCCGCGGCTTGTCATGACGGCGCACCGCCTCATAGAGGTGATAGGTGCCCATGATGTTGGCCGGCAGGATCTGCTGCCAGGAACGCTCCACCGATACACCGCCCAGGTGGATAACACCATCGCAGCCTTCGACCAGGCGAGCGACAGCATCGACGTCGGTCAGGTCTGCCGTGACGATCTCTTCATGGCGGGTGTCGTGGGTCACGTCCTGGTCGACGGCGACCATGTCGGACAGGCGGACCTCCTTCGCCAAGCGACTCAAATGAGGTCTCAGAGCGGTGCCCAGGCCCCCGGCGGCGCCGGTGACCAGCAGTCGATTCAACATGTCAGAATTCCTTCTCGGGTGTCGTGTCTCGTGTCTCGTGATACGCGCCTTCAGCGACCGAAGCCGTACAGTTCGGCGGGATTGTCGACCAGGATGCGTTGGCGCTGCTGCTCATTGGCCCAGGCCAGCAGTACGTCGAGCTGGTCAGGGTCGTCGGGGTACTGATCTCGCGGGACACCAACATGGGGCCAGTTGCTGCCCCAGAGGATGCGTTCCGGGGCGTGGTTGATGACCCGCCGGGCGATGGCGCCGACGTCGTCGTAGTCGGGCCCTCCGCTCAGGCTGGTTTCATAACCAGCGCAGATCTTGAACCAGGCGTTGCCGCGATCGAGCAACCTGAGAATGGCGTCGACGCGAGGATCATCGTCCGGCACCGGATCGATGAACTTGCCGATATGATCGATGATGTACGGGCACTCGATACGTTCCAGCATCGGCAGGTGCTGGTCGAGCTCGCGGCCATTGAACTGCACCATCAGGTGCCACCCAAGGGGCGCGATCAACGGCTCGACCTCGGGCAGGCGAGCCAACGGCATGGCGCCTCCGCCCAGGTTCATGATGCGTGCGCCGCGCACACCTCGGCCATGCCAGTCTTCGAGGGTTTTCAGCGGGGTGTCAGGACTGACGGCGGCGACCCCGCGGGCCTTGTCCAGGCCCAGTTGATCGAGCGAAGCAAGCAAGGCGCCATTGTCGAACTGATAGGCGTTGGACTGGGTCACGACCACCCTGTCGAGCCCCATCCAGCGCTGGAAGCGCCGGAGATCCTCGACGGTTGCCAACTCCTTGATCGGCGGCCCGCCTGGCTGGCCTTTGTAGCCATCGAGGAAGAGATGAATATGGCAATCGGTGGCGCCGGCGGGTGCCTTCAGCCTGGGCGCGCGCCCTTCCAGCGGACGGGTATTGGCCGGTATCACTGTCTTGTCTCCTTGAGGGCGAAACGTGTCAGGGCGTCGCGATCGATCTCGATGCCAAGTCCAGGGCCGTCGGGGATATCGACCCAGCCCTGATGATGCTCCAGCGGCTGGGTAACAATGGCCTGACGGAAGGGATTGTGGGTCCGATCGAACTCCATGATGGGTTCGATCGGCTCACGTCTGGGCGGATTGGGCGGTAGCGCCGCCATGGCCTGAAGGCTGGCGGCGATGCACACGGCGGTGCCCCACACATGGGGAATCAGACGCACGCCATGAAGCGCCGCCATATCCACGACGCGCCGCATCTCGGTGAAGCCGCCGACGCCGCATATGTCGGGCTGGCAGATATCGATGGCGCGACTGGCCAGCGGCTCCTGCATGGCGTAGCGGCCATGCCAGTTCTCGCCACTGGCGACCGGTAGAGGCTGGCCATCGCGCACCGCGCGATAGGTATGAATCTGCTCCGGCAGTACCGGTTCCTCGAACCAGTCGACGTCGTAAGCCGCCGCCCGCTTGCCGACCTCGAGGGCCTCCAGCAGGTCATAGCCGTGGTTGGCATCGATCATCAGACGCCGATCGGGACCGATGGCCTCGCGCACGGCGGCGATGACCCGAAGATCTTCCTCGACGTTGAAGCCGATCTTGATCTTGACCCCGTGAAAGCCCTCCTCGGCGTAGCCCGCCACCTCCGCGGCGATATCACTGACCCGGTCCACACCATCGCGACGAAAGGAGCCGGTGGCATAGGCCTGGATGCGTTCGCGAAAACGCCCTCCCAAGAGCTCCGACACGCTGGCACCGTAGTGCTTGCCCTTGATGTCCCACAGCGCGATGTCGATGCCGCTGAGGGCGGTCATGGTCAGCCCCCGCTGGCCCTGCTCACGCAGCCGGTTGTAGAGCACGAGCCACAGTCTTTCATGCTCCAGCGGGTTGGCGCCGATCAGAGTGTCGGCGTAGGTGGCCACCACCGCGGCGTTGGCCTGGGCCGGACCGAGGCACTCCCCCCAGCCGACGGTGCCGTCTTCGCAGGTGATCTCCACCAGGCAGTGCTGGCGGCGTTCGAAGCGCATGGAAGCACTTTCGAAGGCCTGTTCAAGGGGATGATCCAGCAGATGGGTCTCGACCCTGGCGATCTTCATCGGTGTGCCTCTTTTCCTGTAGGTGGTCAGCGGTGTGTGGCGCCTCGTCAAAGGCTGGCTTGGCATGGTCGCCATCACTCCAGCATATTGGGCAGCGCCATGGACAGTGCCGGAACGTAGGTCACCAGCATCAGGGCGGCGAACAACGCCAGGTAAAACGGCCAGATGGTGCGAACGGTCTGTTCGATCTTGATCTTGCCGACCACGCTGCCGACAAACAGGCAGGCACCCACCGGCGGCGTGCACAGTCCCAGCCCCAGATTCATCATCATCATGATGCCGAACTGGATCGGATCCATGCCGAACTGGGCGGCAATCGGCAGGAAGATCGGCGTGCAGATCAGGATCAGCGCCGCCATGTCCATGATCATGCCGAGTGCCAGCAGGATCAGGTTCAGCATCAGCAGGATGGCGAGCGGATTGTCGGTGATCCCGAGCAGTGTGTTGGACAGCAACTCCGGCACGCTATACAGGGCGAGCAGATAGGAGAACGCCGAGGCGCAGCCGACCAGGATCATCACCAGTGCGGTGGTGCGCACCGACTGGTAGACCGCCTGCTTGAACGATGCCCAGCGCAGCTCGCGATAGACCAGTGCGGTGACGACGATGGCGTAGATGGCCCCGAAGGCGCCTGACTCGGTCACCGTCAGCACGCCAGACAGCACGCCGCCCACGATGATAACCGCGGTCAGCAACCCTGGCAGTGCGGCGGCAAAGCTGATCGCCAGCGCCTGCCAGCCCGGAAAGCGTTCGCCCTGGCAACCACGCTTGACCGCTACCAGATAGGCGGCCAGGGCCAGCAGGCCACACATCAGGATGCCCGGCACGATGCCCGCCATGAACAGCTTGGTGATGGACAGGCCGCCACCGGCCGCCACGGCGTAGAGGATCATGTTGTGGCTGGGCGGAATCACCACCCCGGCCACCGACGAAGTCACCGTCACGTTGACCGCGTAGTCCGCGTCGTAGCCCTTTTCCTTCATCACCGGAATCAGGATGGAGCCGAGCGCTGAGGTGTCCGCCACCGCGGAACCGGAAATCCCGCCGAACAGCATCGAAGAGGTCACATTGACCACCCCGAGCCCTCCGCGCACCCGGCCCACTGCGGCAGAGGCCAGGCGCACCAGGCGCTGGGAAATACCGCCGTGCAGCATCAGCTCGCCGGCGAAGATAAAGAACGGAATGGCCAGCAGGGAAAACACCGAAATGCCCGAGAGGATGCGCTGGAATGCCACGAACAGCGGCAGTCCCTCATAGAGAAAGCCCCCTACTGCTGCCAGTCCTACCGCAAAGGCCACCGGAGCGCCGACGGCCAGTCCCAGGGCAAAGAGTCCAAAAACGATAGCGAGTCCCATGCTCAGTCCTCCTGGGTCGGGTTGTGCCGGCCGCCAAGCCGCTTGACGATGTTGGCCACAGCGAACAGCACCATCAGCGCGCCACAGATCGCCAGCGGCGCGGCACGCCAGCTTTCGGAGAGTCCGAGCATCGGGATAGGTCGTGCCAGGTTGGTCATCATCAACTGCCAGCCCTGCCAGGCCATGAAGCCGCCAAAGGCCACCACGAACAGATCCGCCAGATGGTGCATCAGACCCTTGATCGGCGCCGGCATGTTGTCGCGTAGCAGGTCGATGGACAGGTGGCTGTTGTGACGAACGCCGGCAGCGGCGCCGAGAAAGGTGATGTAGGCCACGCTCAGAAGCGCCGTCTGCTCGACCCAGGTGGGGGTGTCATTGAGCACGTAGCGGCCAAATACCAGCCAGCCAAAGGTGATGATCAGCAACACCAGCAGCACCCCGGCCACCATGATGCAACCATGGGCCATACTGTCGAGGATGCGGTCCAGTCGGCTGGGTGTTTCTCGCTTGTAGCGTATGCTTCGTGACTCCGGCGATGCCGGAGGAAAGGCACCACGGCGTACCGTGGCGCCCTCTTGCTCTGACTCGGTTTGCTCGGACCCGACGTCAGAGGTGTCGGTGGGTGCGTTCACGCATCAGCCTCCCCGCCCGCCCCCGGCACCGGGGACGGGGCTCTCGTATCAATGGGATCAGTCGGCCTGAGCCGCACGAATGTCGTCGACCAGCGAGGCCAGGTCCGGGTTCTCGGCAAGAAAGCCCTCATAGACCGGTTGCATCAGCGCCTGGAATTCTGACTTGTCCGGAACCTCATTGATCTCGACGCCTGCGTCCAGCGCCGTTTGCCGACTGGCGGCGGTACGCTCTTCCCACAGTTCACGCTGCTGCTCGGTGGCGATCTGCCCGGCCTCCCGGACCGCCGCCTGGTCCTCTTCGGACAGCTCGTCCCAGGTACTGCGGGCCATGCACAGGCACTCGGGAATGACCAGGTGGTTGGTCAGTGAGTAGTAGCCGGCAACCTCATAGTGGCCGCTGGATTCGTAGGACGGGAAGTTGTTCTCGGCGCCGTCGATCACTCCGGTCGTCAGCGATTGGTAGACCTCACCGTAGGCCATGGGGGTGGCGTTGCCACCCAGCGCATCGATCATGTCGACGTAGAGGTCGTTGTTCATGACCCGGACCTTCATGCCCTCGACATCTTTCGGAGTCTCGACCGGATGGTCGGTGTTGTAGAGGCTGCGCGAGCCTGCCCCGAACCAACCCAGCGCGACCAGGCCCTGCTCCTCCATCGCTGCGGCGAAGCGTTCGCCGATCTCGCCATCCATCAGTTCGTACATGCGCTCTTCACTTTCAAAGATGAAGGGCAGCGAGAGTACGTTGGCAGCCGGCACCATCGGACCCATGGGGCCCATGTTGAAATTGCCGAAATCCAGAGCACCGTTTCGGGTCTGCTCGATGGCATCGGGCTGATCCCCCAGCACGGCGTTGTGATAGACCTTTGGCGTGATGCGCCCTTCCGTTCGCTCGTCCACCTCCTTGGCGAAGGTCTCCAGTGCAATGCTGTTGGGGTACTCGGGAGGATGAATGTTCCAGCCGCGCCACTGTTCCGCCAGGGCTGGCGTTGCCAGCAAGGCGGTGGTCGCGGCCAGGCCGGCAAGATGGATGGCGCGGGTGAGCTTGCGTGAAGCGGCGGGATTCATGGCGAGTCCTCTGGTTGACCTTGTTGGCGTTGTTGTCATACCCGGTTGGGCAAGTGTCCGGCCCTCTCGTACTGCCATCACATGGCGATGGCCTGGGCCGTTTTCTGGAAACCATGGCATACTATGTATGACAAAGTGGAAGAGAGGACTTCCTGGCTGCAACCCCTTCCTGACACTTTTTGACTAAAGTGCAATGCCGCTGTCGAGGTGCGTCAGCCAAGGCGGCCAACATGATCGACATTTTTCGGAAAAGCTCTTTATTAGCGGGCAATAACGACCTGTCCGAAACCTGTTCCTGGTGCAGGGAGGCCCCGCTGCAGCGGCAGTTTATTTGTAAATTTCTGTCAATTTCAGTCGTGACGCGTGGCCCGCTGTGTCCCTGTGCCGCCTGAGCTGCATAGGCGGCAGGAAGTCTCGTGGGACGAGCAAGGCCTCGGCTGATAAAGACATTCAGGGCAGACAATATCAATGCAGAATAACGGGAGAATCGGGCGCCGCTGAGCGCCCGAGAACATGACGGAGATTCGTTCGAGGGAAGAATCGAGGCGGCGCGCCCGAATCATCGGATCGGGCGCTGGTCGGGAGGTGGGGAGGTGGCTAGAAGGCCCAGGCTGCCGACAGCGACACCGTATCGCCATCGAAGCGATTTTCGGATGACACATCGTGAAGCCACTTTCCGATCAAGGTGACCGGCGCCTGGCCCAGTGAGACGCTCTTCATGAAGGCCGGCCCCACCCCTGCCCCGCTACTGCGAAAACCATCTTCCAGGCGATCCGGTACCGGTCCCGAGTCCGACTCGAGCTGTTCGTAAACGTACCCGGCCAGACCCAGTCCGAAGCTTGGCGTCAGGTACTTCGCCGCCAGCACGTCCAGGTGAAACTCGTCGCCGGTGGTGTAGTCGGTGGCATCGTTCTTGAAGTTGAACAGGATGCCCGCGGTCATCGACAGGTCCCATCCGCTTTCGGGCAGCCAGCTGTAGGTAATGGTGGGATCGATCGACCAGTAGTGCCGCCCCAGGTTGATCCGATCGTCCTCGTCGTAGCGCCCCACCGGAATATTGATACCCACCGCCGCCGTGGTGTGGTGAGTCCCGTTGGCCCAGTTTAGGGCGACAGGCACCAGATACGGATCACCGAAGCCGCTGTTGCTTCCGCTGTTGAAGCGTTCCTGGCCCGGGATGCTGGCCTCGAGATCGACGCTGACGTCAAACACGTAGGGAAGATTGATCCCGGCGATGTAGGTGGCGCCGAGCCACTCGACGTCGGTCACCCAGGTCAGCTTGAGCAGGTTGAACCACAGCGTCTGGTCGAGACCCGCCGACAGCCGCCCGCCCAGGGGGCGCGCGCCGATATCGCCCTCGTAGCGCACCAGGTCGTTGCGCGCATAGGCCCCGGGTGGCGGGGCCAAGCCTGCGGCAAAGTCGTTGTAGGCGCCCGGCACGTAGATGCTGCTACCGCCTTCCGAGGCGTGAGCCGTCGCTGGGGCCAGCAACGCTAGACCAAGCGTCGGCGCTGCCAGCAGGTAGTGATACATACCGGAGGACAGGAGTCGGGAGCGACAAACGGCCATGGGGACGGTTTCCATTGAGAAGTTTGCTGCAAAGTATAGGAAGCACTACGAACTTTTGGGCACAATTTTGATGTGTCTGCCTCCTATGCCCCCGCTGCCATTCCCGTGCTGTCTACCTCCAGAACCCTGCAAGAACCTCAGGCGATGGGCCAGATACGACAACGGCGCCCCGAAGGACGCCGTTGTCTGGTGCTGGAAGCGAGACTTGCGCCCGCTTCTGCGCCTGCTCGATCTTGTTCAATCCTGACGGTACACCCTTACTCGCCGGCAGGCGCGTAGGAGCCATCTTCGCGGTGCACTTCCTTGCCGGACAGACCCGGGGTAAACACGCAGGCCAGGTGCATGGTCTTGGAAGCACGCAGCAGGTGTTCGTCGTGCTGATCCAGGATGTAGATGTCGCCCGGCTTGATCGGCCAGATCTTGCCGTCGGCCAGGGTCTCCACCTCGCCCTCGCCCTCGATGCAGAAGACCGCTTCGAAGTGATGCTTGTAGTGGATATGGGTCTCGGTACCCTCGAAGATACGGGTGATGTGGAAGGAACACTGGCCGCCATCATCGGCAAGCATCAGGCGGGTGCTGTCCCAGTTACCGTTCTCTGCCTTGACCAGGCGATCGGTCTGACGGGCTTCTTCCAGGTTGCGAACGATCATCGAATTCTCCGTTGTCAGGTGTCGGGGGCGTCGGCGGTGCCGGGCATCGAAAGGCCTCTTGCGAGGCTTCGAACGCTGGTGGCGGCCGCAGAAAAAGCGAGGGCGGGCCCTCGCTTTTGATATTGCTCAGGGCAGGATCAGCGACGCCTTGCTGCTGGCGCCTGCCCGCAGAGAGCCTGCGGGCGACTCCTGTTTCAGCTCAGCGCCTCGTGGGTGCTGCGCTCGAGGATATCGAGACCTTCGATCAGATCCTCGTCGGTGATGGTCAGCGGACACAGGCACTTGACCACCTCACCGTCCTGGCCACTGGTCTCGATCACCAGGCCGTTCTCGAAGGCCTTGGCGGTGATCTTGTCGGCGATATCGCCGCTTTCCACGTCGATGCCGCGCATCAGGCCGCGGCCACGCTCGGACGCCGGGTAGCCCTTGTCGCTGAGCCAGGCGGCGATCTTCTGAAAGCGCTCTTCCACGATCCGCGACTTGCGCTGGATGTCACGCTCGAAGGTATCGTCGCTCCAGTACTTGCGCATGGCAGCGGTGGCGGTGACGAAGGCCAGGTTGAAGCCGCGGAAGGTACCGTTGTACTGGCCCGGCTTCCACTTGTCGAGTTCCGGACGCATCAGCACGTGGGCAAACGGCAGACCGAGTGCAGACAGCGACTTGGAGTTGGTGACGATGTCCGGCGTGATGCCGGCGTGCTCGAAGCTGAAAAACTTGCCGGTACGACCGCAACCCGCCTGAATATCGTCGATGATCAGCAGGATGTCATTGTCGCGGCAGATGCCCTCGAGACGCTTGAGCCAATCCAGGCCGGCCACGTTGATACCGCCCTCGCCCTGAACCGTCTCGACGATGACCGCGGCGGGCACGTCGAGGCCGCCGGACTTGTCGCCGAGCAGCTTCTCGAAGTAGTCCAGGGTATCGGTCTCGCTGCCCATGTAGCCATCGAAGGGCATGAAGGCTGCACCCTGGGTCGGAATACCGCCGGTCGCCTCACGGAACTTGCGGTTGCCGGTGGTGGCCAGCGCCCCCATGGTCACGCCGTGGAAGCCATTGGTGAAGGTCACGATGTTGTGACGACCCTTGGCCACCCGGGCGAGGCGAATGGCCGCCTCGACGGCATTGGTGCCGGTCGGTCCCGGAAGGTGGACCTTGTAGTCGAGACCACGCGGTTTGAGGATCACCTCTTCCAGGGTCTCCAGATAGTCGCGCTTGGCGGCGGTCCAGAAATCGAGGCCGTGGATGATGCCGTCGGTGGCCAGGTAGTCGACCAGCGCCTGCTTCAGGTGCGGGTTGTTGTGGCCGTAGTTCAGGGTGCCGGCGCCGGCCAGAAAGTCGATGTATTCGCGGCCTTCCTCGTCGGTCAGGCGAGCGTTCTGCGCCTTGGTGAAGACCACCGGGAAGGAACGGGAATAGGTACGAACTTCGGATTCCATGCGTTCGAGGATCTGGGTCTGCATTGCGACCTCCTGTCGGATTCGTAGGGGAAGTTATCGGGTAGCGGTGGCGACAGATGCTGGCGCCCTGTCACCACCATAGATGCTGCTAGATACGCGTCGTATCGAAGGGACCGATGCGTACCAGGTTCTCCGGATCGTGCTCACCACCTAACTGGTCGGTAGAGAAGTACTCGCGGCTGTTCAACGGCGCCTGCCAGCGATCGGCCAGGCGGCGGAACAAGCCCCAGGAAGCCTGGTTGTCCGGGGTGATGGTGGTCTCGAGGTGATGAACCTCGGCAAATTCGGGACGGGTCAGGATGGCTTCGACGAGACGCCGGGCAAGCCCGGTACCGCGGGCTTTCTCGCCCACCGCGACCTGCCACAGAAAGTAGGTGTCCGGGGCGTTGGTCTTCACGTAGCCGGAGACAAAACCGACGATCTCGCCTTCCTCGTTGGTGGCAACGGCGCAGCTGTCACGGAACTGGGTGGCCAGCAACAGGTAGGCGTAGGCGGAATTGACGTCCAGGGGCGGGCAGGACTTGACCAGCTCGTAGATGCCCCAGCCATCCTCGGGAGTAGACTTGCGAATAAACAGCGGCGCCGCTTCGTGACCCACCACCGCGTCGGCCACCGTAGGCTTGGCGAGGTCGGCTGATGGTGTGAAGGGCTCAGTGCTTGCGGTCATGTTCGTTATGCTTCGCTGTAGCGAATTTGGACAATCATTATAACAGTCGAGTATGACATTTCAAAATCTGGATTATTCTTAACCCCTGGAAGCATAAAAAAAAATTATGCGAGCGGCGCCAGGCCACGTCTCATGGTGATTTCGCCGCCCTGCCTCCAGCGCTCCCCATCCCCCTTTGGCGTCGTCAATTGCCTCGCCAACGAGACGATATCGTCTGCCTGAAGCAGTATAGTCGGCACCTGCGGATCGGCGAGAAAAGGCCACAAAAAAGGGCACCCACAGGTGCCCTTGTCGTATCGTGACGCCGGTCTCAGGTACGGGTCGGCGTGCGCATGGTGACGAACTCTTCGGCGCCGGTCGGGTGGATGCCGACGGTGGCATCCAAAACAGGCGGCCTTGGTCTCTCGTCAAAAGATAAGGGCACCCACTGGTGCCCTTGTCGTATCGTGACGCCGGACTCAGGTACGCGTCGGCGTGCGCATGGTGACAAACTCTTCGGCGCCGGTCGGGTGGATGCCGACGGTGGCATCGAAAGCTGCCTTGGTCAGGCCCGCACGCACCGCGATGGCGATGCCCTGGATCACCTCGCCGGCCTCCTCGCCGACCATGTGCGCCCCTACCACCACGTCGCTTTCGTCGTCGACGATCAGCTTCATCAGGCAGCGTTCATCGCTGCCGGACAGGGTGTGCTTCATGGGACGGAAGTCGGCGCTGTAGACACGGACCGCCTTGCACACCTCGCGGGCCTTCTCTTCGGACAGGCCAACGGTGCCGATGTTGGGATGGCAGAACACCGCAGTGGCGATGTTGTCGTAGTTCATCGGCGCCTTGGGCGCGTCACCGTAGTGGTGTGCAACCAGATGCATGGCCTCGGCCAGGGCCACCGGCGTAAGCTCAGGACCGCCGGTCACGTCGCCCAGCGCCAGGATCGAGGGCACCGAGGTCTCGAAGCGATCGTTGACCTGGATGGAGCCGTTCTCGTTGAGCGCGATGTCGAGCTGGTCCAGGCCCAGGCCTTCAAGATGCGGCTTGCGGCCGGTGGCGGACAGCACCGCATCCACCTCAAGGGTCTCGCCGTTGGTCAGGGTGGCCTTGATCCCGCCTTCGACCTTCTCGAGGGACTCGATGTTGGTGTTGAAGTACAGGTTGACGCCCTTCTTGGCCATCTCGTCGCGGGTGAACTCGCGCACCTCCTGGTCGAAGCCGCGCAGGAACAGGTCGCCGCGATACAGCAGGTGGGCGTCGGCGCCCAGGCCGTTGAAGATGCTGGCGAACTCCACGGCGATATAGCCGCCGCCAAGCACCAGAAAGCGCTTGGGAAACTCATCCAGGTCGAAGATCTGGTTGGAGTTCATGGCCAGTTCGCTGCCGGGGAACGGCGGCACCCAGGGCCAGCCACCCACCGCCACCAGGATCTTCTCGGCGCTGATGGTCTCGCCGCCGACCTCGACACGGTGTTCGTCCACCACCTTGGCGCGACCGTTGATCAGGCGCACCCCGGCGTTGTCCAGCAGCTTGCCGTAGATGCCGTTGAGTCGTTTGATCTCACCGATCTTGTTGTCGCGCAGGGTCGCCCAGTCGAAGCTCGGCGCCTGGTCGAGCTGCCAGCCGAAGCCGCGAGCGTCGTCGAAAGCCTCGTGGAAGTGTGCGGCGTAGGAGTAGAGCTTCTTGGGCACGCAGCCCACGTTGACGCAGGTACCGCCGAGGTAGCGATCCTCGGCGACGGCCACCCTGGCCCCGGTTGCCGCCGCGGTACGGGCAGCGCGGACACCACCGGAGCCGGCACCGATGACAAAGAGGTCATAGTCGAATTGTGACACTTGCGTCTCCTGATTCTGTTGCTGGGGCCCTTGTTGTCGGGACCGCTTTCGGATCATTAGGGGCCTGGCCTACCAGGGACCTGCCTCGAGGCCCACCAGGATGGGAAACCTTCCCATGATACCAGCGGGCTGGCTACCACGGGAGGGTGCTTGACCACCTTGACCGAGGGGGGTAAAAACATGCACCACTTTAGCCATCCACTGCTTGCACGGGGAAAGTTCATGAGTGATATCGACAATCTGCTCGCCAATAATCGGGCCTGGGCCGACAGAATCTGCCAGGAAGACCCTGATTTCTTTGCCCGCCTTGCTCAGCAGCAAAGCCCGGAGTATCTGTGGATCGGTTGTTCCGACAGCCGCGTGCCGGCCAACCAGATCATCGACCTTCCCCCGGGTGAGGTGTTCGTCCACCGCAACGTCGCCAACCTGCTCTACCACAATGACATGAACGCCCTGTCGGTGGTGCAGTTCGCGGTGGACGTGCTCAAGGTACGTCACATCATGATCGTCGGCCACTACAACTGTGGCGGCGTGCGCGCTGCGGTCACCGGCGGCGAGAACGGTATGGTGGACAACTGGTTGCACAGCGTACGCGAACTCTACAGCATGCATCGCTCGGAACTCGAGCATCTGCCGCTGGACGAGCAGGTGGATCGCATGTGCGAGCTCAACGTCAAGTCTCAGGTCAAGACGCTGTGTCGTACCAAGATCGTCCAGCGTGCCTGGCAGCGCGGCCAGGCGCTGTCGGTGCATGGCTGGGTCTATGGCCTCAGTGACGGTCGTGTCACCGACCTGGAATGCAGCGTCCACGGCCTGGATCAGGTCGCCCAGCTCTATCGCATCGACCGCGTCTGCCCGCCCCAGCAGTGACGGCTGGTCTGAACTGACCGATTGACCGCCAGGCGACCCTGGACACCACTGTCGCCTCGGCGCTGTGTCGATTGCCCTTTCGCGCCCCCGAATCTCGTTCGGGGGCGCTTGCACTTGCGGTTACCTCACTCGCCTCCGCCGGCTACCTCAGCTCCTCTATTTCCCCTTACTTTTCTGTCTGCGCCACCTTCTCGTCGCTCAGCGCTTGTCTGCTCCTTGAAGACACGCTCCCCGGGCCCATATTCGTTCCTCGCATGGGTGCTGTCACAATTTCGATTGTGTTTAAACGCGACACCTCACTATGTTGATGCAGGACATTGACTAGCCGGCGCTTACAACATTGACCAAGGCGTCCGACTGGCAATTACAACAACCTCAACAAGCAGGAACTCCTTCCATGTTCAAGAAGACCCTTCTGGCCGGTGCCCTCGGTGCCGCCATGCTGACGGCTGCCCTGCCCCAGACCGCACTGGCCGAAAACACCCTGCGCATGGCCTACGACGCCGATCCGGTGTCGCTGGACATCCATGAGCAGCTCTCCGGCGGTATCCTGCAACTGTCGCACATGGCCTTCGATCCGCTGGTGCGCTGGACCAAGGACTTCGAGTTCGAGCCCAGACTCGCCACCGAGTGGGAGCAGGTCGACGACACCACCATGCGCATCAGCCTGCGCGAAGGGGTCACCTTCCATTCCGGCAACCCCTTCACCGCCGAGGACGTCGCCTGGACCGTCGAGCGCCTCAAGCGCAGCCCGGACTTCAAAGCGATCTTCGAGCCTATCGAGACGGTCAACGTGGTCGACGAGCACACCGTGGAGATCATCTCCAAGCGGCCCAACCCGCTGCTGCTGAACATGGCCACCTACATTTTCCCGATGGACAGCCAGTTCTATTCCGGCGAGACCGACGGTGGCAAGGCCAAGGACGAGATCGTCAAGAACGGCAACTCCTACGCCTCGCGCAACATCTCCGGTACCGGCCCCTTCCAGGTGACCAACCGCCAGCAGGGCGTTCGGGTCGACTTCGAACGCTTCGATGACTACTGGGACAGCGAGTCCCCGGGCAACGTCGACGCCATCACCCTGACTCCGATCGGCGAGAACGCCACCCGCGTCGCCGCCCTGCTGTCCGGTGACGTCGACTTTATCGCGCCGGTACCGCCCAACGATCTGGAGCGCATCGAGAGCGACGAGGACACCAACCTGGTGACTATGTCGGGCACCCGCATCATCCTGTTCCACATGAACCAGGAGCGGGTCGAGGCCTTCCAGGACCCGCGTGTTCGCCAGGCCTTCAACTACGCGATCAACCAGGAAGGCATCGCCGATCGTCTGATGAAGGGCTTCGCCACCCCGGCCGCCCAGTTCTCGCCCGAGGGCTACTCCGGCCACAACCCGGATCTCGAGCCGCGCTTCGATCTCGACCGGGCCAAGGAACTGATGGCCGAAGCGGGCTATGAGGACGGCTTCTCGGTCAGCATGATGGCGCCCAACAACCGCTACGTGAACGACGCCAAGATCGCCCAGGCGGTAGCCGCCATGCTGGCGCGGATCAACGTCACGGTGGACCTGAAGACCCTGCCCAAGGCCCAGTACTGGGGCGAGTACGATGATCGCGCCGCCGACATGATGATGATCGGCTGGCACTCCGACACCGAAGACTCCGCCAACTTCCACCAGTACCTGACCGAGTGCCCGGATGCCGACAGCGGTGGCGGCCAGTACAACGCCGGCAACTACTGCAACGAGGAGCTCGACCAGCTGATGGTCGACGCCAACCTCGAGGTGGATCTGGAGAAGCGTGGCGAGATGCTGCGTGAGCTCGAGCAGGGCCTCTACGACGATGCCGCCTTCATTCCGCTGCACTGGCAGAATCTGGCCTGGGCTTCTGCGGCCAACGTCGACATCGAGCCGGTGGTCAACGTGATGAACTTCCCCTACCTCGGGGATCTGGTCATCGAAGAAGAGTAAGACGACAGGCACCGCCACGCGGTGCCTGCAAGCTCCCATTCAGCAGCTGCCTCGGCTCCGTGACATGGTCGCGGAGTCGAGCGCCTGTACCCTGGACAATCCCCATGATCGCATTTCTGATCAAGCGCCTCTTTCATGCGCTGCTGGTGATGTTTGTCATCAGCGTGATCGCCTTCGCCATCCAGGACAACCTGGGTGATCCCATCCAGCAGATGGTGGGCCAGTCGGTGCCCGAGAGCGAGCGCGAGGTGCTGCGCGAGGAACTGGGGCTCAACGATCCCTTCCTGGTGCAGTACTTCCGTTTCGCCGTCAACGCCGCCCAGTTCGACTTCGGCTACTCGTACATCTACAACGAGCCGACTACCGAGGTGGTCCTGCGACACCTGCCGGCGACCCTGGAGCTGGTATTCGCCTCGACCCTCCTGATCATCTTCCTGTCGGTGCCGATCGGCGTCTACAGCGCGATCAAGCCCCGCGCCTGGCTGTCCCGTTTCTTCATGGGGGTGTCGATCATCGGCATCTCCATCCCGGTGTTTCTCACCGCTATCGTGTTGATCCAGCTGTTCGCCATCGGCGTGAGCTTCACGCCCTTCCCCGCCGATACCGGCTGGGGCGCCTGGCTCAACGGCCTGCTGTCCACCGAAGGCGGCATGCCGGCCTACGGTCGCGGCGACCCTATCCACGTGTTCGGCACCTGGACCACCAACTTCGCCTCGCTGGAAGGCCTGACCTACCTGGTGCTGCCGGCCATCTCGCTGGCCTCGATCATGCTGCCGCTGTTCATTCGCCTGATCCGCGCAGAGATGCTCGAGGTGATGCAGTCGGAGTACGTCAAGTTCGCCCGGGCCAAGGGCATCTCGATGCGTCGCATCTACTTCCTGCACGCGCTGAAGAACACCATGTTGCCGGTCATCACCGTCGGCGGCGTGCAGATCGGCACCCTGGTGGCCTACACCATCCTCACCGAGACGGTGTTCCAGTGGCCCGGCATGGGCCTGATGTTCCTCGACGCCATCGAGCGCTCGGACATCCCCCTGATCGTGACCTACCTGATGATCGTCGGCCTGATCTTCGTGATCACCAACACCCTGGTCGACTTGATCTATGGCCTGGTCAATCCCACCGTCAAGCTGACAGGTAAGCCCGCATGAGCACCCAGAGCACTGCGACGAGCAGCCGGTGGGAGCGGTTTCGCGACTCCTACCTCTTGTACAGTTTCAAACGCGACCTGATCGCCCAGACCAGTCTTCTGATCTTCGTGGTGATGGTCCTGGCCGCGCTGCTGGCGCCTTGGCTTGCGCCGGCCGATCCCTACGACCTGGCCCAGATCGACATCCTTGCATCCGAGCTGCCGCCGTTCTGGATCGACGGCGCCGACCCCCAGTACCTGATGGGTACCGATTCCCAGGGGCGCGACCTGCTCTCGACCATCCTCTACGGCATGCGGGTGTCGCTGGTCATCGGCTTCGGCGCCGTGGCGCTGCAGGCCACCCTGGGGGTGTGCTTCGGTTTGCTGGCGGGCTATCTGGGTGGGCGCGTCGACGCCTTTCTGATGCGCCTGGCAGATATCCAGCTGTCGTTCTCGACGTTGATGGTGGCCATCGTGGTGGGCGCCCTGTTCAAGGCGATCTTCGGCGGCGCCACCTACTCCGACTATGCCATGTGGCTGCTGGTGCTGATCATCGGCCTGGCCGAATGGCCCCAGTACGCCCGTACCGTGCGTGCCTCGGTGCTGGCAGAGCGCTCCAAGGAGTACGTCGACGCCGCCCGGGTGATGGGCCTGCGCAGCCGGCGGATCATGTTCCGTCACATCCTGCCCAACACCCTGTCGCCGATCTTCGTCATCTCCACCGTGCAGGTGGCCAACGCCATCATTTCCGAGGCGGCGCTGTCGTTTCTCGGCCTCGGCATGCCCGAGACCCAGCCGTCGCTGGGCTCGTTGATCAAGTCCGGCTTCGACTACATCCAGTCCGGTTCCTGGTGGATCACCCTGATTCCGGGCCTGGTGCTGGTGGTGCTGGTGCTGGTGATCAACCTGCTCGGCGACTGGCTGCGCGACGTGCTCAATCCACGACTGTACAAGGGCTGAGGTAGACATCATGGCACTACTCGACGTCAATCACCTCGACGTGCGCTTCGCCCTGCGACAGGGCGACGTGAAGGCACTGCGCGATGTGTCGTTCAGCCTGGATCGTGGCGAGCGTCTGGGCATCGTGGGCGAATCCGGCGCCGGCAAGTCGGTCGCCGCCTTCAGCCTGCTGAATCTGATCGCCAAGCCGGGCTATATCGCCGGTGGCAGCATCACCTTCGATGGCCAGGAACTGACCGGGCTCGGCGAGCGCGCCCTGCGCAAGGTGCGCGGCCACCGCATCTCGATGATCTTCCAGGATCCGATGATGACGCTCAATCCGGTGCTGTCCATCGGTGAGCAGATGGTGGAATGCCTCAAGGCCCACCGCCGTATCTCCAGCAAGGAAGCCCGCGCGATCTCGCTGCGCAAGCTCGAGCAGGTGCAGATCCCGTCGCCGGAAAAGCGCCTGGACCAGTATCCCCATGAGCTGTCCGGCGGCATGCGTCAGCGCATCATCATCGCCATCGCGCTGCTGCTCGACCCGGATATCATCATCGCCGACGAGCCCACCACCGCCCTGGATGTGACCATTCAGGCGGAGATCATGGCGCTGTTGCTGGAACTGTGCGAGAAGCACAACGTCGGCCTGATCCTGATCACCCACGATCTCGGCGTGGTCAGCCAGGTGACCCAGCGCATGTTGGTGATGTACGCCGGACGGGTGATCGAGCAGGGCCCGACCCGAGAGATCATCAATGATCCCCAGCATCCCTACACCCAAGGGTTGATCAACGCCCTGCCCCAGATGGCGACCCCGGGCGAGCGGCTCAACCAGATACGTGGCAGCATGCCGTCGTTGAGCCAGCTCCCCAGCGGCTGTCCGTTTCATCCGCGCTGCGACTTTACCCAGCGCCACGACGGCAGCGAACGGACACCCTGCAAGACCGAGGTACCGGCCTTCGTGCGCTCCGGCAACTGTGAGGTGGCCTGCCATATGGTCGCCGAGATGCAGGATGCCGAACGCATCGTGGCCAGGGAGGACAACTCATGAGCCAGACCACTCAGGCAGCCGTCAAACCGCCGACCGAGCCGATTCAGCAGGACGGCCCCGCCGACATGAACCCTGCCGCTGGAGGCGACAGCCTGCTCGAGATCCGCGGGCTGGAAAAGCGCTTTTCACTGTCCGGGGATTTCCTCGAGCAGCTCAAGTTCCGGCGTGGTCGTATCGTGCGCGAGCAACAGCACGTGCACGCGATCAATGGGGTCGACCTGGACATCCGCCGCGGGGAGTCGCTGTGCGTGGTGGGCGAATCCGGCTGCGGCAAGTCGACGGTAGCGCGTACCGTAATGGGCCTGCTGCGGCCCAGCGCCGGCGAGATCCATTACGACGGCGAGCGTATCGATCATCTCGATTCGAAAGCATTGCTGCCTTTCCGTCAGCGCATGCAGATGATCTTCCAGAACCCCTACGCCTCGCTCAATCCGCGCATGACCATCCAGCAGACGCTGGAAGAGCCGATCCGCCTTCACCACCCCGACTGGAAGCCACAGCAGGTCGTCGACAAGGTCCACGAGGTGATGAGCTCGGTGGGCATCGCCCCGGACTGGGGCTCGCGCTACGGCCACGAGTTCTCCGGTGGCCAGCGACAGCGTATCGCCATCGCCCGAGCGCTGGCGGTGGATCCGGAATTCATCGTCGCCGACGAGCCGATTTCGGCGCTGGACGTGTCGATCCAGGCCCAGGTGCTGAACCTGTTGATGGAAGCCCAGCGCGAGCACCATCTCACCTACCTGTTCATCACCCACGACCTGGCGGTGGTGGAGCATTTCGGTACCCGGGTGGCGGTGATGTATCTGGGCCGCGTGTGCGAGGTGGCGCCCACGGCGACGCTGTTCGCCCGTCCACGCCACCCCTACACCCAGGCCTTGATGTCGGCGATTCCCCGGCTGGAAGACGATCGTCCCCAGCATCTGCGTCTGCAGGGCGAGGTACCGACTCCGGTCAACCTGCCGTCGGGCTGTGTGTTCCACGGGCGCTGCCCCCACGCCAACGACCGCTGCCGCCGGGAGATTCCCCGTCTGATCGCCACCGACGAGGGCGGCCAGGTCGCCTGTCATGGTGTCGAGGAAGGCCGTCTGTCTTGACCGCTGCCTTGACCTCCATCGCCGTCACCTGCAACACGCCGACGCCGGGTACGCCCGGCGTCGGGTTATCTGGCACAATCGACGTTTCGCAGGACAGGTGATACTTCCATGGAAATACGTTGGCTGGAAGACTTTCTCGCCTTGGCCCGCACGCGTCATTTTTCCCGTGCCGCCGAAGAACAGAACGTGACCCAGCCCACCTTCTCTCGGCGCATCAAGCTGCTCGAAGAGGAGATGGGCACCACCCTGATCAACCGTCAGACCCTGCCGCTGTCGCTGACGCCGGCCGGCGAGGCCTTCCTCGCCATGTGTCACGACGTCACCCGGCGGGTCGACCTGACCCGCCAGCGACTGGCGCAGATGGCTGAGGAACAGGCCGGACAGCTACGCCTGGGGGCACCCCAGAGCCTGCTGGCGCAGTTCCTGCCCCAGTGGCTCAGCGGCTGGCAGTCGCCACCGCCGCTGCAGCCCTACCTGCGTGCCACCGCCTGGCTGGTGGGCGACTATTTCCAAGGACTTGCCTCCGGCGAGATCGATCTTGCCCTGTGCTACTGGCCGACCAGCGGCAATCCGCTGGAGCTGGCCAACGAGGACACCGATTATTGCGTCATCGGCCGCGAGCGCTTTATGCCGGTGTGCCTGCCGGATGCCAGCGGCCAGCCTCGCTTTGCGCTGGAAGGCGGCAAGGGGCGCGCCCTGCCATTGATCGCCTATCATCCCCGGGGCATGATCGATGCCGCCATCCGCTCCCACCTGGACCGACTCGGCGACGCCCCTACCCTGACGGTGCTCAACGAGAGCGTACAGAGCGGCAATATCCGAGAACTCGTCGTGCTGGGCTATGGGCTGGGCTGGTTGCCCGAGCGCAGCCTGGGCGAGGCGCTGGCCTCCGGCGCGCTGGTGGCGGCAGGACCGCCACGCTGGACGGTGTCCTTCGATATTCGCCTGTATCGCCACCTCTCGACCCGTCGCGCGGCGGTCGACGCCGCCTGGCAGGAGCTGTGTGCTCACGCCCTCGAGACCGAGGCTCAACCATGATGCCCCCGACCACCCAGCGGAGACCTAGCCTTGCCCCAGCCTGACGCCCGTTCAAGCTTGTCCCCTGCCACCTCGGGCCTTCGCGCGGATGCAGCGACACCGGGCGGCTTTCGTGCCGCCCGCTGGCTGTCCAATCCGCATGTCCAGACCCTGCTGCCGAGGGTACTTCGTCCCGCGGAGGTGGACTGGCGACAGGAATTTCTCGACCTGCCCGACGGTGACGAGGTGGAGCTTAGCTGGGTGCTGCCGGAACCCGATGACCAGAGCGCCCCGCTGTTCGTGCTGTTCCATGGCCTCGAGGGGGGAATCACCTCGCCCTACGCGCACGATCTGCTGGCGGCCGCCAGAGACCAGGGCTATCGGGCGTTGTTGATGCACTTTCGCGGCTGTGGTTCTCGCCCCAACCGCCTGCCGCGCGCCTATCACAGCGGTGACACCGGCGACGCCAGGGTGTTGCTCAAGGTACTGGGCGATCGCTATCCCGAGGCACCCAAGGTCGCCGGTGGCGTGTCGCTGGGGGGCAATATGCTGCTGCGCCTGGTCGCCGAAGAGGATGCCGACTCACTGGGACTCGACGCCGCGGTGGTGATCAGCGCGCCGCTGGATCTGGCCGCCTGCGCCCAGCGCCTGGGCGAGGGTTTTTCGCGGGTCTACGAACGCCACCTGCTGGCCTCGCTCAAGCGCAAGGTGATACCTCGGCTCGAACGCGGTGAGCTTTCCCTCAAGGTCAGCGTCGAGCAGGTGCGCCGGCTTAAGCGCCTGCGCGACTACGACGACGTCATCACGGCGCCGATGCACGGCTTCCTGGACGCCGATGACTACTATGCCCGCGCCTCCAGCGGCCCGGTGCTCGATCGGGTGGCCGTTCCCACCCTGATGCTGCATGCCCGTGACGATCCTTTCATGCCGGCCGACCTAATCGAGCGCTTCCCGGCTCGCTCGCCGCTGGTGACCCTCGAAGTCGCTGAACGCGGCGGCCATGTCGGCTTCATGGAGCCAGGCCCTCGCCGCCCTCGCCCTTGGCTTGGCCGACGGCTGGCACGCTACCTGCAGGAGCTGTCGCTGACACCAGACTCAGCAGTTATGCAGGACTGCCCATGATGCCACTAGGGTGAATCTGTTCTGGTCAAGTCAGAGCGGACACATTTTCAAGCCGCAGCTGCCAATTCAATCTCCCTCGGCGTCTGGTAGCCCAGGGTGGAGTGGAGCCGGCAGCTGTTGTACTCCATCTCGATGT